>NZ_JBPFSF010000037.1:0-506 GCF_051106045.1 Paenarthrobacter sp. FR1 | reverse complement strand
GCGGGGATTTCCCAGCCCTTCTTCCGCATCGCGGTGGCCCACAAACGGCCTGCCCGGTACGAGGACCGCACCAACGGCCCGGACATGACACCCAGGAAGCCGATCTCCTCGGCCTCGTGCTGGAGGTCCACGAATTCCTGGGGCTTGACCCACCGGTCCACCGGGAGGTGCCGCTCGGAAGGGCGCAGGTACTGGGTGATGGTGATCAGGTCACACCCGGCCTGGTGCAGGTCCCGCAGGGCTTCGGAGATTTCCTCCCGGGTCTCGCCCATGCCCAGGATCAGGTTGGACTTGGTCACCATGCCCAAATCCCGGCCCTGGGTAATGACATCCAGGGACCTCTCGTACCGGAACGCCGGACGGATCCGCTTGAAAATCCTCGGCACGGTCTCCACGTTGTGCGCGAACACCTCGGGCTTGGAATCACAGATCGCCGCGATGTGCTCAGGCTTGCCGGAGAAGTCCGGGATCAGCAACTCCACCCCGGTACCCGGGTTCAGTTCGTG
>NZ_JBPFSF010000036.1:0-511 GCF_051106045.1 Paenarthrobacter sp. FR1 | reverse complement strand
GTGGGGTGTCAGGGGGAGGTTGGTTCGGCGTCGTCGATGGCTGCTGCGGGGTTGGCTGAGGTGATGGGTGGTACGCCGGGTCAGGTGGAGAACGCTGCGGAGATCGCGATGGAACATAACCTGGGGTTGACGTGTGATCCGATCGGGGGGTTGGTGCAGATTCCGTGTATTGAGCGGAACGCGATCGCGGCGGCGAAGGCGATCAACGCGGCGAAGATGGCGTTGTGGGGCGATGGGACGCACCGGGTCTCCCTCGATGAGGTGATCGTGACCATGCGTGAGACGGGCAGGGACATGTCCGATAAGTACAAGGAAACCGCGATGGGCGGCCTCGCCGTCAACGTCGTCGAATGCTGAAAACAACTCAAAGGAACCCCATGACACTCGCACCTGAAGGCCGTAAGTTGCTGCGCGTTGAGCAGCGTAATTCTGCGGTACCGGTTGAACGTAAGCCTGAGTGGATCAAGGCCAAGGTCCAGATGGGTCCTGAGTTTGTCCAGCTCAAGAACCT
>NZ_JBPFSF010000035.1:0-512 GCF_051106045.1 Paenarthrobacter sp. FR1 | reverse complement strand
TTCGCCGGGGCGGCCGCGGGCCTGGTTCTCACGCGGATGTATAACTCCCTCGGCTCGGGCCTGGCCGGTGACGGGGTGTTTGGTCCGGGGTGGGCGTCGGTGCTGGATCAGCACTTGGTCCTCACTGATGAGGGCTGCCGGTGGGTGATGGCTGACGGGCGGGCGGTGGATTTCCCCCGTGAGGGTACGGGCTGGGCCCGCGCGGTCGGAGAGAATTACTGGCTCACCCGCCACCCGGCCACGGAACCGTTCCTGGCGGAGCTGACCTCCGTACCCGAAGGCGTCACTGAGGTGTTGGTCGTGGCCGATAACCAGGGCGGCTGGTGGGCTTACACCACCGCCGGCGTGTGGCTGGGGACCGGGGCAGGGCCCGGGCGAACCATCTCCGCCCACCGCAGTGAAGCGGTCGACGGCGGCGGGCCGGGGGCGGTTGACCGGTTGGTGCATGTGCGGGGCCGGTTCGTGGAGATTGATTACGTCGGTGGTGTGGTGGCGGTGGTTCGTTCATCGGA
>NZ_JBPFSF010000034.1:0-524 GCF_051106045.1 Paenarthrobacter sp. FR1 | reverse complement strand
GGGCGGGTCACCACCGCCACGTATGACCCGGCGGGGCGGCAGTTGTCCCAGACGGACCCGGACGGGCACACCACCACCTGGAGCTACGACACCGCCGGTCGGGAAGCGTCGGCCTCGGTGGACGGGGCACTGATCGCCGCCATCGAACGCGACACGGCGGGCCGGCGGGTGGTCATCACGGACCACACCGGCGGGGCGGGGTACGCGGTGGAGCACGAACTGTGCTTTGACCGGCGCGGACTCCTCACCCGAAAGTCCAACGGGAACGGGACGCAGGCACTGTCGTGGGGTTACGACGGCGACGGGAACCGCACCGTGTTCACCGACCCCACCGGAACCACCACCACCTACACCCGCGACCCCGCCGGGAGGGTTGTGAAGGTTTCGAACCCGTTGCTGGGGGACGCGGCCTTCGCGTATGACCCGTCCGGGCGGGTCACCTCCGCGACCGCGGGCCAGTACACCCAGGAATGGGTGTACCGGGGAGGGAACCTTGCAGAGCACACCCGCACCCACACCGATAC
>NZ_JBPFSF010000033.1:0-569 GCF_051106045.1 Paenarthrobacter sp. FR1 | reverse complement strand
GCATGCCCGGCCTTGGACTTTTCCTGACGGAACCCGTCCAGGTCCTCCTCGGTCAACCGGCCTTCCATGAACGCCCTGGCGTACATGCCCGGAGAGGCGTGGCCCTGGAAGAACACCTGGTCCCCACCCGAAGGGTGGTCCTTACCGCGGAAGAAGTGGTTAAACCCCACCTCGTACAACGTCGCGGCACCGGCATACGTGGAAATATGCCCGCCCACACCAATATCGGAGCGCTGCGCACGATGGACCATGACCGCAGCGTTCCAGCGCATATACGCCCGATACCGGCGCTCGAACTCCTCGTTCCCCGGGAACGGCGCTTCCTGGTCCACCGGGATCGTGTTCACATAATCAGTGGTCGTCACCATCGGCACACCCACCGACCGGGCACCAGCACGCTGCAACAACGAACGCATAATGTACTGCGCACGCTCAGTACCCTGCTCCGCGATCAACGCATCAAGGGACTCAATCCACTCCGCGGTCTCTTCCGGATCACGATCAGGCAGCTGGGCAGTCAACCCGCTGAGGATGTGTGAGGTCTCTTCTCCTGCAGCCACGTCCAACCT
>NZ_JBPFSF010000032.1:0-622 GCF_051106045.1 Paenarthrobacter sp. FR1 | reverse complement strand
TGTACTATCCCGGTTGGTTGGTGACGCGGCTGATGGGTGAGGCGCCTTTGAGTGCGGTGTGTGGCCTGCGTTGATTGTAGTGCTCGATGAAGTCCGGGTAGCAGGCTTGGCGTGCGGCCTCTGAAGTGTAGGTCTGGGCGTAAGCCCATTCTTCTAGAAGGATGCGGTTGAAGCGTTCTACTTTGCCGTTGGTCTGGGGTCGGTAGGGTCTGGTGCGTTTGTGTCGGATACCTGCCTCCGTGAGAGTCTGAGCAAAGAGTCGAGACCGGTAGCAGGAGCCGTTATCGGTCAGCACGCGCTGTATCTTCACCCCGTGGGCTGCGAACGCGGCGATCGCGTTACGCATGAAAGCGGCGGCGGTTTCCTTGGTCTCATCGGCGTGGATCTCTGAGTAGACGTAGCGGGAGTGGTCATCGACGGCATGGTGGATGAATGTATATCCACGGCGGAGGCCTCTGTTCTTGCGGGCCCCTTCAGCCAGATTCCGGGCCCGGGAGTTGGCCTCCCCGGCTACCCGGCCAAGGCTCCTATGGCCGCCGCCATCGGGGATCCTGCCGAGCTTCTTCACGTCGACGTGGATCATTTCCCCGGGCCAGGCGTATTCATAGCGGCGGGCGTGTTC
>NZ_JBPFSF010000031.1:0-645 GCF_051106045.1 Paenarthrobacter sp. FR1 | reverse complement strand
GGAGGAGTTGGAGCAGTTGCGGGGTCAGTTGCAGAAGATTTCGCAGGATATTTTCTCTGCCGGCGGCGGGGCCTGATTTTGTAGTTGGTTTTGGTGGGGGCCGGGTGATCGTGCTGCGTTGATGCGTGGTGTGGTTGCCCGGCCGTTGCGCTGTGTTGTTGGTTTTGTTCGCGTTCTTGTTCTGTGGGGGGCTTTGGTTGTGACCGAGTTCGTTGAGATGCCGTTGTTGCCGGATTCCGATGATGCCCATGGTGGCCGGTTTGTGTATGGGGTTGCCGAGTCGGTGAAGGGTGCTTTTGAGTCGGCAGCGTCGCGGGTTCAGGAGCATTCGGGGTCGCGGGCCCCGTTGGTGTCGGGGGCGCGGGAGGATTTCCGGGGGCATTTTTCGGAGGTGTTCGCGGCGAACGCGGCCACGGCGTCCCGGGACGCGGAGTCACTGGCCGCGGCGCTGCGCACGGTTGCCGGGTATGTGGGGACCATGATTTCCGAGGCGCGGGACGAGGATGACCGGCGTCGGCGGAACAACGAGTGGGTGCGGCGGCATAACAACCGGAACTGGCTTGAGCAGTTTGGTGACAGCCTCTGGGGTGAGGAGGCGCGTCCGAATATGGAGCCGGGGAACGCGCCGTCGTTCCCTTCGGAGTC
>NZ_JBPFSF010000030.1:0-928 GCF_051106045.1 Paenarthrobacter sp. FR1 | reverse complement strand
GGTCGATGTGGGGTGGGGGGATGAACCAGGGCACGCCGGTGGTGGTGTCGATGCGCCATTGTTCTTTGTGGATGAGGTGGTGGTGGTGGCTGCAGAGCAGGGTGCCGTTTTCGGTTCCTGTGGTGCCTTGGTGGGACCAGTAGGTGATGTGATGGGCTTCGCACCAGGGTGCGGGCATGGTGCAGTCGGGGAAGGCGCAGCCGCCGTCGCGGGCGGTGATGGCTTTGCGGATGTGGGGTGGGAAGATCCGGGTGGTCCGGCCGATGTCCAGGACGCGGGATTGGCTGCCGAGCAGGACGGGGAGGATGTCGGCGTCGCAGGCGATTTTGCGGATGGTGTTGGGGTGGATCGGGCCGGTGAAGGTCGCGGTGCCGGTGCTGGTGCTGGGTTTGTTTGGTGTGCTGGGGGTGTCCGGGAGTTGGGTGCCGGTGAGTTGTTTGAAGAGCTCGCGGTGGTCGATGGTGATGGTGAGTTGGGGGCGGAGTCCGCCGTTGGAGGGTAGTTTCCCGGTGGTCATCGCGACGCTGCAGGCTCCGACGAGGCCGTCGAGGAGTTTCTGGGCCCGGGAGCGGCGGTCCAGGTCCGGGAAGGCTCCCCGGTCCGGGGCGGGTGATCGGTTGGGGGCTCCGGTGCCGGTTCCATCGTGGGTTTCTGTCCCGCTGCCCGTGCCCGTGCCCGTGCCCGTGCCGGTGCCGGTGCCGGTGGTTTGGTGTCGGGGGTTGGTGGCGGTGTTCATGGCGGTGGCGAGGGTTTCGTATTGTTCGTCGGTGGCGAAGATTTCCAGGTGGTGGAGTCCGTGGCGGCGTCGGCGGCGGAGGAATGCGCCTTGGAGTTGGCGGAGGGTTTCTTCTGTGGGTTCGGGGCCGTCTTGGTCGATGAGGTCGGCCCAGCGTTTGGCGATTTTGGTGAGGAAGTCGGGGTCGGACTG
>NZ_JBPFSF010000029.1:0-999 GCF_051106045.1 Paenarthrobacter sp. FR1 | reverse complement strand
CACTGCGGTGGTCCGGCCCGCGGTGTCGTGCTCGAACGCCCACACCGCCCCGTCCGGATCCACCCGACGCACCAACACCCCGGCAGCGTCATAACCGAACCGGGTCTCAGCACCCGACGGGGTCAACGCCGTCACCGGACGACCCGCCCGGTCCCGGACAATCCGGGCGGTATCTCCGGCGGCGTTGGACGTGGCAGTCAGGTCCCCGAACGTGTCGTACTCAAAGCCGATCGTGACCCCTGCAGGGTCGGTGACCTGGGTCAGGAGCCCGTCCCGCCACACCAGCACGGTCCGGCCACCCAACGGATCCACCACCACGGACGGGTCCCGGGACAGGTCATCGGCGTACTCATAAGCCACGACGGCACCGGACGCGGTGACCAGGGTGGTGATGCGGTCGTGGTCGTCCCACCCATACGTCAGGTCCGCGCCCTCCGGGGTCACGGTCCGGATCTTCCGTCCACGGGTGTCATAGCCGTGGACGGTGACAGCACCGTCACGCTCGGTCAAAGACACCAAATTCCCGTGCCCGTCATAAGACATGGACTGACGCCGGTCCTCCGCATCCAACACCCCCACCAGGCGGCCCTTGCCATCAGCAACCCACGAATTAGACCGCGACCCGTCCTCATCGGAGACCACCGTGACCCGGCCCGGCAGATACGCGAACCTCGTCCGCCGCCCATGCTGTGTGACCTGCAAAACAACCCGGCCGGCCTCGTCATAGCTGTTCTCGGCCTCCACCACACCCGCAGCCGAAACCACCGAACCGATCAGGCCCTGCTCGTTCCACCGATACACCCGGGTGCCGGTCTCCGTGCCCACCGTGACCAACCGGCCCGTGGCGTCATACCCGTACTCAACCCGGCGTCCATCCGATGAACGAACCACCGCCACCACACCACCGACGTAATCAATCTCCACGAACCGGCCCCGCACATGCACCAACCGGTCAACCGCCCCCGGCCCGCCGCCGTCGACCGCTTCACTGCGGTGGGC
>NZ_JBPFSF010000028.1:0-1078 GCF_051106045.1 Paenarthrobacter sp. FR1 | reverse complement strand
CCGTCCACCGAGGCCGACGCTTCCCGACCGGCGGTGTCGTAGCTCCAGGTGGTGGTGTGCCCGTCCGGGTCCGTCTGGGACAACTGCCGCCCCGCCGGGTCATACGTGGCGGTGGTGACCCGCCCGAGCGGGTCCGTGACCGTCTCGACCTGGTCCGTGGCCGTATACGTCCGGGTGGTCACCCCACCGGTGGGGTCCGTGATCCTAGTGAGCCGGCCGCGGGTGTCGTACTCGAACCGGGTCCTGCCCCCCACCCCGTTGATGGTCCCGGTCAACTCCCCGGCGAGGTTGTATTCAAAGCGGCGGGTCCCGTACCAGGAATCCTGTGAGAAGCTCAGCCGCCCGCACCGGTCGTACCCGTACCGGGCCGTACCCTCCCCGGGAGTATGCTTCGCGGTCAACCGCCCACACGCATCGTAGGCGAACGTCTCGACCTCCCCGCTCGGCAGTCTCCTCGCGGTGAGGCGCTGGTCCGGGTCGTAGGACAATTCCGTGACCGCCCCTACCGGGTCAATACTGCGGAAGGGTCGGCCGCAGTGGTCATACTCGAACCGGGTCACCGCCCCCGTGGGTGAGGTGATCGAAGTGATCTTCCCGGCAGCATCGCGGCCCAAGACCGTCAACCCGCCCTCACCATCGACCAACTCGACCGGGTTCCCCGCCGCGTCATAAGACACCAGCTCCGCGGACCCATCCGCGGACTCGACCCGGGTGGGGCGGCCGTACTCATCAAAACTCAAAGCCGTGGTGGTAAACGCGTCGGTCAGGGTCGCGGTCCCGTTGATCCGGTCGGTGACCGCTCCGGTCCGGACCCCGGTCGGATCAACAACCCCGGTGAGAGCACCGACTGTGTCGTACTCCCGCACCCAGTCATGCCCGGCAGGGTCCGTCACCGCGATGAGCCTGGAGAGGTTGTCGTGGGTGAACCCCCACGACGCCCCGTCGGGCAACACCGCGGCGGTGAGGTTCCCGAGCTCATCAACCACCCGCTCGATACTGCGGCCGAGCGGGTCCGTGGTGCGGGACAGTTCCCCGTTGGGGGCGTACTCGAACACCGTCCGGCCCCCATCCGGGGCAA
>NZ_JBPFSF010000027.1:0-1127 GCF_051106045.1 Paenarthrobacter sp. FR1 | reverse complement strand
TCCGATGAACGAACCACCGCCACCACACCACCGACGTAATCAATCTCCACGAACCGGCCCCGCACATGCACCAACCGGTCAACCGCCCCCGGCCCGCCGCCGTCGACCGCTTCACTGCGGTGGGCCGAGATGGTTCGCCCGGGCCCCGCCCCGGTCCCCAGCCACACGCCGGCGGTGGTGTAAGCCCACCAGCCGCCCTGGTTATCGGCCACGACCAACACCTCAGTGACACCTGTAGGGACCGAGGTCAGCTCCGCCAGGAACGGTTCCGTGGCCGGGTGGCGGGTGAGCCAAAAGTTCTCTCCGACCGCGCGGGCCCAGCCCGTACCCTCACGGGGGAAATCCACCGCCCGCCCATCAGCCATCACCCACCGGCAGCCCTCATCGGTGAGGACCAAGTGCTGATCCAGCACCGACGCCCACCCCGGACCAAACACCCCGTCACCGGCCAGGCCCGAGCCGAGGGAGTTATACATCCGCGTGAGAACCAGGCCCGCGGCCGCCCCGGCGAACCCCAGATCCGTTTCCGGCTCAATAAAATTACCCGTGGCCGTGTTCACCGGATCATTCGCATACCCACTCGAGGGCACCGCCCCGGCCGCCGTGGGCGGATCAATGACCAGGCCCGTCCGGGTCCCCGACACCCCCGCCGCGGCCAACGCCTCGTTCACCGCCGCGTCCGACAGGGTCGAAACCGCGCCCTCACCACCAGCGGCAGCAAACGCATCCGCGACCACCACCGCCCACCCCGCATCAGCCTCATTCGCCATCAAATACTGCCGGAACGCCGCAACCACACCAGCAGCATCGATCCGGCCCCACCCGCACCGGTCCGCGAACGAAGACAACTCCGACTCCAAGGACCCCGGCACCGACGCAACACCCTCATCAAGCCCACGCGAGGACGCCGCGAAACTCCGCAACGACTCCGGACGCGCCGACGACGCCCCGCCCCCATACCCGCCACCCGGGCCCGGAGTCTCCCGCGACCCCGAACCCGGAGACTCCGAAGGGAACGACGGCGCGTTCCCCGGCTCCATATTCGGACGCGCCTCCTCACCCCAGAGGCTGTCACCAAACTGCTCAAGCCAGTTCCGGTTGTTATGCCGCCGCACCCACTCGTTGTT
>NZ_JBPFSF010000026.1:0-1850 GCF_051106045.1 Paenarthrobacter sp. FR1 | reverse complement strand
CGGATTTGGTCGGGGACGGCTTTCATGTAGTCGGACACGGCGATGACCGGTCCGGTGGTGCCGGCGAGTTGTTCGGTGATGAACGGGGTGCGGGCGGGTTGGCCGGGGTTGAGGAAGGCGTGTTCTTCGGCGTCGAGTCCGTCGCGTCGGAGTTCGTTCCAGGAGGTCACGGACCAGACGGTGGCGGCGACTCCCCAGTCGTCGTTGAGGATTTTTTGGGCTTCGAGGGCCCAGGGCACGGACACGCCGGAGGCGAGGATGTTCGCGGTGGGGCGGTTTCCGTTTCCGGTGGTGGCCTCGGGGGCGTCGGCGAGGTGGTAGATGCCTTTGAGGAGTCCGTTGATGTCGAGGTTGTCGGGTTCGGCGGGTTGGGTGATGGGCTCGTTGTAGACGGTGAGGTAGTACATCACGTTCTTATCATCACTGGTCTCGCCGTACATTTGTTCGAGGCCGTGGCGGATGATGTGGCCGATTTCGTAGCCGTAGGCGGGGTCGTAGGTGCGGACGGCGGGGTTGGTGGAGGCCAGGATGGGGGAGTGCCCGTCGGCGTGTTGGAGTCCTTCGCCGGTGAGGGTGGTTCGTCCTGCGGTGGCGCCGATGATGAAGCCGCGGGTCATTTGGTCCGCGGCGGCCCAGAAGGAGTCTCCGGTGCGTTGGAAGCCGAACATGGAGTAGAACACGTAGATCGGGACCAGGGGTTCGCCGTGGGTGGCGTAGGCGGTGCCGGCGGCGGTGAAGGCTGCGACGGCGCCGGCTTCGTTGATGCCGGGGTGGATCAGTTGGCCTGCGGGTGATTCTTTGTAGGCCAGGACGAGGTCGCGGTCCACGGAGAGGTAGTTCTGGCCTTTGGGGTTGTAGATTTTCGCGGTCGGGAAGAACGCGTCCATCCCGAAGGTGCGGGATTCGTCCGGGACGACGGGCACGAACCGGGCGCCGAAGTTCTTGTCCCGCATGAGGTCTTTGAGGAGCCGGACGAAGGCCATGGTGGTCGCGGCTTGTTGTTTCCCGGACCCGCGTTTGGCGACCTCGTAGGATTTGGCCTCGGGCAGGGTCACGGGGGTGTGGGTGCGGCGTCGTTCGGGCACGAACCCGCCAAGTTCGGCGCGGCGTTCCATGAGGTATTTGATTTCCGGGGCGTCCATGCCGGGGTGGTAGTACGGGGGCCGGTAGAGGTCGGCGTCGAGCTGTTCGTCGGTGATGGGGATGCGCAGGTGGTCACGGAAGGCTTTGAGGTCTTCCATGGTGAGCTTCTTCATTTGGTGGGTCGCGTTGCGGCCCTCGAAGTGCGGGCCCAGGCCGTAGCCCTTGACGGTTTTGGCCAGGATCACGGTGGGTTTGCCCTTGAACTCGGTCGCTGCCTTGTATGCGGCGTAGACCTTGCGGTAGTCGTGACCGCCGCGCTTGAGGCCCCAGATCTGCTCGTCGTTCAGGTCCGCGACCATGTCCTTGGTCTGCGGGGACTTGCCGAAGAAGTGTTCCCGGACGAACCCGCCGGACTCGGCCTTGTAGGTCTGGTAGTCACCATCGGGGGTTTCGTTCATGATTTTCACCAACGCCCCGTCGGCGTCGTTTTCGAGCAGGGAATCCCATTCCCGGCCCCAGACGACCTTGATCACGTTCCAGCCCGCACCGCGGAAGAACGCTTCGAGTTCCTGCATGATCTTGCCGTTGCCGCGCACCGGCCCGTCCAGGCGCTGGAGGTTGCAGTTGATCACGAAGTTCAGGTTGTCCAGGTTCTCGTTCGCGGCGAGCTGGAGCAGGCCACGGGACTCGGGCTCGTCCATTTCCCCGTCACCAAGGAACGCCCAGACCTGCTGGTCCGTGGTGTCCTTGATCCCGCGGTTCTGCAG
>NZ_JBPFSF010000025.1:0-2154 GCF_051106045.1 Paenarthrobacter sp. FR1 | reverse complement strand
GCTTTCCGTTTCGCACCCGGCGACTCAGAAAACAATACACGCCCCACCACCCCAACGCAAATCCACCCCAAACCCCACCCCCACCACCCCACCAAACCCCACCACCCGCCGTCGAACCCTGCCCCTGGCGAGCTGCCATCCATAAGACGGCAGGGCCGTGCGCAGTAGCAAATGACGACGCCGCACGGTGGTGGGAGGATGGGACCCATGGAACTGCACATCACAGGAGATGCCGCCGCCGATCAACTTCTCAGTGACGACGCTTTTGCGTTGCTGACCGGTATGTTGCTCGATCAACAAGTCACTATGGAGTCAGCGTTCGCCGGACCTGAGAAGATCCGCACGCGCCTCGGTTCCTTGGACCCGGGCACGATCGCTGATTACGATCCCGCCGGTTTCGTGGAAGTGTTCAAGGAGCGGCCGGCAGTTCACCGATTCCCGGGCTCCATGGCAGGCAGGGTACAGGCCCTCGCCGAAACGGTTCACCGTGAATGGGATGGAGATACCACGGCCATCTGGACCAGCGGCGACCCCGACGGCGCCGAGGTCCTCCGTCGACTCAAAGCCTTGCCAGGCTTCGGAGACCAGAAAGCAAAGATCTTCCTGGCCCTCCTCGGCAAGCAATGCGGCCTGCAGGCAGCCGGGTGGCGTGAAGCCGCGGGCCACTACGGCGAGGACGGCTCCTATTTATCCGTGGCCGACATCGTGGACCCAGAGTCATTGGCCAAAGTGCGCGCCAGCAAGCAGGCGGCCAAGGCCGCGGCCAAAGCTGCGAAGGCACCAAACACCTGAAGCGAGCCACCCTATAAGTCCAAGAACGCAGAAGGGCCCCCACATTGCGTGGGGGCCCCTCCTGCTATCAGTGCCAGAAATCCGCGAGTTCCCTGGCAACGTCTTTCCCTTGCACGTAACCGGCACGGGCAGCTGGTGGCCGCAGCGAAAGGTCCATCGCGTTGGTTCCGAACATGTGCCCGGATTCGCTGGTCGGGAAGATCGTTTCCACCCTGCTGCCGCCTGCGCGCAGTTGGTCCACCTGAGTAGCAAGATCAGTGCCCCACTCCTTGGGATGCAGTGACCTGCCGCCGAAGGGCGCCAAGACCAGAACCCGCCCCGAACCGGCTGCCAGGTCGGCATTCTCGGCATTGGATCGGTAACCCCCATCGATGTAGTAGCCGTCGCCGATCCTGTAGGGAAGCCCACTGGAGCAGCTTGCCGCTACGGCATCCACCAAGTCGACTCCGCTGTGCCGGTCGAACACCACGGATTCACCGCTACCGGCGTCCACGGCCGTGATCAGTATCCGCCGTTCCGGCCACTGCTGGATGGGGAGACGGGAGGCGACGACGGTCCGCCACTGCGCCTGCCAGGAACCGTCCGACGCCGAACCCATCTCGAGCGCGGACGCCCCCACTTTGCGGCGCATATCGGCAGCGTCTGAAGCGGAAACTATGATCTTGCGCATGCGCTCCATGTGATCCACTACGGGCCTGACGCGCGGCCGGTCCGGTCCGCCTGCATTTGACCGTGTTTGGGGTACTGGCACCAAGGTGGCGGCAAGCAGCTCGGTCGGCGACGCGCCGGAGACCTGCACCGCAGCCGTGGAGCCTGCCGATGTTCCGATGGTCAGGTCGGCTGTGGTTACGTCCAAGCCGGCCTCGAACAGGCCGGCGATGACACCGATGAGCCAAGCGTTACCAGTCGAACCGCCGCCACCCAGGACCAACGCCCGCCCACCTGTGGGAAGCGCGTACAAAGTCTTGTCTAGCTGCGGCCGATCCTGGTCGCCCAACAGCTCTGGAGACGACGTGGAGGTGGCTTGCACATTGGAAAAAGGTGTTGTGTTCATGGGAGTCGCCTTTCGCGAATTGCCGAGGGGGCGCTCCCGAACAGCGACTACCTCAGTCGCGGGATCGTGGAAAGCGGGGGAGCACCCATGGTGGATACTGCGTTCATGGGTCTCACCTCCTGTTGTTAGATCACGATCACTGAAAAACTAGCATGCACTCGAGGCCGTGCGCCATCGCGTGTTTGGTGTGTGGGTGTTAAAGGTGAAGAGCCCCGACCTGTGGTCGGGGCTCTTCGAATGGTTGTCCGGCGGTGTCCTACTCTCCCACACCCTCCCGGGTGCAGTACCATCGGCGCTGTGGGTCTTAG
>NZ_JBPFSF010000024.1:0-2179 GCF_051106045.1 Paenarthrobacter sp. FR1 | reverse complement strand
CAGTTTCCGGCCCGGTCAGGACTGGCGCGATAACAACGGCAAGCTGATCCAGGCCCACGGTGGCCAGGTGGTCACGTCCAAGGATTCCGCAGGCAAGACCATCTACTACCTGTACGGCGAGGACCGGACCAACGGGTACCATTCGTCCCCGGGTGTCCATGCGTACAGTTCCTACGATTTGTATAACTGGAAGGACGAGGGCGTCGCGCTGAAGGCGATGTCTTCGGCGGATCAGTTCGCCAGCGATCCGTACTTCCAGAACCTGTACTCGGGCTACACCACCGCGCAGAAGAACGCTGTATACAGGGATCTTGGCACCGTGCGTTCGGGGGACAGGCTCCCGGCGATCCTGGAGCGGCCCAAGGTCATCTACAACGCTGCGACCAACAAGTGGGTCATGTGGGTCCACGCTGATGGTCCGACGGATCAGTACAACGTGCAGTATGCCAAAGCCAATGCCGGTGTTGCTGTTTCGGATTCGCCGTTTGGGCCGTTCCGCTACATCGACAGCTACCGGCTGCATCACGCTGACCCCTCGGACCCGACGAACAAAGCCCCGAACAATCCGGGCATGGCCAGGGACATGAACCTCTTTGTGGATGACGATGGCACCGGCTACATCATCTACTCCAGCGAAGAGAACAAGACCATGTTCATTTCCAAGCTCAACGCTGACTACACGGGTCTGTCGGCGTCGCCGGAGACGGCTGTGGAGGGCGTGGACTACCGGCGGGCCTTCGTGGACTGGTCCCGTGAATCACCGGCCATTTTCAAGTACCAGGGCCGCTATTTCATCATCTCTTCGGGAACCAAGGGCTGGGACCCGAACCCGTCCCAGTACGGCACGGCCACCAGCATGCTGGGGGAGTGGACCGGCATGGGGGATCCGTTCAGCAGTGACGTGTCCTGGAACTCGTATAATTCCCAGCCGTCCTCGGTGATCCCTGTTGATCCGGCCAATGGCAAGTTCATCTACATGGGCGACCGTTGGAACGGCGGATCGGACCAGGCCTTGGCCACCGCACCGATGGTGTGGTTGCCCATCCAGATGGGCGAAGGCGGCAAAACCCTCGCCGTGAAAACCCCCTCAGAGTGGAAGCTTGAGGATCTTGACGCGAACGCGGTCTGGAACGTCACCGGTGTTCCTGCGAGCCTGGCTGTGGGTTCAACGTTCAGTGTCAGCAACGTGACGGTCACACAGAACGGGCAGAGCACCACCCAGCCGGTGACCTGGCAGGTCAAGGGCAACACGAACACGGCCGGTGTCATCACGGCCACCGGTACCTTGCCTGGTTTCGGTAACCGGACGTTCACCCGGACCATCCCGGTGGTCCCGGAGGGTGTCCAGTACGCGGTCAACGCCGGCGGGCAGCAAACAGCTGACTGGACCGCGTTGATGGCAGCAGCAGAAGCCCAGGACGGCACCGTCCTGAACAGCGCAGCGGACCAGCCCTTCGGTGCTGACCCCGTCACGGGCAAGACCTGGGGTTATGAAAGTGAAGGCAGCGGCGTGACAGGCACCGCTGACGGCAACATCTTCACCACGCTCCGTTACGCCAAGGCCGGCAAGGACTTGAGCTACAAGTTCAACAACCTTGCCCCGGGTACCTACACGGTCTACGCCGGATACTACGATCCGTGGGCCCAATGGGATGACCGCGGAGCGAAAGTCACCGTCAACGGCGCCGTAGTCGAGGCCGATCATGACTACAGCGGGGACTACCAGTCCGCGGCCTACCAAAACATCACGGTAGGAACGGACGGGAAGCTGGTCTTCTCACTGACCCCCACCCGGGGCCCGGATGTGCAGCTGAGCTGGCTAATGATCGCCAACCCAGTCCCGGCCGCACCGCAACTGAACGTCACCGCAGTGGCCAGCACCAAATGCGTTGCCGGGAAAGTCACCGTGACCGCGCAGCTGACCAACAACGACACGAAGTCGGTCCAGGCCACCTTCACCTCGGCCTACGGAACCAAGACCATCGCTGAAGTCAAACCGGGCAAGAACGCCGTCCACGCCTTCACCACCCGCGCTGCCTCCGTACCAGCAGGTTCAGTAACTGTCGAAGCCAAAGCCACAGTCAACGGCCAACCCGTCACTGTGTCAAAGACCGCCGCCTACAACGCAGCAACCTGCAACTAACCCCACCACCGGTGGCCCGCCCCAACCGGCGGGCCA
>NZ_JBPFSF010000023.1:0-3359 GCF_051106045.1 Paenarthrobacter sp. FR1 | reverse complement strand
TCGAAACCAGCTGAAAACCAGACCACCACACACGGGGGTGCGCAGCAACCTGGCAAAATTCAACCAATCAAAAAACAATCGGTATCAACAAACTTGGCACACTATTGAGTTCTCAAACAACAGACCCCCCAAAACATCACCCCACAGCACACCACAAAAGCAGCACACCACAACAGGGCCATTGGAAAAGAAGAGTTATTTTTGGCCGCCTACCGAACCGTACACACCTTCCGGCTTTCCGTTTCGCACCCGGCGACTCAGAAAACAATACACGCCCCACCACCCCAACGCAAATCCACCCCAAACCCCACCCCCACCACCCCACCAAACCCCACCACCCGCCGTCGAACCCTGCCCCCCTAGCGGGTCATCAGCGCACGTAAGACGGCAATCACCGCAGCGGGATCCTCCTCCGCCATGAAGTGTCCGGAGTTCGTGGTCACATGTTCAAGGTTGGGCGCCCAGGCACTCCACAGTGCCTTGGCGTCGTAACCGAGCGCTGCGCCCCAATCCTGCTGCATCACAGTGACGGGCATGGCCAAAGCGCGGCCGGCGTCCCTATCGGCACGGTCATGCGCGACGTCAATCCCTGCCGAAGCTCGGTAGTCCGCCACGATCGACACCACCGCCTCGCGCGACGCCCGGAGGTACTCAGCCCGATACGTGTCAGGAATCGCTTCCGGATCAGCGGTCCACCCATCCAGGAAGGATGCAAAGAAGGAATCGGCCGTGGCTTCGATCATCGGTTCCGGGATCCCTGCCGGCTGGGCCATGAGATATAGGTGCCACGCCACCTTGGCCTCCGCTCCCCGGAGGATGTCCCACATATCCAACGTTGGCAGCACATCCAAGGCGAGAAGATGGCTCACTGCATCGGGGTGGTCCAAGCCGGCGCGGACGGCCACAAGGGCACCTCGGTCATGCCCGGCCAAAGCGAAGCGTTCATGACCGAGGAAGCGGGCGGCAGTTACGACATCGGCCGCCATGGTCCGCTTTGAGTACGTCTCTTCGCCTCTCTCCGCAGGCTTGTCACTCGCACCGTAGCCTCGTAGGTCAGGGCAAATAACTGTGTGGTCGGTCGCCAGATCAGCGGCGACGTGCCGCCACATGAGGTGCGTCTGGGGGAACCCGTGTAAAAGTACGACGGCGGGTCCGCTCCCGGCGACCGCCACGTTCAGTTGGACGTCGGGTGCTACGGGGACGCGGTGGTAGGTGGCATCGGGCAACAAGGTCAAAGCCATGGAATCTCCAATCGTTGGTGGTCACTCCACTCTCCTGCTACCGAATCAGCGCCCAATCAGCCGTCGGTTGTCGGGGCCTCTGACTACGATTGGCCTGTGAGCCCCCCGCAGATCAATGTCCTCGACCCATCCAGGTGACTGTGGACGGACTGATGCGGGACCTCTCTAAGCGACGGCACCGGGAGGTCATCGCCATACTCGTCGCGCAGCGGGGTCGGGCGATCCCTACGGCATCCCTGGTAGAAGAGCTCTGGGATGGCAGGCCACCCGCCGGGGCTGTTGGCTCCGTCCGTACCTTCATCGGCGAACTCCGCCGCATCCTGGAACCACGCCGACAACCCCGGACCCCGGCTGCAGTGCTGGTGACCGTCGGCGACGGGTATGCACTGAGATTGGGTCCCCAGTCAGTGGACGCCTGGCGATTCGAAGCGGCAATGGCGGGAGCAAGAGGGGCAAGTTCCGGTGGGACAGGCGCACTCCTATCGGCGGCACTGGCCGAATGGCAGGGCGACGCTTTTGAAGAGTTTGCCGAGAGACCGTGGGCCCACGCCGAGGTGACCCGCCTCCGTGAGCTGCGGCAGACCGCCGTCGAGCGTTTAGCCCAAGCACACATAGCCGCCGGCCGGCCTGACGATGCCGTGACCATGCTGGAGCCGCACGTGACAGCCAATCCTTGGCGCGAGGAGGGGTGGCGTCTCCTGGCACTGGCCCTCTACCGTGGGCATCGGCAGGGTGATGCGTTGGGGACACTTCGGCGGGCACGCCAACGGTTTGTCAATGACCTCGGGCTGGATCCGAGTCCTGTCCTCGCGGACTTGGAGGCCGGCATCCTGCGCAGGGATCCTGGCTTGGAACCTGAGCGCGGGCGCTTGGCTTTGACAGCCACAGCCTATTCACGGAGCGGCGCACGGGCGCAGTTGGAAGCGTCGAACGCAGTGCTCGGTAGCCTGGCCGTCGCTGGCGATCTGCAGACCGCGCGCACCCAGCGCCTTGAAGCCATCCGCGCAGCGCAGGAGCTGAACGATCCCGAACTCGTGGCCCGAATCGTTGGCGGCTACGACGTCCCCGGGATCTGGACGCGTTCAGACGATCCTGATGCGGCTGCCGCCATCGTCGCCGCTGCCGAGCAGGCGCTTACCTCAACCGCGCCCCTCAGCCACCGCACGCGCGCCCGCCTTCTGGCGACAATCGCCATGGAGTCCCGGGGAACATCCAACCGTCAGGAAGAGGCGGACGAAGCAGCGTCGATAGCCCGCGGCCTGGGCGATGCACAGCTCCTTTGCTTCGCCCTGAGCGCCCGGTACATGCAGGCATTCGCCCAGGCGGGGTCGGCGGCCCAGAGGGATTCGATTGGCCGGCAGTTGATAGCAACAGCGCTCGACGCCGATTCGCCCACCTTTGAGATCAACGGACGCCTCATTCGTATGCAGGCGCTGTGCGCCCTGGACGACATCGATGCTGCCAGCGCCGAAGCGGAGGCCATCGACCAATTGGCAGGGCGACACGAAAGACCGCTGGCCACGGTATTCACTCAGTGGTTTCGTTGGACCTTTCTGGGCAGCACGGGGACGCCACATGCGCCCGGGAAGATGCCAGGGTTCAGCGAGGGACTTCTGGCGTTGGCAGGATTCACCAGGAAGCTCCGCGACGCTGCGCAACTCCCTGAAGGTGATTTCGGCCCCCACGAGCGTTGGGTGCGCCCGCTCCTGTTGGCCCAGGAAGGCCAACGAAGCCTGGCCATCGAGGCTCTTCGGCAGCTTCCGGATCCGCCCAACGATCTCCTGCTTGAGGCTACTTGGTGCATTGTGGCTCAAGCGGCTTGCGAGCTGGAGGAGCCATCCGTGATGAATCAGGCATTGGCGGCACTGGCCCCTGCCAGCGGAGAACGGGCCGCCGGCAGCGGAGTTGTGGATGTGGGCAACGTTGACCGTTTCATTGCGATGCTCAAGGCCGCAGGGGCCTCCTTGGACTAAGGCCGTGCGCCATCGCGTGTTTGTTGTGTGGGTGTTAAAGGTGAAGAGCCCCGACCTGTGGTCGGGGCTCTTCGAATGGTTGTCCGGCGGTGTCCTACTCTCCCACACCCTCCCGGGTGCAGTACCATCGGCGCTGTGGGTCTTA
>NZ_JBPFSF010000022.1:0-3766 GCF_051106045.1 Paenarthrobacter sp. FR1 | reverse complement strand
CCCAACGCCGTAGGCCTGGTGGACCAGGAACTGCTCGCCCTTGCAGTGGACTCAGGAGCGATTGCCTCCGAAGGACAGTGGACAGCCAACGCAGACCTCGTCATGAAGACCCCTGCCACCGTGGCGGCCGGCAACTACACCGCCAAACTCACCCTATCCCTGTTCGAATAGCCCCATCCAGCCTAAGGGCCTTGGCGCTGATGCCAAATGGTCAGCCTCGCGCGTCCGGCCGACTACCGGAACTAGAGAATAAGGAATAGTCAGATGAGAAAAATGGGAATCGTGGCACGGTGTTCAGCCGCCACCGCGGCCACAGCATTGTTGCTGGGCGCCGCAGGGACGGCGACGGCTGCCCCGGTCACCGTCGTCGCCGACGCCACGGTGGCCGTGACCGGCGGGGTCCAGGACGGGGCGTCTTATAGCTTTGTTGGTGTCCAGAGTGGCCGGGCGGTGACAGCTTCAAACGGTTCCCCGGCAACGGTGCTCAGCGATTCGATCGCAGGGCCGAACCAGGTGTGGAAGGCCACATTGATCGTTGACGAAGAAGGGACGGCGAATGATCGTTATGTCCTCCGTCTCGTCGATGGCCGTGCTCTTGCCGCCAATTCAAATGGCACCACACTGCGCACCGTCACTGACCAGGAGGCACTGGCCGACTCTCTAACTCAGTGGCTTTTCAAGTCCACCAACGGTACGTCGTTCAGCATTTTGAATGCCGGGCGGCAGCAGGTTTTGGATGTGTCGAACCAGTCCACGCATGAGGGTGCCTGGATTGGGTTGTGGACCTCCAATGGAGGGGCTAACCAGGCTTTCACCCTCCGGAATGCCAGTGAGGGTGCCGGCTATAACAGTTTCCGGCCCGGTCAGGACTGGCGCGATAACAACGGCAAGCTGATCCAGGCCCACGGTGGCCAGGTGGTCACGTCCAAGGATTCCGCAGGCAAGACCATCTACTACCTGTACGGCGAGGACCACACTTACGGTTACAGCGACTCTCCTGGGGTGCACGGGTACAGCTCCTACGACCTCTACAACTGGAAAGACGAAGGCGTCGTCATGCGTGCGCTGTCGTCGCGCGGGCAGATCGACACGGATCCGTACTTCCAGAACCTCTACTCGGGCTACACCACCGAGCAGCGGGCCGGGGTATTCCGGGATCTTGTGACCACCCGCACTGACCCGAATATGCCTGCGGCCACCATCTGGCGTCCGAAAGTGATACACAATGAGGCCACCGGGAAATGGGTGATGTGGCTCCACTCATCCGGACCTTCCGAGACCTCGAACGCCATCTATGCAAAAGCCCGGGGCGGCGTGGCAATTTCCGATTCGCCCTTTGGTCCGTTCCGCTATATAGACAGCTACCCGTTGCATCACGCTGACCCCTCGGACCCTACCAACCACGCCCCGAACAACCCCGGCATGGCCAGGGACATGAACCTCTTTGTGGATGACGATGGCACCGGCTACATCATCTATTCCAGCGAAGAGAACCAGACGATGTTCATTTCCAAGCTCAATGCCGACTACACCTACCTTTCCACGGCGCCCGAGGCCGCGGTTGAGGGTGTCGACTACAAGCGCATCTTTGTCGGCTGGTCCCGTGAAGCCCCGGCCATGTTCCGCCATGGTGATCGCTATTTCCTGCTCACCTCAGGCACCCGGGACTGGACGCCGAACCCCACTCAGTACGCAACCGCAAAGAGTGTGCTGGGGGACTGGACTGCACTGGGAGACCCCTTCCCGGGATGGGCGCAGCACAACTCCTGGGACACCCAACCCACATCAGTGATCCCGGTGGACCGTGAACAAGGCAAGTACATCTACATGGGCGATCGCTGGAACGGTGGCACAGACTTGGCCAACGCGCAGATGGTATGGCTGCCCCTGACCATGGCAGAAGGGGGCTCTGACTTCGATGTCGCAATCAAAGATGAATGGACACTTGAGGATCTTGATGCGAACGCGGCCTGGAACGTCACCGGTGTTCCTGCGAGCCTGGCGGTGGGTTCACCATTCAGTGTCAGCAACGTGACGGTCACCCAGAACGGGCAGAGCACCACCCAACCCGTGACCTGGCAGGTCAAGGGCAACACGAACACGGCCGGTGTCATCACGGCCACCGGTACCTTGCCTGGTTTCGGTAACCGGACGTTCACCCGGACCATCCCGGTGGTCCCGGACGGTGTCCGGTACGCAGTGAACGCCGGCGGTCAGCAAACCGCTGACTGGACCGCGTTGATGGCAGCAGCTGCCCAGGACGGTCCTGTCCTGAACAGTACGGCGGACCAGCCGTTCAACGTTGATCCGGTCACGGGTAAGACCTGGGGTTATGAGAGTGAAGGCAGCGGCGTGAACGGTACCGCTGACGGAAATATCTTCACCACCCTCCGCTACGCCACCGGAGGACACGACTTGAACTACAAGTTCACCGATCTGGCTCCGGGTACCTACACGGTTTACGCCGGATACTACGATCCGTGGGCCCAGTGGGATGACCGCGGGGCGAAGGTCACCGTCAACGGTGCCGTGGTTGAAGCCGATCACGACTACAGCGGCGAGTACCAGTCCGCTGCGTACCAGAACGTCACGGTGGGTTCGGACGGGAAGCTGGCCTTCTCCCTGATCCCCACCCGCGGCACAAACGTGCAGCTGAGCTGGCTGATGATCGCCAACCCGGTCCCAGCCGCACCGCAGTTGAACGTCACCGCAGTGGCCAGCACCAAGTGCGTGGCAGGAAAGGTCACCGTGACCGCGCAGCTGACCAACAACGACACGAAGTCGGTTCAGGCCACGTTCACCTCGGCGTACGGAACCAAGACCTTCGCTGAGGTCAAGCCGGGCAAGAACGCGGTCCACGCCTTCACCACCCGTGCCGCTTCCCTACCGGCAGGCACCGTGGCCGTCGAAGCCAAGGCCACAGTCAACGGCCAACCCGTAACAGTGACAGTGAACGCCGCCTACAAAGCAGCATCCTGCAACTAATTTGACGCTGGTGGCCCGCCCGAACGGCGGCCCACCAGCGTCCATCAAGGACCGCAGGCGCCACCATCACGACTGCCACAGATTTGCTGCTGGGCGGCGTCGTCAGGGTCCACGACGCTATACAGCCGGTCACTCCGCACCGTTGACCTCAAGGCCATCCAAGCGCTGACTCTCGGCGGTCGGCCTCGTGCGTCTGGCCGACTACCGGAACTAGAGAATAAGGAATAGTCAGATGAGAAAAATGGGAATCGTGGCACGGTGTTCAGCCGCCGCCGCGGTCACAGCATTGTTGCTGGGCGCCGCAGGGACGGCGACGGCTGCCCCGGTCACCGTCGTCGCCGACGCCACGGTGGCCGTGACCGGCGGGGTCCAGGACGGGGCGTCTTATAGCTTTGTTGGTGTCCAGAGTGGCCGGGCGGTGACAGCTTCAAACGGTTCCCCGGCAACGGTGCTCAGCGATTCGATCGCAGGGCCGAACCAGGTGTGGAAGGCCACATTGATCGTTGACGAAGAAGGGACGGCGAATGATCGTTATGTCCTCCGTCTCGTCGATGGCCGTGCTCTTGCCGCCAATTCAAATGGCACCACCCTGCGCACCGTCACTGACCAGGAGGCACTGGCCGACTCTCTAACTCAGTGGCTTTTCAAGTCCACCAACGGTACGTCGTTCAGCATTCTGAATGCCGGGCGGCAGCAGGTTTTGGATGTGTCGAATCAGTCCACGCATGAGGGTGCCTGGATTGGGTTGTGGACCTCCAATGGAGGGGCTAACCAGGCTTTC
>NZ_JBPFSF010000020.1:0-5400 GCF_051106045.1 Paenarthrobacter sp. FR1 | reverse complement strand
CACCACAGGAACCGAAAACGGCACCCTGCTCTGCAGCCACCACCACCACCTCATCCACAAAGAACAATGGCGCATCGACACCACCACCGGCGTGCCCTGGTTCATCCCCCCACCCCACATCGACCTCCACCAAACACCCCGACGCAACCACCACCACACACCCCAGAGAACATAGAGACAGTGGAATGTGGGAGGAGCGCACCATCGATGGGAGTACATCATGCGTGGGCCGACCAGAAACAGATCGGTGTTTCGCGAGCCACCCATCGGGCGACTCCAAACTCGACCTCGCAACGCCGTGCACTCCAGTCGCAGTATCATGCAGACGCCGAAGGGCGGACGGACAACACTGCGACCAACACCCGCCGACGACAGGCCACCGTGACGGCAGGCCACCAAAGGTGAGCTACCGCCGTCCAGCGCTTGTTCGGGCCAGCGCTTGTTCGGGCCAGCGCTTGTTCAGGCCAGGGGATCGTTAGGTCGAGTGCCTGCTAAGTGAGCAGAGAGGAATCAGCGGGACGTAGGCCATCCCGTGTATGACTCCGCCAGGTATGCCTTGGCATGCTCGGAGGTGACCACTGAGTGCAGCTCTCCGAGTTGTCGTGCACGGTCGAAGTCGTCGGCTCCGGGAACGGTGTGCAGCATGGACGTCATCCAATAGGAGAAGTGCTGTGCCTTCCACACCCGGTCCAAGGCGCGGTCGCTGTAGGAGTCCAGCAGGGCAGTGGATCCGTTGGAATAGAAGGAATCCAGACCTTCAAAGAGCACCTTGACGTCGTGGATAGCCAGGTTAAGGCCCTTGGCACCGGTGGGCGGGACGGTGTGCGCAGCGTCCCCGGCGAGGAAGAGGTTGCCGTGGCGCATTGGGGTGTGAACGAAGCTTCGGAACGGGAGGACCATCTTCTCCAGGACTGGGCCTTCCTTGAGTTCAAACCCGTTGCCGTTGACGCGCTTGCGGAACTCGGACCAGATGCGTTCGTCGTCCCAGTCGGCCACATTCTCTTTGGGGTCGCACTGGAAATACATGCGCTGAACGTTCTCGGTTCGCTGGCTGATCAGGGCGAAGCCGTTCTCGGAGTTGGCGTAGATCAGTTCGTCGGCGCTGCGCGGTGCTTCGGCGAGGATGCCGAACCAAGCGAACGGGTACTCGTGGAAGTACCACTTGCGGTTGGCTTCGGGGATCTGGAAGCGGCAATGGCTGCGAGAACCGTCGGCGCCCACCAGGAAATCGGCCTGAATCTCAAACTCACGGCCCTCGGCGTCGGTGAACCAGACTTTGGGCTTGCCTTCGAGGTGGTGCACGCTGGTGTCCGTCACGCTGTAGCGGACGTCGCCGCCGTCAGCTTCACGCTTCGCGGCAAGGTCCATGAAGACGTCGGTCTGCGGGTAGAGCCACACGGACTCACCCACGAGTTCCTTGAAGTTGATGCGGTGGCTTTCACCATTGAAGCGCAGCTCGATACCGTCGTGCCGGTCACCTTCGCGGAGCACCCGGTCCGACACTCCGGAGTCGACCAGCAGGTTCACGGTGCCGTGCTCCAGAATGCCTGCACGGACTGTCTCCTGGATGTCCTTGCGGCTGCGAATCTCCACCACTACGGACTCGATGCCCTGCTGGGCCAAGAGGTGGGAAAGCATGAGGCCTGCGGGGCCCGCGCCCATGATGGCGACTTGGGTGGTGATGGGTGTGCGTGCCATGGTTGTTCCTCGCTTCGTTGCGGATCCCGGCTTGCTGGGAAGCGGGACGGATCTGGAATCAGTGTGGCTCGCATTGCGTGATTGGCGTTACAACAATTCCGTTGAACGGAAGCTGGATCTATTCGCCCAGTTGGCGACCGATACCCCGCGCCGCCGTTTGCAGTGCCGGAACCAATGCTTGAAGCCGCATCTCAGCAAGGGGAACCACCACTCCGAGCGCCGCCACGGTACGCCGCTTTCCGTTCATCACAGGCACAGCAATTCCCCACGTGTCCGGATCCACCACGCCCGCGAGTTGCGCGTAGCCCTGCTGGGCAGCTTCCGCCAAGAAATGACGCACGACGTCGGCCGTCACCTTTCCGGAAGGGTCTTGGAACTGTTGGAGGTACTCCGCCTGCAGCTTTCGGGGCTGGTGCGACATCAGGGCCAATCCGGCAGACGAGATGTGGACCGGCATCCGCCCGGCGATTCGGGCGCGGTTGGCCACAGATCCCCGCCTGGAGAGCCGCTCCACAAAGAGCGCTTCCCACCCATCCAGCACAGCCAGGTTCACATTCTGGTTCAAGACTTGCTGGATGTCCTCCATGAAAGGCATGGCCGCCTGCCGGAGGGCCAGCGTGGGCGAATTTCGATTCACGAGTTCCCACAAGCGGAGTCCCAGCCGAACAGTCCCTCCTGCGCCAAGGTCCAGCAACCCATGTTCGGAGAGCTGGCGGACCAGCCGGTGGGCGGAGGACAACGGGAGTCCCGCCCGCTCAGCCAAATCCGTCAGCTGCAGCGACGTCACGCCTTCAGGGAAGGCTGCAATCACCCGCACAACGCGGTCAACCACAGAATCGCCGGAAGCTGAGTTGGCCACGGTGCACTCCTTTGTTGAGCGGCACGCAAAAGCGCCTTCCATTCAATGGTAGAACGTGTGCCGCGCAACATGATGCAGTGATACAACTCTCATGACCGACCGGCCGTTCTGCCGGCTCGTAGCCATGACAAAGAAGTACCGAGGACGCTATGCCAACGATGTCATCTGCCCGCCGCTCCCAATGGCCTGTTTGGCTCTGCTGGCTTGCCATGGTCCTCGACGGTTTCGACCTCGTGGTCCTGGGCACCGTCATCCCGACACTCATCAAAACCGGGGAACTCGGCTTCGACGCAGTCGGGGCCACGTTCGCGGCCACCATCTCCTTGGTGGGCGTTGGCTTGGGCGCGCTCTTCATCGCGCCACTCTCGGACAAGTTTGGTCGCCGAAAACTCCTGATCGCCTGTGTGGCGGGCTTCTCGCTTTTCACCGTCGGCATCGCCTTCGCCCCCAACGTGGCGGTATTCTCAATCCTTCGCCTGCTGGCTGGACTTGGTCTGGGCGCATGCCTGCCCGCCGCTTTGGCCTACATGAACGATTACGCCCCGGCAGGATCCGCAGGCAAGTCCACCACCCGGACCATGACCGGCTACCACGTGGGCGCAGTGGCCACCGCTCTGCTGGCCATCCTCATCGTTCCGAACTGGCGGCTCATGTTCATCATCGGCGGCGTCGCCGGACTGGTGCTGCTGCCCTTCCTGTGGGCCAAGCTGCCTGAGTCACTACCTGAAGCAGCCCCCGCCAAGGTGGGCGGAAGCGCGACGGCCCCTGCCGCCGTCGGACGCTCAACAGAGACAGCCCCCAAGACCGGATTCCGCGATCTGCTGCAGAAGCCATATCCCGTGGTTGCTGTGGGAATTGGTATTGCGTCCTTCATGGGATTGTTGCTGGTCTACGGGCTCAACACGTGGCTACCGCAGCTGATGGCAGCCGCCGGATACCCCGTGAGCACCGGCCTGACGCTGCTGCTGGTCTTGAACCTGGGCGCCGTGGCGGGGCTGTTCCTGGCCGGAGTGCTGGCTGACAAACACGGAACCAAGAAGATCGTGCTGCTGTGGTTCGGCTTGTCGGCCGTATTCCTTGCGATCCTGAGCGTCAAGATCCAGAACGAATTCCTGCTCAATGCTGCCGTGTTCGTCACGGGTATCTTCGTCTTCAGCTCGCAGGTGCTGGTCTACGCGTGGGTCAGCCAGCTGTTCCCCGCTCGTCTCCGTGGAACAGCGCTCGGCTTCGCCGCCGGCGTCGGCAGGCTCGGTGCGATCGTTGGGCCTGCAGTAACGGGAACCTTGGTGGCTGCGAACATCGCCTACCCGGCCGGCTTCTATGTGTTTGCTGCCGCTGGCGTTCTGGCTGTTGCCGCGCTGTTCCTGGTGCCACACGAGGTCAAAACGGTTGAGGCAAACGTGCCGGCTGAACGCTAGGCCGGTTTGGGAAATCCAGCCTGCTTGGGAAGCCTGGCGCTGGAGCATAGAGATTCCTGCGCCTTCCCGAGCAACTGCGGCCCTGCGGCGAAGCAACGGTCAGTCGAGTTCTGAAGTGCCGGAAGTGCCTGGACCGCGGAATCGAAGTGGTCCTCACGGATCATCGTTTCGATGGCCCGGCATTGGTCCTCGGTCTCCAGCGCACCCACCATGGCCGAGGAGATCTTGAGGCTCAGGATCGCGTCCATGCTGGCGTCGGCGTCATGGTGGCACAAGCCGTTGGAGATCCTCAGGATCCGGCCGGGCAGCATGGACAGGTACGTGGAGAGGAAACGGAGCGCCGGCCTGGAGTCTCCCAACTCTTCAGCCAGCGCCTGCAGCCTGCACGGTTCCAGGGCAGGGATTCCGGGGCCCTCACTCACCGCTTGCTGCCTGGGGCTCTGCGGCGCCTTCCGGCGCTGACTTGCTGGGCTCCTTGGTCCAGATGGAGGCGAGCATTCCGATGACCAGGATGGCGGGTGCACCGTACATCAGGATGTTCATGACGACGGGTTCGCGCAGGGCACGGATGGCGTTGCCAACGTAGGGAATGGTGGCCACTTGCTTGTCCACCGTTTCGCCCTGCAGGGTGGCGATCCAAGGGTCGATGCCATTGTTCGCGTCGCCTTTGGTCTGCACGGCCACGCCGCCGTCGGCCGTTGCGGTGATCTCGGTGATGCGGTGGGTCTCCACCCGCTGGTCCTCCACGGGGATGTGATAGGTGATCACGTCGCCCACCTTGATGTCCGTGATGGACGTCGGTACGGTCACGACGACGTCGCCCGGGTTGATCATCGGCGCCATGGAACCGGTCAACATGGTTGAGGTCTGGTAGCCCAGGACGCGCGGCCCGATCGCCAGGAACAGGAACACCAGGGCGCCCAAGACCAGCATTCCCATACCGAGGAACTTCACGGCCGTGCCGGCAACGCGTCGGAAGGCGCCACGCTTTGCGGTGGTGGTTTCAGCGGGGGTGTCGACGGCGGTGGGCCGCGTTTCGGTGGCTCGTGCGGCGGAGGTTTCTGTGCGGGTGGTCTTCGCGGCGGAACGCCGACCGTGGAGGGCGGGTCCGTTGATGCTGAGGGAGCTCATTGTCCTGGCGTTCCTTCCGGGTGTGGATCATCGTCTGACTAAGAGTCTGGGCGGTCTGGCTCAGGCTTCCCTGCGGAAAAGCCTCAAGTCTGGCTCAGGAAAATACCGGCGGGCCTGATCGGGCAGGGGGGACGCCCGACCAGGCCCGGCGGGGCTTGGTGGTGGTGCCGGTGGGTGGTTACTTGGTGGTTTCGGTGCGCTGGGTGCCGGTGAAGGAGAAGGCGATGGTGGAGGTGGCGCCTTGGAAGTCGTTGTTGGCGGTGGTGGGGAAGGCGGTGGTGACCTTGAGGTTGT
>NZ_JBPFSF010000019.1:0-15711 GCF_051106045.1 Paenarthrobacter sp. FR1 | reverse complement strand
TTCAGAGGCCGCACGCCAAGCCTGCTACCCGGACTTCATCGAGCACTACAATCAACGCAGGCCACACACCGCACTCAAAGGCGCCTCACCCATCAGCCGCGTCACCAACCAACCGGGATAGTACATCTAGCGGGCTTCGAGGTCGTCCAGGGTCTTGCCCTTGGTGTCCGAGGACAGGAGTGTGGCCACCGCTGAGACAAGGCAGATGCCAAGCGTGGTGAGTCCGATGACCATGGGGATGTTCGACGACCCCGGGGGAGCGATCGCGGTGAACAGGCTGGGGAAGAATGAGGCGATCATGAGGCCGATGTTCTGTGACACCGCGAAGCCCGTCACCCGCATGCGCATGGGGAACTGCTCCTGGAAGAAGGTGGCAAAGGTGGCGTTCCACATCTGGAAGAGGATGCCTTGCACGATCACAACGCAGATGAAGACGAGCGGCAGGCTTCCCTGTTCGATGGCCCACAGGTACCCCATGGTCAGCAAGCCGCCGGCCAGCCCACCGGCCACCATGAGTGCCCGCCGGCCGACCCGGTCGGACAGTGCGCCGAAGATCGGGATGGTGACTACCGCGGCTACGTTGGCGGCCATGGTCACCCAGAGAAACTCGCTGCTGGAGAAGCCGATACCGTAGCCCTTCTGGGTGGCGAAGGACACGCCGAAGATGAGGGTGGCCATGCCGATCACGTTGGTGAAGGTCATTGCGATGCAGCGAACCAGAACCCAGGGATGGGTGCGCAGGAGGTCCACCAGCGGGAACCGGCGTTTGGCCCCGGAGTCCTCGGATTGGGCCAAGTACGCGGGAGGCTCCTGCACGCGGCGGCGGATGACATATCCCGCCACGATCACCACGGCGCTGAGCAGGAACGGCAGTCGCCAGCCCCATGAATGGAACTCTTCCTCAGGAAGGAGCGCAGCGAGCGGAATCAGGACGGCTGTGGCGAGGATGGACCCCACTTGCGTGCCTTGGAGGCTGAAGCTCGCGAAGAAGCCGCGCTTCGCATCGGGAGAGTGCTCAACGATCATCGCGCTGGCACCCCCGAGTTCACCCGCAACGGCGAAACCCTGCACCAAGCGGAGGATCACCAGAAGGACGGGAGCAAGAAGCCCCACTTGTCCGTAGGTCGGCAGGAGGCCGACGGCAAAGGTGGCGAAGCCCATGAGCAGCATCGCGAAGACGAGTACCTTTTTACGTCCGTGCCGGTCGCCGTAGGCGCCAAGGACCACGGCGCCGAGCGGACGGGAAACGTAGCCGACGGCGTAGGTAGCCAACGAGGCAATGATGCCCACGGTGGCATTCTCGGTGGGGAAGAAGATGGTGGGAAAGAGAAGAGTCGCTGCCAGTGAGTAGAGGGCGAAGTCGTAGTACTCCAGTGCGCTTCCGACCCAGCCGCTCATGGCGGCTTTCCGCGGATCTTTGTGACCGGTGGCTTCGTCCTGGCTGGAGGGGACATCCCTCCCGTGCATGACCGTCATTGCGTCTGAACTCCTATGTCGTCGTTGGCAAGGAACAAGAGCTCTTCCCATCCAAGACTGAAGTGGTGCTCATTCAGCGTGAGGAAGGTTACTTCTTGAATCGATTCATAAAGCATAGGACGTGACGTGCGCTACGTCAACGCGCGACGGCGGCAGCTCGCCCGGGTCCCGATGGAACCGCGAGGCGACCTGCCGCCGTCGTTGTTTTGCTACTTGGCCAGGAAGCGCAGGAGGACTTGGTTGATCTCGGCGCCGTGCGTCCACAGCATGCCGTGCGGTGCGTCCTCGATTTCAACGTATTCGGCGGAAGGGAGGCGCTTGGTGAACTCGCGTCCGGTGGAGTCGATCGGCAGGATCCGGTCGTCGGTGCCGTGGACGATGAGCGACGGGACGGTGACCTTCTCGATGTCGGAGCGGAAATCCGTCAGCCAGGAGTCCACCACTGCGAAGGACGCGTACCAGGACGAGCCGGCTGCCACGTTCCAGGCGTTGCGCAGGGCTTCCTCGCTGAGTCGGTTCCCCAGGAAGTTGTCCGTGTTGAAGAAGTCGTTGTAGAAGTTGGTGAACCAGGCGTAGCGGTCCTCGATGGCTGCGCTGCGGATGCCGTCGAACACGGAGGATGGGACACCCGTGGGGTTGTCGTCCGTCTGAAGGAGGAATGGTTCGAGGGATGCCAGGAACGCAGCCTTCGCTACGCGTGCTTCGCCGTACGTGCCGAGGTAGCGGCCCACCTCGCCGGTGCCCATGGAGAAGCCGACCAGGACGGCGTTCTGCAGGTCGAGCGTTTCAAGGACGGTATTGAGGTCTGCTGCGAAGGTGTCGTAGTCATAGCCCGTGGTGGGCTTGCTGGACTTGCCAAAGCCGCGGCGGTCATAGGTGATGACGCGGTAGCCGGCGTCCAGCAGGGCTGCCGTCTGCTTTTCCCACGAGCCGCCGTCGAGGGGGTAGCCGTGGATCAGGACAACAGGCTGGCCTGCGCCGTGGTCCTCGTAGTAGAGCTCAATGTCCGTGCTGTTCTCGGTGCCAACCTTGATGAAGCCCATGATCTGTGTCCCTTTTCTCGAAGTGGAGAACGATCGTTCTCCCTTGGTGTTCTCCATCGTAGAGAACGTTCGTTCTCAATGCAAGTAGAATGGGTGCATGGATATTTCCGAACTCCGCCAACGCATCGTTGCCACTGCCGACGAGCTCTACAACGCCAAGGGCATCCAGGCCGTCGGGATGGATGAACTTCGCGCAGCAGCAGGGGTCTCGTTGAAGAGGCTCTACGCGGAATTTCCCTCAAAGAGCAGCATTGTCATGGCCGTGCTGGAACGCCGGCATCAGTCCTGGACGGAGGGGCTCGACGCTACGGTGCAACAAGCGGGAACGCCCCAGGAGCGGCTCCTCGCCATCTTCGACTACCTGGCCGGATGGTTCTGCCAGGACTCCTTCCGCGGATGCGGCTTCATCAACAGCTTCGCCGAACTCGGTGCCATCAGCCCTGACGTTGCTGAGTATGCGCGGAAGCACAAGGAATCGTTCCAGGAGTACGTCGGTCAGCTTGCCAAGGCGGCAGGTGCGCCGGCCTACCTGGCTCCACAGCTGGCTATTCTCGCGGAGGGCGCACAAACAACGGCGGCCATCGCCGGAACGCCCGACGCTGCCGGCCAGGCGCGGCAAGCTGCCGAGGTGCTTATTGACGCGGCGTTGGTTACTGCCCAGGCTGGATCGGCTGGATCGGCTGGATAGCAGAACAGCGCTGGCGGCACTAGGCTTCTGAGACGCGCCGAACGGCGCGGCAGGAAGAAGACTATTCGTGTTTGAAATCCCCAGCATCTTGTTCCTCTCGGCCGGCTTTGCAGTGTTGGCCGCTGCCGTCTTGCCAAAATTGTTGCGCCGCATGCCGTTGTCCATGCCCATGGTTTTCCTTGGCAGCGGAATCCTGGCGTTCACTTTGCTCCCCGATTTGCCGGATCCTGACCCCGTCAAATATGGGGAGTTCACAACTCATCTGACCGAAATCTGCGTCATCATTTCCCTCATGGGCGCCGGTTTGGCTTTGGACCGACCGTTCCGGTGGCGTGGTTGGTCCACCACGTGGCGTCTCCTGGGGATCGTCATGCCCTTGTGCATCCTGGTGATGACGCTCTTGGGATTGTGGGTGCTGGGCCTGGGGTTGGCTGCTGCCATCCTTGTCGCGGCGGCGATCGCCCCCACCGACCCGGTGCTGGCCTCTGAGGTCCAGGTGGGCAAACCGGCGGACAGTGAAGAAGACCCGGACGAAGACGAGGTCCGCTTTGCCCTGACCTCTGAAGCAGGGCTGAATGACGGGCTTGCCTTTCCCTTCGTTTACCTCGCCATCCTCATCAGCCTGGTGGGGGCCGCGCCCGCGGCCTGGCTGGGGGAATGGGTTGCCCTGGACATCCTGTGGCGCACAGTTGCGGGCGTCTTGATCGGATTCGGAACGGGCAAGCTGTTGAGCCTGGTCTTCTTCGCCGCAAGGCGCAAGAGTTTTCGCCTGTCCGAGCATTCCGAGGGCTTCGTGGCTCTGGCGGCGACCTTCCTGGCGTATGGTGCCACGGAAATGGTGGCGGGCTACGGATTCATCGCAGTTTTCATTTGTGCTCTGACCATTCGATCCGCCGAGCACAACCACGCCTACCACCAAGTACTGCACAGCTATGTGGAGCAGCTCGAGCGCCTGATGACGGTAGTGATCCTGGTCCTCCTCGGGGGTGCCATAGCCCGCGGGCTGTTGGAAGGGATTGGCTGGCCTGAGGTACTCGTAGCCCTGGCGTTCCTCCTGCTGGTGCGCCCTGTGGCCGGATGGATCGGGCTCATGCGCGGTAAGACCGGCCCCCGCGAACGCCTGGCCATTTCCTACTTTGGGATCCGCGGAATCGGTTCTCTGTTCTACGTTGCCTTCGCGCTGAGCCATGGAAACTTCGACGCCGAGGCACGCGGGTTGTGGGCGCTGGTCGGATTGGTGGTGGCTTTGTCGATCGTGGTGCATGGGGCCACCACTGCGCCCTTGATGAACAGGTTGGATAGGCTTCGGCTCGCTGAAGCGCGCAAACAGCATGGCGACGAAGGGCGCGCACCGACCACTGCAGTGTAGGGCGGGGTGGCCGGGGTGCCGCCTTACGGTCTTTGGCAAAGTTCTGGCATCTACTCGCGAACGCGTCGTATGTTTCTCGGTACAACTCCCACTTCCGAATCAGAGGGGCCACTATGGCTGGCGGGCGGACTCGATCCCACGAACCGCATGCGCGGTCCCGCCGCGGAACAATTGTCCGCCGAGTGCTCCTCAGTGTGTTGATCGTTGTTGGGATCGCGGTGGCCCCCGCTGCGGTTCGGCTGATCGATTTTGGTGTCCGGGTGGGGGAGGGCGCGGCCGCTGAGAAGGCCGTGGCTCCGTTCTACATCGCACCGACGCCCGCGCCGGGCCCGGCCGCTCCCGGCACTATCGTCCGGCAGGAACCAGTGGTCGGAGCCCCTCAAGGCGCCATCGCCTGGCGAGTCCTCTATCACTCCACCGACGTCGACGGGGCCGACACACTGGTCTCGGGTCTTGTCATCGCACCGGATGCTCCCGCCGCCGATGGCACCCGCACAGTGGTGTCCTGGGCGCACCCCACCACCGGAACGGCGCCAAGGTGCGCTCCTTCCAGTGGTATTGCACCGTTCGTCTTCATTGAAGGCCTGTCGGACCTCCTGGCTGCGGGTCACGTGGTGGTTGCCACCGATTACGCCGGGATGGGAATCGCTGGTCCTTCGTCGTTCCTGATTGGTGCAACGGAGGCGGCCAACGTCCTGGACATCGCCCGCGCGGCCCGGGGGATTGAGGGGATCGGCGCAGGCAACCGGGTGGTGTTGTGGGGCCACTCCCAAGGTGGGCACGCTTCGATTTTCGCGGCCCAGCGGGCAGCCCGTTATGCGTCTGAACTTGCCATCGCCGGAGTGGCGGTGGCGGCTCCTGCCACCAACCTCGGAGCCCTTCTGAGCGCGGACATTGGTGACGTCTCAGGAGTGACCATCGGGGCGTACGCGTTTACTTCCTACGCGCAGGCCTACTCGTCCCGGCTTCCCAATGATCCGCTCACCACGATTCTCACTCCTGCCGGGGCGGCCGCGGCTCCCAAAATGGCTGAACTCTGCCTCCTTGGCCAAAACAGTGAGCTGCACACCATTGCCAACCCGCTGATCGGTTCCTTCGTGACCGGCGACCCGACGCAGGCACCCGGTTGGAGCCAACTCCTGGCAGAGAACACCCCGGCACAGGCTCCCTTGACCGCTCCGCTGTTCGTCGCCCAAGGGGCAAAAGACACCCTGGTCCGGCCGGAAATCACCGCCGCGTACGTCGCGGCCCAGACGCAAGGCGGGACCGCCGTCGAATCCCATGTCCTGCCTGACGCCACTCACGGGACTGTTGCGCTGGATGCCATGCCGTACTTGATGAAGTGGATGGCGGCGCTGCCGTAGCGGGCAGGCCGTGGAAGACTGGACGTATGTCTCCCCGTCCCATGAAACCGCGCCCCCCATCCGACGCCGTTGAAAGTGACGGTCCCAAACCGGCCAGCAACGGGCGTCGCCACCTCGCCATGAGGCTCGACGACGCGTGGCTGGGTTTCCAGACGCGCCTTGCTATCCGGCGTGGCCGGGTGGAGACCGTGATTCCTTATACGGGCTACGGTTCCACGTCCTGGGTTCGGGTACTCGCCCGGGTGGTGCGCAGTGATCCCCGGGACGCCGCAGGCCACGCCAAGCCGTTACAGGAAAGCATGCGCGGCTGGCGAAACTTCACGAGTGCCCCCGTGGCCAACGCCGCGGTGAAAGTGACTATCGCCGGCACTGTGCATGATGTCGTCGCTGACCGCGGCGGCGTGGTGGACGCCCGGATTCCGGTAGCCCTCAACTCCGGGTGGCACACCATCACCCTGCAGTCCGGCGCATCCGAAACCGTGGAGGCGCCCGTGCGGATTGTCGCGGACGGCACTGACTTCGGCGTCGTCTCCGATATTGACGACACCGTCATGGTCACGGCGCTGCCCCGGCCCTTCTTGGCCGCGTGGAATACGTTCGTGCTCAATGAGCACGCGAGGACCCCGACACCAGGCATGGCGGTGCTGTACGAGCGGATCGCCAGGACGGCGCCGTCCGCGCCCGTGCTGTACTTGTCCACCGGCGCCTGGAATGTGGCCCCAACGTTGTCACGGTTCTTGTCCCGCAACCTTTACCCTGCCGGTCCCAAACTGCTGACGGACTGGGGCCCTACTCCTGATCGCTGGTTCCGCAGCGGCCAGGAGCACAAGCGGAACTCCTTGGAACGCCTCGCGGGGGAGTTCCCCCACGTCAAGTGGTTGTTGGTAGGCGACGACGGACAGCACGACGAAGCCATCTATTCCGAATTCGCCCAGCGCCACCCGGAAAACGTCAAGGCCATCGCGATCCGCCAACTCTCCGCAGGCGAAGCGGTACTCGCGGGCGGGCGCTCGAAGTCCGGCGGGCAACCCACCCCCGGGGTCCCGTGGATCTACGCCCCGGACGGTGCAGGGATGTCGGCCCAGCTTGAGGAGTTGGGTGTTATCCGGAACGAAGTCCGGTCTGCCGACGATCCTGAGGAAAGCGACATTCAAGCAGCCACCGACTGACTGCATCCGCCCCCGCTGCGGAAGCAGCAGCTATGCGACGTCGATGAACACAGGGTTGGCGTAGAACCAAGTGTCAGTCCACGGATCGGCGTCGCCGAGGTTGTCACCGTGGCGAAGGGGGCCGGCGGGGTCCACGGAAGCACCGTAGTACCCAGCGCCGTGGCGATTTCCGTCGCTACCGCGCAGGCGGAAGTAGCAGGACTTTTGAACGTCCTTAATGACGTGCTTGATGGTGAATGTTCCGGTGCGGCCGGATACATCAATCTGCTTCCAGACCGTGGTTCCAGGAGCCTTCAAGGTGTCGCGGTCGGACGCTGCGCCAGTGACGGCACCGCCGATCACATCCACGTGGGCAAGCTTTGGCAGGATGCCCGCGAAGTTGCGGTAGCCCGTCGTCGTAATGGTGATGGAAATTTCGACGTCGGCACCTTGCCTTACCTGCAGACGCGAGCCCAAGGTGACGCCGTTGCGTCCGTTGCCGTTCCCTTTTCCGCGCACCTCGCGGACTCGAACGTCGAGTCCCTGGAGGAGGTGGCCGTGGTCAACCCACATGCGGCCATTGCGCATTGCTTCCAAGACGCCGGTGTAGGAGCGCTTGGTGACGCCGGTGTGCAGCCGGCTGAACTGTCCCGGCCAGTAGTCGCTGCCGCCCTGCTTCTCGCCGGAGTCGAACGGGTCGGGTCGCTTGCCGGTGACGGACCAACGGTCGAATTCATTGGGCAGGCTAAGGTAGGGCTCCTCGACGGGGTAAGGGCCGGTCTTCCACGTGTCCTTGACCGTGAGGTGGTTGTCCGAGTTGGACGTGATCCAGAACGGCAGCCCTTCGGCGAGCATGGAGTCCCACACGCCGCCCACGGTTGCGGTGGCCCAGTCGAAGCCGCCGTAGGGCCGGAAGGAGTCCGCTGGGTAGCCGGGGAAGCTGTATTGGGTGGGGTTGTTGGTGTATTCGCCGCGCTGGTCACCGGCCCTGGAGAACTGGCTCACTCCTGATCCTTGGGCACCGGGTGCACCTTCCATGCCGATCATGACCTCGCGGGCGGCGTCGCGCCACGCCCGGAGTTCGTGCGGGGAATCGATGCCCAGGCGCATGGGGTGGTTGGCCAGGGCGACGACGTCCTCGATGTAGCCGGAGCGCCGTTGATTGGCCAACCAAGCAATGGCTTCCACGGCCTTGCGCTCGAAGGTCTCCACTTGTGCCGTGCCGGGGGTTGGCTTCTCCCACTGGTTCAGCTTGCCGTCCCACACGAGTTCGAAGGTGCGCAGGAGGTGGACTTCGTTGGGGCCGGGCGCTACCAGGACCGAGGCGTGCTCAGCTCCCGGGATGTACCACTCGAGTCCTTGAAAGATCAGCAGGTCAGGACGTGCTGCCCGCTGCGCCTGGATTTCCTTGTTGGCGTTGACGGCGCCGCCGTTGTTGGCATGGCCGAAGTTGCTGTGTTCCGTTAAGGCCAGCCAGTCAACGCCGTAGGCCTGGGCGGTGTCCAGCTGCTGCTTGATCATGTACTTCGCGTCGTGGCTGTATTGCGTGTGGACGTGATGGTCACCGACGAGCCACTTCAGTTGGGGGTCGTTCCCGCCCGGGTTCGCCATTGCCGGCTGGGTCATCGCGGCTGAAGCTGCTGTACCGGCGGCCAGAATGCCGGCCGATTGCAGGATGCGTCGGCGGCTCAGTCCCATGGTCTTTAACTCGGCGTCGGCCAGCTCCACACTTCTACTGTGGGTGGTCGTGTTTTCTTCTCCGGTGCACATAGCGCTTTCCCTCTGTTGATTCCGATCCCCCAGCGGGATCACAGTAGGGAAGCCGGATGGCAGGGAGGTTAACCGGGCGGGAACGATTGGGGGAGTTGGGCCCTGCTAGAACAGCGGAATTTGAACTTCCTTGATCCATTCACCTCGTCGATAGTCGCGGGCCTTGACCACCACGCAGTCCTTGTAGACCTCTACTTGCAGCCCACTGGCTTCACGGCCATCCAGGGCGCGCTCACCGCCGGAGCCATTGTCCTCCCAAAGGGTCTGGACTGCGCCGGTGTTGATGACCTGGAATCCCTGCAGGTTGCCCGTGCCGGGGACGGTGCGGCGAACTTCCCAGTCAGCCAACTGGAGCGCCCAATGGGTGTGGGCCGTGAAGACGAAGACGTTCTTGTACTTACCCAGGATGCCCAAGAGCCGGTCAACCTGCAGGTAGTCCTTCTTGTACAGATTGTTGCGGGTTCCGGAGACTGTGTCCGGGAACGGGTGGTGGGTGAAGACCATGACAGGCTGTCCCTTGCGGGCCCAGTAAGCCAGACGCTGCTCGAACCAGATGAGCTGTTCTTCGCTGAGCCAGACCTCGTCCCACAGCTTGGCATCGTGGTAGTGCATGTACTTCTCGGTACCCAGGATCAGCCCCGGCACGCCTCCAAGGTCAATTTCGGTGTAAACCTTGTCCCGGCCGGTGAAGGTGAAAAAGCTCTGGAAGAGCGAAGCTTCAGTAGTTCCGTTGGGCCACGTGGCCTGGGCGAGTGTGTTGGGATTGGAGTACTTGGGGACGTAGAACTCGTGGTTGCCGATGGCCCAGTGGACGTTGGCGGCGTGGGTGTTGGCGTCCAGCACTTTCCGCACGGCGTCGTACTCGAAGTCGTAGCCCCGCGGGGTGATGTCGCCATTGACCACCAGGCCTGCGCTTCGCTTGCTGGGGTTGGTACTTTCGATGTCTTTGAGCGCCAGATCAAAATCGGCCAGATCGCCTTGGATATCGCTGATGACGGTGAAGATTGTGGCTTTGCCGGAAGGGCGGTTGCTGCCGTGTCCGTTCCCGGCGGCCTGCGCCGGAGAAGCGACGGCGGCCGTGGCGCCGATGGTAGCCAGCCCTGCGATTGATGCTGCGATTGCAGAGCGGCGGCTGGGGGAGGTCATGATGGAACCTTTCACTCAAGGGGTGCGTTGACCCTCAGAACGTAAAGACGTCCGATGAATTACCGGCAAATGGACCATGGCCAACTTGTCATGACAGGTTGGCCATTTGGTGATCTGAACGAATCATGAGGCGATTCTCTGCCTCAACAGCGGCTCCAAGTTGTATAGCCAGGGGTCCTGAGCGCCCAAACCAGCCCTGTACATATGTCGACGCTGCTGGTGATTTTTCGCTCAATGTAGTGCTGTTTGCGGCTGGACCCTTCCCTACGGTTGAACCGGATGCTTCACACATCGATCCCGTCGGCAGAAAAGAGAACGCAGTGTCTGAAATCAACGAACTCCAGGTGGTCCCGCACTGGATCGGAGGCGCCGAGTCCCCGTCGTCGGGCGACCGTACCGCCCCGGTCTTCGACCCCGCCCTGGGCAGGGAAACCAAGCTGGTCAATCTTGGCAACGCCGAGGACATCGAGTCGGCCATCTCCTCCGCGCACAAGGCCTTCCCCGCTTGGCGTGACCTGTCCATCACCAAACGCCAGCAGATCATCTTCCGCTTCCGGGAACTGCTGAACGAGCGCAAGGGCGAACTCGCAGAGATCATCACCTCCGAGCACGGCAAGGTGGTCTCCGATGCCCTCGGAGAAATCACCCGCGGCCAGGAAGTCGTGGAACTGGCAACCGGCTTCCCGCACCTCATCAAAGGTGAGCATTCAGAGAATGTCTCCTCCGGCGTCGACGTCTACTCCACCAAGTCGCCGCTGGGCGTGGTGGGCATCATCAGCCCCTTCAACTTCCCCGCCATGGTGCCGCTGTGGTTCCTGCCGATCGCTATCGCCGCCGGTAACACCGTGGTGTTGAAGCCGAGCGAAAAGGACCCGACGGCGGCCAATTGGCTCGCTGCCCTCTTCACCGAGGCGGGACTCCCGGATGGCGTATTCAACGTCCTGCACGGCGACAAGGAAGCCGTTGATGGTCTTCTGGAACACCCCGATGTGAAGGCGATTTCCTTCGTCGGCTCCACTCCGATCGCGCAGTACATCTACCAGACCGCCGCCCGCAACGGCAAGCGCGTCCAGGCCCTAGGCGGCGCGAAGAACCACATGCTGGTCCTGCCCGACGCCGACCTCGAACTGACGGCCGACGCCGCCATCAACGCCGGCTTCGGTTCCGCCGGCGAACGCTGCATGGCCATCAGCGTGGTGGTCGCCGTCGAACCTGTCGCCGATGCGCTGATCGAAAAGATCACCGCACGCATGGCTACGCTCAAGGTCGGCGACGGGCGCCGCAACTGCGACATGGGCCCGCTGGTCACCCGCCAGCACCGCGACAAAGTTGCTTCCTACATCGATGTCGCCATCGAGGACGGCGCCACGGTGGTGGTGGACGGTCGCGGTATCACCGTGGATGGAGACCAGAACGGCTTCTGGCTCGGCCCCACACTGATCGACGACGTCCCGGTCACCTCCCGCGTCTACACCGAGGAAATCTTCGGCCCCGTTCTGGCAGTGGTCCGCGTGAACAGCTACGAAGAGGGCGTGCACTTGATCAACTCCGGCGCCTTTGGCAACGGCACGGCGATTTTCACGAACGACGGCGGTGCGGCCCGCCGCTTCCAGGCCGAGGTCGAGGTGGGGATGGTCGGCATTAATGTCCCGATCCCTGTGCCCGTGGCGTACTACTCCTTTGGCGGTTTCAAGGACTCCATCTTCGGCAGCTCCAAGGCCTACGGCTTGCAGGGCTTCCAGTTCTTCACCCGCGAAAAGGCCATCACCTCACGCTGGCTCGACCCCAGCCACGGCGGGATCAACCTGGGCTTCCCGCAGAACTAACGGGATGTGAGAGAGCGTCGGACTTGCTGGATGCTCTCTCACATCCCGCCCTTTTTCGGCTAACGCTCTTCCAGGAATTCGACGGCGGCAAACAGTTCCAGCTTGTCGCGCAGGCTGTCGAGGTTGAGTCCCAGGACGGACCCGGCAGCATCGATCCTGTTGCGAAGCGTGTGCCGGTGGATGCCCAGTTCGCGCGCAGTCTTGTCCCACACACAGTTGTTTCGCAGCCAGGCTGTCACTGTGGGGAGCAACTGCGTCTGCTCTCTTTCGTCGTGCTTGGCGAGGGGATCGACGAGCCGCCTTGCGACGGATCCGGCATCGTCCCGCCGGAGCAATCCCAGCATGCCGCCTTCAGAGATTTGGTCGAAGGCCACGTGCGGTCGGGACAGCTCAACGGCCCGCTGAAGGGCCCGTTCACCTTCCCTCAGCGCCCGGGCGAGGTCGGCGAAGGACGCCTCACCGGATGCCCCCGCGGCAGCGCCATATCTTTCCAAGAGCACGGCAACTTTGTCCTGCAGGGCGGCGCCTGCCAGGACAACCACGTTCTGGTCCCGTTGGGCATAGAAAACGGCTCCGCGGTGATCGTCCGACAACAGTTCAAGGGCTTCCAACAGGTTCTGCCCTTGTCCTGGCTGATGTGCCACCGTCACCACCAAGGGCTCTGCCGGCAGCCTGCCCCAGACCTGGCGTGCGGTCCGTTCGGCAACATCGGTGCTTCCTGCCAGCAACTGTTCAAAAACGCCGGCCCGCAGGTGGCGGCGGGCCGTGTCCAGGGTGCGTGTTTGCTCCAAGGCCAAGCTGGCCAAAGCGATCACGCTGTTGATGATGTCCGTACGCGCAGGGTCCAACGGTTCAATGGCGCCGAGCACAAGAACGCCCCGCAGATAGTGGCGGCGCCCCAGTGTCTGTAAGGTGACCTGTTCGCCGTCGACCGTCAGTTGCGATACCGACCGTGAGCCTTGGTCCAGCGCCTTGGTGACGGCCTCTTTCACGCCCGGCATCAACGCTGAGGGCACAGGACGGTTGTGGGGCATCAGGATGTGGTTCCCAGCGGCGTCGAACAAGGCCACCCAACCATGGAGCTGGCGTTCCAGCTCGGCCAAAATTGATCGGAGCCCGTCGGGCCGGAGGGCTGCCCTGGCAATGGCGCGTTGTGCCTGGAGGGACCATTCAGACCGTGCATGCTGCTCCCGGGCGAGCCAGTCGGCCACGAAGCGGATGACCGCGATGAACGGAGTCCGGTCGGGCACTTCCAGTAACGGCAGCCCCTGCTGGCGGCACGCATCTTCCAATCCCGGGGGCAGGACTCCATGGATCACTTGGGTGGCGAAACCCAGCCCGCTGATCCCGTGCTTGACCAGCCGTTCCACGTATTCGCTGTACAGCGACCCGGAGGCATCGTCCACTGAAAACTGCGTTCCATCCGTCAGCAGCAATTGCCCAGGATCTAGGAACGGTGTGGGGTCGTCCAAGTCTGAACTGTGCACCCAGGAAACAGGGGCCTCCAAGGCGGGATCCGCACCTTCAGGGACTACCAACCTTAGGTTGAGGGAGCTGTTGTGAAGGATCGTCTTAAGAGTGGGCGGCATGCTCAGGAGCTCCTTGGAAAAATGTATGTCCAGACCAGGCTAACTATACAAATGTCGGGAGGCGTTCGTGGGCGCCGAAACCCATGATGGAGGAAAAGCCCCACCCGCCTTCGAGAGGAACCATCCCATGACTCCCACCCGGACCGTTCTGGCCGCTCCCGCTAACAACGTGGAGGACTTGAGCAACGCCGAGGTCGCATCCTTGGACACTTCGAACGTCTTCCACTCCTGGTCTGCGCAGGGTTCGCTCAAGCCCCTGGCCATTGCCGGAGGTTCGGGCAGCACGGTGTGGGACTACGAAGGAAGGACCTATTTGGACTTCTCCAGCCAACTGGTCAACACCAACATCGGCCACCAGCACCCTCGGCTGGTGGAGGCCATTAAGCAACAACTGGACACGCTCACCACCGTGGCTCCCGCGCATGCAAACTACACCCGTGCCCTCGCAGCCCGGAAGATCCTTTCCCACGCTCCCACGAACATGGACAAGGTCTTTTTCACCAACGGCGGTGCGGACGCCAACGAGAACGCCATCCGTATGGCTCGTTTGCACACTGGCCGGGAAAAGGTCATCTCCCGCTACCGCTCCTACCACGGCAACACCGGCGCCGCGATTGTGGCCACCGGCGACTGGCGCCGCATCCCCAACGAATACTCGCGCGGCCACATCCACGTCTTTGGCCCCTACCTCTACCGCTCCGAGTTCTGGGCCGAAACCCCGGAGCAGGAAGCTGAACGCGCGCTGCAGCACCTGCGCCGGACCATTGAACTTGAAGGGCCGCAATCCGTGGCCGCCGTACTCCTTGAAACGGTCCCCGGTACCGCCGGGATCCTGCTACCGCCGCCCGGGTACCTCGAAGGCGTCCGCGCCCTCTGCGACCAGCACGGCATCGTGCTGATCCTTGACGAGGTCATGGCCGGCTTCGGCCGTACCGGCGACTGGTTTGCCCTGGACGCCTTCAACGTCCGGCCTGACCTCATCACCTTCGCCAAGGGCGTGAATTCCGGCTACGTCCCGGTGGGGGGCGTCATTATCTCGGAAGAAATTTCGCGAGGCTTCGATGATCGAGTCTTCCCCGGCGGTCTCACCTATTCCGGCCACCCCCTGGCAGCGGCTTCAATCGTTGCTTCCATCGAGGCTTTCGAGGAAGAGAACATCGTTGGGAACGCCGCGCGCATCGGCGCCGATCACCTGGAGCCCGGCCTTAAAGCCCTCGCCGCCAAGCACGATGTCATCGGTGAAGTCCGCGGCCGTGGCGTTTTCTGGGCCCTGGAATTGGTCGAAGACCGGCAGGCCCGCACGCCTGTCAGCCCCGCGTTCATGGGCAAGCTGAAGGCGGAACTGCTCCACTGCGGACTGTTGCCCTTCATCGCTGACAACCGCGTGCATGTGGTGCCGCCCGCCGTCGTGACCCCCGAAGAAGTACGCCAGGCTTTGGCGATTTACGACGACGCCCTGGCCGCCGTCCGCTGACAGATTCGGGGAACTCGGCCAGGTACCGGGATGCTTCGTAGCCCTCACGCACTTTGGTGCCACCCTGGGGCTCATCGCAGGCGAACAGGCCAAGGGCCCCGAGACGCCATCTGCTTTAGCGTGTCGGGGCCCTTGGAGTTTCTGGGTACGGCAGGGACTCAGCAGGTCAGCGTTCCCTTGAGCACTTTCCCCGTCCACGTATTGGAGGTGCCGGGGACCTTGTAGTATCCGCGGATCTCGTAGGTCCACGTGCCGATGATCTCGAGGCCGGAAGTGTAGCTCTTGCCGCTGGCCTTGCTCAGGTCGCCGGTGAATTCCAGGTTTCCGGAGCGATCAAAGAGCTTCACGTCGTGATAGTTGGCGTGGGTGGCAGCGCTGAACGAGTTCACCGTGACCGTGGCGCGAAGCCCAAAAGAGCAGCTCATGGTCACGTTGGCACTGGCCGGAGCCGGAATACTCGCGGCCGAGAAAGCGGGAGTCGCCCGGTCCATGTCAGTGAAGGCGGCAAAGGCCGCTGTGGGGGCAGCTACCAGACCAAGAACGACGACGGCGATGATCACCAAGGTGCGCAGGAAGCTGTTCCGCGTTGTCATAGTGCCGTCCTCCTTCTTTAGGTCGTGGTTCTTGTCCATGGGGTGTTCGCCGGGGCTGATCGGGCTGGGGTAGTGAATCCGATCAGACCCGGCGGGGCTTGGTGGGTGGTTACTTGGTGGTTTCGGTGCGCTGGGTGCCGGTGAAGGAGAAGGCGATGGTGGAGGTGGCGCCTTGGAAGTCGTTGTTGGCGGTGGTGGGGAAGGCGGTGGTGACCTTGAGGTTGT
>NZ_JBPFSF010000018.1:0-22121 GCF_051106045.1 Paenarthrobacter sp. FR1 | reverse complement strand
CCGTAGGTGCCCATGCCGGCGACGGCGGCGGCGGTGCCGACCAGTGCGACCGAAGCGAGGATCTTGCCGGAGGTGGTCTTGAGGCTGATGGCCATGGGAATCAGTGTCCTTTCGGTTGGCCACCGTGATCGGCCGGCCTGTTGGTTTGTCTGCCTGTTGGTTTGTCTGCCTGTGTGGCTGACAAGAAATACTTTGCCGGGCCCGGATCAAGAACCAATCCTGTAATCGGTCAACAGTTCCTCAGGAAAACCTCAAGACTTTTTGCTGTTCCGCAGGAACCTTATGAAACACTTCTTGATGCATATGAACCGGCAATGAAAGGGCGGACGGATGCCCATGTGGCTGCAGGCCCTGATGTGGGGAACGCTGGCGGGCGGTGCCCTGGTCTTGGGCGCGGGCATTGCCTGGATGTGGAAAGTGCCGCCCAAGATCGTGTCCACAGTGATGGCCTTCGGCGCGGGCGTCCTGATCTCTGCGCTGGCATTCGAACTGGTGGACGAAGCCGTGGACGGTGGCGGGTTGGTCCCGACAGTTCTTGGCTTTCTCTTGGGTGCGTTGATCTTTGTAGGCTCCAACGTGCTGTTGGCCCGCGCCGGAGCAAAGCACCGCAAGCGCTCCAGTGAGCCCCAACCGTCCGAAAAAGATTCGCCCGGCAGTGGGACTGCCATTGCTGTAGGGGCGCTGATCGACGGCATTCCGGAATCGGTGGTCCTCGGAGTAGGGCTCCTCGCCGGAGGAGCGGTGAGCCCGGCGATGCTGGCCGCCGTCTTCATTTCCAATGTCCCGGAGGGACTTTCCAGCACAGCCGGCATGAAGAAGGCTGGACGCAGCCCCGCCTACGTCTTTGGGACCTGGATCGGCATTGCGGTGTTCAGCGGACTGGCCGCACTACTGGGCTACACGGCCTTGGAGAACGCTCCCGCCACCGTGATCGCGTTCATCACAGCCATCGCCGCGGGAGGCATCCTGGCCATGCTCGCGGACACGATGATCCCTGAAGCCTTCGAGGAGCATCACAACCTCACCGGCCTAACGGCCGCCGTCGGATTCCTCAGCGCCTTCACCATCCACCACGTCGGAGGCTAGTGGGGCAACAGCCCCAACACTGGTATGGCGACCGCCGTCGCGATGGCCATGGCGGCGGTGTTGCCGATGACCGGGTGAAACCCTTCAGGCAGCCGCGAGGCAACGGCCCTTGCGATGGGCGGCGCAAGCACTGCGCCCAGCACGGCTCCACCCACTGTTCCGGTCCACGAACCAGCGAAAGCGAGGACCGCTGCGGGCGCAACCGATACAACGGACGCGTAGGTGGCCGCCCACCCGCCATCACGGTACCAATCCCGCCAGAGGACGATGCCGATAGCCGAGGTCAGCGCCTGGGCGAACAGGATGTGGGGCAGCAGGTTCGATCCGTACGACGGCAGCCCCGGGTTGAGGACGAACGCAACCGCGACGGCGAGGATCACTCCCACGCCAGCGAGTTCGTTGGCGAAGAAATGCGTTTCGGTGAAGTCCTTGAGGACCCGGCGCGCGGCCCATACGGCATCGCGCAGGACCGGTTTATGACTGCTCGACGGCGGCCGGTGCTGGGCCGTGGCCGGGCCCGGCTGGCGCGGGACAAGCCACTTCAATCTCCGCGCGACCAGGAATGAGATGACCGACCCCAAGGACATCGCAAGGACGTTCGCTGTGACGGCAGGCAGGCCAAGCGGCTCCGAGACGGTGGGGATGAACAGCAATGCCAAGGGCGTGACGGTGAACGCGCCGAGCACCGCACCGGTGATGCAGGTTCGCCAGCCGCTCCCGAAGAGAAGGACCATGGCGGGAGCCACGCAGACGAAAGGCACGAACGTTGGCTGCCACCCGTCGTCGAGCATCCAACCGAACGCCAGGTTGGACAACAGCAAACTCAGCGACGCCGACGCCAGGACCCACGGCCACAAACCCGTGCCGTACGTGAGCGAACCAGCCCACTCGATCCTGCGGCGGTTGGCCCACCAGGCCAGGACCGCACCAGCGAGCAGGCCAAGGGCGGCGAGATCCGACTTGTAAAACAAGGGCTCGGTAATGTCGCCGAGGAACCATCGAAGGCATGCCAGCGGGGAGTCGCTGGCATCCTGGGCCCAGCCGGCATAGACGGGTCCGACCCGCGGCGATTGCCGCTCGAGGCCCTGGAGGACGAGTGCCAAAAGGCCGAGCAAGGCCACCATGCCGAATGCCCCCAACGCTGTTCCCGCGGCACTGAGCTCGCGCGTTGGTTGAGGGCGCGCGGTGGTGGCGGAAGAGTGCATCATTGGTGGCCCTTAGCGTGCTGTGTGGTGTGACTTCGAGCAGCGTAGCGGAACGTTCCACGCCCCCTTCAGTCGCGGCGCTACGGGAGATTTATGACCGGGAAACCGTCACAGCCAGACCCTGCGCTCACCCTTAGTGGGTGATCTTTCTGTCCAATCGCTGCTGATCCAGCGCGCGCAGGCACTGGATGGCGTGACTGAATCGAGAATGGTGTTGTGGTCCCGCTGGGGAACGGGTCCCTTGCCGAAAGACGACGGCCCAGCCCCCGGGTCGAACGAACGATTGGAATGGCGCCATGAGTTTTTGGGAATCTTTGTGGAGCATCATTGTTGCTTTTCTTTTTATTGCCTATCTGATCCTCCTCTTTCAAATTATTTCCGACCTTCTCCGCGACAGGGCCCTCAATGGTGGCGTCAAAGCATTGTGGATCCTGTGCCTGTTCGTAGCACCCTTTATTTCCGCCTTGATCTACGTGATCATGCGCGGGAAGGGAATGGCTTTGCGCAGTGAGATGCGTGTCCGGGAGTCGGTTGAAGAGACGGAGAAATATATCCGGGAAGTCGCCGGAGCACCGTCGCCCACCCAGCAAATCGAAGCAGCCAAAGCGTTGCTGGCCGCGGGAGATATCACCGAGGCGGAGTACGCTCGCCTGAAGGAGATCGCTTTGGCCTGATTCGGGCCACCGTCCTCCATTCATGTACGGCCGAGAGGGACGCATGACGCGATTGAAGGCATTCCCGCTGTTGGAAGGCGGGCCGTTCAGATTCGGCCTTATTGCGGCACTCGGCGTGCTGGTTGCCCTGGCGTTGGGCTCGGCCGTCATCACCCTGCGATACTCGCTGACGCTGATCTTTGCGGCGCTGTTCATATCATTGGGGCTTTATCCCTTGGTTCGGTGGCTGGAGCGCTTGAAGCTCTCACGCGCCGGCGCAGTGCTGGTGGTAGCTGTTGGTTTCCTGGTGCTCGTGGCCGTGCTGATCCGTTTCATCGTTCCGATCCTGGTGGAGGAAGGCGCTGCGCTGGTGGGCCTGCTGCCGTCCAGTTTCGAGGCCGTGAGTGAACAGGAATGGTTCCTGGACTTCAACGGATCGCTGGGCGGGGCACTGACGCCGCTGCTGGATTGGCTGGAAAGCTCAGCAGCAGATCCCAACGTCTGGCTGGCTATTGGCGGCGGAGCCGTGCAGGTTGGCTACAACGTGGTGAATGGGACATTCGCAGTTGTTTTCGTGGTGGTCCTGACCCTCTATTTCGTTGCCGGTCACGAGGTCATGAAGTCGAGTCTTTATGCACTTGTTCCGGCGTCCCGCAGGGAATCGTTTGCGGAGATTACCGACACGATTGTTGCGTCAGTAGGAAAATACCTCAGCGGCATGTCCATCCTCGCCTTGTTCAATGCGATCTTCACCTTCATCCTCCTGTCTGTCGCCGGGGTCAGGTACGCGGCAGTCCTAGCCGTCCTGGCATTCCCCATCACGCTCATACCCTTGGTGGGCAGCGCCATCAGTACGGCAATCATCACGGTAGTTTCGCTGTTCACCTCGCCCGCTACGGCGCTGGTGGTCTTCCTGGTCATGCTGGTCTACATGCAGGTTGAGGCCTATCTCCTGACGCCACGCATCGTGGGTAAAGCGATCAGTATCCCGGGATCCCTGGTCCTCATCGGCGCCATGGTGGGCGGAACGCTCCTGGGGCTGCTGGGTGCGCTGATTGCCTGCCCCACTACGGCCTCGATTCTGCTGATCATCAAAAAGGTGGTCATACCGCAGCAGAACGCCAAGTAGCGCGGCATGCCAGGACTAACGCTCGACGCCGATGCCGTCGCCCTCATCTTGTTGGCGCTCCACATCGTACTCGGATCAATTGCCGCCGTGATGGTCTCGGCCAATCGGCGGCCATCATCCGCCATTGCCTGGGTGTTGGCCATCATCTTCATTCCTTACCTGGGAATGGTGGCGTTCCTGCTGGTGGGCCGAGGCAAACTTCCCAAGGCCCGCCGGGAAAAACAGCGTGCGGTCAACGAACTCATGCTTGGAAGGACGCCTGGCCTTTCAGCAGTCAGCCACAGTGACGAGTGGCCCGCCTGGCTGCGTTCCGCCGTCGAACTCAACCGCAGGCTGGGCGCGCTGCCCATGGTGGGCGGCAACCGGGCCGAGTTGCTGGAGGACTACGACGGAAGCTTCCACCGCATGATCGAAGACATCGATGCGGCTGAGGAGTTTGTGCACGTGGAGTTCTACATCTTCGCGCTGGACCCAACCACCACCCCCTTCTTCGAGGCCATGGCGAGGGCTTGCGAACGTGGTGTGGCTGTCCGGGTCCTCTTCGATCACCTCGCCGCAGTGGGTGATCCCCAGTACCGCAACATGCTGCAGGCTTTCGATGGCATGGGAGCCGAGTGGCACGCCATGTTGCCGCTGCGCCCCTTCAAAGGGCAGTGGCAGCGCCCGGATCTGCGCAACCACCGGAAGCTCGTGGTGGTGGATGGAAGGGTGGGCTACACGGGCTCGCAAAACCTCATTGACGCGTCCTACAACAAGAAGCGCAACATCCGGCGGGGCCTCCAGTGGCACGAACTGATGGTCCGTTTGGAGGGGCCGGTGGTGCGGGAGCTCAACGCCGTGTTCGTCACCGATTGGTACAGCGAATCCGAAGCCCTGCTGCCGTTGGATACCTCACCGGTGGTCCTGGGTTCCGCCCCTGAACTCATCGACGCCCAAGTTCTTCCCAGCGGACCCAGTTTCGACAACGACAACAACCTGAAGCTCTACACCACGTTGATCTACAAAGCGGAGCACCGCGTCAGCATCACCAGCCCATATTTCGTGCCCGACGAAGCCATCCAGCTGGCGATCATCACCGCCGCTTCCCGCGGCCTCAGCGTTGAACTCTTCGTGTCCGAGGTAGGCGACCAGGCCATGGTCTACCACGCTCAGCGCTCGTACTATGAGGTCCTCCTGCGGGCCGGCGTCCGCATCTACCTGTACCGGGCCCCACAGGTCCTGCATGCCAAGCACTTCACCATCGACGACGACGTGGCGGTCATCGGCTCAAGCAACATGGACGTCCGATCCTTCAGCTTGAACATGGAGGTCTCGGTGCTGGTGCATGGACGATCAATCGTGGACCGGATGCGGGAAGTGGAGGACCGGTACCGCGCCGCCAGCAAGGAGCTGCTGCTGGAGGATTGGCTGCGCCGCCCGGTGGGTCACGTAGCCTTGGACAACCTTGCCCGGCTCACGTCATCACTCCAATAGCACGCCCGGGTTAAGTCACTCATCCAACTGCAGGTACCAGGTCACCCCGGCGCTGATGCCCCTGCCGAGCAGCAGTGAGAACGCGATGGCAATGACCACTGCGAACTCCGTGGACAATCCGGGCAAGAGCCCGGACAAGACACCAATACCCACCGAATAGGCCGACCACAGGATGCCGGCTGCGACCGAATAAAGAATGAATCTTCCCCGCGATACCGGGGTGATCGCACTGGCCACATTCATGGTCAGCCGCCCCAGCGGAACAAAGCGGGACGTCAGCACCCACGAGGCCGCGTGTTTGGACAGGCGCTCCCTGGAAGCATGCAAAGCCTTCTGCGTGCGGGGCCCCCGCAGTATCTTCCAGCTGGCCATGTCCCGGTGCCGGACCAGTTCATAGGCGCCCAGGTCCCCCGCAACAGCCCCTGCCAGCATCGCGGCCGCCAACAAGAAGCCGTTGGGAAGTCCGTCCGTGGCCGACAACGCTCCCAAAGCCACAAACAGCGAGGTGGTGGGAATCGGGGGGAAGATCGCAGACAACGCAACGAAGAACGCCCCGAGTGGGTAGACCCACCCGGAATCCGCGGCACTCATGATGTCCTTGAAAGCTTGCACGGTGAACCCCTCTCCAGGCCTCGCCCAAGCGTCTCACGGCCGCCAAGATCATCCTTACGCCCTGTGGCCGCCACGCGGATCGCCCTGACTGGGTGAATCCTCGATGCCCCGCCCCTACACTGAAGGAGTGGACGACCAAGTTGGTACCCGCCCGGACCTCTTGAGCCCCAAGCTGATGGCGGTCCCCCGGCCGCCCTTGGACCTGCTGGCTCGATCCCGACTTGTGGCCAAGCTCGACGCCGCAACAGACTCAGTCCTCCTTTGCGCCCCCGCCGGATACGGCAAAACAGTGCTTCTGGGACAGTGGCTGCACGGCCAGGAGCACAATGTGGCATGGCTCAGTCCGAACCAACAAAACAAGGCTGCGCTGTGGCCCGCGATTCTGCGGGCGCTGCGGCAATGCCCTGCCCTCCCAGCCGGCACGCTTCGCCGGTTTTCCGGAGCAGAGGACAACGCCGCGGAGGTCACCGGCCACCTCGCCGAGGCACTGACCGCGGCAGGTACCTCCGTCCGGCTGGTGATCGACGGCGTCGATGGCTTCTCTGTTGACGAACGCAACCGGTGGATTCCACCACTGCTCAACCAAACCGAAATGCCCATCCAGTTGGTGCTGGCAACCCGGGACAGCACAGCCGTGGATCCCGGGCCTGCCCGGCTTAGCGGCCGCATCGTGGAGTTGCAGTCCAATGAGCTCGCCTTCTCTTTGGACGAGATCAACGCGCTGGCAGCCAAGACCATCACGCTGCTGGGGATTCATCAGTTGGGCGAATTGTTCCGGCAGACGGCCGGCTGGCCGGCCTGCGTTGTCCTTGCTCTCCGTACCCTGCGCAAAACCGCCGACCCCGAGATGTCGGTGGGCGACCTGGCTGCCAACAACCGGCAGATCTCCGAGTACCTGGACCATGAAATCCTCCGCACACTCTCCTGCGAAGAACGGCACGTGCTCTCCAGCACCAGTGTGTGCCGCGTAGTGGTCGCCGCCCAAGCCAACGCACTGGCGGGCCACCGGCAGGCAGGAAGCATCCTCTCCAGCCTTGCCGATGACAGGGACTTGGTGGAGTCTGCCGGCAGCGGACGAAAAGTGTTCCTGGTCCGCCCCTTGATCCGAGCGTACTTTCGGGCGGAATTGGCCCGGAAAGAGCCCGAGGAACTGCTGCGCCTGAACCGGATCGCAGCTCAATGGCATGAAGCTGCCAACGACCCCGACGCCGCGCTGAGGCATGCTGCGGACTCAGCGGACCATGAGCTGATCGGCGCAGTCCTGGAGCGGCATGGGGCCGCGATCCTGGGATCCGGCGGTGCTACGCGTGTTCGTCGGGCAATTGCGCTCTTGCCGGAATCCTTTGTGGCGGCCAGTCCCAGGCTCTGCGTGGTGGCCGCCCTGACCCACGTGGAAAGCCGCCAGCCCACCACCGCCAGCCGTTACATAGCCACTGCCAACCGCATCTGGGCCGACGATTCCCCTCCCGATCTGCGTGAACTTCGAACCTTGGCGGAAGCACGCCTTTCCTGGTTCAGCGACGGTTGGGACGAACAGGACCCCCAGGCTGCCATCACCGACGCCGCCCTCCCCTATTCAGGTCAAAGCGACATCCGGATCGAGGCCAGAATGGTCTCGGTCACGGCCGCCCTTGTGGAGGGGCGCTATGGGACTGCCGAGAATGAAGCTTTCGCCGCCCTGGTCGAAGCCGCTGAGGCAGGCAACTCATACCTGACCGGCAAGGTCTACCTCAAGCTTGCAGCCACCGCCTCGACGCAAGGTGACCTGCGCCGCGCCAGTGAGTATCTTCGGCAAGCAGAGGAGAAGTTGCCGGCACAAGTCTGGACGGCCGGAGCAGGCAGGTCGGTGGGTGCCCTGCTGCACGCATCAGCCGCACTCTTCGGCGCCGAACCGGCCGCAGCCTTGAAGTTCGCTGCTGCGGGCACCTCGGAGCTCGGGCAACTCGGGTCCTCTTCCAAGGGGGTGGGAGCTGCAATGCGCGCCATGCTGGAAATGATCAGCGCTTGCGCCCACTTGGATTCGGGCGACAGGCGCCATGCCCTTGATGGCATGCGGCAAGCCCGGCTGCGCGTCGGCCAAGACCATCTTTTCGCCCGACCGCTGGCCGCCTGCCTCGCCGTTATGGAGCACACTGCCGCATTGGCGCTGGGACATGCAGAGCGGGCACGCGAGGTCTTGGAGTGGGCAGAAGAACGGATTCCCGGAACCGGTGAACTGTGCCTGCTGCGCGCTCAAGGCCCTGCCGGAATCAGCCGGTTCGACGCCGCGAATGACCGGTTGCGACCCTTGCACACTGGCGCGGCTACACCAGTGCTGAAGTGGACATGGCTCCATGTCGCCGTTTTGGAATGTTCCATGGCCATCCGGACGGGACGGCGGACCTTGGCCGGCAAGCTCCTTGAGGACGCGCTGCGGTTGGCGGACGAACTGGCAGTGGTCCGCCCCTTGGCCATCGCACCGCAGGAGGTCATCGACCTTCTGGTGGAACGCGCCGGCGCACACGGACCCCAGGAGGCGCTCGCCCAGCGGCTGCTGGCGTTGCGGCCTCCCGCTGACGCCCTGCGAGCGCCGTCGTTGACGCCCCGGGAGCGCGAAGTCCTTGTGCTGCTTCCCTCCCATTTGTCCCAGGAACAGATGGCCGCGGAACTTCATTTATCGGTAAACACGGTGAAGACGCACATACGCATCATTTATTCGAAGCTCGGGGCCGGCACACGCCATGACGCAGTGGCCGCCGCCTACAGATGTGGACATTTGCCCTAAGCCCCGTGACCTCGGAAAATGCCCAGCAGTCACCCAATTGGGGTGACCCCGAGGATTGAACCCGGATCTAGTCTGAGAGAATGCGAACCGAAGCAATCCTGCTCACAGTTCTCCCCGCCGTCGCGCTGGCCGCTTTGACTGGCTGTGCCGGGCCAACACCCGGACCAACAACCACAGTCACAGCGACCGTCACGGTCACGCCCAACGCAGGACCTGAAGTGCTCAGCGGATTCCTCTGTGGGGCGGACGCCGACAACGTATGGCGCGGCAAGGCCACATTGACCAATCCCGGCACCGCAACCAACAACTACGTGGTCCGGTTTTCAGTAGTCCGCGGTCCCAACGGCGATCCTGTGGGTTTCGCTGAGGACAGGTTCACACTGGCGCCTGGGGCGTCCACGGATGTCACCTTCACCGATATCTATACTGGCGATCCCGCCAACCTCCGATGCGTGCCCAGGGTGGCCGCCACTCCATCCGGATAGCGGGTCACCATGACAGATGTCTCCATCACGTTGCTGGTCCTCGTCGTGGTGGTCGCCGCGTTCGTTTGGAACCGCTTACCGGTGGAGGTCGTGGCTCTTGGAGCAGCCTTGGCCCTGTACGGCACGGGCACCGTAGGGCTTGAGGACACCTTTGCCGGCTTCGGAAGCGGGACGGTGGTGTTGATCGCGGCATTGTTCGTGGTTGCCGAGGCCATTGACGCCGCGGGGGTCACAACGTGGTTGGGAAGCCTGCTCATCAGGTTTTCGGGAACGAGCCGCAGCCGGCTCATGGTCTTGATGATGGTGCTGACAGCCTTGCTGACGGCGTTGATCAGCGTCAACGGAGCTGTTGCGGCATTGCTGCCCATGGTGGTGGTGCTCGCGGTTCGATTGGGTCGCCGCCCTTCCGAGCTCCTCATGCCGATGGCTTTCGCAGCCCATGCGGGTTCGTTGCTGATCCTGACGGGCTCGCCGGTCAACATCCTGGTCCTCAACGCTGCGGTGGAGACCACTGGCACAGGGATCGGGTTCTTCGAGTTTGGCCTGGTGGGATTGCCGCTGCTCCTGGGAACCATTGGGCTGACGCTCTGGCTCGGTCCGTCCCTGTTGCCCAACCGAACCCCGGAGGCCCTCCCCAAGGATCTTGGCTCCCACGGCGCGACGCTCATGACCCACTACCTCGGCGATGACAGGCTGAGCCGGCTGACCATCCCGGCTGGCTCCGTCTTGGTGGGGCAGCCTGTTGCGTGCTTCCAGGAGGATGACGACGGCGGGCACCTCCACCTGATCAGCGTGCAGAAGCCGGACGGCAAACCATCCACGCTGGCCACGTTCACGGCAGGCGACGACATTGTGGTGCGCGGTGGCCAACCGCGCATCGACACCTTCGCCGCACGGCATGGCCTCACCCAGGACGACAACGCGACGTGCGGACTCATCAGCAGCAGCTACGGCGTGGCCGAAGTGGTGGTTGCGCCCCGCTCCAACCTGGTGGGAACAGAGGCCTACCCCGGTATGGTCACCGAGAGCGGCACCTTGGTGGTGTTGGCCCACCAACACCCGGGCGAACAGGAAAGCTCCGGCCGCTCACTCATCACCGCCGGGGACCGGCTTCTTTTGCAGGGAACGTGGTCCGCCTTGGACCAGCACACCGTGGATCACAACGTTTTGCTGGTGGACTCGCCGGACACCATCCGCCGCCAGACCGTTCCGCTGGGGCCGCGCGCCACACCGGCGCTGATCGTCGTCGGAATCATGGTGGTCCTGTTGGCCACCAACCTCATCCCCGCGCCGGTCGCCGCGCTGCTGGCCGCAATGGCCATGGTGGTGCTCCGCGTGGTCACGGTCCAGCAGGCACACCGTTCCATGGCATGGACCACCCTCATCCTGGTGGCAGGGATGATCCCGCTGTCCACTGCCATCACGTCGACGGGCACCGCGGAAATCCTCGCTGAGGGCATGGTGTCGGTGGTCGGAGGCGGCGGACCACTGTTGTTGCTGGTTGGAATCTTCGTGGTCACTGCAGTCCTCGGGCAACTGATCAGCAACACTGCCACTGCGCTGATCATTATTCCGATCGCCCTCTCGGTTGCCCAAGAGTCTTCCATCAACCCCTACACGGTGCTGATGTGCGTCTCCGTGGCGTCTTCCGCGGCCTTGCTGACGCCGGTAGCGACTCCCGCCAACATGATGATCATGCAGCCGGCCGGCTACCGCTTTGGCGACTACTGGAAGTTCGGGTTGGCCATCATGGCGCTCTACGCTGCCGTTGCCATCTTGTTGGTTCCCGTTTTCTGGCCACTCCAGACGTAGCACCCAAGAGATCGGAGACCAATCCTCAGCTAGTCCGCACACCGTTCCGTCAACCCCGTAGTGAGGTATCCAAGCGCCCTTTCCAAGAACGGGCCCAGCACAACAGGAGCAAGACATGGCCAGTGACCACACCTCCACAACGTCGCCACCACCAGTCAAAGCGGCTTCATGGCTGCCTTTGATCGTGGTGGTCCTCACCCAGATCCAGGCATCATTCGCCGTCAACGCATTGACTGTCTCAATGCAGGGCATCACCACCGACCTGGACACGGCAGCAACCTCCGTGGGCACGGCCATCACCGCAGGCACGTTCTCGATGGCGGCGTTCATCTTATTGGGCGCAAAGGTTGGCGCCCGCTTCGGCACCCGCAAGGTGTTCCAAATCGCCGTCGCCATCCATGCAGCTGCCATGGCCGGCGTTGCACTGAGCATGAGTCCCGCCATGCTGTTCATTGCCCAGGCGTCCTCCGGTGCCGTCATCGCGCTCATCGCGCCGGCCCTCACCGTCTTCATCGCCACCAATTACAAGGACCAGCAGCAAGCCAAAGCCATCGGCCTCCTGGCTGCGGCCATCCCGGCGGCCGGCGTCCTGGCCCTGCTGATTGCCGGCACGTTCGCCACCACCATCGGGTGGCGCTATTCCTTCGGACTGATGGTGGTCCTGGGCGCGCTCAACGTGCTGCTGAGCTTCCGGCTCAAGACCGTCCCCGCCCAGCCGCAACTGAAGATCGACTGGACCGGCGCAATCATTGCCGCAGTGGCCATCATTTTCCTCAGTTTCGGCTTCAGCGGCCTCGCCTCGTGGGGCACCTGGTTTGCGACGAACCAAGCGCCCTTCGACATCCTGGGCCTCTCGCCGGCCCCACTCCTGATCCTCCTCGGAGCCATAGCGGGACAAGTGTTCTTCCGGTGGGTGCGGAAGCGCCAGGACGCCAAGCTTCCCCGCATTTTCGATCTTCGGGTGCTGGCTTCCAGCTCCGAACTCGCCATCACTGCCTGCATGGCCACCATGCTGTTCGTGGGAACGGCTGCCAACTTCCTGATCCCTTTGTACATGCAGATAGTCCAAGGGCGCACCAGCATTGAGACATCCTTCTCGATCATCCCGTACACCCTGTCCATCTTCCTCGCGAGCACTTTCGTGGCGTTCCTGTACGAGAAGTTTCCCCCGCGAACCATTGCCCAAGGCGGCTTCGTGGTGGTGGCCGGCGCACTGATCCTGATCGCCTTCACCATCCGGAACGACTGGGGGCAGCTGTTCGTGGTGTTGGGGCTGATCCTGCTGGGGTTGGGCCAAGGAGCGATTGTGGCCTTGGTGTTCAACTCGCTGCTGACCGCAGCTCCCCGTGACTTGGCCGGCGACGTCGGTGCGTGGCGCGGCCTGGTGCACAACCTCGCGGGCAGCGTGGGTATAGCAGTGGCGAGCGCGTTCGCCGTCGGAATGCTTTCCTCACTGATAGCCAGCGGCGCCGCCGCGCATCCGGAAGTCTCCCCCGAGCTGATACAGAAGGTGAACATCAACGAAGCCGACTTCATGACCAACGCCCAAGTGGAGGCGGCCATCGGGGACCGGGTGAGCAGCCCTTCCGAACTGGCTGCCGCGATTGAGGTCAACTCGGACGCCCGCCTCCGTGCACTGCAGATCTCCCTTCTTGGCCTGTCAGGTTTGGCTCTCCTGGCGATCGTTCCGGCTGGCCGCATGCCCGGCCGAATGAAGGGCGACCTGCCCGAACAACTCGAACCCGACGATCCCGACGCGATTCCGGACGACGAATCTGCCGCGCGCCGCAGCACACCATCAGATGGCACCTCTACAGAACAGGCGAAACGGTGAACCACGAACCCTACAAACTGATACCGGAAGCTTTCTCAGCCATCCCATCCGTGGATCGGGCCGAACCTGAACTGGAGTTTGTTGACGCTTTCGGCCAGCTCGACGCGATCGGCGTCGTAGTACCTGCGGAGGGTGACGTTCCAGCCTCGGTAGGACTGAACCGCGAGACGCTGGAACGTGCCGGCTTCGACGGAAAGCCCGGGACCACCTTGCAACTGGCCAACGCCTCCGGAACCTTGGTGGTGGCCGTTGGTGGAGGAAAACCGGGCTCCTTGGACACCGACGGCTGGCGTAAAGCCGCCGCAGCCCTGGTCCGCGCCACTCAACGGCACTCCCGGATTGGGTTCGAACTGCCGGACACCCCGGGGATGGACGCCGAGCGCTTGGGCCAGGTCCTGGCGGAGGGCGTGCTGCTGGCCCGTTACAGCTATGACACGCTGAAGAGCAAGCACAAGGAGACCCCGCTGGCCTTGGTGCAGTTCCTCGCCCCGGGCGTGGACACCGAAGCTGCAACCCGCGGCTTGGCCACCGGTCGGGTGAAGGTGCGGGCAACAGCCATCGCCAGGGATCTGTGCAACGCTCCGCCGAGCCACCTGACAGCCGTCGGTTTGGGCGCGGCCGCCAAGGAACTGGCCGAACGATTCGGGTTCGAGGTTGAGGAGTTCGACAAACAGCAGTTGATTGACCTCCGCTGCGGGGGACTCCTCGGCGTCAACGCCGGCAGCGCCCAGGAACCCCGCATGATCAAGCTCAGCTACCGACCCGAGGGGACACCATCGGGCCACCTTGGTTTGGTGGGCAAGGGCATCATGTACGACTCCGGCGGCGTCAGCCTCAAACCCAGCGATCCCATGCACTTGCTCATGAAGATGGACATGGGTGGCGCTGCCGCAGTGCTGGCCGTGTTCACCGCACTCCGTGATCTCGGGTGCACCTCCGCCGTGACCGGGTTCCTGATGTGCACGGACAACATGCCTGCCGGCTCTGCCTACAAATTGGGGGACGTCCTCACCACCCGCAGCGGGCTCACCATCGAGGTCAAGAATACCGACGCCGAAGGTCGCCTTGTGATGTGCGATGCCCTCACGCTGGCCATAGAGGACAAGGTGGACGGGATCGTCGACATCGCCACCCTTACGGGCAACGCGCTCTTGTCCTTGGGCCAGCTCACCGCCCCGGTGTTTGGCAACGAGCAACGCTTGGTGGACCGTGTGCTGGAGTCGGGCGTCCGGGCAGACGAACAGTTGTGGCAGCTCCCCTTGGAAAGGGCCTATCGCGCGCAGCTGGATTCGGACATTGCGGATATTTCCAACCTTGGTGGCCCTTTTGCCGGCGCCACCACTGCCGCTCTGTTCCTGGCAGAGTTTGTGGGCGACACTCCGTGGGCCCACATCGACATCGCTGGCACCATGCAATCGGACAAGGACGATGCGTGGCGGAGCAAGGGAGCCACGGGGTTCGGTGCGCGCCTGTTGATCGACCTTGCCCTGAACTACTCGGCCGACTAGTCGCCCGGAACGCAGAAGAGGCCCCGACGCAGCAGCGTCGGGGCCTCTTGGGCGTGCAGGCGGTCAGGCCTTCTTGCGCGTGAGCAATCCCCAGATGATGAGCACGATCAGCGCGCCACCGATGGCCAGCAGCCAGGTGGACAGGGACCAGAACTCGCTGATGCCAACGTTGAAGAGGGCGCTGCCAATCCATCCACCCAGGATGGCGCCAACGACGCCGAGCAGCAGCGTAGCGATCCAGCCGCCGCCCTGCTTGCCAGGCTTAATGGCCTTGGCGATGGCTCCGGCAATCAAACCCAAAACGATCCAACCGATGATTCCCATTTTTCATTCTCTCTTTCGTCACAAGGTCCTAGTCCGGCGACTGTTCCGCGCCGCTATGGACCTGATTGTTGGCTACCAGCTGAGCCGTCGGAGCATACCGACGACCTGGCTGGCAGACGGCCTGCCGGCAGGTACGGGGTCAGTCATGGCATGAAGCACCATGGACCAGCGACGCCGTACCGTGCCGGGAATTCTTGGTTCGCCCAGCGTTCTGGCCACCATCGACTCAAGTGGAGCACCCGGGAACGCCTTGGTTCCGGTCAGGCACTCCAAGGCAACGAGGCCCAAGGAGTAGATGTCGCTCGCGGACGTGGACTCTCCACCCCGCACTTCTTCTGGGCTCAGGTAGTGAGGAGTGCCGGAGGAGGACTTCGGGGCCTCCTGGCGTCCTTTGATGGCAATGCCGAAGTCGGTCAGTTTGGCTATGCCCGGACCTCCCGGATCGGCTGCGAAATCCACCAGGATGTTGCCTGGCTTGATGTCGTTGTGAACAATTCCGCGACGATGCAAGTAGGTCAATGCCCGCGCAATTCCCGTCATCCACGCCACCGTCTGGTGTTCGGAGGCAGGAGCGTGACGTAGGAGCGATCTCAGGTCCCGGCCCTCCACAAGATCCATGACCAGGTAGTTCCCGCCCCAGTCTTGGTCGTCAGGAAGCTCCTTGCTCCCGTCCCCCTGGCCTCCGGAGCCGATCACGCGGACGATGTTCCTGTGCCGAAGTCGGCTGTGGGTTGCCATCTCCCTGTCGAAAGGAGCTCCGCCCCTGGTTCTGAAGATCTTCACTGCCACGGAAGTGCCGGTGCGCAGGTCGATTGCTTCGTTGACGTACGCCTCGGAGCCTCCACCCAGTGGGGCGCCCAATCGATAACGCCCACCGAGCACCACATCCCGCACACCGGAATCGTGACCAGAAGGCCCTGCCCCGCGATCGGCGCGGACGGCAGGGGCATCAATCAACGTCACCGAAGGAGACTTTCGATGTCCGTGGACGGCACGCCGGCGGCGTCGGCCAGAGCATGGGGCTCTACGCCTGCCTGAACAGCCTTCTTGAAGGCCAGTTGAAGGGTGTTCTGCGCAATGGCAAGCTCGTGCTGCAGGCTTTGACGGCGGAGTGCCGCGATCCAGACACCGCTGACGGGATCGACGGCGTCGATGTCCATCCGGAAGCCGCAGCCGCAAGCCCATTCGGGCCAGATCGGCTCCACGGAGACCCACTTCATGGAATCGTGGGTCGGCCCTGCCGAGATGGCCATGTTGGCGCCGCAGTGTACCGGCCCCAGGGGAATTACCTGATCCGTCAAAGCTTCCACGGCACTCCCGGCCGCGGGTGTGGAGTCTGGTTCACGCAGGGCGACAGTCATCGTCGTCTTCTCTCTCACATTTAGATGGATAAGTAGCTTGGCTATCTAGTTATATGTGTACTTACTAAATATGTCCAACCGGCGTCATGTCGCCAGGCCATCTATCGCCCGTCGCATCCGGCGGAGGAATTCCACCACGGTCGCGGAATCCTCCTCGCTGAGGGTGCCTGCGACTTCCATCATGCGAGCATGCATGTCGCCCAGAGTGTTGCGCACTTCATGATCGGATTCGGCGCTGGGCCGAAGGACAAGGGCGCGGCGATCCGTGGGATGCGGCTCCCTGGTCACATACCCGGAGCGCACCAATCGATCCACCAGCGACGTGATGGATGCCGACGTCACGCCCAAGCGGACAGCCAACTCCTTCGGCCCCACCTGCCGGCCCGCGCGTTCCGCCTCCAATAAGTAACGAAGGGCCACAAGGTCGGTTTCGCCCATCCCCATGGACGCGCGAGTGCGACGTCGCATGTCGGCCTCTGCCGAGCGGTAGTCCCGGAGTGCGTTCAGGACATCCACGGGACCCATTCGCTTGCGATTTTCCAGCCCATACCAGTAGCCCCGACTTCCCCGATTGTCATCCATTACCAATCCTTTGGTAGACATGTATCTCGCTTGTCTAACAAATTGATCCTAGGCGCTCAGCGGGGAGTCCGCCGACCCGACGGCCGCGGTGAGGAGAAATCAGGCCTGTCTGGCAGCCGCACCCACCCGCCGCCACACCGCCGGGGCCACCACTACGGCAACGCCGACGGCGGCCCCAATGACGGTCTCGATGATGCGGTCCCGCAGGAGCAAACCAGGATCAACCGGCGCTGCCAGGAGCGTGGCAATCAGCGCCAGAGGCGTCACGAACACTTGCGCCACTAGATACTGCCGGGCAATGAACATCTCGGCGCCGAACTGGCACGCCGCGATGACCAGAACCATGGCCCACGGGGCGGGGTTGAGCCACAGGATGCCGGCCAGCAGCACCAGCCCAATCACCGTTCCCGCAATTCTTTGGATTCCACGGCTCACGCGGTGCCGCGTCGAGTGACCCACCAGCGGGACCACGGCTGCAACCATGGCCCAGTAGGTGTGTCCGAACCCGAGCCGCTCCCCCACCACTGTTGCGATGGTTCCCGCCAGGCCGGCAGCCACCACGTAGCCGCCTCCCTCGAGCCACATCGCCCGGCGCTCAGCACCGGTGTGGCGGATGCGCGGCGGACGCTTCCAAGGCGTTCGATGGCTCTTGAGCACCCGTGAGGACATGCCGACCAGCAGGCAGAAGACGGTGGTCAGGACCGCCACCAGCATGGCTTCCCAGAGAGGCGGCTGGGCTGCGATGGACGCGATGGCAGCAAACGCAAAAATATGAAAGAGGGACCCGCCAGGGCGGAGCCGCCAAGCGGCAACTACTACAGAGCACGCGCCGGCCACTACAGTGGTGGCGGCGGTCAGGAGCCACGAATACTCTGCACCTGCGATCCCCCAGGCTTGGGCAAAGCGGGCCATGAGCGTGGCCAAAAGGATCACCAAAAGCATGAAGCCGCCAGCACGCAACTGGCTGCGGAAGCGAACACTGTGGGGCTCGTTGCGGCCATAGATTCCGGTGAACGCCCCAAACGATGCAAACACCGCAAGATCCAATCGGCCAAGCAGCGTCAGGGTAATCAGCGGCACAAACACACCGACAGCGCAGCGGAGGGCGGGATGGTGGTCCTTGTTTCCAGGACCCATCGTGAACAGTTCCGCTACAGCCTTCAAGGGGCGGCTCGCCTTTCGTCGCAGGATCAAACGTACGACGGCGGCGCTGGCGTCCGCTTTCAAGATTACGCGCCGGCCATTGGGCTACCCCGGGATTGAGTCCGGATAGTGCCCCTCATCACGCACCAGGGGCACTGTCCAGGCTTATGTTGCGGAGCTAGAACCTCGACGTCGTTGGGCTCGTGAACTGCGCGGGGGCGATCGGGTTGCCCGCAATGTCCGTCAATCCGGAGGCCGGGGTGAACTTTGCAGCGGCAGGGTTCTGGGCGACAGTGTTCCCTGAACCGGACATGGTTCCCAGGGTCAGGGTGAGGGTCCTGGCCACGGGGTTCCACTGCAGGACTGACGCGTTGCTGCCGGACCCACTGAACGTCATGGATCCCGACGTTTCGTAGTCGCCGACGAGCGCCACGGTGCCGTACTTCAGCGTGGAGCAGCCGCTCGATGTAACAGTCAGGTTGTCAGAGGAGCTCACCGAGACAAGCACCTGGCTGTTGCCATTGAGCGTTTGGGTGGCGGTGTCGCTTGTCCAGGCACTGCAGATGGCGCTTGCGTCCAAAGGTTCCGAGAACGTCAGGGTCACAAGGTCGTCGCGTTCGATCCTGCCTGGGAGGCTTCCGCCGTTGCTGAGCTGCACACCGGTAACCGTCGGTGCGATGACGTCCTTGGTGGACGTATCGCTACCCGCCGCACCGGTGTTTCCTGCGGCGTCAGTGGCGCGTGCAGAGTAGGTGACAAGGCCGTCGTTGAGAGTACTCAGATTCAATGCTGAGGCCGTCCACGCGCCCGCCCCGTTTGCGGTAACAGTCTTGGTCACGCTGTGCAGCGAACCGGCGTCGGTGACGGTGAGGAGGACCGATGAATTGGCTTCGGCGGTGCCCGTGGCGGTGATGTTGGCTGCGGTGGTCGCAATCACGTACGTTGGCGCGTTCACCGTGGGAGCCCCCGGGGCCGTAGCATCCACCGCAGTTGCCGTGCTTCGCAGGCTCTCCGACCCTTGCCATAACGAAAGCATGGGCGTCACCGCGTAATACCACGTGCCTGTGGGCGCAGTGTCCGTGCAACTCAGCGCAGCCACAGTGCCGGCGCAGGTGCCTGCCGCCGGGACTCTGGTCCCGCCAGTCGCGGAGGCGTAGCGAGCGATGCTGTACCCGGTCGCGGACCTGCCTGCCGCCGTCGTACTTGCCGTCCACGTCACCGTGACGCTGCCGGCAGTGCCCACCACGGCGGCCGGCTTGGCACCTGGGTTGACGGTGTCGGCCTTGGCAGCGGCGAAGTTGCTGCTGCTGACCGTGCTCCAGAACGCACTGGCGGCCGGCCCTCCCCACGAAACCAGGAGAATGCCGACCACGATCACCATCACACGGTTCCAACGGCCCATGGTTACTGACCGGGACTGCCGCGCCAAGGACTTGCTGTGCTGCTTCACTTCCGGACCTCCAGTGTTACGGGAATGCGGAATTGGGATCCTTGGCAGGCGGAGAGTGAGGCTGCGCTCATGCTGGCCGAGTCCGGCAGCGTCAGCAGGATGGACGAGTTTGGCTGGATAGTCACAGGTGGGGCCACCGGAACGGGAGGTGGGGTAAACGTCACCCCTGTGGTGGTGCAACCAGGGTGGGCGGCGTCCGCTGTCACTGCTCCGTTTGCAGCCAATCCGTAGATGGTGACGGTATGGGCATTGGGGTTCGTGGCTCGAAGGATGACGTCGGCTGTTCCGCCTGGGACAAGGCTGTTCTGCGGGGTGTCGCCCGCAATAAGCGCATCCACAATGACCGTTTGCATGGTCCCGTTGGTAGCCGAACCGGCGCCAAGGCCTGTGCTGGTCCAGTACGCGTAGGCGGACCCTGCACCGCCGAGGACGCAGAGCGCCACAGTAGCGGCCGCGGTTCGTGCCAGCCGTCCGGCGCGGGGTGTGCGAGGAGTCCGGGCAGTCATCTTCATGTCAGTTCGCCTGTCCCGTCCCGGAGTAGGTGAGTTCGAGTGTGGCGCCCTTGCATCCGTCTTGGAGTTGCAGGGTGTCCAGCATGCTGATCCGGGGCCAACTTGCTTGGGGAATCCCCAAAGCGGACAGCGAGGTGGATCCCGGCTGGACGTCGAAGGGGTACGTGCCGGTGAATTGGGTGACGTTGTAATCCGCGCTGCTGCACGGAAGTCCGGCGGCGATGGCTGCCGGCGTACGAACCACTTGGCTAATGGAAGCTGACACGTTGGTTACCGCGATGCTCTTGTTCTCCGGGTTGGAGATCTGCAAGTCCAAGGGCAAGGACACTCCCGGAGCCAGCGGCCCCTGGAGCGAGCCGGTGACCCCGAAGTTTCGCTTGACTTCCTTCACGTGCAACTGCCCCTTGGCGGCATTCGACTTGATGGTGCCGCTGGTGCCCGTCACTGTGAAATCGACTTTTCCCGCCGGCGTGGTGGGGCTCGTGAAGATCGTTAATGTCGCCTTGGCAGTGCTGCCGGAGTTCACCACAACCGACGACGGCGACCATGCCGCCGTCGTTCCTGAAGGCAGCCCGGCCGCTGAGAAGGCCACAGGCCCCAAATAGCCTCCGCTCGAGGACACCGTGGCATCGAATGTTGCCGACTGACCCTGGTCCAGGCTGCGGCTCGAAGGCGAGAGAGCCAGCTGGATGGCGGCCACGGCCTTGGCCTCGGCCATTTTTCCGTTGCTTTGCCCGCCGCTGGCGCCGAGGGATGCCACGGACGCCAAGACAACCAACACTGTGAGGAGCGCCGCCTTGACGGCGATACCCGCGCGGCTGAGCGGCATCCTCATGCGTACTGGCTGGGGTTGCATGGAGCCTCTTTTCGGACGGACGCGCTTGGACGGAAAACCTGGGCCGGGGACCACCACTCGCGGATGGGCCCCGGCGGGCAGCGACTACTCGCTGGCGACGTTGACTGTCACGATGGCGGACTTGCAGGCATCCTGGTTGACCGTGCCACTGTCGTTGAACTTCAGGGTTCCGCTACCCACGGACGTTCCGGTGGTGTTGGCTGCGACGAGCGTGTTGGTGGTTACCGCAGTGACCTCAAACCAGGCGGGGAGACAGCCGGCCACGTTGGTGGTCACGTTGGCGCTCAGGGCTCCCACCACGGTGCCTGACGTTGTGGCGTTGTCGGCTGTGTACGCGACCGGGACCTGGTTTCCCGGGGCAAGGCCGCCAGCAAACGTGGCGTGAAGCGTGACCGTGCCACCGCCGGCGGAGTTCGTCGCCGAGCCGCTTCCGGAGCCCGTGGTGGTCCAGTAGGCGTAGGCAGCGCCGCCGCCGACTGCCACCAAAGCCACGCCAGCGACGGCTGCTGTGATCCGGCTCTTCTTGGAAAGTTTGCGCATGGTAAGACTCCTTGGTTGATCGATGTACCGGGGAGCCGCAGCGCAACCCCCAGCATCCGGCCGTTGCTGGCGGATGAAGCGATGCCCCCAATAGTTCAGCCAGCACAGGACCCGTGGCTACTCTTGGGTGTACGCCTCTTTTAGGCCCGAACAAGTGGTCGGAAATACGCCCTTCCGGCCCCCGGGTACTCAGTTTTCGGGGTTTTGACCACTTGCTTGGCTGGTAGGCAACAGCTGCGTCTGACCTGGTTTCTGACACGCGGAACGAGGGAGTCCTGCCTTGCCAACACTGGGATGCGAGGCCCGAGCGCAGGACGCGGACGAACCCGCTCCCGGTGCCTTTTCAGTGACGCGCACCGCGAACAACCAATCCCTGCGAGACACGGCTGTTCTGTGCGACGCCCAGGCCGGCAATTGGCGGTGCTGCGCAAAGATTGTGCGCGTCTTGAGCCAAAACTGCGCTGGCGTTCGATGCTTTTGGAGTCACGGCTTAGCGCCGGGCTGTTTGCGCTCGACGGTTTAGACGTCGAAGGACCGGACGCCGTTACGCATGGCATCCGGTCCTTCGGTACTGCTGGTGTGTGGTTCGGGGGTTTAGCCGTGGGCGGCCAGGATGGTGGAGGCTTCCTGGCGTGTGGTGCCGGAGGACTCGATGTGGGCCAGGGCTGCGGGGATTTCCCAGCCCTTCTTCCGCATCGCGGTGGCCCACAAACGGCCTGCCCGGTACGAGGACCGCACCAACGGCCCGGACATGACACCCAGGAAGCCGATCTCCTCGGCCTCGTGCTGGAG
>NZ_JBPFSF010000017.1:0-27824 GCF_051106045.1 Paenarthrobacter sp. FR1 | reverse complement strand
GTTGAGGTGCCCAGTACATACCAGCCGGCACCGGCGGGGATCTCGTCCGCGGCGCGGGTATCGGTGACCGTCACTGTGGGAAGGGTGCCCTTGAACTGGCGCACGGTAGGTGTGGAGCCGTCTTCAGTCAGTGCGGTGGCGGTGCCTGCCACGCTCATGGCCAGCACGCCGCCGTCGACGATTTCGGTAATGCCGACGTTCACGTCCACGTCTTGGTCGCCGTGGTTTTGGTCGGCCATCGCCATGCCGGCGACACCCAGCAACAACGCCGTGGCAGTCGTGATGGCTGCACCGCGGGCCAGAAATTTATGTCCGTTCACTTTCATGCTTCTTTCACATAAGCCCGGCTATCCGGCCGGGAAGAGGGGCAAGGAAGACGGGTGGCCCGCCGGTTGGGGGGCCACCAGCGTCAGATCAGCAGGATGGCGGGTTTGAAGACCTTGTCTTTAAGGCCGTGTCCCGGAATGGCTGGGAAGCGCGGCCTGAAATTGGAGACGCCCACGCCGAGCAAAGCGCGAGGCTGCGTTCGAAACGACAACATTGTCCGGATCCGGTTCGTCATAGCTACGTAATCACTGGAGTTTACGTAAACATTGATTTTCGTTTACGTAAACATACAGTGACGCACGTCACCCGTCAAGGGGAGGCGGACTCAGCCAATGTCCTCGCGATCCTGGTGGTGCCTCAGGTAGGGATGCTCGCGAAAATGTTGGCGGGGTCCGGGCGGGCTTGGTGTCATTGAAGGGTGTGCGGGTTGTCGACGGAAGCGCGTCGGGGTATCACGAAGTGGTAGGGCTTGGAGTCCGCCCGGGTGGGGAAGGAGCACGCAGAGGTGAGATTCTGGGTCTGGTCATGGCGGTGACGGGTTGGTTCCGGGCGAACGCACGGCGGCGGTTGACAGCGGCGGCGAAGCGGCGCGGGATGCCGCGGAAGATGCCGATGTGGCGAGAGCGTAAGTTATCGCCCTTTCCATGGGTCCTCATCAGCCATCAACGAAGGTCGAGGATACCCCATGGGTGAAGCGGGCAATTATGGAAGCGGGCGATTATGTATGGGAACCAGCATCTTTTCGTCTCCGGGCTGCTGGAAGGCTGGGGTGATCAGTCGGATTGCCTCGTAAGTCACCGTGATGCTGGCCTCGGTTGCCGTCTTGAGAGAAGGTTTGCGCTCCGTCTCCGGAAGAAGGTCATTAGTCCGCGGCCCGACGTGAAGGTGGCCTGCCCTGGTTTGGTGTCGTTGTTGGTCAGCTGCGCCGTCACGGTGACCTTTCCGGCAACAAACATGGTGCTGGCCACTGCGGAAACGTTCACGTCCGGAGCGGCCGGGTCAAGGTTGGCGATCATCAACCAGTTCAGTTGCAACTCCGTGCCGCGGGTGATGGACAGTGAGGGGGTCAGCTTCCCGCAGGTGCCAACCGGAACGCCTTGGTAAGCAGGTGGCGACCGTCGATCCGCAGTCATCCCACACTATGCCCACGGGACGTAGTACCCGGCACAGACCGCTGGTTTGTGCCGTCCAGGTACGGTTCGCCACCAGCACCGCAGGCTCCGGACCTTGACCTCGGACGGTTATGCTCGCCTCGGAGCTCGCCCGGAAATCCGAAGTAATGCGATGCTCCCAGGGCTGGACCATTCCTCGGCGATGTGGCCGACGAGTGAACCAGCTGGATATCGCCCGATTCTGTCGGGATCCCTCAGCAAGTCACATGGGACGTCGTTGGATTCACCAAGCTGGGTTTGCCCTGCTTTAGGGTCACCGGGCACTACAACTACGCCTGGCTGGGCGCAGCTGCCATGTGCACAGTGGCCGCAGTCATCAGCGCCACCATACGCAAGGACGCCGCGAAGAAGGAGCCGGTTGCGGTCGCTTGATGGTGTTGCGGGGTCCGCTCTGGGCGCTATTAGTGCCCGGAAGCACGCAGAGCGGGCCCTGCAACGGTGTACTAGCGCGCTTCGCTGATCCGGAACGTCACAGTCCGGGCTTCCGGTCGCAAGGCATAATCCGGCCAGACGTCCGGACCGCACGCCCGGGACCCGAGGCCGTGCTGTGCAGCGTCGAGGTACAGGTAGCTGCCCTGGCTCGGCGGTAACTCGTGCGGGTGCGCTGCGGCGGAGATCTCCTGGGCTGTGTGCCGGGAAAGTGTGAAACCAGGCAGACGGCCACGGGAGTCAGGGGCGGCGTCGAGCTGCAGCCACGGAGCTCCGGAATTTTGTAGGGCGAGTGACCGGACGGCACTGCGGTGTCCCGATTCCTGCGGCTTGGCGTAATCGACCGCCAGGTCCTCGATATCGGCCGAGTACCGGCCCACCAACGTCGCGTGCATGCTGTCCGGGTAGGATTCCCGGGGTCCGGCGCCGAACCATGAAGCTCCGTCCGCGGAACCGGGAAGGTCAAACCGGACTCCCACCCGTGGCCAAATGATGTCCCATCCAGCGCTCGGAACAATGTCCACGCGGAGCCAGAGCTCGCCGTCGGACAACTGCCACGTCTCCTCCACTGAGACCCAATGAGCAGCGTCGGCAGCGGCATAACGGGTCTGGACCGCCACGCTCGCTTCGCCTGCAGAGACCTTCTCCACACGGGCCGTGATCCGGTCCAAGCCAGCAGCACGCCATACCGTCTCCATGGAGGGGGCCGGGACCCCATCGCCGTTGTTGAGCCACGGATCGGCGAGATCATAGCTACCGCGGCCAGCACCGCGATCGTTATCCGTAGGTGCGCGCCACAACTCCAGCCTCGGCCCGGATACCGGGAGTCCGGCAAGCGAGGCCAACCGGCCGTCCTCAAAGACGGCGGGCCCCAGCACCACGGTCCCCTCCAAGACGTCAGCCGCCCGCTCAGCTGATACCAAGGGGCGAGGGGCCGACAAACGGGGACGTACCCCGGTCAGCTCCATTTGCGCAGCGGAGATGACGTGACCGGCCTCCGCCCACTCAGTGTCCTTGCGGAGGACCGCTTCCACGGTGAGCCAGCGTTCGCCCGAACCTGCGGCCGCGAACTCCGGCAGTTCAATCCGTGTCGTGGCGCCAGCGGTGAGCGGCTCGCCCGCCGGGGTGACGACGTCGAGCTCGCCCGAGACGTCCACAACGCCGTCCACTTCGGTGCGCCAGCGGATCACGGCGTCGGATGCATCTGCCGTGTGCCGCAGGTTGGCGACGGAGATGTAGCGGCGGGAGCCGCCGTCGAACGCCTCGAAGCCCAAGCGGAGGGGAGCGACGATCTGCTTGTACTCAAAGAGCCCCGGGCTGGGCGTTGAGTCGGAGAGGACCATGCCATCCATGACGAAGTTGCCGTCGTGCACAACCTCGCCGAAGTCGCCGCCGTATGCGAAGAACTCAGTGCCATCAGCCGTGGTGGTGCGGATCCCGTGGTCCCGCCATTCCCAGACGAAGCCGCCGTGGAGCCGGGGGTAGCGGTCCACCAGGTCCTCGTACTGGTCGATCGCACCGGGACCGTTGCCCATGGCGTGGACGTATTCGCACAGGATGAAAGGTTTGGTGCGCTGCCGTGCGGACTCCGCAGCGGAGCAGCCGAGCAGGAGCGAGCCGGAATCGTCGCGGCCAATGGCCTCTGTTTCGGGGACGGAGGAGTACATCCGCGAGTAGACGTCCGTGTAGGCGCCGGTGTAGTCGCCCTCGTAGTGGACCGGCCGGCCGGCGTCCCGGGCGTGCGCCCATGCGGACATCGCCGCCAGGTTGGAGCCCGTTCCGGACTCGTTGCCGAGGGACCACATGACGATGGACGGGTGATTCTTGTCCCGTTCCACCGTTCGTTCCATGCGGTCCACATAAGCTTCACGCCACGCGGGATCGTCGCTGGGATTACCTACCCAGCCGTGCCGTTCGAAGCCATGGGTCTCAAGGTCGCACTCAAGGATGACCCAGAAACCCATCTCGTCTGCGATGTCCAATAACCGCGGGTGCGGCGGGTAGTGGCTGGTGCGGATCGCGTTGACGTTGAACTGCTTCATCAGCGCAAGATCGGCGCGCGCAAAGTCCTCGTCGAAAACCCTGCCGCGGTCCGGATGTGTCTCATGCCGGTTGACGCCATGGAACACGACGCGCCTGCCGTTCACCAGGAACTGGTCGCCCTTGATCTCCACCGTGCGGAAACCGAGGCGCAGCGAAATGGTCTCGTCTTCGCTTGCCACCGTCGCGTTGTACAGCCGCGGAACCTCCGCAGACCAGGGTTCGACGGCGGTGATCGCCACCGGGACGACGTCGGCAGGGGAGTTCCAGACAACGTCGACGTTCAGTTCCGGAACGGACAACCGCAACGGATAGGCGGCTTCGTCTGCTGTGATTTCGGGGGTGATTTCGCCGCTGCCGTTGGCGTAGGACGTGCGCAACCAGACGTCGTCGATGCCCTTTTCAGGACGTACTTGGAGCGTTACGTCGCGGAAGATACCCGGCATCCACCACTGGTCCTGGTCCTCGATGTAGCTTGATGCGGACCATTGATGGACACGGACGGCCAGCACATTGTGTCCTGGACGCACTGTTTCCGTGACATCGAATTCCTGGGCCAGCCGGCTGCCCGTGCCAACGCCGATTTCGATGCCGTTGAGCCACACTTTGTACCGGGATTCGACGCCGTCAAAGCGCAGTACGGTTTTCCCGGCATCCCTCCAGTCATCGGGGAGGTTGAAGCTGCGCCGGTAGTCGCCGGTGGGGTTCTCATCCGGGACGTGGGGCGCATCAGTGGGGAACGGGAACTGGACGTTGGTGTAGATGGGACGCCCATAACGGCCCTCGCCCTCCAGCACCCAGTGCGCTGGAACGGGGATCCGGTCCCAGCCGGAATCGTCAAGGGTTTCATCGCCGACTCCCTCCACGGCTTCCCCGACGGGCAGGACGCCGCGCCCACCCGGGGTGCCGGGCGCGCCGGCAAGAAGGCGGAAGCGCCACTGCCCGTTCAAGGAGAGTGCCGGAGCATCGGTGTGCAGCCACGAGCGGGCCGGGAGTCTGCTGCCCGAGCCCGGGCCGCGGTCAGTGATGTAGCTGGCGGTGATGGTCATTACTAAAGGCTCCTTCGGTACGCCCATAGCTACTGCGCCTTGGAGCGCATTCGCGTGAATCGGATTATGAGCTCGAGACTTTTCATGTCAGCTTGACGGTGCGGTGGAACACTGCTCCAGCTCGGTAATGTGATCAAGATAGCATGAAATTCGAGCAGTTACTCGAATTTTAGAAATCGGCCACTACTACGCCTGTACACTGGCTAGCCATGACCACAAAGAACGTTGGCCGCACCGGGCGGCGTGGCCCGTATGCGAAATCCGAAGAACGCCGGCGAGCCATACTCGACGCTGCGCACTCGGTGTTCGCTGCCCGCGGCTACCGCAGCGGGTCATTGCAGGAAGTTGCAGACGAGGCAGGACTCAGCCAGACGAGCCTGTTCCACTACTTCCCTTCCAAACAAGATCTCTTGATGGCCGTGCTGGAACGCAGGGATGAAATTACATGTGCCGTGTTTCCGGATGCCACGGAGGAAGGTTTGGTGGACTCCGTAGTACGGACGGCGCTCTTCAACGAAGACATTCCCGGAGTGATCGAGTTGTACACGGTGCTCTGCGCTGAGTCACTCACTGATGGGCATCCGGGCAGGATGTACTTCACCGAGCGCTTCGAACGTTTGCGCACTGGCTACGCACGGCGGTTCCGCGAGTTGGCATCGGAAGGCAGGCTGCGCCCCGGCGTGGATCCGGACGAGGCCGCCGTGTCCTTGGTGGCTTTGTGGGAGGGGTTGCAGACCCAGTGGTTGCTGGCCCCCGGCGATGTCGACGTCGTCAAGGGTCTCCGCGGATTCTTCAACCTGCTGATGCTTCCGGCGCCCTAACGCATCCGCGACTCTTTGAACCACCTCAGACTGCAGGAGGATTTCTTCACCTTGAGGTTCGGCTGAGAGAACTCCGCCCCCCGCGATCCCTTCGGCCGCTTGCGGGGCGCTCCCCGCATATGAACTCGGGACACCCTTCGGACGCACGCTCAAGGCAAGAAGCCGCGTTCGAAGAGGGGCCAGCGCTGCCATCGCCGCGCTTCCTGCCATGGTCACCTCATCTTTCCCCATCGAGTTCCTGGTTAGGGCTGATCCGGCCAACCTTGCCGAGTTTGATCGGCGGATCGCGAACGATTCGCTGAGTAGTGCCGTCAGTATCACGTATCCATTGCAGCGACATATCCTCCGGTACAGACCTCGCCTCTACTTTTCGGACTTTCCTATCAGTACTTCTGTCCGAGCAGATGGAAGGACCCCAGGAGACTTTCCTGGGATTGGGCTCCTAATATTCGGAGCGCCATCTCTTCGGAACGGAACGCCTGGCTGGAAGCGAGCTATGGTGCTTCCTGTTGGCGTTCAAGCCCCTTGCGGAATCGAGGACCTCCTGTCATTGCGAAGGTACGGGCCCTCGCTGAGGAGTCCGGTGGGCGCCGGATGTGGTCGAGTGAATGCACCGGGCCATGTTCGCGGTATTTATCGATATGGAATTGTCAGTCCACAAGCTGCACAAGTCTTGACCGAGGTCCCCCGGACACGGTATGTTTACGTTGCCATAATGTTCACGTAAACATGAACGGATCAAGACAATGTCGTCGACCTCCAACTCTTTGGTCGGGCCCTATCCCGAACTTAACGGTGATCGCCGTGAACCCCGGCCATTCTGACCGCGGCTCCAGAGAGGTGATCCCGCTGTCCATTCCGCCCGCGATGCGGATCAGGAAGCGTCTCCGGCTACCGCTGGCGGTCTTCTCCGCGGCCACCATGTTGGGCAGCTTCCATTCGGGCGGTGTCCAGACCCTTCACCCAGCAGCCGAGCGCGTCCAGACACAGGCCGTTAAGCCCGCCCTCGCAGTAGCCGACGGGCCCGCGAATGGGTCCGCAGTTCAAGTCTCCAACGCTTCCACGACGACGCCACCTACCTTCACACCTACGGATGCCTTAGGGGCCGTGCTCTGTCAACGAACAGTCACCGAAGGCCGAGGGCTCCCTGGTATCGGCTCTGTTTCAGAAGTCCAACTTCGGAATGCCGGGGCCATTATGGCGGCGGCGGAAAAGTTGGCGCTCCCCGCCGATGCCCGGATCCTCGGCGTCCAGGCCGCACTCGGCGAATCGTCCCTTGAAAGCAAGGACTACGGAGACGCCGCGGGCCCGGACTCGCGGGGCCTCTTCCAGCAGCGGGCCAACGGGGCGTGGGGCTCCTACTCCGACCGTATGGATCCATTTGTCAGCGCAACCAGCTTCTTTCTGGCACTGAAAGACGTCCAGAACTGGCAAGTGCTGCCCTCAAGCCTTGCCATCCACCGCGTACAGCGGAACGAGGATCCAGACCACTACACCAAGAACCGGCAGTTGGCCCAGGAGATCGTGGGCTTCCTGGACTCCCAAGGTTTTGAAGCACCCGGCACCTGCTTCACCAGCGGCGGCTCAGGCCAAACCGCAGGTGCCACGTCCCGCGGCCCGGCGCGGCCAGGCGCTGGGTCCTTGATGTCTCCGCTGGTTAGCCTCCATCCGAGTTCACCCTTCGGGTCACGCACCAGCCCCATCACGGGTTCCACTGGGGAATTCCATACGGGACAGGACTTCGCCGCGGCCTGTGGCACACCGGTGCATTCCGCAGATGGGGGAATCGTGCGCGAGGTCGGCTGGCATCCCTGGGGCGGAGGAAACCGGGTGGAAGTCGACCACGGCAACGGTTTGGTCACCACCTACAACCACCTGCAGTCCGCCGCGGTACGGAAGGGAGAAACTGTTTCGGCTGCCGACGTCGTCGGGCTGGTCGGCTCCACCGGTTCGTCCACAGGATGCCATCTTCATTTCGAAACGATCGTGAACGGGACGCTGACCGATCCATCAGCATGGAGCTTGGTACCGCTGACGCTTGAGACGTATGTAGATGCACTGCGGCTGACGAGCTTCACACCGCAGACAGGTACGACGCCGGCATGGAACCTACCGCACTGGTCGTTGGCTACCGATCGTAGAGGCAAGGAGACGCCGGCCGCAGAATCCGGGACTCCGCCGTCAGCAACGCTGCCGAGCACAGAACCGACAGCGCCACCCACCACTCCTGCCGCGACCACAGCGCCACCCACGGCTCCCGTCGCACCAACGGCACCGCCTACCCCTCCGGCCGCGCCCACAGCGCCACCCACGGCTCCCGTCGCACCAACGGCACCGCCTACCCCTCCGGCCGCGCCCACAGCGCCACCCACGGCTCCCGTCGCACCAACGGCACCGCCTACGCCTCCGGCCACGCCGACGGGTCCCCCGGAACCCATCGTCCCGCTTCCAACAGAACCGACAGCGCCAACATCTCCGCCGGCCGAACCGACGGAACCGGCACCCGCCCAACCCGTCACGCCACCAGCCACGGTTTACCCAGCCACAGAACCAACGGCACCGCCCACGGCGCCGACGGCGCCGGCACCCCCGCCAGCAATGGAACCGGCCGCGCCTACTACCGCGCCGGTGCCGACTGCATCCATGGTTGCCGTGCCCTAGGGTGACCTAGCTGCCGTCGCGAAGGTTCTCCGGGGACGTCTCGGTGAATTCGATGCTGTCGAATCGCGCCTCGCAGCTGTTCCCCATGGGAGCTTGCGACATGAACCCGACGCGGACTGGCTTGTCTATGTCCAGCCTGAAGAGACGGACAAAGGACCACTCCCGGCCGTCAACTGACGAGTGAAACGCCCACGCGGGGCCAACGCGGCTGACCCGCAAGTAGGCCCAGGGGCCTGTCACCACGGGACCGTTCGCGTCGTCAGAGTAGGTATTGGTCACCACGCTGACAACCATGGCTTCCCCTTGCGGTGAGTATTCGAAGCAGAGCTTAGCCCAGTGGTCGTTGTCCACCCACAATGCCAGCACAGCGGCGTCGAACGTTGTTCGCGGTGAGGCGACCATGACTCTCGCCGACAGCGAGAAGGACGTGGGAGCCGTGAATGCCAATGCTGAGGCCCGGTGCTCCTGTTCGCCGCCGAGGGAATCGTTGGACCAATCAACGCCGGACGCTGCCGTCAGCGTGAGCGTTCCCTCGGCTTCGTCGTAGCTGCCGCGGCTGGGCAATGACGTCCACTCCAGGGCCGGAAGTCCGGCTATTTCGGGAATCAATGCGTGCTCCTTCTGTTCGGCAGTCAGGACATTTCTCTGCAACTTTTGCATACTGAACGCAAAATGGTCCGGCTCCCCCAGGAGCCGGACCAACAATGCGTCTACTCGAACAGCGACAACGTCAGGTTCGCGGTGTAATCGCCGGCCGCGACGGTAGCTGGCGTGCGGAGGAACAGGCCCGCTGTTGCGGTCCACTGGCCTTCAGGCGCAATCGCAGCAGAGTCCAGGGCCAGTGCAAGCAGTTCCTGGTCCACCAGGCCTACTGCGTCCGGTCCCGAATCCATGACCGTCTCCACAACGTCGCCCTCGGCGACCTGTCCCGATTCGCCACCATCAATCAGCGAAGGGGACCACCCTAGGTGTCCGGCTCCGATCACCGGCTGGCCTGTTGTGCCCGTGAAGTCGGTTGAGGTGCCGATGACGTACCAGCCGGCCCCGGCGGGGATCTGGTCCGGCAGTCGCGTATCAGTCACCGTTACCGTGGGCAGCGAACCCGTGAACTGGCGGACGGTTGGAGACGAGCCGGTTTCCGTCAGTGTGGCCGTGGTTCCGGCCACGCTCATGGCCAGGATTCCAGGCTCGTCGATCTGGGCAATCGCTACATTGACGTCTACGTCCTGGTCGCCGTGGTTTTCTTCAGCCATTGCGGCTCCGGCCACGCCGGCCAGTAAGGCAGTGCCTACGGCAGCTGCCGAAATTCTTACTATCAAGCTGGCTTTGCTCATAGCCGTGCTCCTTGTCTATCGGGATGCGGGGAGATTCATATCCAGGTGTCGGTAATGGGAAGCGCCAAGGGCGGACCCCGTGCTCGTATACGGAATCCAGTTCGGCGAAATTTACCCTTACTCGCCCGAACAGTCGGTTGCCTCGAGGTTGGGTATGCGAGCTGCTCGATGCGCGGCTATGCGCACGCAAACAGCTGGGGCAGGTAGATCGACTTAAGAACATCTTGAAATGTTTACGTAAACTTACACGGCTTTTTAGCTTCCAGCAAGGGTTTAGGCACCCTTCTGTCGGGTAGAAGGGCGCTCCCGTCCAACGAACATGAGGACCACGCCAGCCCCTCCGCAGAGCCCCGCAGCAATGAGGGCTTCCAGCGGGTCGGTACCAGTCGTAGGGAGGCCATTCGGTACGCATTGGCCGCCGCATTGGGCGCGAGGTGAAATTTGAACATTGAGCTTGATGTCGGAGCCGTTGATTTCCGAAGCCCAGCCCGGCGTGAAACCCAGGGCGAAACTAAAAGCCACAAGGACGCATGACAACATGCTCCTGGCCGAATTCGCCGAGCGAAAGCGGAAGGATAAACGTCGACGATTCCTTGCGGAACGGGCTTTGTCGCGGTTTACCGGCCGTGCGGCGAGCCCAATGCCCGATCCACTATTTGACACTACGCAGACCATCCTCTGACAATTCATGTTCGCGTGAACATGGTGCTAGTTTACGTAAAAAGAACAGTAATTGAGCCTCGATGTCAAGACATCAGGCGCACTGCTTCTCATAGGTGTAGCCGTAGGGCACGTCCGGGGAGAGTTCTACGGTGTAGGACGCGTAGTCCAGCCGGGTGACCAGGATGCCTCGACGGCCCTCGTCACGCGCACGCTGTTCCGCTTCCTGGATGGCGGCGTTGAGGTTGATTTCCATGGTGGTTTTGGTGGTGGCTGTGATGGTTGCCAGCAGTTCCGGGGCGTCGATCATGATGTTTCCTTTGGGATAGTGCGTTTTGTTCTGCTAGTGGGTGGATAATTTCTGGTTCCCGGCTGCCGCCCAGGCGCTGGAGATCATGTCGCGGAGCGAATGCCGCGGTTCCCAGGCGATGTCCCGGCGTGCAAGTTCGCCGGAGGCAACGATCCTGGCGGGATCGCCGGGCCGGGCTGCGCAAATTTGGGGTGCGAACTTTATGCCCGTCACAGAGGCCATTTCAGTCATGATCTGGCGAACAGATACTCCGGTGCCGCTGCCAAGGTTGTAGACCGGCTCAAGGTCGACGCCATCTCGGAGTTTCCGGGCGGCCTCCACATGGGCCGCGGCAACGTCAGCAACGTGGACGTAGTCCCGTACGCAGCTACCGTCCGGGGTGGAGTACGCCGTACCAAAAATCTTTGGTGTGGCGCCATCCTTCAGCGCTTGGAAGACCAACGGAAACAAATTGTGCGGACTAACATCGACCACTTCCGGGATGCCGGAGCCAACCACGTTGAAATACCGGAGCGAGGTATGCCGAAGCCCGGTTGCCCGTGATTGGTCTGCGATGAGCCACTCACCGATGAGCTTTGATTCGCCATAGGGAGATTCCGGCCTTGTGGGCGTCGATTCGGTCACCAAATCAACGTCCGTGTTCCCGTAGACGGCCGCACTGGAGGAGAAGACGATCGCCCGCACAGATGCCGCTTCCATGGCTGCCAGAAGGTTTCCTGTACCGGTGACGTTCTGGAAATAGGTGTGGAGCGGCCATTCAACCGAAACCCCCGCGTACTTGAACCCCGCCAGGTGGATCACGCCGGCTACGTCGTGGCGTTCGAATACTTCTTTGAGGAATTCGGTATCCAGCAGAGATCCCTGCTCAAAAGCAGCGCCTTCCTGCACAAAGCCGCGCTTGCCGCTGGATAGATCGTCGATGACCACCACGTCCTGGCCGTCATCCATGAGTGCCTGGGCTACATGGGAGCCGATGTAGCCGGCTCCTCCCGTTACGAGCCATGCCATAGTCAGTTCTCTCCTCTGTGGTTCGTGCCGTGTGCACGGCTGATACGCTGCGAAATTCCCCAGGTTGAAATCCATTCCTCCCCCGGTTCAAGCCAGCGCAGGCCGGCACCGGAGTTGAAGGCGTCGGGAAGCGCCGTCATGGGTTCCACCGCCACGGCGGTCCGGTGGCCTCCCGCTGGATACGTCGTCGTGGTGTAAACCTGCGCATACTGATAGTTGGCATCTCCCCAGACCTCCACGGCGTCTCCGTTGGGCGCCTCCAGGAGGTGCCGGTACATTCCGTCCGGCGCCGGGGTGAGATCCAGGAATGCTGTGTCCAGTTGCAGCCAGCCCACCTTTGGCCCTGCGGACAGATCCATGGGCGTCCCGGACACCAGGGAGATGCCGACGGGATTCAGACGCTCGTCGACCACCACGTAAGAGGCGGCGTTGACGGTCAGTGAGACGTCCTCCGTCGGCGTAGCACCCACGCGCAGGTACGGGTGTGAACCAATGGCCGCAGGGGCGGGCTCGGCTGACTTGTTAGTCAACGCATGAGTGACCTTGAGTCCCTGCGGAGATACCGCATATGTCGTCTCCACATCCAAGGCGAAGGGGTAGCCCTCGCTCGGGTAGATCCGGACCTGAAGAGTCAACTCGCTGGCGGACCGGCGAACCAGCGTATGGGGACGCAATCTGACCAGGCCATGAATGGCGTTGCCGCGCTCGGGCTCGCTGATGGCTAGCTGAAGGTCTTTCCCGTCATGCGACCATCGCCCGTCCCGGACCCTGTTGGGCCAAGGAATCAAGATCTCGCCCTCGCAGTGTTTGGGGAGCCCGAACTCGGGAAACTCCTCGATCACCGGCTCGCCGTCCACAGTGAGGCTGCGGATGGTGCCACCGAGCTCCGTGATGACCGCCGTCACCACGTGGCCATCTGCTCCCGGTTCGGAGGAAATCCGGAACTGCCGGCCCGTCGGAGCTGCATCGTTCGGTGGGCGTGGCGGGCTGACAGGGAAAGCGCTCATGGAAGTTGGGTCCTTTGCTTGGGGGCCAGTGTCATGGTCAGAACTCCGTGTGGCCCAGATCGTGGCTTGCCACGAAGGAAACGGAGCTGTGGGTGGCTGCTTGCAGTTCAAGGATGGTGATGGTGTTGCCGTGCTTTCGCAGGAGGGGGCCGGGAACGTAGAGCGTGGCCTGCGGTCCTCGGGACCAGTACCGTCCTAGGCAGAAGCCGTTGATCCACACCACTCCCTTGGTCCAGCCCTTGGTGGACAGGAAGGTATCGCCACCGCCTGGGAGGTCAAAGGTCCCGTGGGTAACGACCGGTCCGGAAACTGGCGCGTCAGGAAGCGAAGGCTGTTCCTCCAGCGCGGATGAAATCGGGGAGATGTCATCGAGTTCCAGCGGAAGGATGTCCCATTTCCAGAGAGTTTCTCCGTTGATCCGTGCACGTCCGATCAAGCCTTTCGGCTCCCCCAGGCGTGGACCGTAATTCACGCGTCCCTGGTCCTCCACCAGGATCTCCAGGGTGCCAACCGCGTCATGGGGCAGCGCCAAGGACGTTTCGTGGTGGTCGCGGGACAGGATTCCCACCGGCACCCTGTTCAGGAATACCTGCGCACGGTCACGAACCTCGTCGAACTCCAGCACAGCGGGACCGGAAACCTCGATGCCGGTGCGGTAGAGAGTGAAACCGGAGTAGTGCCCAAGTTCGTCGTGGGAACGGATCCCCTCGTGCGAGGTCCACTTCCCGAGCCGGTCCAGGCAATCCCACAGGGGTAGTGATTGCGTCAGGTTTACGGACTGGGCTGAACCGAGCTGGGGCGGTGCCGGAACGTCGTCGTCGTTGAGCTTCGCGTACTTGGCAATGACGTCACGGAACGCCCAGTACTTCGCCGTCGGGTTACCGGCTTCGTCCAAAGGGGCGTCGTAGTCGTAACTGGTGACGATTGGCTGGTAGACGCCTTTGTCATTTGCGCCGTTGGTGAGGCCAAAGTTGGTGCCACCGTGGAACATGTAGATGTTCACGGAAGCGCCGAGCCCCAGCAGCACATCCAGATCCTTGGCAGACTGCGCCACGGTGGTGGTGTGATGGTGCGCGCCCCAGTGGTCGAACCATCCCACCCAGAATTCAGAACACATCAGGGGCCCGGTGGGTTGGTGGCGGCGAAGTATCTCAAGCCGCTCTGCTGAACGGGAACCGAAAGAGCCTGTCTTGTGCAGTTCCGGCAGGCTGCCGTTGGCCAGCATGTCGTCCTGGGGCTGATCCACAGTGGTAAACGGGACGGTCAGACCGATTTCGCGGTTAACCTTCACCAGTTTCTCCAGATAGAACCGGTCGGCGCCGTAAGCTCCATATTCGTTCTCAATCTGGATCAGGATGATAGGACCGCCGGCGTCTATCTGACGCGGAACCAAGATTGGTGCGAGCTGCTCGAGATACTCGGTGAGGGCTGCCATGTACACGGGATCATCGACACGGATGGCCGCAGCGCCGCGGTCAAACAGCCAGGCAGGAAGACCGCCGTTGTCCCACTCCGCACAAATGTACGGTCCAGGGCGAACGATCGCGTGCATCCCTTCAGCTGCGACCAGGTCCAGGAAGCGTCCCAGGTCCAAGCCACCTGAGGTGTAGAAGACCTCCGGGGACGGAGCATGGGCGTTCCACGGAATGTAGGTCTCGATGGTGTTGAGCCCCATTTGCCGGGCCTTCCGGATACGGTCCGCCCACTGATCCGGATGGACGCGGAAGTAGTGCAAAGCGCCGGAGAGAACCCGATGGGGATGACCGTCGAGCATGAAGTCCTGCTCGCCGATGGTGAAGGTTGGCATAGGGAAAATCCAATCTGAAATGGTGGAGCGGGAGTCCAGGGCCGGAGAGTGCGGCCCCGGACCCGCGCCACGGTCTTACTTGGTGGTAACGGTGAAGCCTTGCTGCTGTCCGTACTTGGCGGTGGCGTCTTGCCAAGCCTTCAAGCCGTCGTTCAGGTCACCCTTGGAGCCGTAAGCCTGGCCAACGGTGTCGCTGTAGATGCTGTTGGCGTAGGTCTGGAAGGGAAGGTAGCTCCAACCCGGCACCACGTCCTTCGAAGCCTGCACCAGGACCTTGTTGATCTTCTGGCCGCCGAAGTAAGCGTTCTCGGCGTTCAGGAATGAATCGCTCTCAAGATCAGCCGTGGTGGAGGGGAATCCGCCGTTCGCAGCGTGGATCTTGGACCCTTCGGGACCGTTCGCGAACTGAAGGAAGCCGTAAGCTGCCGCCTTGTTCTTGCTCTGCTTCATGACGGCGTCGCCGCCGCCGCCGTTTTCAGCCGTTGCGGCTGCGCCCTTTTCGTAGGTGGGCATGGGCGCGACACGCCACTGACCGCTGGCACCTGCCGCACCCGATTCCAGGTTGGCGGGCATCCACGCACCGATGATCAGCGTGGCAATGCTGCCGTCCGAGAGGCCTTTGTACCACTCGTCGCTCCAGCTGGTGACAGGGGCAACCAGATCGTCCTTGAGGAGCTGGTTCCAGGTGCCGGTCCACTTCTTGGCGCCTTCATCCTGGAGATCAACGGCTACCTTGGTGCTTCCGTCGAGCGTGTAGGGCTTGCCGCCGGCCTGCCAGATCATGCTGGTGGTGAAGCCCGCATCGCCGGTGTCGTTGGTGATGTAAGCCTTGGGGTCAGCAGCGTGGAGCTTCTTGCCGGCTTCAACGTACTCATCCCAGGTGGTGGGGATGCTGATGCCATGCTTTTCGAAGACATCCGCCCGGTAGAACATCGCCATGGGACCTGAGTCCTGCGGGAGTGCGTAGACGCCACCGTTGAGGTTCACCGAACCCCAGGTGGAGGCCGTGTAGTTGTCCTTGAGCTCCTCGGCACCGAAGTCCTTCAGGTTTACCAGGGAATCGGACAGGGCGAACTGCGGCAGGGCGTTGTATTCGATCTGTGCAACGTCCGGAGCACCGCTTCCGGCCTTAACGGCGTTCTGCAGCTTGGTGTAGTGGGCGTTGCCCGTTCCCACGTTTTCCAGGTTGACGTTGACCTTGGGGTACTTGGCTTCGAAGGCCTCCACGATCGGTTCGAGCTGCGGAGCCCAGCCCCACACCGTGAGGGTGGTCTCCGTGTCCAACGCCTTGGCGATGTCGGCGGCGCTGGCGCCTTCGGCACCGGCGCTTGCGGTTGTTCCGGAGCCACTGCAGGCCGCGAGTCCGCCTACCAGGAGGCTGGCCGCCAGGGCGGCAGTGGCCACCCGCCGTAAGCGATGGTTGTTCTTCATTGAATGAGTGCCTTTCAGATGCGGTTTGGAGATTTACGACGGCGGGAGGTCGCCGTCGTCGGGTCTTCTACTTGACGCTTCCCGCAGACAGTCCTGACTGCCAGAAGCGCTGGAGGAAGAGGAACGCCCCCACGATGGGCACGATGGTGAGGAATGATCCGGTGATGACGAGGTTGTAGATGGCCTCGCCTCCGGCCGTAGTCGCTTGGGCGTTCCAGCTGTTGAGCCCCACAGTGAGCGGGTACCAGGTTGATTGGCTCAACATGATCAAGGGGAGGAAGTAGTTGTTCCAGGTGGCCACCACCGTGAACAAAAGGACCGTGATGAAGCCGGGAGCCAGCATTCGCAAGGAGATGGTGAAGAACGTGCGGAACTCCCCGGCCCCGTCCATGCGCGCTGCTTCCAGAACTTCCGTGGGGACGGACTCGAGGGCATAGATCCACACCAGGTAGAGCCCGAACGGGCTGATCAGGGACGGAATAATGACCGACCACGGGGTGTTGGTAAGCCCCATCTGGCTGAACATGAGGAACGTCGGAACGGCAAGGGCAGTGCCCGGAATAGCTACCGCTCCCAGGACCACCGCGAAGACGCCGCGCTTGCCGGGGAAATCGAACTTGGCCAGTCCATAACCGGCCAGGGTGGCAAGGAATGTTGCCCCGCCGGCACCCACCACGACATAGAGCACGGTGTTGGCAAGCCAGCGCAGGAATTCGCCGTCGTTGTAGGTCAGGGTACCCACGACGTTGTCCCACAGTGCGAAGTCCCCCGAGAACCACAGGCCGAAGGAGCTGAAAAGGGAGGTTTGCGTCTTGGTGGAGTTGACCAGCAACCAGAACAAGGGAAGCAGTGCGTACACTGCCATGACCCCCATCAGGATGGTGAGCAGGACGGACGAGCGCTTCCGGCTGACCCCGTGGCGCCGGGTGTTCAACCTGGGTGCAGGTGACCGCCGGTGCCTCACCGCCGGTGACGGTTTGGGCGCGGTATCGCTGGAATGGGCTGGGCTCAAACGTACGGACATGGGCTAGGCATCCTTTCGCGAGCCGGAGAGCTGGACGACGTAGGCAACAAACACCGTCAGGACGCCCATGATGATGGAGATCGCAGCGGCGTAGTTGAACTGCTGGCCTGCAAACGAGAGGTTGAACGCGTACATGTTCGGCGTGAAGTAGGAACTGATGGAGTTTGGTGCCAACGCCTTGAGGATGTTCGGCTCGTTGAACAACTGGAAGCTGCCGATGACCGAAAAGATGCTCGCAATGCCGATGGCCCCGCGGATGGAGGGAAGCTTGATGCTCCGGATCACCCGGAACGTGCCTGCTCCGTCCAGGTTTGCTGCCTCATAAAGTTCCGCAGGGATGACCTTCAGCGCCGAATAGAAGATCAACATGTTGTACCCGGTGAACTCCCAGGTGTTGATATTCCCGATCGAGGCGAGGATCCAGCTGGAGGAAAGGGGCTCTGCAAGGTTCAGCCCGAAGAAGTCGTTGATGCTGCCGAACAGGCCAAACCGTGGGCCATAGATGAATCCCCACATCAGTGTCGCGACTACCGCCGGAACTGCGTACGGAAGGAACACCGAAATACGGAAGAACGACGACGCGCGCAGACGCCCGCTGTCCAGTGCCAAGGCCGCGAAAAGGGCGAGGAACAACATGATGGGGACCTGGACCACCAGGAAGACGGCCACCCTGATCACGGAGTCCCAGAACTGGGGATCGCCAAGAGCCTGAAGATAGTTGGCTCCCCCAACGAACTTGTCGCCGCCCACCATCTGGTTCTGGAAGAGGCTCAGGTAGAACGCGTAGAGGACTGGAGCCACGAATACCAGCAGGAAGACAGCCATGAACGGGCCCACAAATGCCCACCCCATCCATCGACCTGCGCGCTTGCGGGATTGGACCAAGGGTGGAGCGTCGGCCACGGGCGACGTCGTTGTCATGATGAATTCTTCTTTTCTCGCTATGTTTACGCAAACATTCTTGAAAGAAGATTAGCATGTTTAGGTGAACATACAAGAGGATGCCGCAGACAGCGTTAGCCCGGCCAGCACGTCGCACTACAGCGATTCGCCCTCGGTCAGGAGTGCCCGGGCTGCCCGCGGCCCCTCAATCGGCGATGTTGCACGAGCAGCTGGGGTTTCCGCCCAGACCGTCTCCCGCGTATCCAACGGCCTGACGAATGTTGAAGAAAAGACCAAGCAGCGGGTGCTGGACGCCATGAAACAACTGGGCTATCGGCCCAACAGGGCTGCACGCGCACTCAAGAGCGGTCAGTTCAAATCCATTGGCGTCATCATGTTCAATCTCTCGACCTACGGCAACAGACGCACCCTGGATGCCATCGCCACCGCGGCCTCACAGGCCGGATACTCGGTGAACCTCATCCCCCTCCACGATCCCACTACAGGTACCGTGACAGGCGCCTACAACCGGCTGAAGGAACAGGATGTGGACGGGGTGGTCATCATCTTTGAGGCGCATCTGTTTGATCGTGCGGACATTACGTTGCCCGAGGACCTCCCCGCTGTGGTCATCGACTCAAGCCCCGGTTACGGCTATCCCATGGTGGACACAGACCAAGCCGAAGGTGCACGCTTTGCTACCAAGCACCTCCTCGATCTAGGCCACCAGCAGGTTTGGCACATAGGGGGCCCGGTGTCCTCCTTTTCAGCCAGGCACCGGGAAGAGTCCTGGAGACGGACGCTGGACGCGGCAGGCATCGAAGCGCCCACCGTCCTTCATGGAGATTGGTCCACCGAATCCGGATATCAGGTCGGGATGGAGCTTGGCCGCAATCGGGAAGTCACCGCAATCTTCGCCGCGAACGATCAGATGGCGCTCGGGGCAATGCGGGCCCTTCATGAACTTGGACGCCTCATCCCGGAGGATGTCAGCGTTGTGGGATTTGATGACCTCGAGGAATCCACCTCCTTCTGGCCTCCGCTGACCACCATCCGGCAAGACTTCCTCGCAGTTGGCCGGCTGAGCATTGAAAAGCTGCTTCAGCAGATCGCCGGAAACACCCCGGCCAGCGTCGTCACCACGGTGCCGACCCGCCTCATGGTGCGCAAAAGCACGGCCGCGCCGGCCCATTAGGGCAACGCGACCGTGCTGGCCTGCTGAGGCAGCCGGGCTGCTTATGGGCAGCTGGTGCCGGTGTACGGAACTGTCGAGGTGAAGCCTGCAGACTCACTCGTTGCGCCCGATGTGACACTGACGGAGCCAGCCGGGAGCACTGCAGTGCGGCTGTTGAAGGCGATCGAAGAACTCTTTCCTGGGGCTACTCCGGGAAAGGACTTGGTCCCATAGGCAGTGTCAACGGCGATGGTCAGAGCTTCGGTCGTGGTGTTCTGCACGGAGACCGTGAGGTAGGCCTTATTTCCGATGCAGCGCATGGTGGTGGTGGCCGAGTGTGTGGGCGGGGTACTGGTTTCTCCAGGGTTCGCGTCACTGACGATGAGCCAGCTCAACTGCACGTCAGAGGTGCGCGTCTTGCTGAGCGTGAAGGTGAGTTGGCCGTTCTCGCCGACGGTGACGTTGCCGTAGGCTACGGTCTGGTTCTCCGATGAGTAGTCGTGGTCGGCTTCGCGGATCTCGTTGTTAATGGTTACCTTGGCGCCACGGTTGTCCCAGGACCAGGGATCGGCATAGCCTGCGTGAACCGTGTATTTGCCGGGCTGAAGGTTTCCGAAGCGGTAGGTCAGGTCGCGGCCGGACACGGCGTACCGCAGGGTTGAGAACATGTTTCCGCTGGTTGTGCCGCTGCTCCCGCTGCCGGTGCTTTCGTATCCCCAGGGGGCTCCGCTGGCCGGGTCTGCGCCGAAGGGTTGATCGGCCGCGCTGTTGAGCAGACCACCGTCCTGGGCAGCCGCCCCGGTCAGCGAGAGCCAGTCAGATGTCTGCTGTCCGCCGGCGTTGACCACGTAGCGGATGTCGGAGGCCTTGATCGCGTCCTGGATGCCCACCGCATCCACGGCCCAGAACAAACTGTTCTGCCCCGTGTAGCGGAACCTGAATTGCGCCGTGGTGGCTCCTGCGGGCACGGTGAAGGGCAGTTTCTCGACGGCATTCGTAGCCGCGGAGTAGCTCTTGAGCGTCTGGGTGGCCCCGGTGTCGAAGGTTACTGTGACCGTGGCTGACTGCGGACCATTGATGGCGTAGTTGGTGGCGTAGCTAAGGCTCGCTCGTCGCAGGCCTGCAACGGGAAAGGCGGGGCTGACCAGCGTCGAGTCGAACTGACCGGATGCGTGCTGTTTGTCGTCCCATTCGTCCGAGTCAGCTACCGCGATCACGTCGCGGCCACGTACCGTGGTTTCACGGCGCTGGTCGAGTTGGGCTGCTGTCCAGAAGTCATCCGTGGCAAAGGTCCAGCCGCGCCACTCTGCAGTCCCACCTGTGGGCATTGCCGAGTTGTCGATTGACCAGCCGTCAGGCGTCGTCTTTGTCCAGCCAAGAGTGCCCGCTGGGATCGCGGTCTCATCAACGCGGGGCTGAAGCACTGGGCGCAGGGAGTCGAAGGCGTCCTGGGTGAGGTTGCCAATGGATGTTCCGTCGAGATTCCATTCAGACTTCACAGGCACGCCCGCGGCGGCCATGATGGTGGGGGCAACGTCCACAAGCTTGGCGTCGTAGCGGGTGACGTTTGCGGCGATTCCCTTTCCGACCATCGTGGTGAATACACGCCGCTCCACCGCGGAACTTCCGCCGTGGCCTCCCGTGGGGGTGTGACCGTGGTCGGTGGTGACAACTACCGTCCATTCCTCGTTCGCCGGGCGCGCTGCCACCGCGTCCATGACCTGACCAATCCTCGCGTCCGCGCTGGCAAGAGCCGCACCATAGCCAGCCCCATTGGTACCCACACTGTGCCCCGCTGTGTCGACATCCTCCAGGTAGAAGAAGAGATCGTCCACTGAGCCGGTGGAGATTGCGTCGACTGCGGCTGTCGTTGTCTCCGCATCAGTGGAGAACTTCGTCCGCACGTCCACGCCCGGACCGAAGATGTTGGTTGTAATGGGCCCCCACATCCCCATCGCCGCAGTATTGCGTGACGGCGAGGCCGCGTTGATGCGCGTCAGGTAGTCAGGGTAAGCGCCGAATTGTGGCGAGCCAAACCCGTTGTCCACGACGTTGTGCTTGTCTGGCCAGACGCCCGTAGCGATGGACGCCCAACCCGGCCCCGACGACGTCGCGGCCATTGGCCAGGTATACAGATTGCTGACCGATGTTGTGCCCTGTGCACGCAGCGCATCCAGCCGGGGCATCTCTGCCAGGCCCAGAAAATCGAAGGCTGCTCCGTCAACCCCGATGATCAGGGTCTTGGCTATGGGTGCCTCGGCGGCAATCACGGGGGCGCTGGATAAGACTGTGCCGGTCAGCGCCACGGCCGTAGCCGCGACTCCCGCCCACAGACGTAGATGGTGTGCCATGAAGTGGTTCTCACGATCTCTAGGGTGCTGATGGTGCAGCGATTAGCTGTCAGGCACTGCCCCACCAACGCCCGTCAATCGTCTGCACTGACGAGTGATTACGTAAACATTGAAGGGTGGTGGCCCTTGAAAGTCAATAGACCAATTACGATCACCCGTGCAGTCGACGACAAGCATCGGTGCTGCGCGCGGGGTCACGCGTCCGAAGCCAGGACCTATGGTGAGGCTGGAATTCCTGGAAGTGGCGCCACCGGGAGACCTTTTTGATGACATTAGGTCATGTTCCCCGACATTAGCTGGGGGAAAACAGTACCTTGTTTAGGTGAACATGGATCAAAAGAACGCAGCCAACAAGTCTCCGGGGCTCCCGGCCGAGGAGTGCGGGAAACCTGGGGCCAAGAAGCGTGCAACGCGGGGTCCCTCTATTGGGGACGTGGCCAAGGTCGCGGGTGTCTCGGCGCAAACTGTTTCCCGGGTTTCCAACGGGCTCAGCAACGTCGAAGAGACCACCAAGAACCGGGTCCTGGACGCGATGAAGCAGCTCGGCTACAGGCCCAACCGTGCGGCGCGTGCGCTGAAGAGCGGCCAGTTCAAATCCATCGGCGTCATCATGTTCACCCTCTCCAGCTTCGGCAACATGCGCACCCTGGATGCCATCGCCACGGCTGCCTCACGGGCTGGCTATTCAGTGACCCTGATCCCTGTGCAAGATCCCACCACCGGAACCGTCTCCGGGGCCTACGAAAGACTGCGGGAACAGCAAGTGGACGGAGTGGTCGTCATCTTCGAAGCCCACTTGCTGGATGACGCTGACATAGTGCTCCCCAAGGACCTCCCGGCCGTGGTCATCGATTCCAACGCCGGCTTCGGTTATCCAATGGTCGATACCGACCAAGCCCAGGGTGCACGGTTCGCCACGCAGCACCTGCTCGACCTTGGCCACCAACAGGTGTGGCATATCGGTGGACCCACCACCTCCTTCTCGGCGACGCACCGGGAAGAATCCTGGAAGCGGACTTTGGAAGAAGCCGGTATTGAGGCCCCTCCGGTCCCCCATGGCGACTGGTCCACGGAATCCGGCTACCAAATCGGACTGGAGCTCGCGGGCAACCCGGATGTCACCGCCATCTTTGCGGCCAATGACCAAATGGCGCTGGGGGCCATGCGTGCTTTGCATGAACAGGGCCGGAACATTCCGGAAGATGTCAGCATTGTGGGATTCGACGACCTGGACGAGTCCACGTCCTTCTGGCCGCCTTTGACGACCATCCACCAGGACTTCTACGCGGTGGGCCGCCTCAGCATCGAAAACCTGCTTCAGCAAATTGCGGGCACGGGATCGGTGAATGACTTCACCACTGTGCCAACCAGTATGGTGGTGCGCAAAAGCACTGCCGCTCCTGCAGTCAGTGCGCGTCCGGCGGCCCGGAAAAAGCGCGTAGCTGCGGATAAGGGGTAACCCTCCCCCGCAGCTACGCCGTTCAGTACTGCTACCCCTTGCTTGCGCCCAGGGTAAGCCCTGCCACGAACTGTCGCTGCAGGACCAGGTAGATGATCATGGTGGGAATCAGGGTGATCATGGCGCCGGCCGCGATCAGGTTGTAGTTGCTCAGGAACTGCCCCTGAAGGTTGTTGATGGCGGTGGTGATCGGGAGCCTGTCCCCGCTCTGGATGAACAGCAACGGCCAGAAGAAGTCGTTGTAGATGAAGATGACTTGCAGTGTGCCCAAGGCTGCGAGTGCCGGACGGCAGAGGGGCATGATGATGTTCCAGTACTGCCGCCAGATACCAGCGCCGTCCACCAACGCAGCTTCCGTCAGGTCTTGCGGCAGGGCCTTCATGTAATTGGAGAGCACAAAGGTGCAGAAGCCGATCTGGAATGCAGTGTCCACAATGATGACGGCTATATAGGTATTGAGCAGGTTGCCGGAGTCACTGATTGAGTACGGCAAGGAAACGTGCTTGAACATCTCAAACAGCGGTGCCGCAAGGACCTGGGGTGGCAGGAGGTTACCCGCGGTGAACATAATCAGCAGCGTGATGTTGAACTTCCAGCTCACTCGCGATACTGCGAAAGCCATCATGGACGCGAAGAGGAGCGTCAGCAGGACGGTGGGAACCGTGATCAGGACCGAGTTCAGGAAGTACTTAGAGAATCCTCCCTGGTTCCAAGCCTGGACGAAGTTTTCGAAGCCGAAGCTGCCCCCGAAGCTGAAGTAGCCGTATTTGTCGGTGTCCTCTTTGGGACGGAGCGCCGTATAGAGCGACCAGACCAGCGGTACCAACCAGATGGCGGCCATGACAATGAGGAAGATGTGAGTGCCATAGTGGCGTTTGCCGGTCTTGCCGGTCCTGCCGGTCTGGACAGGAAGGGTACGGGCGATGGTGCTCATGCCTCTTTCTCCTTGCCGAAGGTGCGGATGAGGTAGAAGACAATCGGCACCAGGGAAATCACCAGCAATACCACGGCCAATGCTGAACCGACGCCGATCACCTGTCCTTCACCGATCAGGTTTTGGATCACCAAGGCGCTGAGCAGTTCAAGCCCGTTGGTGCCGCGGTTGATGACATAGACAATGTCAAAGGCGCGGAGGGACTCAATGATGGTGATGACCACGATCACGATGTTGACCGGGCGCATAGCGGGGAAGACAACGCGGAAGAAGGTCTGGACAGCATTGGCGCCGTCAATCGACGCTGCTTCCCTGAGGGCAGGGTCCACACCCTTCAGGCCAGCCAAGTAAAGGATCATGACGTAGCCTGCGTGGCGCCACGTAGCTGCGATCATGGCGGCCCAGATGTTGACGTTCGAGTCGCCGAACCAGTCCACGGCCTGGGGCGTGCCGGCCGTACCGAGCAGGAAGTTCAGCAGACCGCTGTCGCGGTTGTAGAAGAGCTGCCAGATGATACCGATCAATGCCAGGGAGAGCATGACGGGCGTGAAGAAGATGCTCTGGTAGATCTTGCTTCCCCGGATCTTCTGGTCCAGGAGCACAGCGAGCAGAAGGCCCAGCGGCGTTGCGATCAGGGCCAGGAAAGCCAGCCACAGCACGTTGTGCTGCATGGCCGGCCAGAACGGGGGGTAGTTCTGGCTGATGAACTCATAGTTTTCCGTCCCGGCAGACTTGATGTCGGCCAAGTCCAGCCCGTTCCATCGGGTGAAGCTCAGTCCAATAGAGGCCAGGGTGGGCAACCAAACGAACAGCAGCTGAATGAGCGTTGGAAGGCCCACCATGATGCCAAGGACGATTTTGTCCCTGCGACTCAGGCGGCGGACCTTCCTGGACTTCTTGCGCGTTCTTCCGGCTGTTGCCGGCGAGGCGTGTGCTGCCCCGCGTTGGGCGCCGCCTGCAGGGGGCCCACTGTTCGGGGAGGCCGGTTTTTCGGCTGTGGTACTCATGGGAATTCCTTTGGTATTCGTCGCACAGGGGCCGGCCGCGGTGTGACCCGCGGCCGACCCTTGCTCGGGAAGCCTGGCCGGTTGACCAGCAACCGTATGGCCAGGGCAGTCCTGCGCTATTGGGCCGCGTAGAGCGACTTTGCCTGCGCTTCCAGGTTCTTCACGTCGACGCTTCCATCCTTAATGAAGGACTGAAGTGCCGGAATCATGACGTTGTTGGCCATGGCAGGCAAAGCGTCGCGATCCAGGAACTGGCTGATGTACTTGGCGTTGGCAATGGTGTCCGCACACTTCTTGTTCAGAGCAGAGTACTTGGACGTGTCAGCGCCCTTGGCCGTCGCGATGTTGGAAGTATCTACGGCCGCGTAAGCATCCTGGCCCTCCGGGGTTCCCATGAAGGCAAGGTAGTCGCGGGCGGCCTGGTTCTCGCCACCCTTCTTCGACAGCAGCAGGCCATCGATCGGCGCTTCAACAGCGTCAGTTCCCTCCATGGCGATTTCCGGGAACGGGAAGAAGTCGATGTCCGCCAGTACTGCGGGATCCGTGAACTGCTGCGTCACGAATGAGCCCAGGAGATACATGCCGGTCTTTTTGGCCTCGAGGGCTTTGGCTGCGTCCTGCCAGGTCTGCCCCAGTGCTGCGGGGTCCTGGAACGGCAGGAGTGCTTTCCAGGTATCGAAGACGTCGCTGACCTTCTTCTGGTCCCAGCTCTCCTTGTGCGCGGTCAGGTCGATGTGGAACTGGTACCCGTTGAGGCGCATGTTGATATAGTCGAAAGTGCCCATGGCGGGCCAGCCGTCCTTGTCGGCAAAGCCGATCGGAATGATGCCATCGGCCTTCATCTTGGCAGCGAGCGTGGTCAGCTCATCGAAGGTAGCGGGAACTGAGTAGCCCTTTTCCGCCCAGAAGCTCTTCCGGTAGAAGAAGCCCCACGGGTAGTTGTAGTTGGGGACCAAGTACATCTTGCCGTCGGGGCCGGTGGACGCCTTCTTGATGGCGTCGGAGAAGTTGCCGCCGATCTTTTCCCACACATCGTCGACGGGAGCCAGAAGGCCCTTCTCTGCGTAGTACTGCATGCGGTAACCGGCAAACCAGGTGAAGGACTCATCCGGGCTGCCCTGCAGGTAGGAGTTGATCTTGTTCTGGAAGTCGTTGTGGGGAACCACGTTGGTCACCACGTCGAAGCCCGATTTTTTGGTGAAGGCGTCCGTTACTGCCTTGTAGGCAGCACGGGGAACTTCGTCCGATGAACCCGAGCCGAAGGTGAGGCTTTTTGATGAAGCACCAGGGGCAGGACCGGAACCACCCGTGCATGCAGACAGCAAGGGAATGCCGGAGGCGGCTACGGCGCCGACTCCAAGTGTTTTGAGGAAGGTTCGCCGTCCTGGACCGGCGCCTTCCGCCGCCTGGAACGGGCCAAGATTTACAGCCATGATTACTCCTTTGGATCGTGGTTCTTCGTGAGACTGTCCAACATCCGCATGCGCACCGTGAGATAGCTCAAGTGTGGGCCTGTGGAGGCAGAAAGTCGCCGGATCTAATCAACATTCTTGTGAATGTTCACGTAAACATTGAGTTGCAAGAAGTTTACGTAAACAGCGGTGGTTTGACAAGGGTATTTTTGCTGCATTCCGGCACTTTTACGAGAGGGCGGCAAGCACCCCGGTATCAGGGGGTTCCCGCTTCCCGACGTCCGGCCTCGCGGGCCTCTTCGAGCAGCCGTGCCACTTCCTTCTTCCGCCGCCGGCGCCCCCAGAAAAGGCCCCCAAACAGAAGCAACAAAGCAACAAAGATGGCAAGCTGCGGCCAGGGAATCGCCCATAGCGTCACGCTTTCCTGCACTGGATCCAGCGATTGGGTGGCCCCGTCAGGGGCAATCACCCCTTGCGAGACCGTCACCGGCAAGGTCATGATGCCCAGCGGCCACACACCAGGTACGTGGATGCTGACGGTTCGACGGTCCCCGGGCAGCAATTCGAGGGTTCTGGCTTCTTCGGTCCCGGCAGCTGGCCACCGGGCGTCATTGATCATGGTGTAGGGGTCCACCGAAAGTCGGACGTTGCCCGTATTCTCCAGGTCAACGGTAAGGTCAGCGGATCCTGGTTCCAGGGGATTCCACGACGTATCGTAGCTCGCGGTTGCCTTCATGCTGAGCGCAGGTTTGACCTCTCCCTTCACCCGGGTCATGACACGGAACCCAACGCGGCTTTCCACGCCCAGTTGCGTCCCGTCCGAGCCGCCCTGTGAATAGATCGAGGCAGCTATGCCCGCTGCATGGTCGCCTGGTGTCGCGTTGTCCGGGACCGTCACCTTGAACGGCACGACGGCGGTACCTCCCGCCGCTACGGTGACCGTCTTGTCCATAGAGATCCAGGTACCTGCAGCTACCGACTGTTTGTCACCAGGAAGCATATTGAAACGCCCTGTAGGAGTGAAGTACCCGTCGGCCGCAGTGAGGGAGAAAGTGACTTCCCTGTCGCTGAGGTTTCTGACCGCCAAATGTTCATCCACGCTCACCCCGGAATCGACCTCAAGTTCCACCCACGAGCGGCCATCAGGGCCGGAGGCGTCGGCGGGAGTCACGGACCAGGTGACCGGGCTTTCCGTGGGATCACCGGTAGTAGCAAATCCAGCCGACGCAGAAGCGACGCTTGCGAGCAGTACTGCCACAACGAGGTACATGACAACGAATAGCCGCTGCAGGGCACCAGAGCCCGCCTGCCCTGAGAATGGGAGCCTCATGGGATGAAGATACCTTCAGCGCAATTATTCGAACAGGGATAGGGTGAGTTTGGCGGTGTAGTTGCCGGCTGCCACGGTGGCAGGGGTCTTCATGACGAGGTCTGCGTTGGCTGTCCACTGTCCTTCGGAGGCAATCGCTCCTGAGTCCACTGCAAGGGCGAGCAGTTCCTGGTCCACCAGGCCTACGGCGTTGGG
>NZ_JBPFSF010000016.1:0-98587 GCF_051106045.1 Paenarthrobacter sp. FR1 | reverse complement strand
CACAGCGCCGATGGTACTGCACCCGGGAGGGTGTGGGAGAGTAGGACACCGCCGGACAACCATTCGAAGAGCCCCGACCACAGGTCGGGGCTCTTCACCTTTAACACCCACACACCAGGCAGGCAGACCCCGGGCGGGCGTGAACAGCGAACGTCCCCCCGCGGCTGATTGTTCCGGCGTCACTGCCACGTTGTGAGACTTGCCACGGGTGGCGCAAAAACACCCTCCGCGTTCTGGGGTGTTGGCGGGGTCGAATAGAATTGAACAAGATATACGAGCCGGGAGCTACGCGCTGCCGGCGGCGTGACAACGAAATAAGGGTTATGAGCGACTACGCACGCGCCAGTGGTCGGCTCGCAACAGGAGGAATCCACCATGGCTGAGCACAACGGCGGCAATCGCGGCGGCAATCGCGGAAACTTCGGCGGGAACCGGGACGACCGGGGTTCGTACCGCCCCAACAACAATTCCGGCGGAGATCCTCGTGGGTTCCGTTCCAGGGAAAACCGGGACGGCAATGACCGTCCCGCACGCGACGGCGATCGTCGCCCCTTTGGTAGCGATCGTCCGGCTCGTGATGGTGAGCGTCGTCCGTTTAACAATGACCGTGGGGATCGTAAGCCGTTCGGTGACCGCGATCGTAGCGATCGTCCGGCTCGTGATGGTGAGCGTCGTCCGTTCAACAATGACCGTGGGGATCGTAAGCCGTTCGGTGACCGCGATCGTAGCGATCGTCCGGCTCGTGATGGTGAGCGTCGTCCGTTTAACAATGACCGTGGGGATCGTAAGCCGTTCGGTGACCGCGATCGTAGCGATCGTCCGGCTCGTGATGGTGAACGTCGTTCGTTCGGTGACCGTCCTGAGCGCGGCCCGCGGAACTTTGACGGTCCCCGTCGAGACAGCGATGACCGCCGCCCGTTCAATAACGACCGCGGCGGCCGGAAGCCCTTCGGCGATCGTCCGGCACGTGATGGTGAACGCCGTTCCTTCGGTGACCGTCCTGAGCGCGGCCCGCGGAACTTTGACGGTCCCCGTCGAGACAGCGATGACCGCCGCCCGTTCAATAACGACCGCGTCAATAACGACCGCGGTGATCGGAAGTCATTCGGTGACCGCCCGGACCGTGGCGGCGAACGCCGCTCGTTCGGAGACCGCCAGGACCGCCCGGCACGCGATGGTGAACGCCGATCCTTTGGCGGCGACCGTGGCAATTCCTGGGAAGAGCGCCCGGCCCGCGTGCCGAACGCCAAGGATATCCGCAGCGCCAACCGCCCTGACCGTGAACGTTCGCCCGAGATCGATGAAGACGTCACAGGCAAGGAACTCGACCGCGCCACGGGTCACCAGATCAAGACCCTCGAAGAGCAGAGCGCAGGCTGGGTCGCGAAGCACCTGGTCATGGCAGGCCGCTTGATTGACATCGAGCCTGAGTTGGCGTTCCAGCACGCCCTCGCTGCCAGCCGACGCGGTGGCCGTCTCTCGGCCGTCCGTGAAGCTGTGGGTCTGACCGCCTACGCTGCCGGTCACTATGGAGAAGCCCTGCGCGAATTCCGTACGTACCGCCGCATCAGTGGGTCCAATGTGCATCTGCCGGTGATGGCTGACTGCGAGCGTGGCCTTGGCCGTCCGGACCGCGCACTTGACATGGTCCGCTCTCCGGAAGCCCAGGATCTTGATGCTCCGGGCAAGGTGGAGTTGGCGATTGTGGCGTCGGGGGCGCGCGCTGACTTGAAGCAACTGGATGCTGCTGTCAGCGAGCTGGAGATCCCGCAGTTGGACATCAACCGGGCCTTCTCGTATAGCCCGCGCCTGTTCCGTGCGTACGCTGAGGCACTGAGCGCTGTGGGCCGCAATGAGGAAGCTGACAAGTGGGCCCGACAGGCGCTCGTAGCCGAGAACGCTTTGGGTGTCGGCGACTTTGCGGAGCCGGAGATCCTTGACCTCGGCTGGGATGAGCAGGACGAGGAAGCCGCACGCAAGCCGCGCTTCCAGAAGCCGGCCCCGGAGGCCGACGTCGTGAAGGCCGAAACTGAAACGGTCATCGTGGAAGCCGCAGCGGCTGACGTTGATCACGATGATGTTGAACTGGATGACGCTGAGTCGGACTACTTCGAGTCGGATGACGCTGAGTCGGACATCGACTCCGTTGAAGACGAGGATGAGCACAAGGAAGCAGCAGAGGCTGACAACGAGGGCACCGAATCCCAGCATGGCTGATTCACTGATCTCATCATTTGATGCTGTCCTGTCCGATCTTGATGGAGTGGTCTACGCAGGACCGCACGCCATCCCTGGGGCTGTGGAGTCGTTGCGGCGTCTCGAAACTGTGGGCGTTGGCCTGGGTTACGTCACCAACAACGCATCCAGGACTCCAGCGCAGGTCGCTGCGCACCTGCGTGAGCTTGGTGCGCCGGCCGAGGACCATCAAGTGGTCAGTTCCTCCCAGGCAGCAGGGGAGCTTCTGGCTTCCATGCTGCCTGCGGGGGCGCATGTCCTCATCACTGGCAGCGCAGCATTGGCCCATGAGATCGAATTGGTGGGCCTCAAGCCGGTTCATAGCGCCGAAGAGTCTCCTGTAGCGGTGGTCCAGGGGTTCAACCCGGAGATCGGTTGGAAGGACCTCGCGGAGGCGTCGTACGTGGTGGCCGGCGGAGCCATGTGGTTCGCAACCAACACGGACATGTCCATCCCGCAGGCCCGAGGCATGGCGCCCGGCAACGGAACACTCGTTGCTGCCGTTGCGGCAGCCACAGGTAAAACACCCCTGGTGGCAGGCAAGCCTGAAGCGCCGTTGTTCCATGCGGCCGCCAAACGGCTAAAAGCCGATCGCCCACTGGTGGTCGGCGACCGCTTGGACACAGACATCCTGGGTGGCAATCGCGCAGGATTTGCGACGGCGGCAGTCCTCACCGGTGTTGACACCACCCACACCATCTTGGCTGCGCGGACCGACGAGCGCCCCGACTACCTGCTGGCGGACCTCGAGGGCCTTTATGCTCCCTATCCCGAGGTCATGGGCGACGCCGGTTCCTACCGATGCGGGGCAGCCTCAGCTGTGGCTGAAAACGGCACGGTGACGGTGACTGGTGACGCACACGACCTCGATGCGTGGCGCGCCGCGTGTGCAGCCTGGTGGGCTGCCGTCCCGGACACGTCGGTAGCGCAGGCGCCGAAGCTGGAATGGCGAACTCACTAGACTGGTGCGATGACCGAGCCCAACACTTCTCCGCTGCCCGAGACTCCCGGGCCCGACCTCGACGTTCAGTGGCCTGACGACGCCACACCCACCGGTGACGCACTTGTTGACAGGGCGCTCGGCTTGCTGGAAGGCGTCCCGGACTCCCCGGTAGCCGAGCATGGTGAACTGTACGCCGGGATGCATGACTCCCTGTTGGAGGCTTTGGATGCGGAGCCGGGGCTACCGGCCGCGCCGAGGCCCAACAGCCCGGAAGGCGATAGCTAGAGAATGGCACGACTCGATCAGGAACTCGTCACCCGCGGGTTGGCGAGGTCCCGTACCCACGCGGCCAAACTCATTAGTGATGGCAAGGTCAGTTCCGAGGGCCACGTCCTCGGCAAGGCTGCCCACCAGGTGGACCCCGATACGGAGCTCACGGTCCAAGCCCACCTGGAGGACATCTACGTCAGCCGTGCCGGACATAAACTCGCCGGTGCGCTGGAAGCCTTTCCCGCCGTCGTGGTCGCCGGAAGGCGGTGTCTCGACGCCGGTGCCTCCACCGGCGGTTTCACTGACGTGCTGCTTCGGCAAGGTGCGGCGCACGTGGTGGCAGTCGACGTCGGGCATGGACAGTTGGTGCCGCACCTTCGGGACGATTCACGCGTGGACGTCCATGAAGGTCTCAACGTCCGGTACATGAGCCCGGAACAGATCGGCGGCACGGCTGCATTGACCGTCGCGGACCTGTCTTTTATTTCACTGACGCTGGTAGTGGGGCCCTTGGCGTACTGCACCGAGCCTGGTGGTGACCTTGTCCTCATGGTCAAACCCCAGTTCGAAGTGGGCAAGGAGCGGCTGAGCCGGACGGGCGTGGTGTCGTCGGAGAATGAACGACGCCGTGCGGTTGCCCAGGTGGCCCGCGCAGCAGTGGATGCGGGGCTGGATCTACAGGACGTGGCGGCCAGCCCGCTCCCGGGTCAAGACGGAAATGTTGAATACTTCCTGTGGATGAAGCGCAGGATGTCCGCGGAGTTGCCTAAGATCGAAGAGCGGGACGAGCACGTTGCTGCGTTGATCAAGAAACTCTGGCCAAACCACTAGAAAGCAGAACCCGATGAGCAGGCGTGTACTGGTCCTTGCCCACACAGGGCGGGAGGAATCGCTACGCGCAGCATGGGATGCCTGTACGCAACTGCACTCTTCAGGCCTGGTTCCCGTGCTGCAGAAATCAGAACTTGCCGATATCGAGCGGTTCTTCGGTGCCTTGGATACGCCGATCGAGATTCTCAACGACCACGTCAGCTTGGAGGACGTGGAATTGGTCATGGTCCTGGGCGGCGACGGAACCATCCTGCGCGCGGCCGAACTGGTCCGTGAAGTGGATGTCCCGCTGCTGGGTGTGAACCTGGGGCATGTGGGTTTCCTGGCCGAAAGCGAACGGGCTGACCTCGCCCAGACGGTGGAGTGGATCGCGAGCCGCCAGTACACGGTGGAAGAACGCATGACCATCGATGTCCAGGTATGGATCAAAGGTCAAAAGATCTGGCATACGTGGGCTTTGAATGAGGCAGCCATTGAGAAGGCCAACCGGGAGCGGATGCTGGAGGTCGTCACCGAGGTGGATGAACGTCCCCTGACGTCCTTCGGCTGCGATGGCGTGGTGATGGCTACCCCCACCGGTTCCACAGCCTACGCTTTCTCATCGGGCGGACCCGTGGTGTGGCCCGAGGTAGAGGCCCTGGTCATCGTTCCCATCAGTGCGCATGCCCTCTTTGCCAAACCGCTGGTGGTGTCGCCGCGCTCCAAGCTGGCCGTCGAGATCATGAACCGGACGGACGCCCTGGGGGTGCTGTGGTGCGATGGGCGGCGGTCGGTGGACCTCCCGCCCGGTGCCCGTGTTGAAGTGACACGCTCGGCAACTCCGGTGCGGCTCGCCCGGACCCACAAAACGCCGTTCTCGGCCCGACTCGTCCGCAAATTCGAGCTCCCCATCCACGGCTGGCGTGGCCCGGCCCCCCGGAGCGGCGAAGTCCACACTGGTCCCATCCCCGTGATCCGGACCCTGTCGCCGGCTCCCTTGCCCAGTCCGCGGGATGTTGACAGTCCCCGGGACGGTGAACCTTCCGACCCCACGAATGCGAAGTGAACCATGCTTGAAGAACTCCGAATCCGTGACCTCGGCGTCATCACTGACGCCGCCCTGCCGCTGGGCCCCGGGCTCAGCGTCGTCACGGGCGAAACCGGCGCGGGCAAAACCATGGTGGTGACCGCCGTCGGGCTTCTCCTTGGCGCCCGTTCGGACGCGGGAGCTGTCCGGAGCGGCGCCAAGTCCGCCTCTGCGGAGGCCGTGCTGAAGCTCGATCCCGCGCACAGTGCCGTTGAACGCGCCAAGGAGGCCGGCGGTGAGGCCGAGGAGTTCGACGGCGTCGCAGAGCTCCTGCTGGCCCGCACCGTGGGTGCCGATGGGCGCAGCCGTGCTTACGTTGGCGGACGTGCGGCACCTGTGGGCGTGCTGGCGGAGTTGGGCGAAAGCCTGGTGGTGGTCCATGGACAGTCGGACCAGATCCGCCTCAAGAGTGCTACGGCGCAGCGGCATGCCTTGGACAGGTTCGCTGGAGCCCCCCTCGCCAAAAGCCTGGGGGAGTACCAGGAGCTCTTCAACCATTGGAAGGCCATCCAGGCCGAGCTCGAAACCTTGCGGAGTGAAGCTCGCGAACGTCTCCGTGAAGCTGAGTCGTTGGACGCTGCCCTCAAGGAAATCGACGATGTCGACCCCCAGCCGGGCGAGGACGAAACGCTCAAGGCCGAGGCCGTGAAGCTGGCGAATGTCGAAGAGCTGAGGCTGGCAGCGGCTGCGGCCCATGAATCTCTCATCGCGGAGGAATTCGGGGACGCCGGGGACGCAACCTCCATGGTGGATGCGGCAAAACGGACACTCGAGCATGTGGCCGAGCATGACGAGGAGTTGCGTTCTGCCGCTACCCGGCTTGCTGAAGTCGGGTTCCTCCTCAATGACATCGCGGCCGAGCTGTCCAGCTACCAGGCCGCGTTGGACACGGAAGGGCCGGAACGGCTCTCCGAGATCGAGGACCGCCGAGCCGCTTTGGCCAAGCTGATCCGCAAGTACGCCCCCAGCATCGATGAAGTGCTGGAGTGGGCAGCGGCCGCGAGGACTCGCTTGGACGAGCTGCAGGACGACTCAAGCCGTATCGAGTCCCTGGACGCCGAGGTGGCTTCTGCCGAGGGCACCTTGAGGAAGCAGGCGGCAACAATCAGCAAAGCCCGCCAGAAGGCTGCCAAGGACCTGTCATCAAGGGTCAGCGCGGAGCTGAAGGCCCTGGCCATGGCGGACGCCACGTTGGTCATCGAGGTGGACGGCAGCGGATCGTTGGGCCCGTGGGGCACCGACGAGATCGCCTTCCTCCTGCGGCCGCATTCGGGCGCTCCCGCCAGGCCACTGGGCAAAGGGGCGTCAGGCGGTGAACTCTCCAGGGTGATGTTGGCTATAGAGGTGGTTCTGGCAGCTGTGGATCCCGTCCCGACTTTCGTCTTTGACGAAGTGGACGCGGGCGTTGGCGGCCGGGCCGCCGTCGAAATCGGACGCCGCTTGGCCATGTTGGCCCGCCACGTCCAGGTGCTGGTGGTGACCCACCTGCCCCAGGTGGCTGCTTTCGCCGACCAGCACATCCGCGTGACCAAGACATCCGTGCGGGGCTCCGACGGAAAGACGACCACAGGATTCACCTCCAGCGACGTGCAGTTGCTCAGCGACGACGAACGTGTCAAGGAACTTGCCCGCATGTTGGCCGGGCAAGAGGATTCCGAGTCTGCGCAGGCCCACGCCCAGGAACTGCTGGACGACGCGAAGCTCCTGCCCCAGCGCGCCTAGCCGGCTCAGGCAGGAGGGTTTGACCGACGTGCCCACAATCACATCGCAGCACTTGGTCCGGCCCGGCTCTTGATTGGAACGCGGTCCTGGGCAACTATTGACCATTTGGGGAATCGAACCGGACGCTTGGAAGGCGTAATTGATGATAAGCTCGAATTCCGTGGTGCAGCGATCAAATTCCCGTGTAAATTCCCGGTTCCCGGGCTCGTCCAAGACGACCAAACACATCTTCGTCACCGGTGGTGTGGCGTCCTCGCTCGGTAAGGGTCTGACGGCTTCCAGCCTCGGCCACCTGCTGCGGGCACGCGGTTTGTCTGTAACTATGCAGAAGCTCGATCCCTACTTGAACGTGGATCCGGGCACGATGAACCCCTTCCAGCACGGCGAAGTATTCGTGACGGATGACGGCGCCGAAACCGACCTCGACATCGGACACTACGAGCGCTTCCTCGATGAAAACCTCGAAGGTTCGGCCAACGTGACAACCGGCCAGATCTACTCCACCGTGATTGCCAAGGAACGCCGCGGCGAATACCTCGGAGACACCGTTCAGGTCATCCCGCACATCACGGATGAAATCAAGCGCCGTATGCGACTGCCTGCCGAAGGCAAGAACGCTCCGGACGTTATCATCACCGAAATCGGTGGCACGGTGGGCGATATCGAGTCGCAGCCCTTCCTCGAGTCGGCCCGCCAGGTCCGCCAGGATGTTGGCCGCAACAACGTCTTCTTCCTCCATGTTTCCCTGGTGCCGTACATCGGTCCTTCCCAGGAACTGAAGACCAAGCCGACGCAGCACTCCGTGGCAGCCCTTCGCTCCATCGGCATCCAGCCCGAAGCCATCGTGATCCGCTCGGACCGCGAAGTGCCCGATGCCATGCGCGAGAAGATCGGCCGCATGTGCGACGTCGACATCGACGCCGTGGTCAACGCCGCGGATGCCCCCAGCATCTACGACATCCCCAAGACGCTGCACTCACAGGGCCTGGACTCCTACATCGTCCGGGCACTGGATCTGCCGTTCAAGGACGTTGACTGGAGCAAGTGGGACAAGCTGCTCGAAGCCGTCCACAACCCCAAGCACGAGGTCGAAATCGCCCTGGTGGGCAAGTACATCGACCTTCCGGATGCGTACCTCTCGGTCACCGAAGCGCTCCGTGCCGGCGGGTTCGCCAACGAAGCCAAGGTTAAGATCCGTTGGGTCCCTTCGGACGAGTGTGAAACCCTCGCAGGTGCCACCAAGTCCCTGGCCGGCGTGGACGCCATCTGCGTTCCGGGTGGATTCGGTATCCGCGGACTCGAAGGCAAGCTTGGCGCGTTGAAGTTCGCCCGTGAATCCAAGCTCCCCGTCTTGGGTCTCTGCCTTGGCCTGCAGTGCATGGTCATCGAGTACGCCCGCAACGTCGTTGGCCTGGAAGGCGCGTCCTCGAGCGAGTTCGAGCCGGATTCCAAGTACCCGGTCATCGCCACCATGGAAGAGCAGTTGGACATCGTGGAAGGCAAGGGAGACCTCGGCGGCACCATGCGCCTGGGCCTCTACGAAGCCAAGCTGGACGAGGGCTCGGTCATCGCCGAGACCTACGGCACCACCACTGTCAGCGAACGCCACCGTCACCGCTACGAGGTCAACAACAAGTACCGCGACCAGATCGCGGCCGAGGGCCTGGTGTTCTCGGGTACCTCTCCTGACGGCAAGCTCGTGGAGTATGTTGAGCTTCCCCGTGAAGTGCACCCGTTCTACGTTGCAACGCAGGCGCACCCGGAGCTCAGCTCCCGGCCTACGCGCCCTCACCCGCTGTTCGCTGGCCTGGTCAAGGCTGCACTGGAGCGTCGTGAAGGCGGCCCTGTTGCCACCAAGACCGGTGCCCGCGCGGTAGCTGCCAAGTAAACGCAAGAAAAAAGCAAAGGACGGCGCGATGCCCGGTATCTCTGAAACCCCCCGCACATCAAGGCAGGTTTCGGACATGCCGAGCCCGCGCCGTCTTTTGTCTACCAGCAAGGTTTACGAAGGCCGCATTTGGGATGTGGTCAGCGACTCGTTCCAGCTGAGCGAGGACACTGACGCCCTGGTCCGTGACTACATCGACCACCCTGGCGCAGTAGCCGTGCTCCCCATGAACGTGGACGGTGAGGTCCTGCTGCTGAAGCAGTACCGCCACCCCGTGGGCATGGATCTTTGGGAGATTCCGGCTGGCCTGCTGGATGTCGAAGGTGAAGATTTTGTGGTGGGCGCAGCACGGGAGCTCGCTGAGGAAGCCGACCTCGTTGCAGCTACCTGGAATGTACTGGTGGACTTTTTCAACTCTCCCGGCTCCTCCAGCGAAGCGGTTCGGATCTACCTGGCCCGTGGCATCACCGATGTCCCGGAGGCCGAGCGACATGTTCGCACCGACGAAGAGGCAGAGATCGAGCTCCAATGGGTTCCGTTGGACGAGGCCGTGCGTGCCGTCCTCGAAGGTCGGCTGCACAACCCCTCGGCAGTCCTCGGAATCCTCGCGGCCGCCGCTGCCAAGGCTGACGGATTCAGCAGTCTGCGTCCTGCCAACGCACCATGGCCGGCACACCCGAGCCAGCGCTGAGCATGGCCGAGGCCGCCACGCGAACCGTCAACGGCGTTGACCGCGCAGTGACTGACTATCTTCAGCACGTCGGCGTGGAACGCGGTTTGGCCGCGAACACCTTGGCCGCTTATCGCCGTGACCTCGCAAGGTACTCAAATTTCCTCGCGGCCCAGGGGGTGGAACGGCCTGGCGACATTACCCGCCACCATGTCACCGCTTTTGTTCAAGCGTTGTCCGAAGGTTCGGATGGGGCTGCCGTCCTTGGTGTCCGCTCAGCCGCACGCACGGTGGTAGCTGTCCGTGGATTACATAAGTTTTGGGCCCTGGAAGGAACAACGACGGCGGACCCCGCCAGCGATGTCCACCCGCCCATGCCGGGCAAGCGGCTTCCGAAAGCCATCAGCGTCGGTGAGGTTACGCGCATCCTGGAAGCTGCCGGCTCGGATAGTGCCACAGGACTTCGGGACCGCGCCCTCCTGGAATTTCTGTACTCCACCGGGGCCCGCATCAGTGAAGCCGTGGGACTGGACGTGGACGACGTTTCCCTCGAGGACACCGGCGGCGATCCTGCCATCGTGAGGTTGTTCGGCAAAGGTTCCAAGGAACGGCTGGTGCCGCTGGGCTCCTACGGTGCACGCGCCGTCGGGGCTTATGTTGTCCGTGGCAGGCCCTTGCTGGCGTCCAAAGGCAAAGGCACTCCGGCTCTGTTCCTGAACGCCCGGGGCGGGCGGATCAGCAGGCAGAGCGCATGGACCATCCTCAAAACGGCTGCCGAGAAGGCCAATATCACCAAGGACGTCTCGCCGCACACCCTGCGCCACTCTTTCGCCACGCATCTCCTGGAGGGCGGGGCGGATGTCAGGGTGGTGCAGGAACTGTTGGGCCATGCGTCCGTGACCACCACGCAGGTTTACACACTGGTCACCGCGGACACGTTGCGCGAAATCTACGCAGCGGCACACCCGAGGGCGCTCGGCTAGTTGCTATCGTCCCGCCTAAAACGTCCGGCCAATTAGTCCAGTACGTTCAGCGTCAGTTCCACGGCGTCCACAAACAGCGCCAGCAGCGACGTTCCCAAACCTGCTACCAGCAGGAGACCGGGGTGCGCGAGCCCTACCACTACACGCTTGAGCCGGGGCCGTCCGCGGAGGAACTTCTTAGGCACACGGGTCTTTACCGGTATCTGCCGCCAGCCGCGCAGCCTCCGCAGGAACCAAGCACAGCGCACGATGAAGGCCATCCACAGGATTGAGAGCACCAGCGGAACCGCCGCCAGCATGAGGTTGAAGCCGAGAGCAGTAACTTCCTTCTCGGAATCGCCAATCACGGACTGGACTGTCGTGGAGATCGAGGCACTCATCACGACGGAGGCCGCCCACACCATGAACGCTGCTACAAGCGCCAGGAACCGCACAAAAAAGTGGCCCAGCACGGTGGCGTCCACGGCCCTCAGGTGACTGCGGGGAGTGGCATGCAGCACCACCAGGGTGGAGACCAAGGTGGGGAGGGCGGCCACAAGGACCAGGAGGTACCACGTCCATCCGGCCAGGTCCACCACTTCGTCCAGGATGATGAGCCCTGCCCACACTACTGTCCACGCCCAACCGACGTAGAGGGGGTGCGCCACCAGCCAACGGGGCAGCCAGGAGTCCCGTTCAGGCTTGGCTGCACGGACAGGACCCGTGGCGGCCTCATTCTCCGTGTTCCCTGCCTTTGGCGGCACCTCAGCAACCTCATCGACGGCGGCCACGTTGGCACGCACGTCACCCCCACCTTCGCTCATGGGCTCACTGTAGCAATGGCGGCAACGGCTGGGGAGATCAGGTTAAGGTAGGCAGCATGACTGCAGCCCATGTGACTCTGTGCTTCCTGCTCCGCAACGGCGCGGATGGGGAGTACGTACTTCTCGGCACCAAGAAGACCGGCTTTGGCCGGGGCAAGGTGGTGGGCGTCGGCGGGCACGTTGAACTGGGGGAGACCGCATCCGAGGCGGCATGCCGGGAGGTTATGGAGGAAATCAACGTCGTAGTCCATGCGAACGATCTGGTTCCGGCAGGAACTGTGGATTTCGTGTTTCCGGCCAGGCCTGACTGGAACATGGCCACCACGGTGTTCCTCACCAGAGCCTGGGAGGGCGAGCCGTCGGAAAGCGAGGAGATCGCCCCGGCCTGGTTCCCCGTGGAGCGCTTGCCGGTGGAGCGCATGTGGGCCGATGCCGAACACTGGCTGCCGGCCATGATTTCCGGTCAACGCATCGCAGTACGCGTCGACTTGGCGGCAGACAATGAGAATGTCGCCAACGTCCACACGGTGGCGTGGACGATCCCCGAGGAGTAGAAGGAACAACGGCGGGCCGGTCGCCTCTTCGGTGACCGGCCCGCCGTCGTTCTTCCTTCTGTAAGCCAGAAGCGTTAGGGCACGTGGCGCTCTTCCGGTCCGTTGTATTCGCTCAGGGGACGGATCAGGGAGTTGGACGCCACCTGCTCCATGATGTGGGCGGTCCAGCCGGTGATGCGGCTGGCGACGAACAGTGGCGTGAACGTCTGGGTGTCGAAGCCCATGAGGTGGTAGGTGGGCCCGGCGGGGTAGTCGAGGTTGGGCTTGATGGCCTTGGCCTCATCCATGGCCTGCTCGAGTCCGTTGTACAGTCCCAGGAGTTCGGGTCGTCCGTAGTGGGCGATCATTTTGTCCAGGGCAGCCTTCATGGTGGGCACGCGGGAGTCGCCGTGCTTGTAGACACGGTGCCCGAAGCCCATGACCTTCTTCTTCTGGGCCAGGGCATCTTCCATCCATGCACGGGCACGGGTGGCGGCCTCTTCGAGGGATTCTTCGCTGCGGATGCCGATCTCGTCAAAGGTGTGCATCACGGCTTCGTTGGCTCCGCCGTGCAGCGGGCCCTTAAGGGCACCGATGGCTGCTGTGACAGCTGAGTGCAGGTCTGAGAGTGTGGAGGTGACCACGCGGGCGGTGAACGTGGAGGCGTTGAAGGAGTGCTCTGCGTACAGGATCATGGAGACGTTGAACGCCTCCACTACTTCGTCCACCGGGTCCTCGCCGAATGTCATCCACAGGAAGTTCGCCGAGTAGTCCAGGTCCTCGCGGGGTTCCACTGCGTCCTGGCCCCGGCGGCGACGCTGGTCGTAGGCCACGACGGCGGGCATGGCGGCCCAGAGGTCGATTGCCTTCTTCATAGCGGCTTCGGGCGAGGAGTCCTCAGCCAGCTCGTGCCGGGCGCCGAGCACCGACGTCGCCGTGCGGCAAACATCCATGGGGTGGGCAGTGGTGGGCAACGTATCCACCACAGACTTGACCACCGGGTCCAGGGCACGGCCCGCGCGCTCACGGGCCGTAAACTCGGCGAGCTGCGTTTCGTTGGGCAGTTCGCCATTCCACAGCAGGTATGCCACCTCTTCGAAGCTGCATTTGGCGGCCAGTTCCTGGACCGGATACCCGCGATACAGCAGCGAGTTGGTGTCCGGGTTGACCTTCGAGACGGCGGTGTAGTCCACCACGACGCCGGCTAGGCCCTTTTTGATGTCAACAGCTGCCATGCTGCTCTCCTTCGTTCATTGTGCAGGCGCGCCGGGTGTTTCCGGAGTGCCCGCGTTCCCCTTGATGAATCCGGAACCTAGCGGACGCCAGGAACCTGGAAGTTGAAAACGCCGGTATCGAATTGGTTGTATGCCTCGTAGTCGACGAGTTCGTAGAGGCGCGCACGCGTGAGCATGTTTTCCACTTGCGCTTCTTGGGTCCCCGCAGCCCTAATCGATTCCAGAGTACGCTCTGCAGCGCCCATGGCAATGCGGAGCAGGGTGACGGGGTAGATGACCATGTTTACGCCGACGTTTTGGAGCTGGTCGACGGTGAACAGCTCGCTTTTGCCGAACTCGGTCATGTTGGCCAGGATCGGCACATCCACCGCGTCGCGGATGGCTTGGAACTCGTCCAGGGTTGCCATTGCTTCGGGGAAGATTGCGTCAGCGCCGGCGTCTACCAGGGCCTTCGCACGGTCCTGTGCGGCCTGGATTCCTTCGACGGCCCGGATGTCGGTGCGGGCCATGATGAGGAAGTTCGGGTCCCGGCGTGCGTCTGCCGCGGCGCGGATGCGTTTGGTGGCGGTGTCGATGTCCACCACGTTCTTGCCGTCCAGATGGCCGCAGCGTTTCGGGTTGAACTGGTCCTCGATGTGGCAGCCGGCCAGGCCCGCGTTTTCGAGTTCCTGGATGGTTCGGGCCACGTTCATGGGCTCACCGAAGCCGGTGTCCGCGTCCACCAGGGAGGGCAGGTCCGTCATGCGGGCGATCTGCCCAGCACGGGTTGCCACCTCGGTGAGGGTGGTCAGGCCGATGTCGGGCAGGCCGAGGTCGTTGGCCAGGACGGCGCCGGAGATGTAGACCCCGGCGAAGCCCTTTTCCTCGATCAGCCGTGCCGAGAGCGGGTTGAACGCACCCGGGAACTGCTGCACGGTCCCTGAGGCGAGGAGCTCCCGCAGCTTCACTCGCTTCTGTTCGGGGGTGACTTTGGAGTACAGCATTTAGAACAGTCCCTTGGGTGCGTTGTTGAGGTCGATCACGCCGGGTGCTGCGGTGATGTTCAGTTGGTCCAGTTCGCCTTCGCCCAGTTCGGTGACGCGTTCGACGGCGGCGAGGAACCTTTCGATTTCGGCTTCCTCCACGAGTCCTGCAGCGAGGGTGCGGAACTTGTTGACGTATTGCTCGCGGGCGAACGGCCGGGCACCGAGCGGGTGGGCGTCGGCCACGGCGATTTCGTCGGTGATGACCGTTCCATCAGTGAGCGTGATTTCAACAGTGCCGCCGAAGGCCTTCTCTGCGATGTCCAGCGAGTGGTACCGACGGGTCCATTCAGGGTCTTCCACGGTGGTGACCTTGTGCCAGAGTTCCACGGTGTCCTGACGCGCTGCACGCTCGGGGGCGTAGGAGTCCACATGGTGCCAGGCGCCGTCCTGCAGGGCGACGGTGAAGATGTACGGGATGGAGTGGTCCAGGGTTTCGCGGGAGGCGGTGGGGGAGTACTTCTGGGGATCGTTCGCGCCGGAGCCGATCACGTAATGCGTGTGGTGGCTCGTTTTGATCAGCACGGAGTTCACGTTGGCCGGGTCCGTGGCCTCGGGGTGCTCGCGGTTGAGCTTGCGGGCGAGGTCGATCCAGGCCTGGGCCTGGTATTCGGCGGAGTGTTCCTTGGTGTAGGTGTCCAGGATGGCGCGCTTGGCTTCACCGGGCAGTGGCAGCGGGACCTCGTAGGAGGCGTCCGGGCCGTCCAGCATCCAGGCGATCACACCGTCTTCGCCTTCGTAGATCGGCACGGGGGACGTCTGGCCACGCATGGAGCGGTCCACGGCTTCGACGGCCATCTTGCCCGCGAAGGCCGGGGCGTGGGCCTTCCACGTGGAGATTTCGCCCTTGCGGGACTGCCGTGTGGCGGTGGTGGTGTGGAGGGCCTGGCCCACGGACTGGAAGATGGTCTCCACGTCCAACCCCAACAACGTGCCGATGCCTGCCGCGGCGGAGGGGCCGAGGTGGGCCACGTGGTCGATCTTGTGTTTGTGCAGGCAGATGGCCTTGACCAGGTTCACCTGGATCTCGTACCCGGTAGCAATGGCACGGACCAGATCGGTGCCGTTGGAGCCCACGTGCTGGGCGACTGCAAGGATCGGCGGGATGTTATCGCCGGGGTGGGAGTAGTCCGCGGCCAGGAACGTGTCGTGGTAGTCCAGTTCACGGACGGCCACGCCGTTGGCCCAGGCGGCCCACTCGGGGGAAACCTGCTCTTCGATGCCGAACACGCGGGCGCCCTTGCCGTTGGCGGACGGTGCGTGGGTCAGTGCCTGGGCGCGGGCTGCGACGATCGGTGCCCGGTTCAGCGAGGCGATGGCCACGGAGGCGTTGTCGATGATCCGGTTGATCACCATGTCAGTGACTTCGGGCGATACTTCGACGGGGTCGGCGGCGACCACTGCGATCTTGTGCGCCAGCTGTTCCTCGCGCGGGAGGTTCTCTTCGCTCTTGTAGACGCGGACGTGGTTGTTCTTGACCATGGTGCTCCTTCTAATGAGGGGTATGGGTTGCCTTGACGTGGGTGAGGCTGCGGTGCAGGTGAAGTGTGGTGGCGGCTTCCGCCAGCCGTGGGTTGCCGGCTGCGATGGCCTCGGCAATGGCGGCATGCTCGGCTGCGGCTGCACGGAGCCGGGTGGCATCGTCAGCCGCCAAACGGCGGACGCGGACCAAGTGCACGCGGAGGCTGCGCATGGCATGGGCCAGGTACGAATTGGAGATCGCGGCATCGATTGCCTCATCCAGTCGGCCCACCAGGGCGTAGTAGTCATGCCGGGCTGGGTCGTTGTCACTGAGCAGCTCAGGCGCCAGCAGCAGCTGTGCGTGCAGCTCGGCGAAGACGCCGGGCTCGCCGCGCTCAGCGGCCAGGGCCGCAGCCCGTACCTCAAGGGTTTCGCGCAGTTCGAACAGTTCGTCGATGCTGTCCAGCGAGATATCGGTGACGACGACGCCGCGGCCCCCTGCCGCCATCGTCAATCCTTCAGCGGTGAGCCGGCTCAGCGCCTCCCGGACCGGCGTGCGGGACACGCCGAGGCGTTCGGACTGCTCCACTTCCGCCAGGACCGTGCCCGGCCGTAGGCGCCATTCAATGATGTCTTCACGAAGGGCCGTGTAAGCCCGATCACTGGCGCGCATGATCCCAGTGTATACATGAGCGGATCATTAAGTCAGCAGAAGTAGGAAATCTTCGCTCTGTGTATACATTGGGCGCCACCCAAGGTTGGGTCCTGAGCCCGACAGAAACGGCTAAACCCTAACCCCGGTTCCAGCCGTACTCATTCTCCGGGCGGCCGGGGGTGCCGTACCGCGGCGCCCTGGTGACGGTCCCGGCGTCGGCCAAGTACTCCAAGTACCGGCGGGCGGTGACGCGGGACATGCCCAGCGCCTCCATGACCTCGCTTGCCGACACGGCGTCCTGCCGTGCCCGCACCAGGTCCTTCACTGACTCCAGGGTGGACCCGGAAAGGCCCTTGGGCAACGGCAACTCTGTCGGGGCGCGAAGACTCGCAAAAGCTTGGTCAACGTCGCTCTGCGAAGCGCCCGCCTTCGAGATTCCGGACATCGAACCTGCCAGCTGTTCGCGGAACGTTCGGTAACTGCTGAGCTTGTCGGCGAAGGTCGCGAAGGTGAACGGTTTGATGAGGTACTGCACTACGCCGATGGACACGGCGCTGCGTACGATGTTCAGTTCCCGAACGGCCGTGATGGCGATGATGTCCGCAAAAACGCCGGCCGACCGCATCCTGCGGGCGACATCCAGGCCGTGCAGGTCCGGGAGGTTCATGTCCAGCAGGACCAGGTCCACGGGGGCGCCGGACGCGGCGAACTCGCCAAGGATCCGCAGCGCCGATTGGCCATCCGGGGCGGTTCCCACCAGCGTGAACCCGTCCAACCGGCCGATGTAGACGGAGTGGGCGTCCGACGCTATCGGCTCGTCCTCCACTACCAGGACGCGGATGTCTGTCATGCCTTCTCTTCCTCGGGAACCGGCGCGGGCAGCACAACATGGAACTGTGCACCGCCGGGATTGCTGATGGTCATCGTACCGTCCAACCGCTGGACGGCCTGACGTACCAACGCGAGGCCAACGCCGCGGCCGTGGGCACCACGAGGATTCCCTTCCGCTGACTTGGTGCTGAAACCGTACTGCAGAACATCATCGATCGAGTCAGGATCAATGCCGCGGCCGGAGTCCTTCACCAGGAACTCGACGGCGGCCGGACCCGCTTCCACTGACAACTCCACCTGCCGCGGGAACTCGCCGCCGGCCGCAGCGTCGATGGCGTTGTCGAGCAAGTTTCCAAGGATGGTCACCAGATCCTGGATTTCCAAGCCGCGAACGCCCGAACTCCCGGAAGTCCGCACCACCAGTTCCACGCCACGCTCGTGGGCCTCCGCTGCCTTGCCCATCACCAGGGCACTCATCACGGGCTCATCCACGGAAGCAACCATGTCATCGGTGAGTTGCTGGCTGAGCTCCAAGTCCTTGGTGGCAAACTCCAAGGCTTGCGGCGTTCGCCCCAGTTCCAGCAACGAGACAATCATGTGCAGCCGGTTCGCGTGTTCGTGGGTCTGCGCCCTCAAGGCGTCCGAGAGAGTCTTCATGGTCTGGAGTTCCGTGCCCAGTGATTCGATCTCCGTGCGGTCCCGGATGGTGGCGACCGTGCCATAGACCGCGGGCTTCTGGCGGCTGCGCTCAGGCACGGGCCCTACGGCAGGAGCTTGGTTGACCACCAGTATCCGTGAACCCGTGAGGTGGATTTCGTCATGGACCGGCCTGCCGGATTCGAACAGCGCTCGCAGGCTGCCATCGAAGGGTAACTCGGACAGTTTTGGAGCAGCGTCCGGCGACCGGTCTGCGTCGGAGGGCTCCAACCCCAGCAACTCCGCCGCTTGGTCGTTGTACATCACGGCCTTGCCATGCGTGTCGATCAGGATCACGCCTTCGCGGACGGAGTGCAGCACGGATTCGTAATAGGCGAAGAGCTGGGCCAGCTGTTCAGGGCCCCAGCCCCGGGTGACCGAGCGGAGGTAGCGGCCCAGGAGCCAGGAGGCAAAGGATCCGAACGTCAAAACCACCAGCGCTATCCCACCGATCACGCCCAGTCGTTCGGCAACGTCAGTGTCCACCGTGCGGACCGTAACGCCCGCGGCGACCAGGGCCTTAACCGTCCCGTCCGTGTCCTTGACGGGTGCGATGGTCCGGACCGAGGGCCCCAACGTACCAGCGGTGACCTCAGTGAAGATCTCACCCCGCAGGGCAGGCTCGATAGTGCCGATATATGGCTTTCCCAGCTCTTCGGAGCGGGGATGTGTCCAGCGGGTCCGGTCGGGGGCCATGATCGTGATGAAATCGGCGTCGGCGTCCTCCATGACGTCCCGGGCATAAGGCTGCAGGACGCCGGAGGGGTCTGCCGTGCCGGCCGCTTCCAGGACCAGCGGATTGTTGGCGATCGACGTGGCGAGGGAGAGCATCCGTCCGCCGGCATTGTCATAGGCCCTGTCCCTCGCCTCCACCACGGAGAACGCGCCGAAGACGGCCGTCAGTACCAGGACGAACAGCAGGTTTGCCACGAACAAGCGGCGGGCGATGCTCCAGCTGTGAAACACGTGGACCTCCATGACCAATATGACCGCAACGGTGATGTGTGTCACCAACGGCTCAATGATGGATATCACACAAGGGCAGCGGATTGGACATCAGTGCAGGACCGCAGCGCCTTACACAGTATCCAGAAGGAGAATCCCATGACCTCTCAACGAGGAGAGTCGGCAGTAGCTGCCAAAGGTGGACGCAAGGGGCTCGATAAGTCGCACTACCTGTACATCGCTGTCATCCTGGCCGTAGTGCTCGGCGCCTTGGTCGGCTTGATGTTCCCTGAGGTCGGCAAGTCGCTCAAGCCACTCGGCGACGGCTTCATCAAGCTCATTAAGATGATGATCGCTCCGGTCATCTTCTGCACCATCGTCCTGGGCATCGGCTCCATCGCCAAGGCCGCAACGGTCGGCAAGGTCGGCGGGCTGGCATTGGGCTACTTTGTGGCCATGTCCACCTTCGCACTTGCCATTGGCCTGGTGGTGGGCAACCTCATCCACCCAGGCGAGGGCCTCAAGCTGACCCCCTACGATCCCACCAAGAAGGCCGACACCAACAGCACCGTGGACTTCCTCCTGGGAATCATCCCTGGCGATATTCCGGTCCTGCCCACGCTGCTGGCCGCGATCCTGGTCGGTTTCGCCCTGCAAAAGATGGGCAAGCAAGGGGCGCCCATCCTCGCCGCCATCGGACACGGGCAGCGACTCGTCTTCCGCATCCTCATCATGATCATGTGGCTGGCTCCGGTAGGCGCCTTCGGTGCCATCGCCGCCGTCGTAGGTGCCACAGGCGCCCAAGCGATCCTCAGCATGTTCACCCTGATGCTGGCCTTCTACATCACCTGCGCCCTGTTCATCGTGGTCATCCTGGGCACGCTGCTCCGCGCAGTAGCCGGGGTCAACATCTTCAAGCTCATGAAGTACCTGGCCCGTGAATACCTCCTGATCTTCTCCACCTCATCCTCCGAAGCGGCACTGCCCCGCCTGATCGCCAAAATGGAGCACTTGGGCGTTTCCAAGCCGGTGGTCGGCGTCACGGTCCCCACGGGCTACTCGTTCAACCTGGACGGGACGGCGATTTACCTGACCATGGCTTCCTTGTTCGTCGCCAACGCGATGGGTACTCCGCTGGATCTCGGGGCGCAGGTCTCCCTGCTGGTCTTCATGATCATCGCCTCCAAGGGTGCCGCAGGTGTCACGGGTGCCGGACTGGCCACTCTTGCCGCCGGTCTCCAGGCGCACAAGCCGGAGCTCCTGGGTGGCGTGGGCATGATTGTCGGCATCGACCGCTTCATGTCCGAGGCCCGCGCGTTGACCAACTTCACCGGAAACGCCGTGGCGACGGTCCTGATCGGTACCTGGGTCAAGGAAATCGACAACGGACAGGTGGAGCGGGTCCTCTCCGGCAGTGAACCGTTCGACGAGCAGACCATGATCGCCCACGGCGGCGAGGAGGAAGCTGCTCCCGAGGCAGACACCCGCGAGAAGGCAGCCGTCTAGCAACACCAGCACCAACGCAACACCACGGCACGGAGGTCGGCACCCGCAGGGTGTCGGCCTTCGTGCCGTTCCTGATTCCGGTAGGGCCCAGGGGCAACCTTAGACCTCAACTAGAGGGTCAAGGCTCAAATAGCGGACAAAGTCAAGTTCCCCGAATAACCGTGTCGGGCGCTGTAGCCTAAAGGGGTAGTAGCGCTGTAGCTGGGGGCCAGCGGCAGGGAAGATCGTCGTCGAAAGAGTGGTTAGATACGTGAGCATCGAACGGGGAACAGCTACGCTGGAAGGCGCCGGGCTCGATCTGGAAGACGCCATCATGGGGCCCACGGGCCGCCCTCATCGCGAATTCCCGGAACCCGCTCCGCTTGACTCCCATGGTCCAGCGAGGGTTATCGCCATGGTTAACCAAAAAGGCGGTGTGGGTAAAACCACGTCAACCATCAACCTTGCAGCGGCGCTCGCGGAGTTTGGCCGACGTGTCTTGTTGGTGGACTTTGATCCCCAGGGTGCGCTTTCCGCCGGTCTCGGCGCGAACCCGCATGAACTCGACCTCACCGTCTACAACGTCCTGATGGACCGCAAAGTGGACATCCGCGATGCCATCCAGCAAACCGGCGTGGAGGGCGTGGACCTGCTCCCCGCCAATATCGACCTCTCCGCAGCCGAAGTCCAGCTTGTCAACGAGGTGGCCCGCGAACAGGTTCTTGACCGCGCCCTCAAGAGCGTCGAGGACGATTACGACGTCGTACTCATTGACTGCCAGCCTTCCTTGGGTCTGCTGACAGTCAACGCCCTGACCGCCGCACACGGTGTGATCATTCCGTTGATCTGTGAATTTTTCGCCCTGCGAGCCGTCGCCCTCTTGGTGGAGACCATCGAAAAGGTCCAGGACCGCCTCAACCCGCGTCTGCAGGTGGACGGCGTCCTGGCCACCATGTACGACGCCCGTACCCTGCACAGCCGCGAAGTAATTTCGCGCCTCGTGGAGGCATTCGGCGACAAAGTCTTCGAGACCGTCATCAAGCGTTCCATCAAGTTCGCCGACGCTACTGTGGCCGCTGAACCGATCACCAGCTACGCCGGCAATCACATCGGCGCCGACGCTTACCGCCGGCTTGCCAAGGAACTGATTTCGCGCGGCGGCGCGCCCTAGCGGACGGTGGTACCGTCACTGGCTCCGACATCGGAAGCAGAACCCGCCGCTGCAGCGGAAACGCCCGACGCCGGTACCTCCGATTCCCGCAAGGCGGGCTTTGAGGTACGGCTGGCCAACTTCACCGGCCCCTTCGATCTCCTGCTCGGCCTCATCTCCAAACACAAACTGGACATCACCGAGGTGGCGCTTGCCACGGTCACTGATGAGTTCATCAAATACATCCGCCGTCTCCAGGAACTGGGGGAGGACTGGGCGCTTGATGAAGCCAGCGAGTTCCTGGTGATCGCTGCCACGCTGCTTGATCTCAAGGCCGCCCGCCTTTTGCCTGCCGGCGAAGTGGAAGACGCCGAGGACATCGCCCTTCTGGAGGCGAGGGACCTGCTGTTTGCCCGGCTATTGCAATACAAGGCCTTCAAGCAAATCGCCGGAATCCTGGGCGAAACACTGGAACAGGAAGCCAGGCGATACCCGCGCCAGGTCGCGCTGGAAGGCCATTTCGCCGCACTGCTGCCCGAGCTTGTGTGGCGCCACAGTCCGGAGCAGTTCGCCGAACTGGCAGCCAAGGCGCTCAAACCCAAGGAAGCTGCACCCGAGGAAGTGGGCTTGGGCCACCTCCACGCGCCGCCCGTGAGCGTCAAGGAACAAGCCGAGATCATGGGGTATCGCTTGAAACTCGGCGCCCCTCTGTCCTTCCAAACACTCATTGCCGACGCCGAGACCACCCTGGTGGTGGTGGCACGGTTCCTGGCGTTGCTGGAGATGTTCCGGGACAGGGTTGTCGCCTTCGAGCAGCCCGAGCCTTTGGCGGAACTGACGGTTCGCTGGACCGGCGACGGCGCCGAGTGGGACAGTTCAAGCCTGAGTGAAGAGTATGAGGCAGGGCCTGAACCTGACGGAATCGGAAGCGGGGAAAACGGCAGTGAGTGAACAGGAAACACTCCAGGACGGATTGGCGGAACTGGAGGCACTTCCCGGTGGCCCTCGGGCAGCGCTTGAAGCGGTGCTCATGGTCATCGACCAGCCAGCCACGTCCGAAGAGCTCGCTGCAGGACTCAACGTCACGGTCGCCGTCGTCGAGGATTTGCTGCAGGACCTGCAGCGGGAGTATAGCGGCTATACTGTTAAAGCCCCGGACGTGGATGCTGTCGGCTTTGCCGATGCCAGCACTGCACCCCGGGGTTTTGAATTGCGGAACGTCGCCGGGGGGTGGCGAATCTATTCACGGTCGGATTTCGCCGACATCGTGGGCAGGTTCGTCCTCGAAGGGCAGACCACCAGGCTTACTCAGGCAGCGCTTGAGACACTGGCGGTCATCGCCTACCGGCAACCGGTCTCCAGGGCCCGGGTGTCCGCCATTCGCGGCGTCAACGTCGATTCCGTGGTCCGGACTCTTACCCAGCGAGGTTTGATCGAGGACTCCGGAAACGATCCCGAATCGGGTGCTGTCCTGTACCGGACAACCTCGTACTTCCTGGAACGGATGGGCATCGGCTCGGTGGCGGAATTGCCCCAGCTCTCGCCGCACCTTCCGGGTTTGGAAGGAATCGACGAGTACTACGACGCCAGCCGGATGTAGCCGCAGGCTTACACCGGCGCTGCACGACAATTTCATACAGATTCACGGCACCTTTCAGGGGTGCACAGCGACAAGGGGCAGACGATGTCTGCCCGGCTGGCTAGTGTTGATTTCAACACCAAATGCCTGCCATTACTACACTAGGACGGGTCATGACACAGGCGGGACGCCAGAGTTCACCACGTAACGGTTCGGGACGCAACAGTTCTGGACGCAATGAGGCCAGGGGCGGCACGGGCCGCTCCAACGCCGGCGGCTTCTCCGGCCGCGGCGGCAGCGCCGGCGCTGGAAAGCGCAACTTTCCCCAGGGCGAGGGTCGCCCCTTCAAGGCTTCCAAGCCTCGCGAAGCGGCACCTTTCGATCCCGATAACCCCACGTCGGCCGGCGACTACGATCGCGGCCAGGCCGCCAGGCCGGCCAAGCCTTTCCGTAAGCCCGGCTCCAACAAGCCCGGCTTTGGCAAGGCCCCCGGCACGCCGGGCGCGCTGAAGCCCAAGGCAAAGCCGGCCAAGCAGTACGGCTCCAAAGCCTTCGGAAGCGAACGCTTCGGCCAGAACCTTGGTCCCATCCGCAAGCCGGGCCGCAATCGGGGTCCGCGCCAGGAGGTCCCGCAGTCTGATCTTCACGATGTCGACGGCGTCCGCCTGCAGAAGGTCATGGCCCAGGCCGGCGTGGCTTCCCGCCGCGTCTGCGAGGAAATGATCCTCGAAGGCCGCGTCGAGGTCGATGGCCAGGTCACCACTGAACTGGGCATGCGCGTAGATCCGACGTCCGCCGTGATCCACGTGGACGGCATCCGGATCCAGCTGGACGAGACCCTCGTCTACATGGTGTTCAACAAGCCCAAGGGCGTCGTTTCCACCATGGAAGACCCCGAAGGCCGCCCGTGCATCAGCGACTTCCTCAAGAACAACAAGAACAAGGGCGAACGCCTGTTCCACGTCGGCCGCTTGGACGTCGCTACCGAGGGACTGCTGCTGCTGACGAACGACGGCGAACTCGCCAACCGGCTGACGCATCCTTCGTATGAGGTACCCAAGACGTACCTCGTCCAGGTGCGTGGCCCGTTCCCGCAGGGCGTGGGCGCAAAGCTGAAGAACGGCGTCGAGCTTGAAGACGGCGTAGCTGCCGTGGACTCCTTCCGTTTGGTTGATTCCACCCCGGGCCACGTCCTCATCGAGGTCGTCCTGCACTCGGGCAAGAACCGCATTGTGCGCCGTATGTTTGACGCCGTCGGGTTCCCGGTAGAGCGGCTTGTCCGCGTCAAGGTCGGTCCCATTGGCTTGGGCGACCAGCGCCAGGGCAGCATCCGCAACCTTGGCAGGCAGGAAGTCGGACACCTCCTGGCATCTGTGGGGCTCTAAGGCATGTCGGCATTCGGTACGCACGGCCGGGGCCATCTTGATGGCCCGGTCGTCGTTCTCGGTACAGGCTTGCTTGGGGCCAGCATCGGCCTCGGCCTGCGCGGACGCGGGGTTCCGGTGTTCCTTTCCGATCCTTCGCCCACCAATCAGGCGGTCGCGGTGGATATCGGTGCGGGTCGGCCTCTGGCGGAGCTGGACGAAGAACCCCAGTTGGTAGTCGTTGCCGCTCCGCCGGATGTCACGTCCGACGTCGTGGAGAAAGCCCTGGCGGACTACCCTTCCGCCGTCGTGGTGGACATTGCCAGCGTCAAAGCGACCATCCAGGCGCAGTTGCGCGAACGTGGCGTGGATCTGTCCCGATACGTGGGAACGCATCCGATGGCAGGCCGGGAAAAGTCCGGCCCTGTCGCGGCCAGGGGTGAACTTTTCACTTCGATGCCGTGGGTGGTCTGCCCGTCGGAGGAAACCGCGGGCGACGCCGTCCAAACTGCGCGTTCACTGGCGGGGGACCTTGGGGCGATCGTTTCGCAGTTCACCGCGGACGAGCACGATGAAGCTGTGGCGCTGGTATCGCATTTGCCGCAAATCATGTCCTCGCTTCTGGCGAGCCGCTTGCAGGGTACACCTCTGCACGCTCTCTCCTTGGCAGGCAACGGACTCCGTGACACCACCCGTATCGCAGCCAGCGATCCCACCCTCTGGGTGCAGATCCTGGGTGGCAATGCCGAAAAGGTAGTGTCCATCCTGCACGGTGTCCGCGAGGACCTGAATCGTTTGATCGGCACGCTGGAAGAACCGTTGGCACCCGGTGCACGGCTTGACCTTGCACAGCTGATCAGTGAAGGCAATGCAGGCCAGGCAAGGATCCCCGGCAAGCACGGCGGACCTCCGCAGGCATACTCGTGGCTCACCATCCTGGTGGATGACAAGCCGGGCCAGATCGCACACCTCCTCACGGAGATCGGTGAGATCGGCGTCAACGTCGAAGACCTTCGCCTCGACCATTCGTCGGGACAAAACGTGGGCATGGTGGAGCTTTCCGTCCTTCCCAGCAAGCATGACCTCCTTGTTGAAGCTTTGACTGACCGTGGATGGCGGGTACTCCAGTAATGACGCGTGAATTTTTTGGACCGGAGACAGTCGCCCGTCCCGGCAAGCCGCTCGTGATTGCGATCGACGGCCCGTCAGGATCGGGAAAGTCCAGTGTCAGCAAGGAAGTCGCCAGACGCTTGAAGCTGGCGTACCTCGACACCGGTGCGATGTACCGCGCCCTGACGTGGTATTGCCTCAAGACCGGCGTCGACCTCCAAGATGGTGCTGCGGTGGAACAGGCCTCCAAGACCATGCCTTTGGAGATCAGCACCACCACGGCCACGGAGTACGTTGCTGTTGATGGAACAGACATCACGGACGAAATCCGGGATCCGTTGATCTCTTCGTCGGTGAGTGCAGTGGCCACCACCCTCGGCGCCCGTACCGAGCTGATCCGACGTCAGCGCGAGCTGGTCGACCAGCACCACCACCGCATGGTGGTGGAAGGACGCGACATCACCACCGTCGTCGCTCCCAATGCCGAGGTCCGCATGCTCCTGACCGCCAGTGAGGAAGCCAGGCTCCGGCGTCGCGGAATCCAGTTGGGCGGCACCCAAAGCAAGGAACAGCTCGCCGCCCAGGTCATCCAGCGCGATGCCAAGGACTCCACGGTGGTGAACTTTACGCAAGCAGCCGACGGCGTGGTGACACTCGATTCCTCGGACCTCAACTTCGAAGAAACCGTGGATACCGCTCTGGCGATCGTCAGCAAGGTCATCTATGGGGACTGAGAATCAGCTACCGGCTGAGTGGACCCGTCTGTGGAGCCGGCCGGTCGGGTGGATCCTGGACCACGTCATCTATCGGACAGCGGTGACGGGCAAAAGCAACGTGCCCGCCGCCGGGCCGGTGGTTTTCGCCGGAAACCACATCAGCTTCCTGGATGGACCAGTGATGTTCGGCGCTTCGCCGCGCCCCATGCACATTTTGGTCAAGAAAGAGATGTTCAAAGGCTTCCTGGGCAAGGTCCTCCGGGGCTCCGGCCAAATTCCGGTGGACCGGACCGGTGACCGCACCGCACTGCATACCGGCAAGAAACTGCTCGACGCCGGCCGTTGCGTCGGAATTCTGCCGGAAGGGACCCGGGGGAGTGGCGCAGCGGCGAGTATCAGTTCCGGAGTTGCCTGGCTCGCCCTCAACTCAGGAGCAACCGTCATACCTGTCGCCATCCTTGGAACCCGTCAGGGCGACGAGCATCGAGACCATATTCCAACACCACGCCGAAAGCTGTATGTCAGCTTCGGCGAACCCATCACGGTGAAGCGCCGGAAGGGCGAACCCGGGCGTGTTTCAATGGACAGGGCGGCTGCGGAGATCCGTGCAGCCCTGGCAGAACATGTCCAGGGCGCCATCCGGGCCACAGGCCAGGGCCTTCCCTCGGAGCCTGCGCCCGGACCATCCACTCCGCAGCACCGCCAATCAGCAGTAGCCGGGACGCCGGCAGACCACCACTAAGGAAAGTGCAATGAGCGATACGACTCAAAAATCCGGCCTCCACGGAGCCGGCGACGACGAATACACGCCCACCGGCACCGACCAGGTGGCTGAAAACCTGGCTGCCCTGGACGATGACGAGGCCGAGCTCCGAGCCGCCACCCTTCGCGCGGGCCTGGACGACTACGACCTCGACGACGAAGATGCTGCACTGCTCAGCGGCGAGTACGGCGATGAAGGCGACGAAGGTCCCCTCAAGCTTGACCCCGTCCTGGCCATCATCGGTCGTCCGAACGTGGGCAAGTCCACCCTGGTGAACCGCATCCTGGGCCGCCGCGAGGCAGTAGTGGAAGACACCCCGGGTGTTACCCGCGACCGTGTCATGTATTCCGCCCGCTGGAACGGACGCAACTTCACCCTGGTTGACACTGGTGGATGGGAACACGATGCCCGGGGCATCCACGCCCGCGTGGCCGAGCAGGCCGAGATGGCCGTGGAGCTCGCTGACGCTGTTCTCTTCGTGGTGGACTCCGCCGTCGGCGCTACCGCCACGGATGAGGGCGTCATGAAGATGCTCCGCAAGAGCAAGAAACCGGTCATCATGGTGGCCAACAAGGTGGACGACTTCGCACAGGAAGCGGACTCCGCAGCATTGTGGGGCCTCGGCTTCGGCCAGCCGTACCCTGTTTCGGCACTCCACGGCCGCGGCGTGGCCGACCTCCTCGACCACGTCATGGACACCCTTCCCGAGTACTCGTTGGTGGAAGGCGTGGAGCGCTCAGGTGGTCCTCGACGTATCGCCCTGATCGGCCGCCCCAACGTTGGCAAGTCCTCGCTGCTGAACAAGCTCGCTGGCTCCGAGCGCGTCGTGGTGGATCCGCTGGCCGGCACCACGCGCGACCCCGTCGATGAATTCATCGAACTCGGTGACCGCACTTGGCGCTTCGTTGACACCGCGGGTATCCGCCGCCGCCAGCACATGGCACAGGGTGCCGACTTCTACGCATCCCTGCGTACGCAGGCCGCGCTCGAGAAGGCGGAGGTCGCCGTCGTGCTTCTTGCCGTCGACGAAGTCCTGAGCGAGCAGGATGTCCGCATCCTGCAGTTGGCGATTGAGTCCGGCCGAGCGCTGGTGCTCGCGTTCAACAAATGGGATCTGCTGGACGACGAACGTCGCCGTTACCTCGAACGGGAAATCGAGCAGGACCTGGCCCACGTCGAATGGGCTCCCCGCGTCAACATCTCGGCCAAGACCGGCTGGCACAAGGACCGTTTGGTCCCTGCGCTGGATATTGCTTTGGAGAGCTGGGACCGCCGTATCCCCACCGGACGCCTCAACGCGTTCCTGGGCGAGCTGGTTGCAGCGCACCCGCACCCCGTCCGTGGTGGAAAGCAGCCCCGCATTCTCTTCGGCACCCAGGCATCCAGCCGACCGCCGAAATTCGTGCTGTTCACCACTGGCTTCCTGGACCCGGGATACCGACGCTTCATCACGCGTCGCCTCCGCGAAACCTTCGGCTTCGAGGGCACTCCCATCGAGGTCAACATGCGCGTACGCGAGAAGCGTGGCAAGAAGCGCTAACTGAGACGGGCATCACAGCGGAGTTTGGCTGAGATGGCGTTGGCAGCCTCCAACTTCGTGTAAGCTTTTGGAGGTGGTTCGGCCGGACTGCTTAGGTGGGACTCTTCGGAGGAAAACTTAGGCGGAGAACGGTGGAACCAGCGGGCTGTAGCGCAGCTTGGTAGCGCACTTGACTGGGGGTCAAGGGGTCGCAGGTTCAAATCCTGTCAGCCCGACCATAAAGGCCGGAATCACGCGGAAACGCGGGATTCCGGCCTTTGGTCGTTAATGCCCGGGCGGGTCCGGGATTTGGCTAGACCTTCTGCAGTGCGCCGAGCGCCCTCACCAGCGGCTCGAGCTCAGGCACGGACTCGGCGGCGTCAAGGGCTGACGCCAAGGTCTCGTCATGGACCGGCTTGGCAGCTTCGAGGAGCTTCTGGCCCGCTGCCGTGAGCTCGGTGTAGATGCCACGCCGGTCATCAGCGCACAGGATCCGGGTGAGCAGCCCCCGGTCTTCGAGTCGGTTGACCAGGCGGGTGGTGGCGCTGCTGGAAAGTGCGGTGGCGCGGGCCAGTTGCTGCATCCGCATGTGCCAGCCGTCCTGGCGGCTCAGTGCATCCAGCACGGTGTACTCAACTACAGACAGGTCGCTGGAGGACTGGAGTGCCTTCTCCAGTTCCGCCTCGATGCTTCCGTGCAGGGCCGCAAGGGTTCGCCAACCCTGTGCCCGTACTTCTACGGCGTCATCCTTGATGCCCATGTCTGCTGTGCTCCTGCCTTGTTTTCGGATAAATCGCGACGCGTCCACAAAGTAGTTGCTTGCGCAAGTATGTAGCGTGTGCAACTATATATAGAGCGTCTGCAACTATTATTCTACGGTTCCCGGCGGCGCACTTCCACTTTCCGTGGAACCATCAATTAAGGAGCTCCACATGCCCGCAGGGTTGATTGCCCTTGCCCTCGGCGGATTCGGCATCGGACTGACTGAATTCGTGATCATGGGCCTCTTGCCGGAAGTTGCTGCCGACTTCCAGGTCAGCGAGGCTTCAGCTGGCTGGTTCATCTCCGGCTATGCCCTGAGTGTCACCGTTGGCGCCCTCCTGGTGACGGCCGCGGTCACCCGGCTGCCTCGCAAGCCGGTCCTTATCGGCCTGCTTGTTCTCTTTATTGCCGGCAACTTCCTTTCGGCGATTGCCGATACTTACACAGCCATGTTGATCGGTCGCATCGTTGCAGCACTGTGCCACGGTGCCTTCTTCGGCATCGGCTCGGTCGTTGCTGCCAGCCTCGTACCCGCCCACAAGAAGGCCGGTGCCATCGCCATTATGTTCACGGGGCTTACTGCGGCCAATGTGCTGGGTGTGCCGTTCGGAACCCTGCTCGGCCAGAACTTTGGCTGGCGTTCCACGTTCTGGGCCATCACCGCAATCGGCGTAGTCGCGCTGCTTGGCATCGCACTCATGGTCCCCAAAGCCAGCACTGAGCCCGCCAAGGGTCTTCGCAGCGAGCTGGGCGCCTTCAAGTCCGGCCAAGTATGGCTGTCCATCATCGTGACCATCCTCGGCTTTGGCGGCATGTTCGGCGCCTTCACCTATATTGCTTTCACCCTCACTGAGGTTTCCGGATTCGAGTCCAGCGCAGTTCCGTGGCTTCTGGTGCTCTTTGGTGGCGGTCTATTCGTTGGAAACTTCCTCGGTGGCAGGGCTGCCGACAAGGCCCTGGATAAGACCCTTATTGTCATCCTCGCCGGCCTTGTGGTGGTGCTGGTCTTCTTCGCCCTTACCGCGGGCAACAGTACTGCCACATTGATCTCGCTTGCCTTGATGGGTGGTTTTGGCTTTGCCACGGTTCCGGGGTTGCAGATGCGGGTCATGCACTTTGCGTCCACTGCCCCAACGTTGGCTTCCGGTGCGAACATCGGTGCCTTCAACCTGGGTAATGCGCTGGGAGCCTGGCTTGGCGGGGTGACCATTACCGCCGGCCTGGGCTACACCTCGCCCATCTGGGCCGGGGCAGGCATTACCGTTGCCGCACTGCTGGTCATGCTGGCAGCGGCTGCAGCAGCAAAGCGCAGGGGAGGCGGGACGCCCGCCGCAATGTCCGACGTCGAACGCGAACCGCGCGAGGCGCCTGTCGCCTGACGATGGGCTGCCTGAACGAAGGAGCCCGCCGCGGACCATGTCCGCGGCGGGCTTTCGCCTATTAAACGTTCGGTGTGGGGTCCTGCCGTTCCGCCTCTGCGGTTTTCGCAGCCCTGATGCGTTCGTTTTCTGCTTGCCTCAGTACCTTCATTTGCTTGCCACGCCGCCGCCAGAGCGCCCAGAGTACGGTAACCGCAATGAAGACCACCACGGCAGCGATTGCTGAAACCGCCGTCCAGGTGGTGAAGAATCCTGCATCGACGCTGAGCGTGCGTTGCCCGGCGTGGGCTGATTCCGTGCTGCCGAAGACGATGCCGGCGGTGAGCAGGTTCGGAGTAGCGATGGCGACGGCTACCAGGAGTATGACGATCTTCCACGGCCATCCCACCGATTTGCGCGTGGCCTGCCACGCAACCAGGAGTGGAAGGAAAGTGAAGACGAAACCGTAGAACATGCCCACCAGGACGCTGGCGCCGAGATCCCGACGGATCTGGCCGGCGATGACATCGGACCACCAGCGGGGAAGTATGGCACCAAGAATGAAGTAGGCTGCTACGGCGACAAGCAATGCCACCAGGATCAGGATAATTTTGACGCCCCAATTGCGCTTTTTCTGAGCTGGTACTTGTGCTTGTTCAGTCATGGGTCAATCATTGCAGAGACCCCATCAGGCGCAGGGGAATTGTGCCTATACTTTCAGCGGTGGCCGACAGTGTGGGCCGCCGTCGAGGTTCGTAATTGTCCCGATGAAAGGCCACCCGTGAGCAATATTCCAGAAGAACTTTCGTACACCGCCGAACACGAATGGGTTACCGCTCCAGATGCCGATGGCGTAGTGCGGATTGGCATTACCGACTTTGCGCAGGACGCGTTGGGTGATGTGGTGTATGCCCAGATGCCCGAACCGGGGACGAAGGTCACCGGCAATGAGGTTGTGGGCGAGGTCGAGTCCACCAAGAGCGTCAGTGACATTTACGCCCCGGTGTCCGGCGAGGTCACCAATCGCAATGACGCCCTGGACACTGATCCTGCCCTGATCAACTCGGACCCGTACGGCGAAGGTTGGCTCATTGAGGTAAAGCTCGCAGAAGCAGATGCAGTGGATTCCCTGCTCAGTGCATCGGAGTACGAACAACAGGTAGGCTAAAGTTATCTGGCCCGCCAGTCTGGTTTTCCTTAGCGGGAAAGCGCGACGGCGGGCCAGCAACCGATTTGCCCGGCGGTACCGGGATGCGGAAGTGGCTGGCAGGTTTTGGAACTGCCGGCGGATGAGGAGGAAATTCCATGGTTGGCGGCGAACAGAATCAAGCCAATGTCGGGAACGGCGCGGAGGAACAGCCGACGTCGGAGACCACCTCGATCAGCATCACGCCAACGTGGGACGAGCCAAGCGTTGCACCCAAGTTGGCCCCTGAAGAGCGTGCATCCGTGGAAGCACTTCCGCCGAACTCGGCCTTGCTCATCGCCCATAGCGGGCCCAATGCCGGTGCCCGGTTCCTGCTGGATGCGGACACCACTACGGCTGGTCGGCACCCGGATGCGGACATCTTCCTCGACGACGTCACGGTTTCGCGGAAGCATGTCCAGTTCCTCCGGTCTGCGTCCGGCTTCGAACTGGTGGACATGGGGAGCCTTAACGGAACGTATGTAAACCATGACCGCGTTGACCGCGTGCAGCTGAAAAGCGGCAACGAGGTTCAGATCGGCAAGTTCCGGTTGACCTACTACCTGAGCCCTGTCCGCGCAGCAGGCCAAGTCTGACGGGGTAACTGCCTGTGGCTATTGCCCAGCCGGACCGGCGCGGACCGCAGGTCCTGAACATTGGTGAGGTCCTTGCCCAGCTGAGCGACGACTTCCCCGGGATGACTGCGTCCAAAATCCGCTTCCTTGAGGAGAAGGGGCTCATCACTCCGAAGAGGACCCCTGCCGGCTACAGGCAGTACGTGGACAGCGACGTTGAGCGGCTCCGTTTTGTCCTGGCGCTGCAGCGCGACCAGTACCTTCCCCTCAAGGTCATCAAGGACTACCTTGACGCCATTGACAGGGGAGAACGGCCCGACAATTTGCCCCCTGGTGTTTCCGTGTCGCCCAGGGTTGTTTCTGCCGAGATGGCTGCCGAAGTCCAGGGACGTGCTCGCGCACTGACGGAAGAGCAGTTGCGTGCCGAGTCGGGCGCCAGCGTGCCGTTGCTGGAGTCGCTCCTGAGTTTTGGGCTGATCAGCCATATCGGCGGTAAATTCGATGAACACGCGCTCCAGGTAGCCAGGGCCTGCGTTCAATTGGAGGGCCACGGCCTTGAACCTCGGCACCTTCGTCCCTTCCAAGCCGCAGCGGAACGGGAATTCGGTTTGGTGGAAAGGGCTGTTGCACCCCTGACATCGCGGCGTGACGCTGCGTCCCAGGCCAGGGCAGCCGAGGCTGCGCGGGAAATCAGCGACCTCTGCCTCACCCTCCACAGGGCTCTCGTTCACGACCGAATCTCGCGGATGGACAGCTGATGATCGAAGTCGAAATCGTCGGTGTCCGGATCGAATTGCCGTCCAACCAACCGCTGGTACTCCTTCGGGAAATCAACGGTGAACGGCACGTTCCCATCTGGATCGGAACTCCCGAGGCCAGCGCCATTGCCTTGGCCCAACAGGGTGTCGTCCCGCCCCGGCCGATGACGCACGACCTTTTGGTGGATGTTGTTGAATCGCTGGGCCACTCGATTATCAGCGTCAACATCGTGGCCGTCGAGGACAACATCTTCTACGGTCAGTTGCAGTTCGACGACGGCACAGTGGTCAGCTCGCGCGCTTCGGATGCGCTGGCGCTTGCACTGCGGGCCAAATGCCGTATTTGGTGCGCCGACGCCGTTATGGAAGAGGCCGGCGTCCGTATCACCGAGCACGATGAAGGCGAGGACTCCGAGCCGGACCCCACCGTGGACGAAGAACGCGAAATGCGACGCTTCCGGGAGTTCCTGGATGACGTTGAGCCGGAAGACTTCGAAGGCTGAGCTGGCCTAAGCTTAAAGTTGAGGGTGAAACTTTCGACACGACCGGATTTTGATGCGAAGGTCTTTGACCTCGGAGCCTCACGGGCCTAACGTCGAAGATATCAAGTTCCCGTTGCATACACTGCCTGCGCAAGTCACACTGGAAGGTGCGGACTTGCGGGAATTACACTGCTGCATTTCGTCGTTGTATCAGGGTATGCACCGTCCCCAAGGGAACTGAGAACAAGGAGGTCACGTGAGTCCGAAAGGCGAAGCAGGCGAGCTGAAGCAGTCCTCTGCCAGCATGGCTGCGCCCGCATCCGGCGCCCAAGGTCTACTCTTCACAGAGGACCTTCCTGTGCTGGACGAGGACGCGGGCTACCGCGGTCCTACTGCATGCAAGGCCGCAGGTATCACGTACCGCCAACTCGACTATTGGGCACGAACCGGCTTGGTGGAGCCCGCAGTGCGCGGTGCTGCCGGCTCCGGTTCCCAGCGACTCTATGGATTCCGCGACATCCTGGTCCTCAAGGTGGTCAAGCGCCTTCTCGATACCGGGGTATCCCTCCAGCAGATTCGCACCGCCGTTGAGCACCTCCGCGAGCGGGGCGTCGAAGACCTTGCCCAGATCACGCTCATGAGCGATGGCGCCAGCGTCTACGAATGTACCTCCGCAGACGAAGTCATCGACCTCGTGCAAGGTGGACAGGGCGTTTTCGGCATCGCTGTTGGGCGCGTATGGCGGGAAGTTGAGGGAAGCCTTGCCGCGCTTCCGAGCGAGCACGCCGCGGAGCAGTCCTTTCCGGACGACGAATTGAGCAAACGCCGTGTAGCGCGTCGCATCGGCTAAACACCATCCACGGAACTTCAGATCATTCAAAGAAAGCCTCTTCCCCGCGGGGAAGAGGCTTTCTTTGTGCGTCGGTGAAGGTGTGATCAGCGCTGGCGGCGATCCCGGAATGCAGGCTGGCCTTCCAGGAGGCTCTGGAGCAGGGCATCGAAAAGTTTGGCGGAGTTCTTGGCGGAATCGCCAGGCCAGTGGTGCACCGAATGGGCTGCGCCTTGGATCTGTTGCCAATTGGCCTGTTCCGGAATGTGAGGGGTCAGCAGCAGTTCCCCGAACATTGATTCCATCTCGGCCAGGCGGAACGTGTGCTCCGCTGATCCAGTGCGGACCCGGTTGGCAACGATGCCGGCCGGGGCCAGATGGGGAGCAAACTCCTGCCGGAACAGCTGAATGGCGCGCATGGTCCGCTCAGTGCCTGCGACTGAGAAGAGTCCGGGCTCGGCGACAAGTACTACACGGTCGCTGGCGCTCCATGCCATCCGGGTCAACCCGTTCAAGGACGGTGGGCAGTCGACGAGCACCAGGTCATAGCTGGTGGTACCGGCCAGCACGGCGGACAGCCTGCGGAGGTCGCGCTTGCCAAGGTCGGGGCGGTCATAGATTCCCGTGAAGGCCGAACCCACTGCGACATCCAAAGTTCCATCACTGGAACCGTTGGAGACCCAGCTGCTGCCGGCCACGTTTTCCTGGAGCTTGGCCTTGCGAGGGCTTTTCAGCATGCGGCCGATGTCCAGTTGCCCGCCAGGCTGAACGCCGAGGGCCGTAGTGGCGTCGGCATGGGGATCGAGGTCCACCACCAAAGTAGGAATGCCGGCTGCGAGGGCTGCGGACGCCAGACCCGTGGTCACGGACGTCTTTCCCACTCCACCTTTGAGGCTGCTGATGCTGACTACTTGCACTTGAAAACCCAAAACCTAACGCCGGTTGCCGTATCGCGCTGATTCGGCTCCGGAAGCGCCGGAGCCGGGGCTTGCCGAAGCCCCCTCAACATCATATGGTGCATCGCCGTCGATTCCCGCTTTCTACGCGCCCGGCCGAGGGAGAGAAGGGTCGGCATTAGCATGCTGGCGGATCGCGCGCACGCATATACAGCCCACATGACGATTCCTTTGTGATGGTTGCCACAAAGATTTGTGTTTGATGCTGGCGGCACTACACACTGTGACCACCGACCGATCCACCCGCAATGATGCAGGAGAAGTATGTTTTCGAAAATTCTGGTGGCCAATCGCGGCGAAATCGCGATCAGGGCGTTTCGCGCTGGTTATGAACTGGGCGCCAAGACCGTAGCCGTCTTTCCGCACGAGGACCGTAACTCGATCCACCGGCAGAAGGCCGACGAAGCCTACCTGATCGGCGAGGTGGGCCACCCCGTCCGCGCCTACCTGGACGTCGAGGAGGTTGTCCGCGTTGCCAAAGAAGCCGGCGCAGACGCCATTTACCCCGGCTATGGCTTCCTCTCCGAGAACCCGGATCTTGCCCGTGCCGCCAAGGCCGCGGGAATCACTTTCGTGGGTCCCCCCGCCGAGGTCCTTGAGCTCGCAGGCAACAAGGTTGCCGCCCTGGAAGCTGCCCGCAAGGCAGGTGTGCCCGTCCTGAAGTCGAGTAAGCCGTCCAAGGATCTTGACGAACTTATTGCAGCAGCCGACGATATTGGCTTCCCCATCTTCGCCAAGGCTGTTGCCGGCGGTGGCGGCCGTGGCATGCGTCGCGTCGAGACGCGCGAAGCCCTCCCCGAAGCACTGCAGTCGGCCATGCGCGAGGCCGACGCGGCCTTTGGCGACCCCACGATGTTCCTTGAGCAGGCTGTACTGCGTCCGCGCCACATCGAGGTCCAGATCCTGGCCGATGCCGAGGGCAATGTCATGCACCTCTTCGAGCGGGACTGTTCGTTGCAGCGCCGCCACCAAAAAGTTGTTGAAATCGCTCCGGCGCCCAACCTGGACGAGAACATCCGCCAGGCCCTCTACCGTGATGCCGTCGCATTCGCGAAGGCCCTGAACTACGTCAATGCCGGAACGGTCGAGTTCCTGGTCGACACCGAGGGTGAGCGCGCAGGTCAGCACGTCTTCATTGAAATGAACCCGCGCATCCAGGTGGAGCATACTGTCACCGAGGAAATCACCGACGTCGACCTCGTGCAGGCACAGATGCGGATTGCCTCCGGCGAGACGCTGGCGGACCTCGGATTGAGCCAGGATTCGGTCTCCATCAAGGGCGCTGCACTGCAGTGCCGCATCACTACCGAAGACCCGGCCAACGGTTTCCGCCCGGACGTCGGAAAGATCACGGGTTACCGTTCCGCCGGTGGTGCCGGTGTGCGGCTCGACGGCGGTACGGTCTACTCGGGTGCCGAGATCAGCCCGCACTTCGACTCCATGCTGGTGAAACTGACGTGCCGCGGCCGCGACTACCCGGCCGCCGTGGCACGTGCACGACGAGGCTTGGCTGAGTTCCGCATCCGTGGCGTGTCCACCAACATCCCCTTCCTGCAGGCCGTTCTCGCCGACCCGGACTTCAACGCCGGCAACGTGGCCACGGACTTCATCGACAAGCGCCCGGAGCTGCTCAAGTCGCACATCTCGGCAGACCGCGGCACCAAGTTGCTCACCTGGCTGGCGGAGGTCACCGTGAACAAGCCGAACGGCGAGCTCCCTGTCCACTTGGACCCCGCAAGCAAGCTGCCTGCCGTCGAGGGGCCCGTTCCAGCTTCGGGTTCGCGCCAGAAGCTGATCGAACTCGGTCCTGAGGGGTTTGCGAAGGCGCTTCGGGAGCAGCAGGCCGTGGCCGTCACGGATACGACGTTCCGCGACGCGCACCAGTCGCTCCTGGCCACCCGTGTCCGTACCCGTGACCTCGTTGCGGCAGGCCCGGCCGTCACAGCCCTCATGCCGGAACTTCTTTCGGTTGAAGCATGGGGTGGGGCAACCTACGACGTCGCCTTGCGCTTCCTCGGCGAAGACCCGTGGGACCGTTTGGCAGCCCTGCGCCAGGCACTGCCCAACACCTGCCTCCAGATGCTCCTCCGCGGACGCAACACGGTGGGTTACACGCCGTACCCGGAAGAAGTGACGGAGGCCTTCGTCAATGAGGCCGCAGCCACGGGCATCGACATCTTCAGGATTTTTGACGCCCTCAATGACGTGAACCAGATGGCCCCGGCCATCCGTGCCGTGCGTGCAACGGGCACAGCCGTTGCCGAGGTGGCCCTGTGCTACACCGGCAACCTGCTTGACCCGAACGAGGACCTGTACACCCTCGACTACTACCTGGAGCTTGCCCAGAAGATCGTCGATGCCGGTGCACACATCCTTGCGATCAAGGACATGGCCGGGCTGTTGCGTCCGGCCGCTGCTGCCAAGCTCGTCACAGCTTTGCGTGAGCGTTTTGACCTCCCCGTGCACCTTCACACGCACGACACCGCCGGTGGCCAGCTGGCCACAATCCTGGCGGCTGTCGACGCGGGCGTGGATGCCGTTGATGTCGCCTCGGCGTCTTTGGCGGGCACCACCAGCCAGCCGGCCGCCTCTGCCCTTGTGGCAGCGTTGGCCAACACGCCCCGCGATACGGGCCTCAGCCTGGCCCATGTCGGTGCGATGGAGCCTTACTGGGAAGCTGTTCGCCGAGTGTACGCGCCCTTCGAGTCCGGCCTGCCCGGTCCCACAGGGCGGGTCTACCAGCATGAAATCCCGGGCGGTCAGCTGTCCAACCTTCGCCAGCAGGCGATCGCGCTGGGCTTGGGCGAGCAGTTCGAAGCCATCGAGGACATGTACACGGCGGCCGACCGCATCCTCGGCCGTCTGGTCAAGGTGACCCCGTCCTCCAAGGTGGTGGGCGATCTCGCCCTGCACCTGGTGGGGCTCAACGCTGACCCCGCCGACTTCAACGAGAACCCTCAGAACTACGACATCCCGGACTCCGTCATCGGGTTCCTCTCCGGTGAACTCGGTGATCCTCCCGGAGGCTGGCCTGAGCCGTTCCGCACCAAGGCCCTCCAGGGCCGCAGCGTCAAGGTGCGCGACGTCGACATCAGCGCCGAAGACAGTGCTGCGCTCAAGGGCGACTCCAAGACCCGTCAGCACACGCTGAACCGCTTGCTGTTCGCGGGTCCCACCAAGGACTACCTGAAGAGCGTGGACACTTACGGCAACATCTCGGTGCTTGATACCCGTGACTACCTCTATGGTTTCCAGCAAGGTGCGGAACACGTGATCGAGCTGGAGAAGGGTGTCCGCCTCATTGCCCAGCTGGAGGCCGTGTCCGAGGCCGACGAGAAGGGCATGCGTACGGTGATGTGTACGCTCAACGGCCAGTCCCGTCCCGTGGTGGTGCGCGACCGCTCGGTGGTCAGCAACGTCAAGGCAGCAGAGAAGGCAGACCCGGCTCAGCCCGGTCAGGTCGCAGCCCCGTTCGCGGGCGCCGTCACCGTGACGGTCAAGGCCGGCGATGTGGTCAACGTAGGCGACACCGTTGCCACCATTGAGGCGATGAAGATGGAAGCATCCATCACGACGCCGGTGGCAGGCACGGTCTCGCGGCTCGCCATCTCATCGGTAGAGCAGGTCCAAGGCGGCGATTTGCTGTTGGTGATCGGCTAGCCGTCCAGGAACCAAAAGTGCCCCGTCCGGTTTCCGGACGGGGCACTTTTCTGTTCAGCCTTGAATGACCCGTCTTTCCTGGGTCTTTTGTTAGGGTCTAGGACGCGCGGGGTGCCGAGTACATTTCCTCGATCACGGCATCGAAGTCCTTCATGACTTGGGCGCGCTTGACCTTGAGGGACGGCGTGAGGTGGCCGGAAGCCTCCGTGAAGTCGGCTGGCACAATTCGGAAAGACTTGATGGCCTCGGCTTGCGACACAGACTGGTTGGCCTTGCTGATGAGCTCCTGGACCGCGGCCTTCACCACTGGATGGGCGGTGGCCTCGGCCAACGTGGTGCTTGACGGGAGTCCGTGGCGATCCAACCACCCGGGCAGTGCTTCTTCGTCCAATGTGACGAGTGCGCCGATGAAGGGTCGGTTGTCACCGACCACCAGGACCTGGGAAACAAGGGCGTCGGCGCGGATCTGGTCCTCCAGCAGCGCCGGAACCACGTTCTTTCCGCCTGCAGTGACGATGATTTCCTTCTTGCGACCGGTGATCTTCAGGAAGCCGTTGCTGTCCAGCTCGCCAATATCACCGGTGCGGAACCAGCCATCGGTGAACGTTTCTTCCATGAGGTCGTCCCGCTTGTAGTAGCCGCGCATGACGCAGACACCCTTGGCGAGGATTTCGCCGTCGTCGGCAATCTTGACGGAGTTGCCTGGCAAGGGCGCTCCCACCGTGCCGATACGAATCATTGACGGGGTGTTGACGGAAATCGGTGCCGTGGTTTCGGTCAGGCCGTAGCCCTCCAGGATCTGGAGCCCGATGCCCTGGAAAAAGTGGCCGAGCCGTTCACCCAGGGGGCCACCGCCGGAGACTGCGTGCGCGACGTGGCCGCCCATGGCGGCCCGGAGCTTCCCGTAGACCAACTTGTCGAAGACGGCGTGCTTGATTTTCAGCCCAAGGCCCAGGGAACCTGACTGGCGGGCCTTGGAATAGGCGATCGCAGTGTCCACGGCCCGGTGGAAGATGGCTCCCTTGCCTCCGTCCTCTGCCTTGGTCAACGCCGAGTTGTAGACCTTCTCGAATACTCGGGGTACGGCAAGGATGAACGTCGGCTGGAAGCTCTGGAGGTCGGCCAGGAGGTTCTTGATATCCGGGGTATGGGCTACCTTGACGCCGCCGGCCACTGCAAGCACGGAGATAAATCGTGCGAACACGTGGGCCAGCGGGAGGAACATGATGGTCTTTGCGGACTCGTTGATGATCTCCGGCAAGGAAGCGCGGGCATTCTCCGAGAGTTCCACGAAGTTGCCGTGGGTCAGTTCACAGCCCTTCGGCCTGCCCGTGGTGCCGGAGGTGTAAATGATCGTGGCGACGTCGGCCAGGCCTGCCGAGGAACGGCGGGACTCGAGTTCGTCGTCGGGGACCCCGGCGCCTGCGGCGCGCAAGGCATCCAGTCCGGATCCCTCAAGCTGCCACACGTTTGCCACTGAACTGATGTCCTCGGCGGCAACGGCCTGGCGAATCACATCCTCGTGGTGCGCAGCTTCGCCAAAGGCTGCCACTGCTCCGGAGTCACCCAGGTTCCATGCCACCTGCGACGGCGAAGATGTTTCGTAGATCGGAACGGAGACGGCTCCTGCGAACCAGATGGCGAAGTCCACCAAGGACCATTCGTACCTGGTTCGGGACATGATTCCAACCCGATCGCCTTGGCCCACTCCGCTGGCGATGAGGCCCTTGGCCAGGGCGCGCACATCGGCGAGGAAGTCTTTGGCACGGATGTCCTGCCACTGTCCACTGCCGTCCAACTTGGCAAAGAGTGCAGGGTTGGATGCCTTTTCCGCTTCTCGGATCACGAGGTCCGTGATGTTGGTTTCCGGGGCGATGTTCACGAGGGGAGGAACACTGATTTCACGCACGGTAGCTCCTTTGATATCCACGGGCCACGAGAGGGCTGCTTTCACTCTAGTATGCCCGCTCGCGGAGGTGTGTTCTATTTCACCTACTGGCGAGTAACTTTACGGATGTGCCGTCATTTCAAGCAACTTGGGGGCCATCCGGGGCTCGGTTGCCCGCTGGCGGCAACCGCGCGGAATAGGATGGTGGGATGCCCGCACCAAGGTCCAGTTTCCGCGCCCGACTCAGGCCGCCGGCCACAGCGTGGAAGGACGTGCCCTGGGCGGCCCGCCGTAGCCACCTTGGCCGACGAGGCTTGGCGATCGGCATCGACATCGGCGGGACGAAGGTGGCTGCCGGCGTGGTGGACGCTGAGGGTCGCGTCCTCGCCGAGGCCCGCAGGTCCACGCCCGGTGCAGACCCCCGGGCGGTGGAGCAGACCATCGTGGAACTGGTGGATGAGCTGAGCGCGGACCATCGAATTGCATCTGTCGGGATCGGCGCGGCGGGATGGATGGACCTTGACGGCGGCACGGTTCTGTTCAGCCCGCATCTTGCCTGGCGCAACGAGCCTCTGAGGGAGAGCCTCCAGAAGCTGCTGAGGCGTCCCGTCCTCCTGACGAACGACGCCGACGCCGCCGCCTGGGCCGAGTGGCGCTTCGGCGCAGGCCAAGGTGAGAGCCGCCTTGTCTGCATCACCCTGGGCACCGGAATTGGTGGTGCCATGGTGATGGACGGAAGGGTGGAACGCGGACGCTACGGCGTGGCCGGAGAATTCGGGCACCAGATCATCTTCCCAGGGGGGCACCGCTGCGAGTGCGGCAACCGTGGCTGCTGGGAACAGTACGCCTCAGGCAACGCCTTGGGGCGCGAAGCCCGGCAGCTTGTGCGAACCAACTCTCCGGATGGCATGGCTCTCTTGGAGAAGGCCGGTGGGACTGCGGACAGCATCACCGGGGCCGCCGTGACGGCGTTGGCGCTCGATGGCGATGCGACGTCGAGGGAACTCCTGGCGGATCAAGGAGAATGGCTTGGCCTTGGCCTGGCCAATCTGGCCGCCGCCCTGGACCCTGGGATGTTCGTTATTGGCGGGGGCCTGTGCGATGCCGGTGAGCTGCTGGCAGGGCCGGCACGCGATTCGTTCGCCAAGAACCTGACGGGCCGTGGTTTCCGTCCCATGGCCAGGATCGAACTTGCGGCGCTGGGACCCCGGGCCGGAATGATCGGTGCCGCCGACCTTTCGCGGGTCAGCGGCAGGGCCCACAGCTAAGCCGCGCTGCCTGAAAGCCGACGTCGGCAGCTAGATGCGGGCGCCGTCGTCGTCCTCATTCTTTTCCTGCGGAAGCCGCATGATGAGGTAGACCACGGACGCCACGAAGGCGGCAACGATCCCCAGGATCGCCGCGAGCGGCGCCGACCGCCAGAACATAGCAGTGAAGAGCAGCGCGATGGGTCCGCCCACGGCTCCAACCCATGCCAGCATGATCAGTGGTTCAGTTCCCACAAGGCTCGGAGGGTCCTCAGGGACGAACGCATCTTCAGCATCGTCGACTTCGAAATCCCGGGGGCCCAGCGGGCGGCCCCTGGCTTCGGATACAGCCGGGACAGCTGCCGCGTCATCCGCTGGCTCCGCGGCAGGGGTGGACAAGCCCAGAGGGTCGAAGTCCCTGAATGTCTTGCCGGATTCCCGGGGTGCATTCGGGGCTTTTGGGGCATCGGGCCCGGCAGGATCGGATGCCGGGACGTCCCCTGCCGTGGATGACTCCGTTGCTTCCAGTCGGGCCACCAGATCCTGCCATACGGCGTCGTCGTCCTTGTTGGCGCTTTGATCGGCGGAATTGGGGTCAGGCCTGTTCATGGGCTGTGTCCTTTTCGGGGGAGGGCCCGTGTTCGGCCAGGGCCGCTACGGTCTTGTGGATGAAGTCGGCCGTGCCGGCGAAAATTTCCGGTGCGTCGTTGTCGAGGGTGGCAACATGGCGGCTGTTGTGAAGGTAGTTGATGTCCACAGATGCCTGCACGCGGGAACGGAGAAATTCGAGGCTGGCGTTCGATATGACGTTGTCGACGGTGGATTTGTAGACCAGGACAGGAGAGCTGATGCGGGGGAGGAGGCTGGCCGTGTCCTTATACATCTTCTTCAGCTGGTGTGCCGCCGCAACAGGTGTCCGTGCGTAGGCACCCTCGTCCTGATCCGGTTTGAGAATGTCGTTGGCAATGGCGGGAGTTGTCTTCACTACATACTTGAGCGCGGCAACGATGACGGCGCGGGGGTCATCGAGCACCAGTCCGGGGTTGACCACCACCGTTCCTGCCACGGGGCGGGTGGCTGCAATCCGCAACGCCAAGGTGCCTCCCATGGACAAGCCGGCCGCGAAGACGTAGTCGCATTCATTGGCAAGCTCAAGATAGGCGTCATCCACAGCACGGTGCCACTCCCGCCACGAGCGTGTCGCCATGTCCTGCCAGGTGGTGCCGTGGCCGGGCAGCAGCGGCAGCCGAACGGCGCACCCGGCCGCTGCCAGGTGTTCAGCCCACGGCCTGACGCTGTGCGGGCTTCCGGTGAACCCGTGGGACATGACCACACCGACGCGCGGTCCAGTTCCGCTCCAGCTGCTGAGGAACGGCGAGAAATCCGGAAGCATTTTCATGATGATTCTGAGGCTACTCTGTCGCCGGCGTGCTGACGGAAAAACGCAGCTGATTCTTCGAAGATGGTGGGGCCGTCAACATCAAGGGTGGCCACATGGCCGCTGTGTGGAAGGGTGACAACCTTCAAGCGGGACGAAGCAAGGTGCCTGCTGATGGTGGCCACTGAGCTGGGCGGGATGACACCGTCCACCGCTGACTTGAAGACCAAGGCCGGGGCCTGCACCCTGGGCAACCCACGCGTAGCCGCCCGGAAGAGCTTTTTGAGCTCATGCACCGACTTCAGCGGTGTTTTGGAGTAGTCGCCGGTCTCATCGGTGAGCGGGGCAGGGTTGTCTTCCACTATGGGAGTGGTGGTCGGCATGACGTATTTCAGGGCGCCCACGTACTTCACCCTGCGGTCGTAGAAACTCAGGCCCGGGTTGACCAAGACCAGCCCGGGCACATCGTGGAGTGACGCCACCCGGAGTGCCACGGCCCCGCCCATGGACAGTCCGGCCACGAAGCAGGTCTCAGTCTGCTCGGCAAGGTCCAGGTAGCTCTGTTCAAAGGTCCGGTACCAGTCCTGCCAGCGGGTGGTTGAGAGGTCCTGCCAGCTGGTGCCATGGCCGGGGAGCAGGGGAACAGAAACGGCGAAGCCCTGCCCTGCCAAGTACTCGGCCCAGGGGAGTATGCTGAGCGGACTTCCCGTGAACCCGTGGCAGATGGCCACGCCGATGGAGGCGTTGGGGCCATGCCCTGCGTGGTGGAAGGCCAGCGGCGCGGCTTGTGAGTGTCGATCCGTCATGCGTCCCATCGTGTCACTGTTCCGGAGATTTCTCACTGGAGTAGGGTTGCTGTTGAATGCCCGCCGGGTTGGCGGAGGCATGCCAGCCGTCGGCCGTGAGAGGACAAACGTGTTCTATTGGGTCATGAAGCGGATCTTTCTAGGTCCCATCCTCAAGCTCCTGTTCCGGCCTTGGGTCAAGGGCCTGGACAACGTCCCGGAAAGCGGTGCAGCCATCCTGGCGTCCAACCACCTGTCGTTCTCGGACTCCATCTTCCTTCCGCTCATGGTCCACCGGCCGGTGATTTTCCTTGCCAAATCCGAGTACTTCACCGGAAAGGGATTCAAGGGGCGGCTTACGGCGCTGTTTTTCCGTCTGAGCAACCAGCTGCCCATGGACCGTTCCGGTGGCGCGGCCTCGGAGATGTCGCTGCAGGCGGGCAAGGACGTCCTGACGTCCGGGGGCCTGCTGGGAATCTACCCCGAAGGTACCCGCAGCCCGGATGCCAGGCTTTACCGCGGCAAGGTGGGCGTCGCCAGGCTGGCCCTGCAGACGCGTGTCCCGGTGGTTCCGGTAGCCATGATTGGAACTGAGAAGGTTCAACCCATCGGCAAGAGGCTTCCAAGCATTCGCCGCATTGGCATCATTTTTGGGCAACCATTGGACTTCAGCCGCTATTACGGCATGGAGGACGACCGCCTGATCCAGAGGGCGGTCACCGACGAAATCATGTACGAACTGATGCGCCTGTCCGGCCAGGAATACGTGGATGAGTATGCGGCCGTGGTCAAGGCCCAGTTGGCCGGTAAAGGCCCCGAGCCGGTCCATAAGCTCGAGGTTGCAGAAGACGCCGCGGTGGACATTGCAGAGGACAGGGACGAACCCCGCGAGGACGGGACCGGATCACCGGAGAAACTGTGACGCGGGCGGCAGCATCAGTTACGGCTGCAGTCCCGCAACCTTGCCGGAGGCTACTACTCTTGAAGGGTGACTGAGCTAACCGCGAACACCGCAACCCCCATAGCAGATCCCCTCGCCAGCACCGCCCAGAGCGGAGCAGCGAACTATCCCGGGCTCGACGCCTGGCGGGACCTGCCGATTTCCCAGCAGCCCACGTGGTCCAACGCCGATGTCTTCAAGGCTTCCGTCAAGGAACTTTCCGTGGTGCCGCCGTTGGTGTTCGCCGGGGAAGTGGATGTCCTTCGTGAGCGCCTCGCGGCTGCCGCCCAAGGCAAAGCCTTCCTTCTGCAGGGTGGCGATTGCGCAGAAACCTTCGAGGCCGCCACCGCTGACAAGATCAGCGCGCGAGTTAAGACGATCCTGCAAATGGCCGTGGTACTCACGTACGGCGCCGCGATGCCCGTCATCAAGATGGGGCGCATGGCCGGCCAATTCGCCAAGCCGCGTTCGTCCAATGACGAAACCCGTGATGGCGTGACCCTTCCCGCCTACCGCGGCGACATCGTCAACGGCTACGACTTCACTCCGGAGTCCCGGGCACACGACGCTGGCCGGATGCTGCAGGCCTACCACACCTCCGCTTCCACGCTGAACCTCATCCGGGCCTTCACCCAGGGTGGTTTTGCCGACCTTCGCCTGGTCCACCAGTGGAACAAGGGCTTTACGGAGAACCCGGCACACGCCCGCTACGAGTCGTTGGCACGTGACATCGACCGCGCCATCAGCTTCATGGACTCCTGTGGCGCGGACTTCGAGGCACTCAAGCGCGTTGAGTTCTTTGCCAGCCATGAGGCCCTGCTGCTTGATTACGAGCGCGCCCTGACCCGCATCGATTCCCGGACGGGCTTGCCCTACGACACGTCCGCGCACTTCCTGTGGATCGGTGAGCGGACCCGTGAACTCGACCACGCCCACGTGGACTTCCTGTCCCGCGTCCGGAACCCCATCGGCGTCAAGCTCGGCCCCACCACCAGCGGGGATGACGCACTGCGCCTGATCGACAAACTGGATCCCAACCGGGAACCGGGTCGTCTCACCTTCATCACCCGCATGGGTGCCAAGAACATCCGCGAAAAGCTGCCGACCGTCGTCGAACGTGTCACTGCCTCCGGCGCCCAAGTGCTGTGGGTAACTGACCCAATGCATGGCAACACGGTGACCTCGCCCAACGGCTACAAGACCCGAAACTTCGATGACGTCATCGATGAAGTCCGCGGCTTCTTCGAAGTGCACCACTCCTTGGGCACTGTTCCCGGTGGCCTGCATGTCGAAATGACGGGCGACGACGTCGCAGAGTGCCTGGGTGGCGCTGATCCGATCGACCAGGACGCTTTCCTGGACCGCTACGAATCAGTCTGCGATCCCCGCCTCAACCACATGCAGTCGCTGGAGATGGCATTCCTGGTAGCAGGAGCCCTGTCCAAGCGCTAATGGCTGACAACAAAAGGCGCGGTCCGGATGAATCCGGACCGCGCCTTTTGTTGTTCCGTGTCTGCTAGACCACGGTCAAGGTGATGAGGGAGCCTTCCGGGACGTCGGTGTTCACCGGGTTCTGGTCCCGAACCGTTCCGAAGAAGCCGCCGAGAATTTCGTTGACTTTGACCTCAAAGCCCAGATCTTCCAGTTGCTTGCGGGCATCCTTTGCCTGCTTGCCGACGAAACTGGGGACCTTGACCATCTTGGGGCCCTTCGAGACTGTCAGTGTCACCGCTTCGCCCCTGATGAGCGTGCCATTCGCTGGGGCCTGGGACACGATGGCGCCCTTGGGTACCGTCTTGTCGTTCACGGTCTCCGGAGCGATGACGGCCTTCAGGCCGACGTCCTGCAGCGCCTTGGCGGCTGCGTCCTGTGCCAAGCCGCGCACATCGGGAACAGGTATCGGTTGAGGGCCCCTGGAGACCACCAGGGCCACAGGGGTGCCGTGCCTTACCTCGGTGCCCTTGGCTGGGTCCTGCGAGATGACGACGCCGGCAGGCACTTTCTCGTCGAATGCTTCCGTGACGTTGCCGAGGGCCATCTCCGCTGCGTTGAGAGCGGTCTTGGCCTCGGCCAGCGTGCCACCGGTCAACGTGGGCAAAGCGAACAGCTGTGCCCCCTTGGAAACGAAGAGGGTGATCGGCTGAAACTTCCGCACCTGGGCCCCGGACTCCGGCTCCGTCCCGACAGCAAGCCCGGCCAGGATATCGTCGTCGAAGACATCCCGCGGCTCGGACTGGAATCCGGCGGTGCGGAGCAGCTGCTGCGCCTCCGCGACGGTCTTGTTCTTGACATCGGGCACCGTCCCCGGCGAACCCGGCCCCATGCCGAAGAACCACCCCGCAGAACCTGCGAGCAGTGCCAGGATGACGATCACGATGGTCCAGATGACGCCCCGGCGACCGGGATTGCCTTCCCGGAGCGGGCGAACAGGTGTGGCAGCCGCCCGGGCCCTGTCCTTGGCCTGTTGCCGCTCGAGCCTTTTCAGCTCACGCTTGCCTGGCTGGCGCAAGTCTTGGTCCATGTCCGCACCGGCCATGGAGCCCTTGGCCAGCGAACGGGAGGGACCATTCGCGGCCATGATGGTGGTGGGGTTGCTTTGGGGGGAAATGAATTCCGTGGGTGACACTGTGGTGGGCAGAGCTTCAGTGGGGTTACCGGCCGTGCTGCCCAACGTTGTTGTTGCAGCAGGGGGGAACGGCAGGGGAGCCGGCCCCTGCCGGTGATCCAACTGCTCGTCAGTCAGCGTCGTCCGAATGTGGCGGAGTTCGGTCAGAAGAGCTGTCCCATCCACCGGCCTGTTCTCGGCGTCGGCCGCCGTGCACCATTGCACCAGCTCGTCGAGGTCTTCGGCCAAGCCGGGAGCGGCGTCCGAAGGGCGTCCCACCACTGCATTGACGTGCTGGTACGCCACTTGGATGGGAGTTTCACCCGCGTAGGGCTGCTTCCCGGTCAACATTTCGTAGAGCATGATGCCCGCCGAATAGATATCGCTGCGCGCGTCCGCCGCTTGGCCGAGGACCAACTCAGGGGCCAAGTAAGCAACGGTACCAATCAGGGCGCCGGTGCTGGTATTTGCTGAGACAGCCCGGGCCAGTCCGAAGTCACCCACCTTGATGCGACCGTCGTCGGCAATAAGGACGTTCTCGGGTTTGATGTCGCGGTGAATCAGGCCGGAGCCGTGGGCGGCGGCCAAACCCTCAATGACGGGATCGATCAGTGCCAGCGCGAGTCGGGGCGGCAACGCGCCTTGTTCGGTCAGGACGTCACGAAGAGTATGTCCCTTGACGTACTCCATGACCAAGTAGGCAATGTGTCCATCTTCGCCCTGGTCCAGCACACCGACGATATGGGGGTGAGAGAGGCTTGCGGCAGCCTTTGCCTCGCGGCTGAGCCGTTCCAGAAAGGTGGGATCGTTGGCCAGGTGCGGGTGCAGGACTTTGAGGGCCACGTCGCGCTCGAGGCGCTGGTCCGTGGCCAGGTATACGGTGGACATTCCACCCCTCGCGAGGCGTGAACGGACCATATAGCGCCCGTCCACAATGGTTCCGATGAGGTGGTCCTGCGTTGGCTCTTGCACCATACGATCCTAAACGAGGCAGGGAAGGGGCCCGAATCCACGCGGGATGCGGGCCCCTTCCGAGGTGCTGCAAAAAGGCTTAGCCAAAGGTGCGCTGGCGGGCCTTGATCGATTCGACGTAACGCTTCGTGTCGTCGTACATGCCGTACTTGCTGACCGAGTACTGGCCTTGGTAGTAGCCGGCGATCGCGGTGTCCAGATCCTTGCTGGTGGCGATCAAGGCACGGATGATGGCGACGCCCGCAGTGGCATTGTCATAAGGATCCAGCAGGTTGAGCTTTCGACCCACCAAATCCGAGGCCCACTGGCCTGACGAGGGAATGACCTGCATGGTGCCGATGGCGTTGGCCGGCGAGACAGCACGCTGGTCAAAACCGGATTCCTGCTCGGCGAAGGCCAGCGCCAGCGAGGGGCTGACGCCCATGCGACGGGCAGTATCGGCCACGATGCTCTTCATTTCGGCCCGGCTCGGAACCGGGGACGCGTTCAGCAGAGCCTTGTTTTCATTGGCTGAGCTGACAACGGCGGCCGGGTAGGTGAAGCCAAGGAACGTGCTGGGCACCAGCGGCTTGGTGTCACCGGCCGGCTGCAGGCTCGCGCCGGGGATGGTCAGCTTCTGGCCCGGGTAGATGACGGTGGTTGCTGTCACCTTGTTCGCCGACATCAGGGCGGCCAGGGAAACGCCGTGGCGGGAGGCGATGGAGCTGAGGGTGTCACCGGCTTTGATGCTGTACGAACCGGTGCTGGCCAGGGGAGCTGGTGCAGGTGCGGGGGCAGGCGTCGAAGTTGCCGGCGCTGACGGTGCGGATCCGCCACTGACCTTGATCTTTTGGCCAGGATAAATGATGGAGCTTCCGTTGAGGCCGTTCCAGCTGAAGACGCTGGACAGAGGGACCCCATGCTTTGCGGCGATGGCTCCCAGCGTGTCACCGGACACCACCGTGTAGACAGTCGCGTTGCTGGGCGCAGCGGGAGCTGCGGGAGCCGACGGCTGGGCCGGGGCGGGCGTCGCCGTACCGGTGAGCTTGATGGTCTGTCCCGGATAGATCAACGTGGTGGCCGTGAGCTTGTTGAGCTGAAGGACTGCCGAAGTGTCCAAGTTGAATCGACGCGCGATTGCGCTGATGGTGTCGCCGCGAACAATTGTGTAGGTGTCCGGCGCTGACGGAGCCATGGGGCGAAGGGCGGCCGGAAGAGTGGTTGCAACCGACTGGGCGGGGATAACAGTACCGGCGTTGACTGCCTGAGCCTGCATGGCGGCTGCAAGTGTGGCCGGAATCTTGCGGGGCTGGGGCGCAGGCGCGGCCATGGTCGGTTGGGCCAGGGCAAGCGAGGACAAAACCACAGCGGGAAGCGCAGCCGTGGTCGCCGCGATGACCGGCATGCTCATGGTTCGTTTCGGCGGGCGGGGCGTCGTCATGAAAGTGTCCTCATCTCGAACAGCGGGGAGTGATTGTTAGCGCTGTTGTCAGTGTTACCAATGTTACTGATGTTATCAATGGTGCAAGTGTGATCAGTGTGAATCTCTCACACTTAATGAATCGGCACAAGAATTCCGGCGGTAGGGGATTATTGGCACCAAATTCTGGGAATGAAATGGTGCCCTGGCAGCGGTCGTCAACTACCGGCGTCGGACTCCGGCTAGGCGCCGGGTGGGGCGGCGTGGCAACCTTGTTCCGTGAGTAATGTAGAAAGCCTTGTTTCCGACTGGCTGCCGCTGCCGGATGTTGCCGAACTGTTGGAAGTTTCCATCACCAAAGTCCACGGACTTCTGGACGAGCGTGCGCTGGTCGCCATCAGGCAGGGAGAGCGGAATATCCGCTCCATCCCTGCCCTCTTTATCCAGGATGGGCACGTCGTGGACAGCCTAAAGGGAACCGTTGCGGTTCTCAGCGACGCCGGTTATACCGACGAAGAACTGATTATCTGGCTTTTCACTCCTGACGATTCATTGCGAGGGCGCCCCATCGATGCCCTGCGCGAGGGGCGAAAGACGGAAATCAGGCGTCGCGCCCAGTCCCTGGCCTGGTAACAGCGCCTCCTCAAAGCGGGAGGCCGGACAAAAAACGCAGACGACGACGGTTCTCACCGTCGTCGTCTTCGTCAGGTCATGTTCCATCCGGGCCCGCGCCCATAATGCGTCGTCTGGATCAGGAGGCGCGGCTCACGGCAGCTTCCGCCAATTGGCGCAGGGCCATCAAGGGCACTTCCTGCAGGGGCAGCCGTTCCAAGGCTTCGAACGCCTTGTTGCTTAGATCCGCAATGAGAGATTCCGTGGCGTCCAAAGCCCCGCACTGAACAATGATGCTGCGGATACTGGCCACGTCGTCGGGCCCCAGGTCGGGATTGCCCAGCATACGGTCGACGTAATCCGCCTCGGCTGCAACCGCTTGGTTGATGGCAAAGCCCACAAGGACAGTGCGTTTGCCTTCACGGAGATCGTCACCGGCTGGCTTGCCGGTGGTTTCGGGATCGCCGAAGACACCCAGGACATCGTCCCGCAGCTGGAATGCCTCGCCAAGGGGCAACGAGAACTCCGAGTAGGCCTCCAGCAGGTCCGCCGGTGCACCTGCCAGCGCCCCGCCCAAAGCCAGCGGGTGCTCCATGGAATATTTCGCGGATTTATACCGGATGATCGACTTTGCGCGGTCCACCGATCCAGCCCGGTCACGAACCGGTCCTGCGACTTCTTCAAGGATGTCGAGATATTGGCCGGCCATTACCTCGGCCCGCATCACGTTGAAGATACGGCGCGCGGTACTTCCGGAGGCTGCCCTCGGGCCGATCTCGGTAAAGGATTCCTCGCTGAAGGACAGGCACAGGTCTCCGGTCAAGATCGCCGCCGCGTCTCCGAACCGTCCACTGTCCAGCGCCCACCCATTCAGCTCATGGAGCTGGCTGAACCGTTTGTGTACGCTGGGACCGCCGCGACGGGTATCGGAGCGGTCAATGATGTCGTCGTGGATCAGGGCAGCTGCCTGGAAGAGCTCGAGCGCGCAGCCCGCCGTGACAATGTCTTCGTCGTCAGCGACGCCACCAGCTCCACGCCAACCCCAGTAGCACATCAGCGCCCGCAGGCGTTTGCCGCCCGTGACCAGGTTCGAAATGGAACCGATGAGCGGCTCGACGTCAGGAGAAACTGTGGCCATCATGTCGCGTTGATCTGCCAGGAAGCCACCCAGCTTGCCGGACACGCCGTCGATGAACAGCATCTGCTCGGATGCTATTCGGGATGTCGCAGTCACGTGGGAAGAGGCCGTCACTTGACGGACCCGGCCGCCACGTTGGCACCAATGGTGAACGTGGAGACGCCCTCCTTCTGCCGGATGGACACATTGACTGTTTCGCCGTCGCCACGAATGAAGTCAAGCGAGGTGACATTGCCCACCGCTTCCGGCCCGGGGACAAGTTTGAAGCCCTGCGCCTCGAGTGATGTCTTGTAGTAGTCCACCACCCCTTCCGGCGGGGCTTTAACTGTCCCAACGAGCGCAACTGTGGCCAGGGAAGCGTCCTTATCAAAGCTGCTCGAACGGACCGACGTCTTAGGCATGACGGGAATGAGCTGCTCCGGGAAGCCGGGAACGAGCGCGTTGACCGTGGCCGTGGCGTTGGGCACTGGTGCCGTCTCCGTGCTGCCCGTCGTTTCCGGTGTGGGGGTGGCACTGGAAGGTGCCGGCGATGTAGTGGACGACTGCGAGGAAGCACCCGTAGGGGACGGCGCAGCCGAACCACTTGGCGACGGCGTGCATGCCGAGGCCGCCACCGCGACAGTTGCTGCGAGCAGGGCAAACCCTCGCGCTTGAGGAGTTCCAAAGAGCTTCACAGGGGACCCTTCCTGGGGCTGAGTCGAATGGTGCCTCCAGTTTAGTCAGTGGTCGGGCATAGTATTGCCGTTGTGAGGCAGGAACCGTTCGGTGGCGCCCCAGGTGCCGGCCATCAGCCCGCCCGCAGCGCTGGAGACGCCCTGCGGGAACTGAGGCGAACCAGCATACTTCATGTGGATATGGACGCTTTCTTTGTCTCCGTGGAACTCCGCAGCCGTCCAGAACTTCGAGGAAAGCCCGTAATCGTAGGGTTCCCGGCGGAACGGTCAGTAGTGCTATCCGCTTCGTATGAGGCTCGCGCCACCGGAGTGAAGTCCGCCATGCCGATGTCGATCGCCATGAGGCGGTGCCCCGCCGCCGTCATCATCAACCCTCGACACACCGTGTACTACGAGGTCTCGGCCCAGCTGATGGAAATTTTCGCGTCCATTACGGATTTGGTGGAACCGCTCAGCGTGGACGAAGCCTTCCTGGACGTAGGTGGAGCAATTCGCAGGCTGGGTTCACCGTTGGACATCGGTCACCTCATTCGCCGGAGGGTCCAGTCGGAACTTGGCATTACGGCATCCGTGGGAATCGCCGGCACCAAGTTTGTGGCCAAGATCGCCTCCACGCGATGCAAGCCCGACGGCATCCTCCAGATCGATGCCGCGGACACCATCCCGTATCTGCATAGCCTGCCGGTCAACGCGCTCTGGGGTGTCGGAGGGAAAACGGGCGAGGTGCTGGCGCGGTTGGGTATCCGCACCGTGGCTGACGTGGCAGCTACTCCGTTGGCGTCCTTGAAGAAGGTCCTGGGTGCAAGCGGAGAACACGTTCACCGGTTGTCCATGGGAATCGATCCCCGGCCCGTGACCCCCACCAGGCTGGAGAAGAGTATTGGTGCGGAGGAAACGTTCTCTGTGGATACTGCGGATAATGCGCTGCTGCACCGGGAGTTGTTGCGGTTGTCCCACCGAACTGCTGCCCGCTTGAGGAGTTCCGGCATGCTGGCCAGGACCGTGGCTCTCAAACTGCGGTACTCCGACTTCTCCACGGTGACCCGGAGCCGAACCGTCCATGCCCCGGTGGACAGCGCACAGTTGATTTACCAGGTGGCCGTGCAGCTCCTCGATTCCCTGGGAACACGATCCATGAGCGTCCGATTGGTGGGGGTGCGGGCCGAACAGCTGGAACCCGCGGGCCAAACGTCCATGCAACTGAGCCTGGATCGTCGGGACGACAATTGGCGGGCGGCTGAGCAAGCCTTGGATCGCGTATCAGAACGGTTTGGCTCCAAAACCCTGCTTCCGGCGCGACTTTTGGAGCCCGGTAAGCCCTCGAACGGCAAATAGCACCTGCGGGTGGCCCGGCCGGGCTCCGGTGCGTCTTTCAGATCGGCCTCGGACAAACTATTCTATTTATTACAGAGATTTAGATCGTCTGGACAAACTGTTTCCTGAACAGTCGGCCCTGAGATGCCCACTGAACCCAGAGGGAATTTTGGGAACGATTTTCTTGGTCCGATCGTTTTGGTAACAGACGCACAGGACGCGTTTTGTCCAGACGCTGGCTGACTAAAGGAGGTCGCGATGCCCCTCTCGGAGCATGAACAGAAGCTGCTTGAGCAACTTGAGAAGCAACTTCATGAGGACGATCCGAAGTTTGCCAACACCATGGGTTCGGATCCCATCCGCAGCTGGTCCACCCGGCACGTCATAATCGGCGTACTAGGCGCGATTGCCGGCATACTCCTCCTGCTTGTTGGCGTGTCCATGCAGGCGATACCTGTTGGCGTCCTGGGGTTTGTTGTCATGGGCGCAGGCGTGTATTTCGCCACACTGCGGGGCGCGGCGTTCGGCAAGGCAAACAAGGGAAAGCCCGGTAAGGCCAAGTCGAAGAGTTCCTTCATGAGCAGCTTGGAAGAGCGCTGGGACGAACGGCGCCGCGACGACAATTGACGGACCACGAAGGTTTCGTAGCGCACAACGGACGAGCATCCTGAATCGGTCACGCTCCTGAAGCTCTTCAGGGGATAACGAAAGACCCGCCTTGCGGGTCTTTTCGCGTTTAAGCGTAGTTTCCCCCCATCGCCGCAGAACCCCACTTCCCACCATTCACTCCACTTTCCGCCACCCAGGTCCCGTTTCCGCCACCCAGGTCCCGGAGTCGCACCGTCCGCTGGCCGCGCAGCTGTTCCCAGCGGAACGAATGGCTCTTCGGTCCCCGGCCTATGCACCCTCCCTCCACTTCGCCCCACGGCCGAGAAATCCGCGCGGATTCAGGGCGCCTGATTCTCAAAGTGGTGGAGAAACGCCTTCGATTGCGTTGACTGTGGGGCGTTGTGGAGTAAAGTGGAGTGCATAAGAGGGTAGTGGCAGCGTTGGGTATGTGCGGGCACCTTGACTGAGGGGCGGTGGGGCCAGTGTTTTTGGGTACTCACTCGCCGCGTCTCGATGAAAAGGGCCGGATCATACTTCCCGCCAAGTTCCGTGAGGAGCTTGCCGATGGATTGGTCCTCACCAGGGGGCAGGAACGCTGCATCTACGTCTTCAGCCAGAAGGAATTCGAACGCATTCACGAGTCGATGCGGGAGGCGCCATTGTCTTCCAAGCAGGCTCGTGACTACATCCGGGTTTTTCTGTCCGGGGCCTCTGACGAAGTACCTGACAAGCAGGGGCGAGTGACGATTCCTCCGGCGCTACGGGCATATGCAGGCCTTGGCCGGGAGCTGGCAGTTATTGGTGCCGGAACCCGGGCGGAGATCTGGGATGCCGAAGCTTGGAATGAGTACCTCAACGAGAAGGAAGCAGCCTTCTCGGAAACGGATGACGACAATCTGCCCGGGTTCATCTAACCGGTCGGAGGGAGCAGTAGTCCCGCTTCTTGAATGGGATCTCCAGCCGCCCATCGAACAGTCTTCCTGGCTCAACTTCCCCTGAGCCAGGCCGACCGAACGATAGGCGCGGATGGGGATCCGATTCAAGAAACAGCATGCAAGCGATTAGGAAAGAGGAGGCAGCGTGGAAGAGCAGGACGCGGCAAGGCCCACATCGGAACGCCACGTACCCGTCCTCAAAGACCGCTGCATCAATTTGCTTGCCCCTGGTTTCGAAGCAGCCAGGAAGCGTGGCGAGACGCCAGTGGCCATCGATGCCACGTTGGGTATGGGAGGCCATTCCGAGGCCATGTTGCAGCGATTCCCGGACCTTCATCTGCTGGGCATTGACCGCGATGAGGAAGCCCTCGCCTTGGCTGGCGCCCGCTTGGAACCGTTCTCGGCAAGGACCGACCTCGTTCATGCGGTCTACGACGAGATCGAGGACGTCCTGGCGGATCTGGGTATTCCTGAAGTCCACGGCATCCTCATGGACCTGGGTGTGTCCTCCCTGCAGCTGGATGAGCGCGAACGTGGATTCGCCTACTCTTACGATGCTCCCCTCGACATGCGCATGGACACCAGCCGCGGGCAAACCGCGGCCGATGTGGTCAACAACTACAGCGAAGACGAGTTGGTGCGCATAATCCGCAAGTGGGGCGAAGAAAAGTTTGCCGGGCGGATCGCCAACCGGATAGTCAACGCCCGGGCAGACAAACCGTTCGCAACCACAGGGGAGCTGGTGGAACAGATCCGCAGCGTTGTTCCCGCTGCTGCTGCTAAGAGCGGCGGACACCCTGCCAAGCGGACGTTCCAGGCGTTGCGGATTGAGGTCAACGAGGAACTCGATGTCTTGGAACGTGCAGTTCCGGCGGCTGTGGCAGCCACAGGCATGGGCGGGCGGATCGTGGTGATGTCCTATCACTCGCTGGAGGACAAGATCGTCAAGTCGGTCTTCCAGGCCGGATCCAAATCCTCTGCTCCGCTCGGGTTCCCCGTTGAGCTCGAGGAGCACAAACCTGAACTAAAGACCATTACCAAGGGCACGGAAGTGCCGACGGCAGCAGAGATAGCCGAAAACCCACGCGCGGCGTCTGCCCGCTTGAGGGCCGTGGAGCGCATCAAACCGAGGAGAGACGCATGAGCAACGCCGCAGCGAAGACATTGCCCTCCGTGGTGGGCAACACCGCCCGCGCTCTTCCGGCTCCTGCAGGAAGGCCCGACACCGGTCGAAAGTCCCGCACACCGCTGTCCGTTGTGCGAAGTGCACCGGGTAAGCGAAGGACACCATTCGTCGTACTGTGCTTCGTGGCCATGGCGGCCGCCCTTCTGACGGTCCTCGTCTTGAACATCTCAGTCTCGACGGCCCAGTACCAGCTGGTGCAACTGAAAGCCGAGGCCGCGACCCTCAACAAGGAAAACCAGGACCTGACACAGAGGAAGCAGAACTTCGAAGCTCCCCAGAATCTGGCAGCGAAGGCTGCAGAATTGGGGATGGTACCTTCCACTGTTAAAGGCCAGATCGACCTCAACACCATGGCAGTTACCGGAAAGGCGACGCCTGCGGTCAAGGGAGACAACCCCGGCGCCCAGTTGGCCCCGCCTGCCGTGGCGGGCATGCTCGATGTGGTGCCGTCGGTGACTACCAAGGATCCGTTGGAGAACCTCAAGCCCGTCACTCCGGTTGCACCGGTCACGCCGGCGGCCCCGGCCGGAACGCCGTCGGCCCCGGCATCAGCACCGCCGGTTGAACTCAACGGAGGGTCAGTCCCGGCCCCCCAGCAAAAGGCACCAGGGCAGTAGTCCATCAGTCCACTGAAGCAAGGCCAGCAGCAAGGAATCAACGTGGCGCAGAACCCCGGCAAATCGAAAAAGACGAAGACGCCGGCGGCAAGAAAGCGGTTGCGGGTTGGCCTCGGCATCATGCTGACGCTGCTGCTGGTGGTGGGCGGAAAGCTCTTCATGGTCCAGGGCCTGGACGTCGGCGGTATGGCTGAGGCTGCGTTGGCCAAGCGCCTGACGCCAATGGTCCTCCCCGCAGAGCGCGGAAAGATCGTCGATGCAAACGGCACCGTTCTTGCCAGCAGCGTCATCCGCTACAACCTCGTGGTGGACCAAGTGCTGAACACCAACACCCCCACCTTCAAGCGGTACAACGAAAAGACGGAGGAGATCGAGGAGATCTCCAGGGACCAGGGAATTTCGGAGCTCGCCGCGCTGCTGGGCTCGGACGTGGAGAAGATCCGCGAGGCAGTGACCGGCGACAAGAAGTACTTCGTGGTGGCCAAGGACGTCAAGCCCGAACTGGAGGACCGGATCTCCAAGCTCAATATCCCCGGTATTGTTCCGGAGGGTGTCAGCAAACGCGTGTACCCCAACGGCAGTGTGGCCGGCGGGGTGGTGGGTTTCCTCCAGGACGGTACCGCTGGGCAGGCGGGCATCGAGCAGACGCAGGACGAGATTCTCCGGGGCACGGAAGGCAAGCGTGTCTTCGAGATCGGAGCCGATGGCCTCAGAATTCCGGTGGCCACTGATGAGCTGACACCCGCTGTGGATGGCAGCGACGTAAAGCTGACCCTCAACACGGACATCCAGTATTTCGCGCAGCAGGCCATCCAGAGCCAAGTGAACAAGATGAACGCCGAATGGGGCTCCATCATTGTGATTGACACCAAGACCGGCAACCTCGTGGCCCTCGCGGACACCAACTCACCTGATCCCAACGACCCCGGCAAGGTGGACGCCAAGGACCGTGGAGTGCGCTCCGTAACGGCAGCCTACGAGCCCGGTTCCGTTCAGAAGATGATTACCGCTGCTGCGGCCATCGAAGAGGGAAAGTCCTTCCCCCTGGACCATTTCACCATTCCGACGTCCTACACCATCGACGGCCAGACGTTCACCGACGCATTCGAGCATGGCACTGAGGAACGTACCCTTGCGGGCATCCTGGGATGGTCCATGAACACCGGCACGGTGATGGTCGGCAGCCGGCTCACCAAGGAGCAGCGCTACGATTGGTTGAAGAAATTCGGCATCGGCGAGCAGACGGACATCGGCCTGCCCGCCGAAGCGACGGGCATCCTCGCCAAGCCAGATCAATGGGATGAGCGCCAGCAGTACACGGTGCTTTTCGGGCAAGGTGTGTCGCAGTCCACGCTGCAAACAGTGCGGGCCTTCCAGTCGATTGCCAATGACGGCGTGATGCTGCAGCCCAGGCTTATCGACAGCTACATCACTCCCGATGGTGGGGAGCAAAAAGTTCCGGCAAAAGACTCCCGCCAGGTGGTGTCCAAGGAAACGGCCCAGCAGGTGCGGGACATTCTGGAAAGCGCTGTGACCGAGGGCCAGATCAAGGATGCCGCCATCGACGGTTATCGCGTGGGCGCCAAGACGGGAACGTCACAGGCTCCCCGTGAGGACGGACTGCCCGGGTTCGACGGCTACACCGCCTCCATGGTGGGTATGGCACCCATGGACGACCCCCGTTTCATCGTCGAGGTCGTCTTACAGCGCCCCAAGGGAAACATCTACGGCGTCACCAATGGGCCGGTGTTCCGGTCCGTCATGTCGCAGGTCCTGCGGACCTACAATGTGCCGCCATCCACGGGGACACCCGCGCGGTTGCCCCAGTTCGTCAAGTAAGCTTCTTGGGCGTCTGTTTCGGCCTAAAAGTAGATCCACCACTAACGGCCCGGGCGCCGCTGGCCCCCAGCCGGTCGTTTCACGAGCACCAACGGAGAACCACGTGTCAGAGCACAATGAGGCAGCTGTCAATGCCACGACGACGGACGCCGGCCGGTCCGGCTTCCGTCCAGAGTCTGTGGCTGCGGTGTCCTTGGCCACCATTGCCGAAACGCTGGGCATTGCAGCTCCGGACGGCAGCCACCACAAGGGAGTGACGGGCATAACGCTCAACTCCAGGGCTGTCGAAGCCGGCGACCTCTATATGGCCTTGCCGGGCGCTTCTCGCCACGGTGCCGACTTCGTTCCGCAAGCCATCGACGCCGGTGCGGTCGCCGTCGTCACGGACGACGCCGGAGCGCGCCAGCTCGCCCTGGCCGGTGAGCAGCCGGTTCCGGTACTCATCGTCGAAGAGCCTCGTGCCGCCGTCGGGCGCTTGGCCGCATTGATTTACCGCAGCCAGCCTGCGGATGGCGGCTTCCCGTCGCTGTACGGCGTCACCGGCACCAACGGAAAGACCACCACCACCTACTTCATCAACTCGCTGCTGCGAGCCCTCGGCAAGACCGCCGGGCTCATTGGAACCATCGAGATTGTTGCCGGCGGCGAGCCCATCCCGAGTCTCTTGACCACGCCGGAGTCCACGGACGTCCATGCTTTGCTTGCCCTGATGCGTGAACGTGGGCTGGACGCGGCTTCCATGGAAGTTTCGTCCCATGCGATCTCTTACCACCGCGTGGACGGAGTGATGTTCGACGTTGCAGGCTTTACGAACCTCACACAAGACCACCTTGACCTGCACGGCAGCATGGAGGAGTACTTCCGAACCAAGGCAGAACTTTTCACTGCCGGCCGGGCACGGCACGCTGTGGTTACAGTTGACGACGACTGGGGGCGCAAGCTGGCGGAGGTGGCAGACATCCCGGTGACAACCCTCTCGGCAAAGGACGGCACCGACGCCCACTGGCGTGTGGCTTCCGTGTCGGCGCGCGGGCTGGGTTCGGAATTCGAACTCAGGCACGCGGACGGCAGGACGTTGCGCGTCCACACCGGCCTGCCGGGCGACTTCAATGTGGCCAACGCTGCGTTGGCCACCATCATGGTCCTGGCGTCGGGCGTGGAGATGGCGACGCTGCAGGCTGCTTTGGACGCCCATGACCCTTTCACCGTCGCAGTGCCCGGACGCATGCAGCTGGTCTCCACCGAACCGGCGTCGGTGGTTGATTTTGCCCACAATCCTGATGCCTTGGCGCGCGCCCTGGAAGCCGTTCGTTCCCCCGTGGAGGGTTCCCGGGTCATTGTGGTCTTCGGAGCGACGGGCCAGCGCGACCAAGGCAAGCGGCCCACCATGGGAGCCATCGCCGCACGTTTGGCTGACGTCGTGATCATCAGCGATGACGATCCCCACGATGAAGATGCTGCGGCTATTCGCGCCGATGTCCTGCAGGGCGCAGAGGCGGCGCGGGAATCTGAGCACCTGACCAGCCAGATCATCGAGTCCCACCCGAGGGATGCCGCCATCCGGTTGGCCGTCGAGATGGCCACTGCCAAGGACACGATCCTCATCGCCGGACGCGGCCACGAGGTGTGGCAAGAGGTTAAAGGGGTTAACTTGGCCTTGGATGACAGGGTTGAGTTGCGTGCCGCCTTGACATCCAAGGGATTCAGCGTTTCAACGGACCAGCGGATAGAGTCCTAAACCGAGATGATTGCACTAACTGCGGCGGAGATCGCCAACATCACCCATGGCCGATTGACCGGAGATACGGACATCGTCCCGACCTCTGTCGTCACTGATTCACGGGAAGCGACACCAGGTTCGCTGTACGTGGCCAAACCCGGCGAGAACGCCGACGGCCACGACTTCGTGGACGCCGCTTTCGAACGTGGTGCCGTTCTGGCCCTCGCCGAACGCGAAGTGGCCGATGCCCACGGCAGCCCCTATCCCGCCGTCGTGGTTGACGACGCTGTCCTCGCCATGGGTGCGTTGGCAGCCGAAGTCGTCCGCCGCATCCGTGCTGTCCGCGCGCAACGCGGCGAGGATTTTACCGTCATCGGCATCACCGGGTCCGCAGGCAAAACCACCACCAAGGACCTGCTTGCCGGCATACTGTCCACGGCGGGCGCTACTGTGGCGCCCCAGGGTTCCTACAACGGTGAGGTGGGTGTCCCGCTCACGGTTTTTGCCGCTGATGCCGATACCCGCTTCCTTGTCATCGAGATGGGCGCCACCGGCTTGGGCCATATCAAATACCTCGCAGAGATGGTCAAGCCGGACATCGGCGTGGTCCTGGTGGTTGGTACGGCGCACGCCGGGGAATTTGGCGGCGTGGAGAATATCGCCAAGACCAAGGGTGAACTGGTGGAAGCCCTTAGCGAACATGGCACCGCCGTGATCAACCTCGACGATGGCCGCGTGGCTGCCATGCGCTCCCGAACCAAAGCCAAGGTCCTCGGGTTCACGGCCTCGCCCGCCACCACTGAGGAAGTGGAAGCCCGCAACGTGGTGGTCAACTCCCAGGGCTACCCTGACTTCGACCTCATACTGCCCGACGGCGGCCCTGCAGTTCAGGTGCGAAGCCGCCTGATAGGCGGCCATCATGTGACCAATCTGTTGGCGGCTGCGTCGGCCGCGTTCGCGGCCGGCATCCCGGCAGCAGACATCGCCTCCTCGCTCAGCTCCCAGTCGGCGGCCAGCCGTTGGCGCATGGAGCGGATCGAGCGCGCTGACGGCGTCACCATCATCAACGATGCCTTCAATGCGAACCCGGAATCCATGCGGGCAGCCCTTCGTACCCTGGCCGATCTCGGCCAAGGTAGAAGGACGTGGGCTGTCCTGGGAGCCATGCTCGAACTGGGGGAGGACTCCATCCGCGAGCACACCGCGGTAGGCACCCAAGTGGTGCGGCTGAACATCTCCAGGCTGGTGGTGGTGGGCCGCGAGGCCCGTGCCCTCTACGTATCCGCCATCCAGGAAGGCTCCTGGGGCGATGAGTGCTCGTTCACCGAAACGGTGGATGAGGCATACGAACTCCTGCAGAAGGAACTGGAACCCGGCGACCTGGTCCTGTTCAAGTCCTCAAAGCGCGTCGGGCTAAGGCACCTGGGTGATCGGATAGCATTACCTCCACGGGCCGAGCCCACCGGAGAGAACGCGGCCGAAGACGCCGCAAGCGAAGGGAACGAGCTGCTGTGATTGCACTTTTGATCGGCGCCGGCGTCGCCCTTCTGGTGGCCTTGATTGGGACACCCCTGTTCATCAGGTTCCTCGTGGCTAAAAGCTACGGGCAATTCATCCGCGACGACGGACCAACCTCGCATCACACCAAGCGCGGCACGCCAACCATGGGCGGAACCGTGGTGGTTGCGGCCGTGCTCATCAGCTACTTCGTGACGCACCTGATCATGTGGATGATGAACCCCCGGTCTCCCGGGCCGTCCGCGTCCGGGCTCCTGCTGCTTTTCCTGATGGTCGGTATGGGGTTTGTGGGCTTCCTTGACGACTACATCAAGATCTCGAACAAGCGCAGCCTGGGGCTCAACGCCCGCGCAAAGCTGATCCTTCAGGCGGCCGTTGGCATTATCTTTGCGGTCTTGGTCCTGCAGTTCCCCAACGAGGACGGACTGCGTCCCGCATCAACGCAGATCTCGCTGGTTCGTGACATTCCCTGGTTGGATCTGGCCTTCGGCGGCACCGTGGTTGGCGCCATCCTGTTCGTGCTGTGGTCCAACCTGATCATCACCGCCGCCACCAACGGCGTAAACCTGACCGACGGGCTGGATGGCTTGGCCGCGGGCGCGTCCATCATGGTCTTCGGTGCCTACACCATCATGGGAATCTGGCAGAGCAACCAGGCGTGCGGTTCGCCGCGCCAGGCCGGCGGAGGGTGCTACCAAGTCCGTGACCCCATGGATCTTGCGCTGCTGGCTGCCATCCTCAGTGCGGCATTGGTGGGGTTCCTCTGGTGGAACACTTCGCCCGCCAAGATCTTCATGGGTGACACAGGTTCGCTGGCCATCGGAGGCGCCGTGGCTGCATTCGCCATCCTGTCGCGCACTGAACTCCTGCTGGCCTTCATCGGCGGCCTCTTCGTCCTGATCACTTTGTCCGTGATTATCCAGGTGGGCTTCTTCAAGCTCAGCGGCGGTAAACGTGTCTTCAAAATGGCGCCACTTCAACACCACTTTGAACTCAAGGGTTGGGCGGAAGTCACCGTAGTTGTCCGCTTCTGGATTCTGGCCGGTCTCTTCGTGGCCGCCGGCCTGGGAGTTTTCTACGCTGAATGGGTGGTGCTGCTGTGAACGCAACCCCGGAGACACCAACAACGTCCGCCGAAAGGCTCAAGGACCTTACCAGCTGGGATGCTGACTGGAGGGGCCTGCGCGTCGTCGTCACAGGGATTGGCCTGTCCGGCTTCTCCGCGGCGGACACGCTGATCGAGCTTGGTGCCAAGGTGGTGGTGGTGGACGCCGCCACCACCTCCAAGGCCGCAGCCCAAGCCGACACCCTGAAGATCGTGGGTGCCGTTGATGTGTTGCTCGGGGCGGAGGCAGTCAATGCCCTTCCCTTGATCGACGGTGCCTTGCCGGAGCTGGTGGTCACCTCGCCGGGATGGCGGCCCGACCAAGCCCTCCTGGCAGCTGCCAAGCGTAAGCACATAGCCGTCTGGGGCGACGTGGAACTGGCATGGCGGCTTCGGGTCCGTGCGGGACGCAAGACGGCCGATTGGCTCACGATTACGGGTACCAACGGCAAGACCACCACAGTAGGCATGACCGAATCCATGCTGCAGGCTGCCGGGCTCAAGGCAATCGCGGTCGGCAACGTCGGCACCCCTATCCTGGACGCCCTTCGGGACCCGGTCGACTACGACGCGTTCGCTGTTGAGCTCTCCAGCTTCCAGCTGCACTGGAGCCACTCGTTGTCCCCGGTGGCAAGCGTCTGCCTCAACGTTGCTGAAGACCATGTGGACTGGCACGGGTCCTATACCTCATACCTTGCCGACAAGGCCAAGGTGTACGAGAACACGCAAAAGGCTGCCATCTACAACGCCGAGCAAATCGAAACCGAACGCATGGTTGAGAACGCGGATGTTGTGGAAGGGTGCCGGGCCATCGGGTTCACCACCAACACTCCGGCCATCAGCATGCTCGGGGTGGTTGACGGCCTGCTGGTGGACCGCGCCTTCATTGCCGAGCGCAAGGACTCTGCCGCGGAACTGGCTGCCATGACCGATCTTGGTCCCGTGGCACCGCGCCATATGGTGGCCAACGCCCTGGCGGCTGCGGCACTGGTCCGCGCCTATGGGGTTGAGCCTGCTGCCGTGAAGCAGGGCTTGGCAAATTTCCTTCCGGGGGCCCACCGTATCCAGCTGGTGGCCAGCCAGAACGACATCCTGTGGATCAACGACTCCAAGGCAACGAATCCGCACGCAGCATCCGCTGCGCTGTCCGCGTTCCAGCAGGTGGTGTGGATTGCCGGTGGGCTTTCCAAGGGCGTCAACTACGACGACCTGGTCAAGGAACATGCATCCAGGCTGAAAGCCGTGGTGCTGATCGGAACCGACACGGAGGCGCTTGAAGGCTCCCTCCAGCGACACGCACCGGATGTCCCCGTGATAGCACCGCCCAAGGGCGACACTGAAGAGGTGCAGACCGCAGCCGGTAACGCAGCATCGCCGATCTATGGCGAGACCATCATGGCCCAGGCCGTGGCATCGGCAGCCGGCGTGGCAACCGCAGGCGATACCGTCCTGATGGCACCCGCTGCTGCATCCATGGATCAGTTCTCTTCCTACGCTCACCGTGGCGATGCTTTTATCCAGGCAGTTCGCGAGCTTGTGGAAGGGCAGGCAACGACCACCGAGGAGTAACAATGGTCAGCACGCCCACCCGCACCCGCGGCAAGGATCCCCGGGACGGGAAACCCAAGGCCACGCCGACGGCGGACAAACAGCCTTCCGGGCTCCGCAGGCACCTGCGCGGCTTCTGGGACGGCCTTGAAGGCAAGGGCTCAGCTCCCAACAGTTCCACCTACTACCTCATTCTTGGTTGTGCCCTGGCCTTGACAGCCATCGGCATCATGATGGTGTTGTCGGCCTCCAGTGTGGAAGCGATCTCCGAAGGCAAGTCGCCCTACGCGGATGCCCTCAAGCAGGCAATGTTCGGCGTCATCGGACTCGTTGGCATGTACGTGATCTCACGGACCAACGTGAACTGGATGAAGAGGTTGTCGTGGTGGGCGCTTGGCGCCGTCATTGTCCTCCTCGTCCTGGTCCAGGTCATGGGTAACAGCGTCAATGGCAACAAGAACTGGATCGACATCGGCGGAGTGACGCTCCAGCCTTCCGAGACGGCCAAACTCATCCTCTGTGTTTGGATTGCCGCGGTACTGGCGCGCAAGCAGAAACTCCTCAACCGCTGGTGGCATGTGATCATCCCCGTGGTGCCGGGCGCAGGCCTCGTCATTGGCCTCGTGATGCTCGGAAACGACCTTGGAACCGTGATCGTCATTGCCGCCATCACAGCGGCGGGCCTCTACTTTGCGGGCGTGCCCGGACGGATGCTGGCCATTGCCGGTGCCGTGGGAGTGGTGGGCGCCGTGCTGGGCACCATCAGCAGTGCCAACCGGATATGCCGCATCACCTCCTGGCTCGGGACGGCGTCCGCATCATGTACCGAGCAGTTCGATTTCGACTTCCAGTCCACCAACGGCATGTACGGGCTGGCGCAAGGAAGCTGGACGGGCCTGGGCCTGGGCCAGAGCCGACAGAAATACAACTGGTTGCCGGAAGCCCACAACGACTTCATCTTCGCCATCATCGGCGAGGAACTTGGCTTGGTAGGGACCATTGTGGTTCTGGTGCTTTTCGCGATTCTTGGCATCGCCATCTTCCGTGTGGTGGTCCGGCAGACGGATCCGTTCCAGCGCACCCTTGCGGGTGGAATCATGGTGTGGCTGCTGGGCCAGGCAAGCATGAACATGGCGGTGGTGACCCAGTTGCTTCCGGTGGTCGGTGTGCCGCTGCCCTTCATCTCCTACGGTGGCTCTGCACTCGTGATGTCGCTGTGCGGGGTGGGCGTAGTGTTGTCCTTGGCCCGCGGCCAACTGCCACCGCAGCAGCGTTCAGGGTTCCTTCCGCGCCTCATGTCCAAGACCGCACGAAAGCGTAAATAGCACTTCATGACTTTTGACTCCAACGCGTCTAAGCCTTTGTCCGTCGTCCTGGCCGGCGGCGGAACCGCCGGGCATATCAGCCCGCTGTTGGCCATCGCCGACGCCATCAAGGACAAGCGTCCGGACGCTGCCATCTTGACTGTTGGCACGCCGTCGGGCATGGAAACGCGGCTCATCCCGGCCGCCGGCTACGAGCTCGCCACCATCGACCGGGTTCCGTTTCCGCGACGACCCTCCGTAGACCTCCTGAAGCTTCCCGGACGACTGAGTGGAGCGGTACGCCAGGCCCGGCGCATCCTGGAGGAAGCGCAGGCTGATGTCCTCGTGGGGGTGGGCGGCTATGTCTGCACACCCATGTACCTTGCTGCCCGGAAACTCGGGATTCCCATCGTTATCCATGAAGCCAACATGAAGGCCGGCCTCGCCAACCGCGTGGGCGCCCGGTTCAGCAACTACGTTGCTGTGGCGTTTGCCGGAACACGGTTGCGGGGAGCACGCCACGTGGGCATGCCCATGCGCCGGGCCATCTCCGGCCTCGACCGGGCCAAGGCTGCACCTGCGGCCAAGTCACTGTTGGGGTTGGATCCGGAAAGGCCGGCTTTGATCGTCACGGGAGGCTCGTCCGGGGCGTTGAGCATCAATCGTTCCATAGCGGCCGCACTTCCGGCTCTGGCAGCTGCCGGAGTCCAAACCCTGCACATTACGGGCAACGGGAAGTCTGTCCTCAATGACGACGGCGAACTGCTGGCTGCCGACGGCTATCGCCAGGTTGAGTACGTGGACGGGATGGAGAACGTCTACGCAGCTGCCGATGTGCTTCTGGCCCGCGCGGGTGCTGGAACCGTCAGCGAAGCAGCGGCGGTAGGAGTTCCGGCCGTGTTCGTGCCGCTGCCGATCGGAAACGGGGAGCAGGCACTGAACGCGGCTCCGTTGGTGAGCGCCGGTGGCGCTCTCCTGGTGGACGATAAGGACCTCAGCCCGGAATGGCTCGAAAGCGAACTCATTCCACTGCTGTCCGACCACGGCAGGCTCCGCGAAATGGCCCGCAAGTCCGAGGCCCTCGGTATCAGAAACGCCGATCAGCGCATGGCTGATCTTGTCTTGGAAGCGGTAAACGCATGACCACCAGCATCGCCCCCCTCGAATCCCTGGGACGCGTCCACTTCATTGGCATCGGCGGAGTGGGAATGTCCGCCGTCGCCCGGATCATGGTGGCGCGGGGTGTCCCTGTCAGCGGAACGGATGGCAAAGACTTGCCGGTCATGCACGACCTCGCCGCGGCTGGTGCGCGCATAGCCGTGGGATACGACGCAGAAAACCTGGGCGATGCGCAGACGATCGTGGCCGGCTCGGCCATCCGCGCCGATAATCCGGAGCTCACGGCGGCGCGGGCTGCAGGACTGCCCGTGTTGCACCGGTCCGAAGCCCTGGCTGCCACCATGGCCGGTCACCGGGTGGTTACAGTGGCGGGTACGCACGGTAAGTCCACCACCACCTCCATGATCGCCGTCCTGCTCAAGGAAGCAGGCGTTGATCCCTCCTTTGCCATTGGAGCGAACGTCCCGGCACTCGGTGTGAACGCCGCACACGGGGCTTCGGACATCTTCGTTGCCGAGGCCGACGAGTCGGATGGTTCCTTCCTCAACTATCGGCCGCTGATCGCCGTCGTCACCAACGTCGAGGCCGACCACCTGGACCACTATGGAACTCCCGAAGCAGTCTTTGCCTCGTTTGACAGCTTCGCGGCCCTCCTGCCGCCCGAAGGTATTCTCCTGGTTTGCGCCGATGATGCCGGCGCCCGCGCGCTGGCGGACCGTACTGCTTCGAAGGGAACCACCCGGGTACTGACGTACGGAACAGCGGACGACGCCGACATCCGGCTTCACGACGCTGGTCCAGGAGATGTCTCGGTGGCTGTCGCGGGCGAAGTCCACCGGCTCGAACTGCAGGTACCCGGGCGCCACAATGCCCTGAATGCGGCAGCGGCGTTCGCGGTCGCCGTCGAACTCGGGGTGGCACCTGATGCCGCAGCAGCGGCGTTGGCCCACTTTACAGGGGCCTCGCGGCGGTTTGAACTCAAAGGCCAGGGCAGGGGAGTGCGGGTCTACGACGACTACGCCCACCACCCCACGGAAGTTCGGGCGGCACTCTCGGCGGCGCGTTCAGTCGCGGCCGGCAACAAAGTGCATGTCCTCTTCCAACCGCACCTGTTCTCGCGCACCCGTGAGTTCGCCGACGAGTTTGCGGAGGCCCTGAACTCAGCGGACACGGCTCTGGTCCTGGACATCTATCCGGCCCGCGAAGATCCCATTCCGGGGGTCACCAGTGCATTGATCACCGATCATTTGTCCACTGGCCGCCTTGTTTCCGCAGACGAAGCCGTGAGGGCAATAGCCACAGTCGCAGGCGAAGGTGACGTGGTCCTGACAGTGGGCGCGGGAGACGTTACTGCGTACGGACCCGTGATCGTGGAGGCGCTGGGTGGCTAGTACCCGCAAGCCGACGTATAAACCGGCCACGGATACGGGCCAGCCGACCGCCGGCCGCCCCCGGAGCAAAGACTCCGGGACCGTCATCAGCGCCCAGCGTTCCCTTGAACCTGGTGTGACGCCAGCAGTTAAATCAACAGGTTCCGCCAATCCGGTAGATAAGAATTCGAAGTCCGGCAAGGCAACTCCACCGGGCAACGTCATTGCCTTTCCGGAGCCAAAGGGAAAACGCCAGCGGAGGCTGGTGCTGTGGACGCTTTCCATCGTCGCGGCGTTTGTTGCGGCGCTCATCGCCGGTGCCGTGTATTCGCCGGTCCTCGCAGTCCGGACCGTCACTGTGGACGGAACCACCCTGTTGACTCCTGATGCCGTGCAGAAGGCTCTCTCGGGGCTGGAAGGCAAGCCACTGCCCCAGGTCAGCGAGCAGGAGATCAACGAGCTCCTGAAGCCTCTGGTCCAAGTTCGGTCGGCCACTATGGAGGCGCGGCCACCTTCGGAATTGTTGGTTCATGTCAACGAACGTGTTCCGGTAGCGCTGCTGAAACAGGGCGACTCTTTTGTCATGGTTGACGTGGACGGCGTTCAGCTCGGTGCCACCAAGGACCAGTCCGCGGTGGCCCTGCCGTTGATCGACGCCGGCGCGGGTGCGACCAAGACGGAGCTCTTCAAGGCAATTGCTGCTGTCCTGGACACCTTGCCGGCCGACGTACTGGCCAGGATGTCCACCGCTTCGGCAGCCTCCGCGGATGCGGTGGAGCTCAAACTGGTGGACGGAAAGACGGTAGTGTGGGGCAATGCCGAGGACAGGGAATTGAAGGCGAAGGCACTTGAAGCGCTGCTAAAGATGCCGGCAGATCCGAAGGTTCCCGTGCGTGTCTACGACGTCAGCGTCCCACGGCATCCATTCACCAAATAAGCAGTTTGAGAACGTAACCTCCGGCCGTCGGTGGCCTTATTTCGCGACAATCACACGACACGCGCAAGCGGTCATTGCATGTGCGAACCATAGGAAATACCGTCGCAGTAGAGTTACTTGACATAACTATAACCTTCAACTAGAGGGTTAAGGTCCAAGAATTCAAGTTGGACTCGATCAGTTTCGCTATAGGACACAAGCAAGGGGCACGAAACGTGGCAGCACCGCAGAATTACTTGGCCGTCATCAAGGTCGTCGGCATCGGCGGCGGTGGCGTGAACGCAGTCAACCGCATGATCGAGGTCGGCCTTCGGGGCGTCGAGTTCATCGCCATCAATACTGACGCGCAGGCGCTGCTCATGAGCGACGCCGACGTCAAGCTTGACGTCGGACGTGAACTCACGCGTGGACTCGGAGCCGGCGCCAACCCCGAAGTCGGCAAGCAGGCCGCCGAGGACCACGCCGACGAGATCGAAGAAGTTCTCCGCGGCGCTGACATGGTCTTCGTCACGGCCGGCGAAGGCGGTGGCACCGGTACCGGTGGCGCCCCCGTGGTGGCGCGCATCGCGCGTTCCCTGGGTGCGCTGACCATTGGTGTGGTGACCCGTCCGTTCACCTTCGAAGGCCGCCGCCGTGCAGGTTCCGCCGAAGCCGGCATTGACGCGCTTCGCGACGAAGTCGACACCCTGATCGTCATCCCCAACGATCGCCTCCTGTCCATCAGCGATCGCAACGTCTCCGTCCTGGACGCTTTCCGCTCCGCGGACCAGGTGCTCCTCTCCGGCGTGCAGGGCATCACCGACCTGATCACCACCCCGGGCTTGATCAACCTCGACTTTGCCGACGTCAAGTCGGTCATGCAGGGTGCAGGATCAGCCCTGATGGGCATCGGTTCCGCCCGCGGTGAAGACCGTGCGGTCAAGGCTGCCGAACTTGCCATCGCCTCCCCGCTCCTGGAGGCCTCCATTGACGGCGCCCACGGTGTCCTGCTCTCCATCCAGGGTGGTTCGGATCTCGGCCTGTTCGAAATCAATGAAGCAGCCCGACTGGTGCAGGAAGTGGCGCACCCCGAGGCCAACATCATCTTCGGTGCGGTCATTGACGACGCCTTGGGCGATGAGGCCCGTGTGACGGTCATTGCTGCAGGTTTCGACGACGTCAAGGCAACCTCGCCCTCCATGGACCAGTCGCGTCCGGCGCAAAACCCCGTGCCCTCGGATCGTCCCGCTGCACCGAGCAGCGCACCTTCCAGTGCCGCTGCACCCCAGCACGCAACGGCAGGTATCGGTGCCGCGGGCTTGAGCAATTGGGGTCAGCAGCGCCCGTCCGCGCTGCCTGCTGACTCGGGCTTCGACGTCGACCTTCCGGCCGTGGTGGAGCCCGACCTGTCGGGTAGTCGCTCGGACGACCTCGACGTCCCCGACTTCCTGAAGTAAGCCGCGTTCGGAGAGTCAGTACCTGGTGTTTTGGTGGCGCAATGAAGTTCGGCCCGGCGTTTCTGTAGCCTTCACGGATGCAGGCGCCGGGAACCTGGCTCTCCACGTAGGGGACAACCCTGAGGAAGTGAGCGCACGGCGAACCCGCCTCGCGCACGCGGCGGGGTTGGGTGCGCGGCAGTTCCAATACATGAATCAAGTCCATGGCAACACGGTGGAGTTCATCGCTGCCATTGGGCCCGGACCCACTGCCGACGCCATGGTTTCAGCTTCCACGGATTCCCCGGGGGCGGCGCAGCCGTTGGCTGTCATGGTGGCCGATTGCGTGCCCGTGGTGTTCGCAGGCGTGGACGCCAACAATGACCCCATCATTGCCGTGGCCCACGCGGGACGCCCCGGCGTTGCTTCGGCCATCGTGGGGGCCACTATCGCTGGAATGCGTAGCCGCGGCGCCGTGGACATCAGCGCCTGGCTGGGTCCTTCAATTTGCGGTTCCTGCTACGAGGTGCCGGAACAACTGCGTACCGACGTCGCGGCGAAAGTCCCGGCCACCTGGTCCACCACGTCGTGGGGAACTCCCGCCCTGGACCTGCCCGCGGGTGTGCGGGCGCAATTGGCTGCATTGGATGTTCCTGTGGCTTATGCGGGGGAGTGCACCCTCGAAAATGATTCCCTTTTCTCTTACCGGCGCGAGTCCCGCACCGGTCGATTCGCAGGTTTGGTGTGGACGCATGACTAGCACTGGACACGACCACCGGCCGCAGGCTGCCGGTGGCGATGCCCGTACCGCTGAGCTCGCTGGGCGGCTGGAGGTGGTCAGGAGCCGGATCGAGGCAGCGGCGGCCGCTGCCGGACGAAGTGATGTCCCGCAGTTGATCGTCGTGACCAAGTTTCATCCGGCTGCCGACGTCCGCCGCTTGGCTGCACTTGGCGTTGGCGACTTTGGTGAGAACCGCGACCAGGAAGCAGCGTCCAAAACCGCGGAGCTGGCCGACCTTGATGTGCGATGGCATTTCATCGGGCAGCTTCAAAGCAACAAGGCAAAGTCCGTTGCCAAGTATGCGGCGTCCGTCCAGTCGATTGATCGGCCCCAGCTTGTTGACGCGTTGTCCAAGGCCGTCGCCAGGGAGCAGGATTCTACGGGGCGGAGCGACCTTGACTGCTTCGTTCAGGTCAGTTTGGAGGACGACGCCGGTGCGCACCGCGGCGGTGCCGCTCCGGCCGACGTGGAACTGCTTGCAGCCAGGATCGAGTCGGCCATTGGCCTGCGGTTGGCAGGGCTGATGGCCGTGGCACCCCTCGGTGCCGATCCTGAGGCGGCATTCAACAAGCTGGCCGCAATTTCAGAGGCGCTCCGCGTGGCGCATCCGGCTGCTGCCGGCATCTCCGCCGGAATGAGCCAGGACCTGGAAGCAGCCGTGAAGTTCGGGGCGACACACCTGCGAATTGGCTCCGATATTCTGGGTTCGCGTCCGGCCGTGGGGTAGCGTCAAAGTATTGGAATGACGGGCCGGGGTTCCAATATGTCAAGTCATGGCGGCCCGCCTACTGCAGAAACGATAGGAGTGCACCATGGCTGGCGCTCTGCGCAAGACAATGATCTATCTTGGGCTCGCCGACGGCGATGAACACTACGAATCTGAGCAGGCCGTCGCCTCGCACCACGACGAAGAACGCCCCCAGGCACAGGAACGGGAAGAGCGCCGGGCGCCTGCTCCCGTCCGGGAAGTTGTCCGTGAAATGCCCACTGTTGATGCCGAAGAGGAATACCGCGCACCCGTGACACCCATCAAGCGTGCGGCGTCCAGCCGCGAAGATGCCTCGGGCCTGAGGCAGATCACCACCGTTCATCCCCGTTCGTACAACGATGCCAAGGTCATCGGTGAAAGCTTCAGGGATGGCATTCCGGTCATCATGAACGTCACCGACATGGGTGAAGCCGACGCCAAGCGCCTTGTGGACTTCTCGGCCGGGTTGGTCTTTGGCCTGCATGGGAGTATCGAGAGGGTGACCAATAAGGTCTTCCTGTTGTCGCCGTCGTACGTCGAGGTCATCGGAGATGACAAGAAGGCCAGCGAAACGCAGGCCAGCTTCTTCAACCAGAGCTGACACCAGATTTTTTCGCGGATGCCAGGCGGGTCAACCTGCCTGGCATCTGTGTTGCAATAGTAGGGACCGATCGGCATTCCGGAACAAGTGGGAGATCTGAGCTAACTCGTGGGCATTGTTTTCGGCCTTATCTATATTGTGTTGTTGCTGTTCTTCATTGCCTTGATCATCCGACTCATCTTTGAGTGGGTGCAGATGTTCGCCCGCCAGTGGCGTCCGCGGGGTGTGGCATTGGTAACAGCCCATGTGGTCTACTCCGTGACGGATCCTCCGCTGGGGAGGCTCCGCAAACTGATACCGCCCCTCCAGCTGGGTGGAATTTCCTTGGACTTGGGGTTCCTGATCCTGATTGTTGTAGTTGTAATCGCCATGAACGTGGCTGGCGGCTTGGCATAGCTGCCCGCGGAACCCGGACCACCGATGGTCCAAAGGCCGCAAATTCTCCAATTCAACACGATGGTGTTGAATTGGAGGAACCAGATGATATTTAGGTACCGTAGTTTTGAACGGCCGGAAGGCCTACTGACTAACTAGACCAACGAGGTGACCAGATGGCTTTGACGCCAGAAGACGTTGTCAACAAGCGCTTTCAGCCGACCAAGTTCCGCGAAGGCTACGACCAGGACGAGGTAGACGACTTCCTCGACGAGATCGTGGTGGAACTTCGCCGCTTGAACCAGGAGAATGACGAACTTCGCAAGAAGCTCGGCGAAGCCGGTTCGGCTGTGCCTGCTGCAACTGCTGCGGCTCCGGTCGTCGAGAAGGTTCCGGCCCCGGTCAAGGTCGACAAGGAAGCTGAGGCCAAGGCGGAAGCCGAGGCCAAGGCTGCCGAAGCTGCCAAGAAGAAGGAAGCCGAGCAGGCCGCCGCTGCCGCTGCCGCTGCCAAGGCTCCCGCTGCAAGCAACGGTGTCACCCCCTCCGCTGAATCCGCTGCAGGACTGCTGGCCATGGCTCAGCAGATGCACGACAAGCACGTTTCGGACGGCGCGCAGCAGAAGGAAAAGATCATTGCGGAGGCTCAGATCGAGGCTTCCAGCCTCGTCAACGATGCCCAGGAAAAGTCCCGCAAGATCCTTGGTGCCCTCGAGCAGCAGCGCTCCGTTCTCGAGCGCAAGGTGGAACAGCTCCGCGGCTTCGAGCGCGACTACCGCTCCCGCCTGAAGGCTTACATCGAAGGCCAGTTGCGCGACCTCGACGCCCGTGGTTCCGTCGCTGCCCCTGAGGTCGGCGAAGCTACCGCAGACGTTTAGCAAGTATTCTGAAAGCCGGTGGCTGAGGACTCCTCGGCCGCCGGCTTTTGCTGTTAACTACCCTGATGGCAAACCTCCACGCTTCACGAATGAAAGCACTATGACCGACGACTTAACCGATGACGCCTCGCAGCCGGAGCCAACCGTCCGCCGCAAGTGGCGTCCGGCCATGCTCTGGCTTTTTGCCGGCTTCGCCGTGTTCGCCTACGCCTTTGACCAGCTCACCAAGCTCTGGGTGACCAGCACCATGACGGAGGGTGAACGCATTCCGGTGCTGCCCCCGTTGCTGCACTGGTACTACATCCGGAACTCCGGGGCGGCGTTCTCCATTGGGGAAAACGTGACGTGGGTTTTCACTATCGTCATGGCTGCCGTATCGGTGGCAATCCTCTTCCAGTTGCGACGTCTGGGCTCGGCCTGGTGGGCGCTGTCCCTTGGCCTGCTTCTGGGCGGGGCGCTGGGCAACCTGACCGACCGCCTGTTCCGGGAGCCGTCCTTCGCCATGGGCCACGTGGTGGATTTCATCCAATTGCCCAACTTCGCCATCTTCAACATCGCGGACTCGGCGGTGGTGTCCGGCGTCGTCATTATCTGCCTCCTCACCCTTCGCGGCATCGGCATGGATGGAAAGCGCCAATCAGCGGCGGCCAAACCAGCCAGTGATGCCAAGCCTGCTGCCGGATCCGCGGGGGAGACTGCCGGTGAGTAACACGCTGGTGATTCCCGAAGAACTGGCCGGGGTGCGCGCCGATGCCGGCCTGGCGCAACTGCTGGCCATCTCCCGCTCGGCGGCAGCGCTGCTGATTGCTGAAGGAAACGTGACCAGCGGCGGTGTGGCACTCGGCAAGTCGGCAAAGCTCGTGGCCGGTGCAGTACTGGACGTTACTGTTCCCGAGCGGCCGGACCCCTTGGAAGTCGTGGAGGAAGTTGTGGAAGGCCTGAAGATCCTGCTGGATGACGAGGAATTCGTTGTCATCGACAAGCCCGTGGGGGTTGCAGCGCATCCCTCGCCAGGCTGGGTGGGACCAACGGTGGTCGGTGGCCTCGCCGGGGCCGGGTACAGGATTTCGACGTCCGGAGCGCCCGAGCGTGCAGGTATCGTGCACAGGCTCGACGTCGGGACCTCCGGCGTCATGGTGGTGGCGAAGACCGAGCATGCCTACACGGTCCTGAAGCGCGCTTTCAAGGAACGCACCGTGGACAAGGTGTACCACGCTGTGGTCCAAGGACTGCCTGATCCGCTTGAAGGCACCATCGATGCCCCGATCGGACGCCACCCGGGCCACGACTGGCGTTTCGCCGTGATCGAGGACGGACGGCCATCAGTAACGCACTACGAGGTGCTGGAAGCGTTCGGCAAGGCCACCTTGGTGGAGGTTCACTTGGAGACCGGCCGTACCCATCAGATCCGAGTCCATTTCTCGGCCTTGCGGCACCCCTGTGCTGGAGATCTCACGTACGGGGCCGATCCCCGGCTCGCGGCAACACTGGGGCTCACAAGGCAATGGCTGCACGCCCGCCAGCTCGGGTTCACGCACCCCCGAACCGGTGACTGGGTGGAGGTCAGCAGTGACTACCCTGCCGATCTCCAGTACGCCCTGGATCTGCTCGCAACCGGCTCTGCATAGGGGCCTCGCCGTCCGGGTCCGCTTCCTGTCGGACCCGGGACGGTAGACTGTCGTGGTGACTTCCAGCAATGATTCGTTCGTCCACCTGCACACCCACACCGAGTACTCCATGCTGGATGGAGCGGCCAGACTGGGTGAGTTGTTCGACGAAACCGAGCGGCTGGGAATGCCCGCGCTGGCCACCACGGACCACGGCTATTTGTTCGGCGCCTTCGACTTCTGGCGCAAGGCGACTGACAAGGGCATCAAGCCCATCATCGGCGTCGAAGCCTATGTGACGCCGGGAACTGCCCGCGGTGACAAAGAGCGTGTGCGCTGGGGCGACGAAAGCCAGCGCAAGGACGACGTCTCCGGCGGTGGCTCGTACACGCACATGACGCTCCTGAGCTACAACAATGTGGGCATGCGGAACCTGTTCCGGGCATCGTCCATAGCCTCCCTGGACTCTGTGTTCGGTAAGTGGCCGCGACTGGACCGGGAGCTGCTCAACACCTACTCCGAAGGCCTGATCGCCACCACCGGCTGCCCCTCCGGTGAAGTCCAAACCAAGCTTCGTCTTGGCCAGTATCGCGAGGCCGTTGAGGCCGCTGCTGAGTTCCGGGACATTTTCGGGGCAGAGAACTACTTCTGCGAGCTGATGGACCACGGGCTGGACATCGAACGCCGCGTCACAGGAGACCTCCTCCGCCTGGCCAAGGAGCTCAACCTGCCGCTGGTGGCCACCAACGACCTCCACTACACGCACGAACACGATGCCAAGGCCCACGAGGCCCTGCTGGCCATTCAGTCCGGCTCCACCCTCCTTGAACCGACGTATGACAACGGCGGCTCCCGCTTCGCCTTCTCCGGCAGTGGCTACTACCTGAAGTCGCCGCAGGAAATGCGTGAACTGTTCCGCGACCACCCGGAGGCTTGTGACAACACGCTGCTCATCGCTGAGCGTTGCGAAGTCTCGTTCAATACCGGTGCCAACTACATGCCACGGTTCCCCTGCCCGCCAGGGGAGGATGAGACGTCCTGGCTGGTCAAGGAAGTGGATGCCGGCCTCAAGTACCGGTACCCTCAAGGCATTCCGGACAAGGTACGCAAGCAGGCCGACTACGAACTCGGCGTCATCACGTCCATGGGATTCCCCGGCTACTTCCTGGTGGTTGCCGACTTCATCAACTGGGCCAAGAACAACGGGATCCGTGTGGGTCCGGGCCGCGGTTCCGGTGCAGGCTCCATGGTGGCCTACGCCATGCGTATCACCGACCTCGACCCCCTGCAGCATGGCCTGATCTTCGAACGCTTCCTTAACCCGGACCGCGTCTCCATGCCCGACTTCGACGTCGACTTCGATGATCGCCGCCGCTCCGAAGTGATTGACTATGTCACCAAGAAGTACGGCGACGAGCGCGTGGCGATGATCGTCACGTACGGCACTATCAAGACCAAGCAGGCACTCAAGGACTCCTCGCGCGTGCTGGGCTACCCGTTCAGCATGGGGGAGCAGCTGACCAAGGCACTTCCGCCTGCCGTCATGGCCAAGGACATCCCGCTTGCGGATATCCAGAACCCCGAGTCCAAGCGCTACAGCGAAGCCGGAGACTTCCGCCAGCTGATCGCCACCGATCCTGAGGCCGCCAAGGTCTTCGAGACCGCGCTGGGTATCGAGGGCCTGAAGCGCCAGTGGGGTGTCCACGCGGCTGGCGTCATCATGTCCTCGGACCCCATCATCGACGTCATTCCGATCATGCGCCGCTTCCAGGACGGCCAAGTCATCACGCAGTTCGATTATCCGACGTCCGAAGGCCTTGGCCTGATCAAGATGGACTTCCTGGGCCTCCGAAACCTGACGATCATTTCGGATGCCCTGGAAAACATCAAGATGAACCGCGGCGTTGACCTGGACCTGGAAAACCTCGAACTCGACGACGCTGCGTCGTATGAGCTCCTGGCGCGCGGCGATACCCTGGGTGTGTTCCAGCTGGACGGTGGCCCCATGCGGTCCCTGCTCAAGCTCATGAAGCCTGACAACTTCGAAGACATCTCCGCTGTGCTGGCCCTCTACCGGCCTGGGCCCATGGGCGCCAACGCCCACACCGACTACGCCCTGCGAAAGAACGGGATCCAAGAGGTCATCCCCATCCACCCTGAGCTGGAAGAACCGCTCAAGGAAATCCTTGGCGGCACCTTCGGCCTGATCGTGTACCAAGAGCAGGTTATGGCCGTGGCGCAGAAGCTTGCCGGCTACTCACTCGGTCAGGCAGACATCCTCCGCCGCGCCATGGGCAAGAAGAAGAAGTCCGAGCTGGACAAGCAGTTCGCTGGCTTCTCCCAAGGCATGCAGGACAACGGTTACTCCATGGCCGCCGTCAAGACCCTCTGGGACATCTTGCTCCCGTTCTCCGACTACGCCTTCAACAAGGCGCACTCGGCAGCGTACGGGGTAATTTCCTACTGGACCGCCTACTTGAAGGCGCACTATGCCCCGGAGTACATGGCTGCCCTGCTCACCTCGGTGGGCGATGACAAGGACAAGTCGGCCATCTACTTGAACGAGTGCCGCCGTATGGGCATCACGGTTCTTCCGCCGGATGTCAACGAGTCGTCGCTGAACTTCACTCCAGTGGGCACGGACATTCGCTTCGGCATGGGCGCAATCCGTAACGTCGGCGTCAACGTGGTGGATGCCATGGTCTCCGCCCGTACCACGGAGGGCAGCTACACCTCGTTCAAGGACTTCCTCCTGAAGGTGCCCGCGGTGGTGTGCAACAAGCGCACCATCGAATCCCTGATCAAGGCCGGTGCGTTCGATTCGCTCGGCCACCATCGCCGAGCCCTTGCGATGATCCACGAAGAAGCCATCGACTCCGTCATCACCCTGAAGCGCAACGAGGCCATTGGCCAGTTCGACCTCTTCGCAGGGTTCGAGGATCAGGAGCCGGAAGCGTCGCTGACCACCGAAATTCCGGATCTTCCGGAATGGGAGAAGAAGGACAAGCTATCGTTCGAACGGGACATGTTGGGCCTCTATGTGTCCGACCATCCCCTCCAAGGACTCGAGGGCGTCCTCAGCCAGCACGCTGAACAGTCCATAACGTCGATCATCGCGGAAGACGGACCACACGACGGCGCAATAGTCACCATCGCCGGCATGATCACCTCGTTGAGCCGGCGAATCGCGAAGGCCAGCGGCAATGCCTATGCCCGGGCCGAGATCGAGGACCTCGGCGCTTCCATGGAGGTCATGTTCTTCGGTCAGGTCTACGGTCCCATTGCTTCGGTCTTGGCAGAGGACTTGATTGTTGTGGTCAAGGGACGGTTGCAGCGCCGGGATGACGGGGCAGTGACACTGAACTGCATGGAGCTCTCGGTTCCGGACCTCAGCGAAAGCGTGAACGGCCCGGTCGTGATCACCATTCCCACGTTCAAGGCCACGGAATCAGTGGTGACTGACTTGCGCGACGTCCTGCGAACCCACCGTGGAAACTCCGAGGTCCGCCTGAAGCTGATGGGTGACACCAAGGTGGAGGTCATGGGGCTGCCCGTTCATATGCGGGTAAACCCGAGTCCTTCGCTTTTCGGTGATCTCAAGGTGCTTCTGGGTCCTGCGTGCCTGGATAACTAGGAGTTCGGAGCCCGTTCGGGACTGGTCCGTCAGATCTCGTAGTCGAGCGGTGCCGGCTGGCTGTAGCCGCCGCTGTGGTAAAGCAGGGGAGTGCCGTCTTCGCCCACCTGGCCGTCGATGACTTCCACCACGATCACGGCGTTGTTCTCGAATGACAGGCGCATTTGAATCTTGCCCACCAGCCAGCCGCTGACATCCTTGAGAATCGGGACGTCATGGGGACCCGGCTCCCAGTGGTCGCCTTCGAAACGATCCCGGGTCCGCGCGAACCGGTTGGCAAGGGCTTGGTTCTCAAGCCCCAGCATGTGAACACCGATGTAGTCCGCGCCGGCCACGGCGGGCCATGAACTCGAGCTCCTGGCCATGTTGAAGGTGAAACGAGGCGGCTCGGCGGACAGTGATGCCACGGACGTGGCAGTAAAGCCGAAGGGCTTCCCGTTGAGGTTGGCCGTAATGATGGCAACCCCGGCGGCATGCCTGCGGAACATCTCCCTGAAAGTCTGCTCAAATCCGGATTGTTCGCTTGCCACGTGGGTGTTTCTCCTGCGCTGGGGGCTGTGCTTCTCTCCTCAGGGTATTCCTCCTCCGCAGCGGCCCCTTATTTTGTTGAGCCCGCGTGAACGTTTGTTAATGTGAGTTGCATGACCGAGCCCAGAGTAAGCCTGCCCGCAGTTCCCGAACCTGCCCCCGAGGCCGCTCACCGGCGCCCAAGGGACGTGTTTTGGCTGGTGGTTCCTGCAGCCTCGGGCGTGGTGCTTGGCGTGCTGTGGTGGTTGCTTGCCCCGGGCGGACTCAATCTGGTCTCGGGCAACCCGGACCTGGCGGATCCAGCCAACACCGAGTCCTGGCTCCCGCGCGATTTGGTCCTCGCGGCGTTGATGCTGGTGGCCGGAATCGTCACCGGACTCATGCTCGACGGAAAGCTGCAGGGCGTGTACGCAACGCGCCGGCTGGTATTGGCACTCCTTGGCGGGGCAGTGGGAGCTGTCATCGCTTGGTTGGCAGGCCTGCTCGCCGCGCAATGGTGGGGCCCGGCTCAGGATCCTGCCGTTGACCCGGCGTTTGGCTTCACGCTCCGGTCTTACGCGGTGCTGGTGCTGTGGCCTGGTGCCACGGCCTTCATCACGTTCGTCCTGGCACTGTTCGGGGTTCTGTCCAAGAAACCCGTAAAATAGCCGGGTGACCACTTCTTCGGATACTTCCGCCCCCGCAGCTGCCTCCCTCGACTTCCGGAGCATCGACTTCCGGGGGCGACACCTTTCGCTGGCCGAACTGCGCGCAGCAGTGCCCAGGGCGCGCCACCAGACCATGGCCGACGCGGAACAGAAGGTCCAGGACATTATTTCGGCCGTGCGAAGCCGGGGTTTTGCCGCCTTGTCAGACTTGGCGAAGACATTCGACGGCGTAGAACAGTCCCACCCCCGAGTCCCGGCGGAGGCACTGACTCAGGCCTTGGCCGAGCTGGACCCGGCGGTCCGGGCTGCGTTGGAGGAGTCGATCAGCCGCGCACGACAATTTGCCGATCAGCAGCGCCCGGCAAACGTGGACGTCGGGCTGGCCGATGGCGCCGTAGTGAGCCAGAATTGGATTCCCGTGGGACGCGTCGGACTGTATGTTCCCGGCGGCCTCGCTCCCTTGGCGTCCTCAGTGATCATGAATGTGGTGCCCGCAGTGGCGGCCGGTGTTGAGTCGATTGCGCTGGCTTCCCCTCCGCAAAAGGACTTCGGTGGACTGCCGCACCCCACCATCCTGGCTGCAGCCAAACTCCTCGGCATCGACGAGGTGTATGCGATTGGTGGAGCGCAGGCAATCGTTTCGTTTGCCTATGGCATCCCAGGATCAGGGGATGAATTGCCCATCGAACCTGTCGACGTCGTCACCGGGCCAGGCAACATTTTCGTTGCCACGGCCAAGCGGCTGGTCAAAGGCGTGGTGGGCATCGACTCGGAGGCCGGAACCACCGAAATCGCCATACTCGCCGACTCCACGGCCCACGCCCCGCTGGTAGCAGCCGACCTCATCAGCCAGGCCGAGCACGATCCCAAAGCAGCTTCCGTCCTGGTGACTGATGACGCAGAGTTGGCTGACGCCGTCGTGATTGAACTCGAACGGCAAGCCGCCGCTACGAAGCACAGCGCCCGCGTGCTGGAAGCGTTGTCCGGACCGCAGTCCGGCGTCGTGCTGGTGGACGATCTTGAGCAGGGGATCGCCGTGTGCAACGCCTACGCCGCAGAGCACCTGGAGATCATGACTGCCGATGCTGCAGTAGTTGCGTCTCGCATCCGCAATGCCGGAGCGATCTTCGTGGGCGACTACAGCCCTGTCAGCTTGGGCGACTACTGTGCCGGTTCCAACCACGTATTGCCCACCAGCGGAACTGCCGCCTTCTCGTCCGGACTGAACGTCACCACGTTCCTGCGTGCTGTGCAGGTCATTAATTACAACCGTGCGGCGCTGGAGCAGGTCAGCGGCCATATTGTGAGCTTGTCCGGGGCCGAGGACCTTCCCGGTCACGGGGATGCCGTGCGAATCCGCTTCGCAAATGACCTCTAACCACTACATATAAGGGTGGTAACTACTACATGTAGTAGTTACAAGCTTGTCATTACTGTGCGAACAAACGTAAACTTGTGCCGGAAGTGAATCTTCCGGCACCTTTTGCGTATCCGGCGTCCTGCTGGTTCCGGTACCGTGCCGGAGCTGTCAGGGGAGGCCCAGCGTGTATTGTCCGTTCTGCCGGAATCCCGACTCCCGCGTCGTCGACAGCCGCATGGCGGACGACGGATCTTCCATTCGACGCCGCCGTCAGTGCCCCGAATGCGGCCGCCGCTTCACCACGGTGGAAACCACCAGCCTCTCTGTCATCAAGCGATCAGGCGTGGGGGAGCCGTTCAGCCGTATCAAGGTGATCAGCGGAGTCCGTAAAGCCTGCCAGGGCCGCCCGGTCACTGAAGACGACCTCGCCATGCTGGCGCAGGAAGTCGAAGAGAACATCCGGTCATCGGGCGCCGCTGAAATTGATGCCCATGAAGTGGGCCTAGCAATTCTGGGGCCCCTGCGGAAGCTCGATGAAGTGGCTTACCTCCGCTTCGCCAGCGTGTATCAGGCTTTTGAATCCTTGGAGGACTTCGAGTCTGCAATTTCGCTTCTTCGCCACGAGGCCGAGGCACATGCGAAGACTGGCGACAAAGAAGCCAAGGGTTCAGAGAAGAGCCAACTCTAGCTCCGGTGGCGGCAGCGGAGGGGAAGCCGCAGCCGCCACCGGCACCACGGCGGGGTTATCGCCCGCCTGAGACTGGGAGAACTGCGCCGGTAATATAGCCGGCCTCATTCGACAACAGCCACATGACTGCCGCAGCTACTTCTTCCGGCTCGGCTCCACGGCCCATGGGAATGGTCGGGTTCAGCCGCTCCACACGGTCCGGCATTCCAGCTGCTGCGTGGAGGCCAGTGTTGGTGCTTCCAGGCGCCACCGCGTTGACCCGGATGCCCTGCTTGGCCACCTCAGCCGCCAAACCGACCGTCAGGACATCCACGGCACCCTTGGTGGCGGCATAGTGGACCCAGGTTCCAGGGGAGCCGGCTTTGGTTGCCGTGGACGAAATGTTAACGATGGAACCGCCGACGCCGCCGCTGTCCGTCGAAAGCCTCCGGACGGCTTCCTGGCACATGAAGATCATGCCGGCAACGTTGACGTCCACAACGCGTTGTAGTGTGTCCGCGGGCACGTCCACCAGAGGACCGATCCGGTTGCCCGTGATTGCAGCGTTGTTGATGACGGCAGTCACCGGGCCCAGGAACGCGGCTTCCTCAAACAAACGCACGACGTCGGCCGGCTGGCTGACGTCGGCCTGGACAGCTTGCGCCCTGCCGCCGTGGTCAACAATGTCGTCGACGACGCTTTTGGCGCCGGCGCTGTCCGCGGAGTAGTTGACGACGACGCCGTACCCGGCACGGGCCGCAGCGTACGCGACCGAAGCGCCGATCCCACGGCTGGCCCCCGTGACAATCGCGATTCCGGATGCGGCGTTATTGCCCTCAGACATCCCAGGACTACTTGGCAAGCTTGTGGTGCAAAGCGACCTCAAGCGCTGCGCCAACAATACCGGCGTCGTTCTTCAATTTGGCGGTGACGATCTTGGTGCGCAGCTCAAGGTGCGGGAAGTACTCGTCGGACCGCTTCGAGATGCCGCCACCCACAATAAAGAGCTCAGGGGAGAACAGGAACTCAACGTGCTGGAGGTAGCGGTTGAGGAGGACGCCGTATTGATCCCAGCTGAGGCCGTCGCGCTCCCGGGCCACGGCTGATGCCTTGGTCTCGGCGTCGTGTCCGTCCACCTCGAGGTGGCCGAGTTCGGCATTGGGAACCAACTGCCCGTTGAAGATGAAGGCGGACCCAATACCGGTGCCCAACGTGATCACGAGGACGGTGCCGTCTACGCCTTCCCCCGCGCCGTAGCGGGCTTCGGCCAGGCCCGCCGCGTCGGCGTCATTGATGACCTCGACGGGGCGGCCAAGGCGTTTGGTGAAGGTGGCATCAATATCGGTGCCGAGCCAGGTCTTGTCTACGTTTGCCGCAGAGTTGACTACGCCGTGCTGGATGATCCCGGGGAAGGTCACGCCCACCGGCGAATCGGCAGCGGGTGCGTCGGGACGGTTGGAAAGTTCCTCAACGATTTGGGCGACGACCTCGGCAACGGCCTCCGGTGTTGCCGGCTGCGGAGTGGGCACGCGGAAGCGGTCGCCAATCAGCTTGCCCTTCTTCAGGTCGACGATGCCGCCCTTGATGCCGGTGCCGCCGATGTCGATACCGATCAGCGGGGCGTTCTTGTGGGTCTTCTCATCCTTCTTGGACAATGCATTTCCGATCATGGCAGGAGGGGATGGGCATGGCGCAGCCGCCCGGGCTGCAAAGACCTTCCGAGGAGCTTAGGGAAGGGTCAGGATTTCCGCGCCGGTCTCTGTGACCAACAGGGTGTGTTCGAATTGGGCCGTGCGTTTGTGGTCTCTGGTGACGACCGTCCAGTCGTCGGCCCACATATCCCATTCGATGGTGCCGAGGGTCAGCATGGGTTCGATGGTGAACACCATGCCTGCCTCAATCACGGTGTTGTACGCCGGGGCTGCGTCGTAATGCGGAATGATGAGGCCCGTGTGGAAGGCCTCACCCACGCCGTGGCCAGTGAAATCCCTCACCACGCCGTAGCCGAAGCGTTTGGCGTAGGACTGGATGGCGCGGCCGATTACGTTGATTTCGCGGCCCGGGGCCACGGCCTTGATGGCCCGGTTGAGCGACTCCTGCGTACGCTCAACCAGCAGACGGGATTCTTCATCCACGTCGCCAACAAGGAAAGTGAAATTGGTGTCGCCATGCACGCCGCCGATGAAAGCGGTGATGTCGATGTTCAGGATGTCGCCGTCCTGCACCACGGTGGAGTCCGGGATACCGTGGCAGATGACTTCGTTGAGGGACGAGCACAGGGACTTGGGGAAGCCCCTGTAGCCAAGGGTCGACGGGTAGGCCTTGTGGTCCAGGAGGAATTCGTGCCCCACCTTGTCCAGTTGGTCCGTGGTGACACCCGGCTGGATATGCTTGCCGACCTCAACGATTGCTTGTGCCGCGATTTTGCCGGCGATCCTGATCTTTTCGATGGTCTCCGCGGACTTCACCTCGGAGCCGGTGAACTTGGCGGGTGCCTTCTTGCCGACGTACTCGGGCCGGGGGATCGACGCGGGGACGGGTCGTTCAGGGCTGATGGTTCCCGGGGTGAGGGCGCCAATGGGTGCAGTCGAAGCAAGAGAAGGCATAGATTGATCATATAAGGCACACAAGAGACGTAAGTAACAATGCGTGGCTGGGTTTCCGTGACCCCGCCAACGTTACGCGTCCAGAGGCCCGAGGATCGAGGAGGAGACGTGACGGAGTACTGGTACAACGTCAAGACGCACGAGATCGAAGAGGACGCCATGTCCGATTGGACCCAGCTGATTGGCCCCTATAAAACCAGGGAAGAAGCCGAGCACGCCTTGGAAAAGGTCAAAGCACGAAATGATGCCTGGGACGCCCAGGACGACGACTAGAAGGAGTGTTCCGGTCCGGGGAAATGCCCGGACCGGACATCCTCGCCATAGGCGGCCGCAGCATCACTCAACGTTGTGCGAAGGTCTGCGTACTGTTTGACGAACTTGGCCATCTTGCCGCCCCGCAAACCGGCCATGTCCTGCCACACGAGGACTTGGCCCGTGGTGCTCTTGCCGGCCCCGATGCCGACTGTCGGTACCCGCAACGCGGCGTCGACGACTGCTGCGGTTTCCGTGGGGACCATCTCCATGAGGACGCTGAAGGCGCCGGCGTCCTGCAGTGCCACGGCGTCGTCCACCAAGCGCTGTGCGTCATCGCCGCGCCCTTGCACCCGGTAACCGCCCAGGGAGTGCTCACTCTGCGGGGTGAAGCCAATGTGGGCCATGACGGGAATGCCGGCCTGGACCATGGCCTTGACGGTGTTGGCGTAGTACGCAGTGCCCTCGATCTTGACGGCATGTGCCAGTCCCTCCTTGAGGAAGCGGACACCGGTGGCAACGGCCTGCTCAGCCGAAACTTCATAGCTGCCGAAGGGCAGGTCCGCGACGATAAGTGCGCGCTTGGCCGACCTGCTCACGGCCCGACACAGGGGAAGAAGCTCGTCCACCGTCACGGGAAGGCTCGTTTCGTTTCCGAACACGTTGTTGGAAGCGGAGTCGCCCACCAGGAGGACTTCGATTCCAGCCTGGTCAAAAATCTCAGCGGTGTACTGCTCGTAGGCGGTCAGCATCGCGAAGTGTTCGCCGTTGTCTTTTGCCTGCTGGAGGTGGTGTATCCGGACCCTGCTGATCGGCTTCCTGCCGGACGTCGAAGGCGTCTGTGCCGTAGCTGCTGGACCGGTGCCGTAGGGTGCGGAAACTTCGGCGGGCGTAGTGGACTCAGGAAGGTTGCTTGGGGCCATGGATAGAGCCTAAGCGGTGCCGACGGCGCCTGCCACCAGTGTGCCCAGCGTCACCTTATGTAAACGCTGTGTTACGCACAGGTACTGCTGCGGCATTAGCACGGAACTCTTAGTAGAGTGAAGGCTGAGCTGTCGTGGTTTCAATCCATTGAAACCAGCGGCATGGACACCGAATCGGAAAAGAGGCCCTATGGACCGCCAGCAAGAGTTCGTTCTGCGGACGATCGAAGAGCGTGACGTGCGCTTCGTACGCTTGTGGTTCACCGACGTCGTGGGTTCCCTCAAATCGGTGGCCCTTGCGCCTGCCGAGGTTGAAGGCGCCTTCGAGGAAGGCCTTGGCTTCGACGGTTCAGCCATCGAAGGGCTTGCCCGCGTTTTTGAGTCAGACATGCTCGCCCAGCCGGATCCCTCCACGTTCCAGATCCTGCCGTGGCGTGGTGAGACGGAACAGACCTCACGGATGTTCTGCGATGTTCTGACTCCCGATGGTGAGCCTTCGGCGGCCGACCCCCGCAATGTCCTTAAGCGCACCCTGGCCAAGGCTGCGGACATGGGATTCACCTGCTACACACACCCCGAGATTGAGTTCTACCTACTCAAGTCCAAGGACCTGGGCCCGGACGGCTCGCCTGTTCCGGTGGACGAGGGTGGCTACTTCGACCACGTCCCGGGTGGCGTCGCACAGGACTTCCGCCGCACAGCCGTCACCATGCTGGAGTCGGTGGGCATTTCCGTGGAGTTCAGCCACCACGAAGGTGGACCGGGCCAGAACGAGATCGATCTCCGCTATGCGGATGCCCTCCAGACCGCGGACAACATCATGACCTTCCGTACGGTCATCAAGGAAGTTGCGCTCCAGCAGGGTACGTATGCCACTTTCATGCCCAAGCCGTTCACCGACCACCCCGGCTCCGGCATGCACACCCACTTCTCGCTGTTCGAGGGCGACACCAACGCGTTCTTCGAAGCTGGAGCGGAGTTCCAGCTCTCCAAGACGGCACGCCAATTCATTGCAGGGATCCTCAAGCACGCGCCGGAATTTACGGCTGTCACAAACCAGTTCGTGAACTCCTACAAGCGGCTCTGGGGCGGCGGCGAGGCCCCGAGCTACCTGAGCTGGGGCCACAACAACCGCTCCGCACTGGTTCGCGTCCCCCTGTACAAGCCCGGCAAGGGCCAGTCGGCGCGGATTGAGTACCGCGGCATCGACTCCGCCACCAACCCCTACCTGGCGTATGCGGTCCTCCTTGGCGCCGGCCTGAAGGGCATCGAGGAAGGCTATGAGCTTCCCGCCGCCGCTGAAGACGACGTCTGGTCGCTGACCACCGCCGAGCGGAAGGCCATGGGACATGCTCCCTTGCCTGCCAGCCTGCACGATGCCATCCGCGCGATGGAGGAATCGGAATTGGTTGCCCAGATCCTGGGTGAGCAAGTCTTTGAGCACTTCCTGCGCAACAAGCGTGCAGAGTGGCAGGACTACCGCCTCCAGGTCACTCCGTATGAGTTGCAGCGCAACCTCGGCATTCTGTAGGCAGGGCCAGTGAGCCTTGCACGTCGGCTCATTTCAGCCGGATTCAGTGACCTCGAGAAAGGGGAACGTTTCCTCGCTGCCCCGGAACTTGAGGGGGTCGACCAGGACGCCCTGTTTGCCGGACTGTCCATGTCCGCCAGTCCGGACACTGCGCTCCAATCGCTGGTTCGGCTCATTGAGAAGAACCCGGGGCTGAAGAAGCTGGCGGCAACGGACCAGGACACCAGTGAGCCCATGTATCGGTTGCTGGGTGCATCCGAAGCCTTGGGCGAGTTCCTCATGCGGCGGCCTGAGCATCTGGATGTCTTTGATGTCCGGGTGAGTCCGGAACCTGTCCAGGCCTCCAGCGAGGAACTGCGGGCCCTACTCCTTCGTTCCGTGAAGGCGGAGCCGGGTGCCCAGCGTCCCGTCGCGGGAATCACCGGGCTGCCCGCCTATGCGGCCTTGCGGACTGCTTACCGCCGTGGACTCACGGAGCTGGCCATTAAGGACCTCTGCGCGGCATCCCCCCAGGACTTTATGCCGGCCGTCGGTGCCGAACTCGCGGATCTTGCCGGAGCTGCGATCGAGGCTGCCCTGGCAGTGTCCAGGGCAGAGGCAGCGGGCCAGTACGATGCCGATGAGATCGCTGACGTTGGCTTGGCCGTCATTGGCATGGGCAAGTGCGGCGCCCGCGAGCTGAACTACATCTCCGACGTCGATGTCATTTATGTCATTGAGTCCGGAGACCTGGACGACGCACGTGCCTCAACCATCGGCACTGCCTTGGCCTCGGGTATTTCCCGGGCGATTTCCTCTTCGGCGCCCGAGCCCGGGCTATGGGAGGTCGATGCCAACCTCCGTCCGGAAGGCAAGTCCGGGCCGCTGGTACGAACCCTCCCTTCGCATTTGAGCTACTACGCCAGGTGGGCCGAAAGCTGGGAGTTCCAAGCACTGTTGAAGGCCCGCACCATCGCGGGCGACCGGGAACTGGGCCAGCGCTACGAGAAAGCTGTGGAGCCCCTGGTCTGGTCCTCCGCGGGCCGGGACGGTTTTGTAGAGTCAGTCCAGGCGATGCGGCGCAGGGTGACGGACTACATCCCGGCGGCCGAGGAGCAGCGCCAAATCAAGTTGGGCCGCGGCGGCCTTCGTGACGTTGAATTCACAGTCCAGTTGCTGCAGTTGGTGCACGGTAAGTCCGATGAGTCGCTACGGTGCAGGGACACCACATCAGCGATTGCCGCGCTGTCTGCCGGTGGGTATATCGGCCGCACGGACGCAGCGGCCTTCGATAACGCATACCGCTACCTTCGCCTTCTGGAGCATCGGATACAGCTGTTCCAGCTGCGCCGGACCCACCTCATGCCTGTGGCAGAGGACGCCCAGCGTTTCCTCGCCAAGGCCGTCCTGGGACCCTTCTCGCTGGAGCGCCCCCATCCGGACCAGCTGATGGGGACGTGGCAGAAGACCAAGAAAGCTGTCCGGGAACTGCACGAGCGGATCTTCTACAGGCCGCTGCTGAACACCGCGGCCAAGCTGAGCAGCGAAGACGCCAAGCTCAGCCCGGAGGCAGCGCAGGGCCGCCTTGCCGCTCTGGGTTACTTGGATCCCCAAGGAGCGATGCGCCATATTGAAGCGCTCACGGCGGGTGTCAGCCGTCGTGCAGCATTGCAGCGCCAACTCCTTCCCATCCTTCTGGGCTGGCTCGCTGAGGGCGTCGATCCCGACGCCGGGCTGCTGGCGTTCCGCCGGGTCAGCGAGGCCCTTGGAACCACCCATTGGTATTTGGGATTGCTCAGGGATTCACAGGCGGCAGCCGAGCGGTTGTGCCAGGTCTTGTCGAACTCCCGCCTGATCTCGGATCTGTTGGAAGTTTCACCGGAGTCAGTGGCTTGGTTGGGCAGCGACAAGGATCTGGCTCCCGTCCGTTTCGAAGCCCAGTGGCAGGAAATCCAGTCCAAGCTGTCCCGTCATGCTGATCCGGAGAGCGCCATGCGGCTGATCCGGTTGATCCGTCGCCGCGAGATACTGCGGACGGCCATTGCGGACAGTTCGGGATTGCTGGATCAGGACGCCGTTGGCCTCGCTTTGGCGGAGACGGACCGCGCAGCGGTGCTCGGAGCATTGCACGTGGCGGAGTCCGTGGTGGCTGCAACCGAACCGTTGAAGACGGACGTGCTGGTCGTAGCCATGGGCCGGCAGGGCGGCCGGGAAATCGGCTATGGTTCGGATGCAGACGTGATCTACGTCCACCGTGCCCGCCCCGGGTTCAGCGACGCGGAAGCGCAGGAACAGGCGACGGCGATTGTCGCCAAACTGTCGAGCTTCCTCACCCAACCGCTCAAGCCGGCGATCATGGCCGAGCGCGTCCTTATGGTGGACGCCGACCTTCGGCCCGAGGGCAAAAACGGCGCCATGGTGCGTTCCCTTGAATCGTATGCCGAGTATTACCGACGATGGTCGCTGATCTGGGAAGCCCAGGCACTCTTGAGGGCCCGCCCGATGGCCGGCTCGGACGAGTTGGCTGCGGATTTCGTTAGCCTCATTGATCCCATCAGGTACCCGGACGAGCTCCCGGAGCAAGATGTTCGTGAAATCCGACGCATCAAGGCCCGTGTGGAGTCCGAGCGGTTGCCCCGCGGCGCTGATCCAGCCCGACACGTCAAGCTCGGACGCGGCGGCCTCAGCGATGTCGAATGGCTGGTCCAGTTGATCCAGTTGCAGCATGCCGGAAATCACCCCGAATTGCGGACCAGTTCCACCTTGGAAGCTCTTGCCGCCGCAGAGAAAAACGACTTCATTGGCGAAGAGGACGCTGCACTGCTGCGCGAGGCATGGCGGTTGGCCAGTCGCATCCGTTCGGCCAATGTCATCGTCACAGGCCGTGCTTCAGACGTGCTGCCATCGTCGCGGAAGGACCTCGAAGCTGTGGCGCGTTGGTGTGGCTACGCACCTGGCAACGCCGGCCACTTCGAAGAGGATTACCTGCGGCTTAGCCGCCGCGCCAGGGGAGTGTTTGAGAAGAAGTTCTACGGCAACTAAGCGGTGGCGGCTGCAGCCCTTTCGCGAGCGTGCCGCAGCATGGCAACGACCGGAGCTCCCGGTGTGAGTGTGCCGCCCTGTACGTAACCTTCTTCACGGTCTTGTAGGGCTTCCACCATGCGTTGCCGCCACATCTGGAGTTCGCCCTGGTGCGCTGCGTCGTCGGCGAGGTTATGGCACTCCTGCGGGTCGTCGTCGAGGTTGAACAGTTCTTCCGTACCCCTCCCGGAGCCCCAAATGTATTTGTGGTGCCCGTCCGTCAACCAATGCAGGTTCTGGCCCCAGTACACATGTTCGCCGTGCAGGACATCCCGAACGGCTTCGGTGCTCTGGCCCCGGACAATACTGGCCAAGGACTTGCCGTCGACAACTTCCGGGATGGGTAATCCAGCGAGGTCCAGCAGGGTGGGCGTGATGTCCCTGAGTTCCACCACGTGGTCCACCACAATTCCACGAGCTGACCGCTCCGCCGACGGCGCGTTGGCGATGATGAACGGCACGCGGGCAGATCCTTCGTAAGGCACAGCCTTGCGGAACATGTGGTGATCGCCCATCATTTCCCCGTGGTCACTGGTGAAGGCGATCACCGTGTTGTCCGTGAGGCCGAAGTCCGCCAGTGACTCCTTGATGCGATTGATCTGGAGGTCAATCTGCGCCATCAGGCCGTAGTATCCGGCCCTGGCCCTGTGGACCACATGGTCCGGCATACGGCCGTAGCTGGCCTGATAGTCACCGTCCTGCCGATGCTCGTCCCAATGGTGTTCCCAATTGCCCTCCACTGCTTTGTAGGCGGGAATGTTGAGGTACTGCTCGAAAGCCCACGACGGTGGGTCGTACGGCGGGTGGGGGCGGTGGAAGGAGAGGTAGAGGAAGAACGGCTTCACTGGGTCGCGGCGGTGCATCCATTCAATGGCTTGCGTGCCGATCCAGTGCGTGGGGTGCAGGCTTTCGGCTTTGTCCCAGGGGCGGGCCACGATGGAATTGCAGTTGACCCCGTGGTCGAAGTATTCGGCGTCAGGACCCATCCCGGGTTGCCTGCGGAGCCAGGGAACGTAGTCGTCAAACATGGCGAAGTGCTGTTGGTGTTCCCGGCGGGCGTGATGGAGGTACCCGTCGTGGAGGATGACGTCGTCGAAGCCCAACCGTGAGCGTTCGGGCCATACGTGCATCTTGCCGATGGCCTGCGTGTGGTAGCCACCCTTTCTGAACTCGTCCTGTACTGTCACCGGGTGGACTGCGTGGAACGGTACGCCGTCGTTGTAGCCAACGCGCCCGTGCCGTTCCTGCGATTGCCCGGTGAAGAGTGCCGCACGGGCTGGTACACACGAGGGCGTAGCAGAATAGCCTTTGGAAAACCGGACGCCGTTTCTGGCCAGTTCGTCGAGGTGGGGAGTCTCCACATGGGGGTGGCCTTCCGAGGACAGGCAATCGCCCCTCCACTCGTCGACGCAGATCAGAATGACGTTTGGCTGGCTCATGGGAGGGGTTCCTCTGACGTAGGAAACTATTGAGATAACCCTAAGGGGAGGACGCTGGAAAATGCTTGAATATGACTCAGGTGAAGCATTTTCAATCGGAAAAAATCAGTTTGGGTGGGGGGATGTCTGGCTAATACCGCTGAAGATGCTGGACGATGACTCCCGCGCCATCCAGCTGGGCGCGGTGGCTGAGCTGGCCGTGGAGGATGGTCAGCGCCGATTCGTGGGCGACCCCTTGCGCATGATGCTCACTGGTCTTGAAGAGGAATCCCGCTTGCCCTATGTCATCGAATCCGGGGGAGTGGCCGTCGGCGTTCTGACCCTCCAGTCCGGCGCGGCGCGGCTGGCGGGTTGGGGCGATGACGATAGCGCGTGGCTGCTGCGGGGCTTCCTCATCGACACCGCCAGCCAGGGGCGCGGTCTGGGCACCAGGGCCGCAGATGCCGCAGTGGACGAAGCCCGCAAGCTCACGGCGAGGCTGGGAGGCGGGCAGATCGGCGTCGTGCTTTCCGTCAACGAACTTAATCCTGCGGGGCAGGCTGCCTACGCCAAGGCGGGTTTCGTTGATGAGGGACCGTATCTTGGTGGGAACTCCGGTCCCCAACGGACAATGTTCAGGGCTTTCGAATGAGCCAACCTTCGTCAACGGCGGTTGACGTCCACCAAGGCGTCAACTATGGTTGACGACATGGAGGTGGACCGCATGAAAACGTTGGTTGGATCGATGGATGGCATGGGACCGGCTGAGGCACTCTATGCCGTGGCGGAGCTGCAGAAGGAAGTAGGCCGGAGGGAAGCTTCTCTGGTGCGGGCCGCCCGCCGGTCGGGCTTGTCGTGGGAGGCCATAGCCCTCTGCCTGGGAGTGAGTAAGCAGGCTGTGCACAAGAAGTACGGCAAGCAGTAGCGGGCGGGGCGGCCGGGGGCTGTTCCCGGCCGCCCCGCGTCGTCTACGATTCTCCCGTGACGGTGATGCTGGATCCTGAAGGCGCGACCTTTTCCGATGCGTCCTGCTTCCGATGTGAGCAGCCCGGGCCGCACTGGTCCTCACGTCATGGCCGGGCCGGAACCTTTGCGTGCCGTCGATGCTTCGCGACCTTCGTCGACATGGAACCCGGTGGGGCAAGCGCCGGTGTCCCGGTTGGTCATTCTGTGCCCGCCGAGACTATGGCTCGTTGTGAAACCAAGTAGTCGCCGCTGCCGGTCGGCGAAAAAACGAGTACACACTACTCGTGTCCCCAGGCTCTGGTGCGGGCAGCATATTCGGTATGACAGCCTATGTGATTGAACCAGCGGCATTGCTCCACCGCTGCCAGTGCTGCGGTGAAGAAACTGATCGGGTGTTCTGCCCGGACTGTGCGGCTCCGGAGCCGCCAGGCCAAACGCCCTCTACCAAACATTGATTCGTTCGGATGCCCGGACGCTAAGTATCCTTATAGACTTCTTCTGTATCTGATCTCAAGGCATAGGGGAACTACATGGAATACAACGGAAGTTCGACCGAAAAGGCCATTCCTGCCGGAGAGCTGGATCGACGTCACGTAGGTCAGTCCGTGAGCTTTCAGCCCAACGACTTCACTGTTGTCTTCGGCACCATCGCAGGAATTGCACGGACCGAGGCGCTCGTCTATCTGTCCCTGAACGGAGTGGCGGGTGGCACCCATCTGAAGGATGAGTACGACCTCCCAATTGATAAGAACGTCTACCTTCAGTTGGACCCGCTCGGCAGCGCGGAGAAGGGGCTTTCCGAGGCCGCCGGCTTCGTCAAAGACAAACTGGATGAGATCACCAGGAACACTCGCGAACGCGAGCACGACAAGTCGGAGTAGTCCGCAGGCATAAAATCGACCAGCCCCAGTGACTTGTGGGGCTGGTCGATTTTTTCTCTCCGCTATTGGACCGCGGAAGCCCGTCGCCGGTGGGTATGCCGCCTCGTGATGAGCTGCGTTTGTCGACGCCCCGGAAAGCGGGTGGGATGTTCAACGACGTGGTGCGCGAAATGGCGCCATTTGGTTTTGGCCCGGCGTTGCTTGTGATCGAGGGCGGTCAGCATGGTCAGGGTTACTCCAACCCATAAAACCGCCGCCACGAGGACGATACCCATCAGCATGAGGGGCTGCATGCTTGAAGTGTAAACCTTGACGATCCCGTGAAGAAGAGAGGGCAGGCCGCTGATTCCATCCAGTCGAACCCTCCGCAAAGCCAGTGTTTCCATGACCTGAGGCACCATGTCCGGAACCCAAGGGCATATGTGGCCGGACAAGGAAGATACGGCACGCGCTGCTGTCGCCTGTGTCCTCACGGACCGTCTCGATTCGCGAGCGGAGAAGCACGCAGAGGCGACTGGCCGCTAAAGACAATAGGCCGGTCCCGAGGTGGTGAAACCTCGGGACCGGCCCTGTCTGCTTCTTGATTCCTGCGGACTATGCCCGCTTCTGCCGCATGATCCAGCTAGACGCCGTAGTAGAGCTCGAACTCGTACGGGTTCGGGCGCAGCGACAGCGGACGGATCTCATTCTCGTACTTGTAGTCAATCCAAGTGTCGATGAGGTCCTGTGTGAAGACGCCGCCGGCCTGGAGGAACTCGTTGTCCTCGCGCAGGGCCTCAAGGGCCTCTTCCAGTGAGCCCGGAGCCTTGGGGATGTCCTTGGCTTCCTCAGCCGGGAGCTCGTAGAGGTCCTTGTCGATGGGTGCCGGGGGTTCGATGCGGTTGCGGATACCATCGATGCCAGCCATGAGCTGTGCAGCGAATGCAAGGTACGGGTTGGACGAGGGGTCCGGAGCGCGGAATTCGATGCGCTTGGCCTTCGGGTTGGTGCCCGTGATCGGGATACGGATACCGGCCGAGCGGTTACCCTGCGAGTACACCATGTTCACGGGGGCTTCGAAGCCCTTGACCAGGCGGCGGTAGGAGTTGACCGTCGGGTTGGTGAAGGCGAGCACTGCGGAAGAGTGCTTCAGGAGGCCGCCAATGTACCAGCGTGCGGTGTCGGAAAGGCCAGCGTAGCCCTTTTCGTCGTAGAACAGCGGGTCGCCGTTGCTCCACAGCGACTGGTGGCAGTGCATGCCCGAGCCGTTGTCACCGAAGACCGGCTTCGGCATGAACGTGACGGACTTGCCCCACGCGTCAGCGGTGTTCTTGATGACGTACTTGAACTTCTGCAGGTCATCAGCGGCTGCGGTCAGCGTGGTGAACTTGTAGTTGATCTCAGCCTGGCCGGCGGAGCCAACCTCGTGGTGGGAGCGCTCCACTTCAAGGCCTGCCTTATCCAGCTCGACGCACATGGCGTCGCGCAGGTCAGCCTGCTTGTCGGTGGGGGATACCGGGAAGTAGCCACCCTTGACGGGGGTCTTGTACCCGAGGTTGCCGCCTTCTTCCTTGCGGCCGGTGTTCCAGTGTGCTTCTTCGGAGTCGATCTTGTAGAAGCTGCCCTGCGGGGAGGACTCGTACTGGATGTTGTCGAAGACAAAGAATTCTGCTTCGGGAGCGAAGAAAGCGGTGTCCGCGATGCCTGTGGAGGCGAGGTAGGCTTCTGCCTTTTCTGCCACGCCACGGGGGTCGCGGTGGTATGGGTCACCCGTGCGGGGGTTCACGATGGAGAAGTTAAGAGCGAGCGTCTTCTCGATGCGGAACGTGTCGATGAAAGCCGAGGTCACATCCGGGATGAGCTGCATGTCGGACTCTGCGATGCCCTGGAAGCCGCGGATGGATGATCCATCGAAGAGCTGACCGTTCACGAAGAAGTCGAGGTCAACGCTCTTGGCCGGCACATTGAAGTGCTGCTGGACACCAGGGAGGTCGGTGAAGCGGATATCGACGAATTTGACGTCTTCGTCTTTGATGAACTTGAGGACTTCGTCCGCAGTCTTGAACATCTATGCTCCTTATGCATATCAAGTAACAGGCCCGGAAGGCCGCGTGGTGCAGCCCATACCAAGGGTCCGGAGACACAAAAAGATCCCCTTGCCGTGGCGGCTGGCAACTCATACCACCATAGGGAGATGGGATTTCCCGGGGGTGTCAGTATTGTTTCCGGCAGGTTACAGAATCATCTGTTGTGTAAACGGTAGTCGGCTTTGCAGTGTCCGGTCCAAGTGGGTCCGCTGGGCGAACACCCGGATCTGTTGGCGTCGGACAGCGAGCACCCCAGCCGTTAGGCTTGGAGTGTGGTTGATCGAAAAGATATTGGCTCCTGGTTGAGCGGCCCTGATACGTCCGGAATCTCCAAGTATCCCGGAGAAAGGCTCGGGTTGCCTGAATCGGGCCCCGGTTCCATTGCTCGGGCGGGCCGCCGTATCCTGGGCATCGTGGTGGACTGGACCATTGCACTGGTCATCAGCAACTTTGCCTTTGGCGGCAATCAATGGGCGACGCTTGCGATTTTCGCCGTCGAGCAGATTCTCTTGATCGGGACCTTGGGCTACAGCATCGGTCACAGGGTGGCGGGAATCCATGTGGTCCGTCTGGGAGGGGCGCCCGCCGGCCCGGTAGCGGCCATCGTGCGGACGTTGCTTCTTTGCCTTGTGATTCCCGCAGTCGTCTTCGACCCCGACCAGCGCGGACTGCACGATAAAGCCATGAATACGATCTTGATCCGTATGTAGCCGCTGGTGTGTCCGCCTCAACGACAGAAACCAAAACCGCCCCTGTCTCTGACTCAGAGACAGGGGCGGTTTAGTTTGATGCTTAGCGTCCGCGGGCGGCCTTGCGGTCCGGGCGTGCTTTGTAAGGATCGATGCCCTTGGGGATGGGGAGTCGGTTGCCCAGGGAATTGATGCGCTTGCTGACGGCGTTGACCTCCACCTTAGTGAGTTCCTTCTTCAGTTTCCCCATGGTCTTGGCCAACTTGTTCAGCGGCACCTGTCCCTCTCCGCGCCCGGACTCGAGAACGTGGATGGTGACGTTCGGGAGAATGCGTGCCAGGCGCTTGCGCTCTGCATCCACGAGTGGCTTGACGCGGTGCGTGGGCCCTTCGGAGACCAGGACGACACCGGCACGGCCAATAGCCATGAACACGGCATCCTGTGTACGGGGGTTGACGGCGACGGGCTGGTCCTGGGTGACCCAGCCGCGACGGAGGGTACCAAGTGCGGCACCCGAGGCGCCCGGCTGGTTTTCGATCTGGGCGAAGGCCGCCTTTTCGGCACGGCGGGAAAGGATGAACACCGCCGCCAGGAGACCGAGGGGAATACCGATGATCAGGCCAGTGACCCAGTTCTCCAAGAGGTAGCCAATAAGGAAGGCCACCGCCACCACGGCAAGGAACGCCAGCAGCATGATCCATACGACCTGAGGGTCGTTCCGTCGGGTCATTTTGAAGACTTCAGCGATCTGCTTCAGCTGGCTAGGCTTCTTTGCCTTGGCTTCCTTGGGCTTGCGCTTGAACAGCCCACGCTTGGGAGCGTCGGCCGAGGGGGTCGATTTGCTGGAATCAGGGGAGTTCGCCATAGTGCCTTAATTCTACGTGATGTACGTCGAAGGACCGGACGCCGTTACGCATGGCATCCGGTCCTTCGGTACTGCTGGTGTGTGGTTCGGGGGTTTAGCCGTGGGCGGCCAGGATGGTGGAGGCTTCCTGGCGGGTGGTGCCGGAGGACTCGATGTGGGCCAGGGCGGCGGGGATTTCCCAGCCCTTCTTCCGCATCGCGGTGGCCCACAAACGGCCTGCCCGGTACGAGGACCGCACCAACGGCCCGGACATGACACCCAGGAAGCCGATCTCCTCGGCCTCGTGCTGGAG
>NZ_JBPFSF010000015.1:0-109460 GCF_051106045.1 Paenarthrobacter sp. FR1 | reverse complement strand
AAGCTAAGACCCACAGCGCCGATGGTACTGCACCCGGGAGGGTGTGGGAGAGTAGGACACCGCCGGACAACCATTCGAAGAGCCCCGACCACAGGTCGGGGCTCTTCACCTTTAACACCCACACACCAGGCAGGCACACCCCGGGCCCGCTAACCCGGAGCCACCGGTAGAGTTGGTGGTCATGGAAAACCTCTTCAGCCACCCCGCGTCGGAGCCCGAGTCGTCCCAGCCGGCCAGCGCCGACCTGGAGCCGCTCATCATCACCGTCGTGGTCCCAAGCAACGTATCGCACGCCTTCCAGGGATTCACGGACCACCCCCACTTGTGGTGGCCGCTGGAACAGGAGAGCGTCTTCGGCGCTGGATCCCACGTCGAGTTCGAGGAGAACCTGATCCTGGAAACCGCCGAAGACGGGCGTACGTCCGTGTGGGGGACCATCGACGATTGGCAGCCTCCGTTGTCTTTCCACGCCAGCTGGTACCCGGCGAGCACCCCTCTGTGGTCCACCGAGATCCGCGTGGCCTTCCGGTCCGTGGAGGAGGGCACTGAGGTGCGGTTGGTGCACGACGGTTGGGAAGGCGCGGAAGACCCTGCCGCTTCCAGGGCTTCCTACGCTGAAGGTTGGCCCCGTGTCTTGGAGCGCTACGTGAGATTCATGGGCGGAGCAGTTGCCTAGGGTCCGCCGGCTCCGCGCAGACGACTGGCAGCTGTTGCGGACAGTACGGTTGGAGATGCTGGCGGACACTCCCATGGCATACGTCGAAAGCCTTGACGCTGCCCGCCGGCAAACCGATACGCAATGGCAGGAACGCGCTGCCGCGATGTCCGGCGACTCGAGCGTTACCCTGGTGGCTGATGGCGGCGAGGACGGCAGCAAGCTCTCCGGTTTGATGCGTGTGGTGGTCAAACACCCGCAGGACCCGGAGAAGCCCCTCCAAGCGATGCTCATCAGCGTGTACGTGGCGCCGGAGCATCGGGGACTGGGGTTGGCAGATGAACTCCTCAACCAGGCATGCAAAGCCGCCGGCGAAGACCTCGGCGCCGAACACCTCGAGCTTGGAGTGCATCAGGACAATTCCCGAGCCCTGGCGTTCTACCGGCGGCATGGATTCGAGACCACGGGCGCCAGCCGGCCCTACCCGCAGGACACGAGCAAGCTGGAGCTCGTCATGGAGCGCCCTCTGCCGTAAGGTCCGGCGGCATCGCGTAAAGCGCTACGAGGCGCTTATTTTGGGGACGGCCGTGCTGGTGCGCACCACCAGCTTGGTGGGGTGCTCCGTGTCGGCAGGCTCCAGGATCAAGCCGTTGTTGATGGCGCCCAGCAGGGTCCGGACTGCCAGCGCACCTTGCCCTTTGGCATCCTGGTCGATGGTGGTGAGGCCCATGACATTCCCAAGATCGTGCCCATCGATGCCCATGACCGAGAGATCGTCCGGGATGCGCAGCCCGAAGTCCCGGGCAGCCAGGATGGTGCCGATGGCCATTTCGTCAGAGGCAGCGAACACTGCCGTGGGGCGCTCCGGGGCGCTGGCCAACAACTGGCGGGCCGCGGCGTAGGCGCCTTCAATGGTGAAGTCAGCCGAAACGATCCATTCGGGCCTGACTGGACAGCCGGCGTCGTTCATTGCTCTTTGGAAGCCGCTGCGGCGGGTTCCCGGCAAGTGGAAGTCTTGGTCGTAGGCCTCATGCCCGGTGATATGGGCGATCTTGGTGTGTCCCAGGCCCAGAAGGTGGTTGGTTGCCTTCAACGCGATCGCTGTGTCGTCGATCCTGATGGTGGAGGCTCCGGGAAGGGGGCCGCCGATGCCCACGATCGGCCTGTGGACTGCGTGGAGCTGCTGGATCTCCTCTTCGCTGAGCTCCAATGACACCGCTATGACCGCGTCCACGCGTTTGCGCAGCAGGAAGTCGTTGAAGACGCTGTGCCGATGGGTGGGGTTTTCGCCGATGTTGTAGAGGGTGAGGTCGTAACCGGCCTCGAGCAATGCCGCGGAGGCACCCTCGATCACCGCTGAGAAGAACCAGCGGTGGACCGAGGGAACCACCAAGCCAACGTTGTGCGTCCGGCCGGAAGCCAGGCTCGACGCATGGTAGGACAGCACGAAACCCAATTCGGCAGCTGCGGCGCGGGCCCGCTCCCGGCTGGTGGGGGAGACGTTACCTTTGCCGCTGAGCGCCCGTGAAACAGTGGCAACGGACAGCCCTGCGCGCTCGGCCACATCCTTGATGCCGGTCATGCCGCTCCTTGGTGGAAAAGTTAGCTGGCTGTTAGCCAGATTGTCTCCCCTGAGCCTAGTAGATCTGAGCCTAGTAGATCCGCGCCTGCTTCCGGTGCGGAGCTGCGCAGGATCGTCTCACCTGCCGGGAGTGGCATGGCTTCGGTCCCGACGTTCATGATCACCAGAGTGTTGCCGTTGAGATAGGCCAGCGAAGAGTCGGTGCAGTAGTCCTCTACCCAGGCGAGGGATCCTTCGCCGAGCCGGTGTGTTGCCCGCACAGCGAGCATCTCCCGGTACAGAGCGAGGTGCGACGCCGGATCGGACTCCTGCTTGTCCCTCGCCAGGGCGGGCCAGGACTCGGGCTGCGGGAGCCAGGGATCCAGGCCGCTGCCGAAGCCGGCGTGCGGCTCGGCGGACCGCCAGGGGAGCGGGACCCGGCAGCCGTCACGGCCGATCCGGGCGCCACCTGTGCGGGCGAAGGTGGGATCCTGGCGGAAGCTGCCGGGAATGCTGGAGGAATCGGGAAGGCCCAGCTCTTCACCTTGGTAGAGGTAGGCGCCGCCAGGGAGGCCGAGCATGAACATGGTGGCCGCGGCAGCCCGGCGTCGTCCCAGTTCTTCGTTGGGCTGAACGTCGTCGGGACCGATGCCGTCGCCGTCGCGTGGTCCTGGACCGTCGTAGCCGAAGCGTGAAACGTGCCGGACAACGTCGTGGTTGGACAGTACCCAGGTGCTCGGGGCGCCCACTGCGTCCAAGGAGATCAACGAGTCGGTGATGATGTGGCGTAGTCGGTTCACGTCCAGGCCGGCATGCAGGTACGGGAAGTTGAAGGCTTGGTGCATCTCGTCGGGACGGACCCACTGTGCCAGCCGGGGGAGTGGGTCCACGTTGGCTTCGGCGCACAGGATGCGGTCAGGACCGTACTCTTCCAGGATGGAGCGCCAGCGGCGGTAGATGTCGTGCAGGGCGGGCTGGCCGAACATGGGAGCATCCTCGCCGGGGAAACCTTCGGAGCTGTTGCCGTCCGCTCGTCCACCCCAGTTGGGGAGCCCGGCGGCTTTGACCAATGCGTGGGCGACGTCCACCCGGAAACCGGAGATGCCGCGGTCCAGCCAGAAGCGGAGGACGCGTTCGAACTCGGCGTGGACGGCAGGGTTGTCCCAGTTGAAGTCCGGCTGCGATGAGTCGAAGAGGTGGAGGAACCACTGGCCGGGCTGGCCATTCGGCTCGATGATCCGCGTCCATGCCGGTCCACCAAAGTGGGACTGCCAGTTGTTGGGCGGCTGGTTGCCGTCAGGTCCTTGGCCGTCACGGAAGATGAACATATCCCGCTCCGGGCTGTTGACGCCTGCCGCGAGTGCCGCCTGGAATGCGACGTGCTGGTCTGAACAGTGGTTGGGGACGAGGTCCGCGATGACGCGCAGGTTGAGCCGGTTGGCCTCTGCGATCAGGGCGTCGAAGTCGGCCAGGGTGCCGAACAGGGGATCCACGTCGCAGTAGTCGCTGACGTCGTACCCTGCGTCCCGTTGGGGGGAGCGGTAGAACGGCGACAACCACACGGCGTCGACCCCCAGGTCCGAAAGCTGTGAGAGCTCAGCCGTGATGCCCGCAAGGTCTCCTACGCCGTCCCCATTGAGGTCGCGGAAGGATCGCGGATAGATCTGGTAGATCACGGCGGAACGCCACCATCCGTGTGCCTTCGAAGCGTCATGGACAGGGGTGAGCTGCGTGAAGGCTGCTGTGGGCTCGTGGGCCGCAACCGGGAGCAATGAATCAACGGACATGCACACATCGTAGAAGAGACTGGAACAAATTGAAAGCGCTTCCAATTCTCAGTACCCTTTCATCACGCATTGAAGATGGCTCGGGGTTTTCAAAGGAGCATCCCGGCATGTATTGTGTGGAAGCGCTTGCAGTTGTGAGCCACATCACCGACGACACCACCGGGGGCAGAGCCCTTGCCGTCGTCGACGCAGAAGAAACGAAAGGGACACCAATGAAGGTGCACAACACCCTCGCGACTCAAACCACCCGCCGCGTTTTCGCCACCGGCGCGATCTCCGTGGTTGCAGCCCTGGCCCTGAGCGCCTGTGGCGGCAGCGCCTCCACCGCTCCCAGCTCGGACGCTGCCAAGCCCGACCTGAAGGCTGCCGGCGCCGGCACCATCACCATGTGGGTGGATGCAGAGCGTTCCCCGGCGTTGAAGGACATCACCGAAAAGTTCAAGACGGACACCGGCATCGACGTGAAGCTCGTGGTCAAGGACTTCGCAGCAGTCCGCGATGACTTCATCACCCAAGTGCCAACGGGCCAAGGACCGGACCTCATCGTTGGACCGCACGACTGGATCGGCAAGTTCGTCCAGAACGGCGTGATTGCACCCGTGGAACTGGGCGACAAGGCCAGCCAGTTCCAGGATTCCTCCATCAAAGCCATGACCTACAACGGTGCCGTCTACGGTGTACCGTACGCCATCGAAAACATCGCCCTCCTGCGCAACACCAGCATCGTGGACAGCAAAGCCGCCACCTTGGACGAGGTGGTGGCCAACGGCAAGAAGGCCGTAGCGGACGGCAAAGCCACCTTCCCTTTCCTGGTGGGCATGGATCCGAAGCAGGGCGACCCGTACCACCTGTACCCGCTGCAGTCCTCCATGGGTTCCCAGGTGTTCGGCAAGAATGCCGACGGCGGCTATGACGCCAAGCAACTCCTCATCGGTGACGCTGCCGGCGTCGAATTTGCCAAGAAGCTGGCCGCTTGGGGCGATGCCGGCGAGAAGATCATCAACTCCAACATCACCGGCGACATCGCCAAGGAGAAGTTCCTGGCCGGTGAATCCCCGTACTTCCTGACGGGCCCGTGGAACGTGCCGGACGTGCAGAAGAAGGGCATCACGTTCGCCGTGGACGAGCTCCCTGCCGCTGGTGGCGAACCTGCGCAGCCGTTCATCGGCGTCAACGGCTTCTTTATCAGCGCCAAGAGCGCCAACGCACTGGCCACCAATGAATTCGTGACCAATTACCTCACCTCCGAGTCTGCCCAGGACTCCATGTACGCGGCGGGTGGCCGCCCGCCGGCGCTGAAGGCATCGTTCGAGAAGGCTGCCAGCGACCCCGTGGTTGAGGCCTTCGGCAAGATCGGCGCCACCGGCGTGCCCATGCCGGCCATCCCGGAAATGAGCGCGGTGTGGGCTGACTGGGGAGCTACCGAACTCGCCATCATCAAGGGCCAGGGTGACCCGGCTGAGGCGTGGACCAAGATGGCCGCCAGCATCAAGTCCAAGATCGGCGGCTAGTACCGCAACCGGGTTATTCCACCGGTCTGCCCTGGGCCGGGCGGCATTCCACCGCCCGGCCCCTGCCTGCCGCCAACCGCTTTACCCAAGGATCCACAATGCCAAAGCCAGATCTCCAAGAACTGCCGTCCACCGTAGCCAGCCCGGCGCCGACGCAGCCGCCTCGCGCAAAAGCCCGCCGCGCACCCGTCAAGCGCCACCCCGACTCCCTCAAGGGCACCCTCCTCAAGATTGTCCTGTTGGGCCTCGTGGACGCTTTCGCCGTGTACGTCCTGATGATGCTCTTCCTGAGCCAGTCGTGGGCTGCGCTGGCGGTTTCCTCCCTGGTGGTTCTTGCCATCAACTGGATCTACCTCCGCAAGGGCGGACTGCCAGCCAAGTACTTGGCTCCGGGCGTGCTGTTCTTGCTGGTGTTCCAGGTCTTGGTGGTGGTTTTCAGCGGCTACATCGCATTCACCAACTACGGCGACGGGCACAACAGCACCAAGGACGATGCCATCTCTGCCATCCAGCTGACGGCCCAGAAGCGTGTCCCGGATTCACCTGCGTACAAGGCCTCCGTCCTCACCAAGGGCAACGATTTCTACCTGCTGTTCACGGATCCGTCCGGGAAGGCGCAGATCGGCAGCACGGAACAGCCCCTCACCGAGGCAACAGGCGCGGGCAAGGATTCCACCGGCAAAGCAAACTCCCTGCCCGGCTACCAAACCTTGAAGTTCCAGGAGATTGTGGCCAATCAGCAGGAGATCCTGAAGATCACGGTCCCGGTTTCGGACAATCCCGCTGATGGGACGCTCCGCACTGCGGACGGCAGCACGGCCTACCAGTTCAAGCCCGCGCTCAATTACGACGCCGCCACGGATACCTTCACGGACACCGAGACCGGCACCCAATACCGCGACAACGGCAAGGGCGCGTTTGCCGACGCCAACGGCGGGACACTGGCCACCGGCTGGAAGATCGACGTCGGCATGGACAACTTCGCCCGTGCCTTCACGGACCCCAGCCTCCGCGGACCACTCCTGGGCGTGATCCTGTGGACCTTCACCTTCTCCATTGCATCGGTGGCATTGACCTTCGTTATGGGCCTCTTCCTGGCCATCACGTTCAACCGCGAGGACCTCCGCGGCAAGAAGGTGTACCGGATCCTCATGATCCTGCCCTATGCCTTCCCGGCTTTCCTGTCCGGATTGGTGTGGTCCGGCATCCTGAACCCCGAGTTCGGCTGGCTCAACCAGACCCTGCTGGGCGGTGCGAACATCGGGTGGCTCACAGACCCGGTCCTGGCCAAGATCAGCGTGCTGGTGGTCAACGTGTGGCTCGGCTTCCCGTACATGTTCCTCGTCTGCACCGGCGCGCTGCAGTCGCTGCCCTCCGAAATTGACGAGGCCGCACGCATGGACGGCGCCTCCGCCTGGCGGGTGTTCCGCTCCATCAAGCTGCCGCTGCTGCTGGTGTCCGTGGCACCCCTGCTGATCTCATCCTTCGCCTTCAACTTCAACAACTTCAACGTCATCTACATGCTCACCGGCGGTGGGCCACGCTTCGCGGACACCGACCGTGACATCGGATCCACCGACATCCTGATCACGCTGGTCTACAAGGTGGCGTTCGGCCAGGGAACGGGTCGCGACTACGGCCTGGCCAGCGCACTGGCCATCATCATCTTCATCATCGTGGCCACCATTTCGGCCATCAGCTTCAAGCAGACCAAAGCACTCGAGGACGTGAACTGATGAGCGTACGCACTCTCGCCGCCAGCAAGGAAACAGCGTCCGACGGCGGCCCCTCGCCGCTGGTGCCCAAGCGCCGTCCGTTCGGGGTTTGGTTCAAGGACAAGGGGTGGCGGCACGTGGTGGGCGTCGCCACGACGATCTTCGCCGTGTTCCCCCTCCTGTACGTGCTGTCCGCTGCACTGGATTCCAACGGCACCCTGGTGGGCTCCAACGGGCTGTTCTCCAGGTTCGACACCGGCAACTTCGTGGCACTTTTCAGCGATCCGAGCCGCCCGTTCGGCCGCTGGTTTGTGAACACCCTGGTAGTTGGCGTGGTGACATCGGCCGCCACCGTCTTCCTCGGAGCCATGGCCGCGTACGCCTTCTCCCGCATGCGCTTCAAAGGCCGCCGGATGGGACTCCTGACCCTGCTCCTGCTGCAGATGTTCCCGCAACTGTTGGCCGTCGTCGCGATCTTCCTGCTCCTGAGCGGCATCTCCCAAGTGATCCCCGCGCTGGGGCTCGGCAGCCAGTTGGGCCTCATCATGGTGTACCTCGGCGGCGCACTGGGCGTGAACACCTACCTCATGTACGGGTTCTTCAACACAGTCCCGCAGTCCTTGGATGAGGCCGCCAAGATCGATGGTGCCAGCCATGTGCAGATCTTCTTCGGCATTATCCTCCGCCTGGTGACACCGATCCTGGCTGTTGTGGGGCTGCTGGCCTTCATCGGCATCTCCAGCGAGTTCGTCATTGCCAGCGTGGTGTTGACCGATCCGGACAGCCAGACACTCGCCGTCGGGCTTTACTCCTACGTGGCCCAGCAGCGTTCCGAAAACTGGGGCGTCTTCGCGGCAGGTGCCGTGATCGCCGCGCTTCCTGTGATGGCCCTGTTCCTCTTCCTGCAGAAGTACATCGTCAGCGGACTCACCGCTGGCTCAGTGAAAGGCTGATCATGCCCATCGCCCTTCCCCACCACGACGGCTCCAGTCTCTTCGTATCCAAAACTGCGTCCGAGTCTGTGTCCCTTGGCGATACCGTCCGGCTCCGGGTGCGTGTCCCGCAGCGGTGGGGTCCGGCGTCGAGGGTTTGGGTCCGCTCCGTCCAGGACGGCGAGCCGCGCTACGACGCTGCCATCCGGCTGGGCGCAGCCGACGGCTGGGAGTGGTGGGAAGCGGCGATGCTGGTAGCCAACCCCGTGGCCCAGTACCGCTTCCTGCTGGAAGTCGCTGAAACGCACGACGACGGTGCTGCCGCCAGCGCAGCGATCGGCAGCACCGTCGGACGGAGCTACTGGAACCTGAACGCCCAGGGCCTGTACCGCCGGGACGTGTCCGATGCCGCGGATTTCCGGCTGACGGCGTTTGCCCCGGCCCCGGAGTGGCTGCACAAGGGCACCATGTACCAGGTGTTCCCGGACAGGTTCGCCCGCTCGGAGCAGGCGGACCACCATCCCACCCCCGACTGGGCCATCGCATGTTCCTGGGACACCCCGGTAGTCGGGACGGGCGAACAGGCCTCCACACAGTTCTACGGGGGAGACCTGCCGGGAATCACGGGCAAACTGGACCACCTGCAGGAACTGGGCGTCGATGTCCTCTATCTGACCCCGTTCTTCCCCGCACGTTCCAACCACCGCTACGACGCCTCCACCTTCGACTCGGTGGACCCGCTCCTGGGAGGGGACCAGGCCTTGGTGGACCTGGTTGAAGCCGCACACGCGCGCGGGATCAAAGTGATGGGCGACCTCACTGCGAACCACTCCGGCGACGCACACGAGTGGTTCGTTAAAGCGCTCGCCGATCCAGGTTCGGAGGAAGCCGGGTACTACTACTTCAGCGCCGACCATTCGAGCTACGAATCTTGGTGGGGTGTGCCGTCGCTGCCCAAGTTCAACTGGTCCTCGGATGCCCTGCGCCGACGCTTCATCGCCGACGATGATTCCGTGGTGGCACGCTGGCTCAAACCGCCATTCAGCCTGGATGGTTGGCGCATCGACGTCGGCAACATGACCGGGCGCCTCGGATCGGTGGACCTTAATCACGAAGTAGCCCGACTCATTGCGGACCGGGTCCGCGAGATCAACCCGGACGCCGCCCTGCTGGCCGAGTCCACGTCCGACGCAGCCCCCGATGTCACCGGCGAGCACTGGCAGGGCGCCATGACGTACTCCAACCTCACCCGCCCGTTGTGGTCCTGGCTCGCCAAGGATGCTCCCAATGTGAACTTCTTCGGCTCACCCCAAGCGGGACCCAACAGGATCGAGGCCGAGGAGTTCCTTGCGACGCACCAGGACCTCGCCTCGGGATTTAGCTGGGGTGTGCGACAAAACAATATGAACGCCCTGAACACCCATGACACCGCGCGGGCCACAACGGTGATGGTCGACGGCGGCCCGGAAGTGGGCGCTGCGCTCACGTACTGCCTGCCGGGCGTGCCCGTGGTGTTCGCCGGCGATGAATTCGGCTTGGAGGGGTTCAATGGAGAAGACTCCAGGACTCCCATGCCGTGGGATGCTGCCGAGCGCGCGCTCACGGACCTGCGATCCGTCCACGCCAACCTGGGGCGGCTCCGCAAGGATCTTCCAGCGCTCACGGAAGGCGGGGTGCGCTGGCTCCACGCCGAGGGCGACGCCTTGGCCTTCGTCCGGGAGACGGCAGAGTCCTCAGTGCTGGTGTTCGTTGCGAGGGACGCTGCCGAGGTCCTCCTCGACCATTCGGTCCTCTCCACCGGGCAGCTCGAAGCGTTGCTGGCCGCCCCCGTGCACCGCTCCGGAGCGGTAACGTCGGCACCCTCCCAGCCATCCGCCGTCGAGGGTGTCCGCCTCCGCGCAGAAGGCATCTCCGCCGGAATCTGGGAGCTGCCAGGGACGGTGATCCCCGCTCCGTAGCCGGAGCCTGTCGCCGTGCTGCGGCGTCCCGTGCTGGCTAGACTGTGAGCACTAAAACACTGCGAAGACTGCCGGTTTGGCGTGTCCGCGGTGCGTACGTGGAGGGACCACTGTGTCGGACGAAACGGCTATGGCCGGAACATCAGAGGAAAGCATCAAGGGCCGGACGGCGGGCCACGGAGAACCCACCCAGCCCTCAACAGGGCAGCAGATATTCCTGAAGGAGCTCGCGGCCGGACTCCGTGCAGGGCAGATGGCGGAGGATGAAGAAACCCTCACCGTGTACTCCATCGATCAAGGACCGCTGCTGGAGCGGCACCTACCTCTTGCTGTCGTCTGGGCCGAATCGGTGGAGGACGTCCAGCACATCGTTCGAAGCTGCGCGGCCCACCAGGTGCCCATCGTCGCCCGGGGAGCCGGAACCGGCGTCTCCGGCGGCGCGCATGCCACCGAAGGCTGCATCGTCCTGGGCCTTGAACGGATGAACCGCATCCTGGACCTCAGCCCGGACGACGAGACCGCCGTCGTCGAACCCGGCGTCATCAACGCCGACCTGAACGCTGCTGTCGCCGAATACGGCCTCATGTACGCGCCGGACCCGGCGAGCTACAAAATGTCCACCGTCGGCGGCAACGTGGCCACCAACGCAGGAGGGCTGCGATGCGCCAAATACGGCGTGACACGCGACTCCGTGCTGGCCCTGGATGTGGTCATGGCGGATGGTTCGCTGATGCACACCGGCCACCAGACCTTCAAGGGCGTGGCGGGGTACGACCTCACCGCCCTGCTGGTGGGTTCGGAAGGAACGCTGGGCATTGTGGTGGGTGTGACGGTTCGCCTGAAGTACCTGCCGCGGGAGGTCCACACCATCGCTGCCTTCTATCAGGACTTCCGAAGCGCAGCCGCTGGAGTGCTGGCCGTAGGCAAGGCCCGCGTGCAGCCCGCCATCATGGAGCTCCTGGACAACGGCACCCTGGTCCAGCTCGACGAGCTCAACGGCGGCGACCTCCAAGCGCGGGGAAAGTCCTTGCTGCTGATCCAGACCGACGGCTTCGGAGCGGCCGCAGAAGCCGACGTCGTCCGGCAAGTACTTGCCGACGGCGGCGCTACCGTGACCACGGAAGCCAGTGAAGAAGCCGAAATGCTGGTGGAACTGCGCCGCAACAGCCGCGGCGTGGAAGTGGATGACGAATTCAGGGTGGGCGAGGACATCGCCGTCCCGCGTTCCAGGCTGGTGGACTTCGTGGCCGAGCTCGAGGCCATGGCTGAGCGATTCCAGGTTCGGCTCAAAGTGGTGGCCCACGCCGGCGACGGCAACCTCCACCCCACGTTCTGGATGGACCGGGTAGACCCCGCTACCGACGCTGACGCCTTGCTGCGCCTCAACGCGGCCCTTGATGAGTCCATCCGGGTAGGGCTGGCGATGGGTGGGACGATCACGGGAGAACATGGGGTGGGGCAGTACAAGCTCCGGTGGCTCGGCTTGGAGCAGCCGGAGCCGGTCCGGGAGCTACAGCGGCGGATCAAGGAGTTGTTTGATCCGCAGGGGATCCTGAATCCGGGGAAGGCTATCTAGGGTAGTCCGTGGGCGTGTAGGCTGCCCACCTTAGACGCGCGCTGCCGCGTTCCGGCCTTTTGGCGGTGCCCCTAAGCCACCGCCCTTGGTATCCCAAATATTACCGACCGCTGGTTGCTTCCCTACTGGACGGCTTATTGCTCTGCATTTACTTTCCGTCAATCACCTCATAGTCTTACTTGGTATACCAAAGTGGCTATGAGGAGATTGACGTGCAAGAACGGCGCAGAGCTGGTGTCCTACCTTCGGGGAGTGGGGGCCGACTCGCTACGGGGCTCGTGTTGCTTGCACTCGTTGTGGTCTCCGTCAATCTTCGGCCGGCCATTACTACCGTCGCCGGGGTGATGAACCAGGTTCCGGGTGTGTTCGGGCTGGATCCGGCGTTGCTTCCGCTGTTGGGGACCTTGCCGGTGCTGGCCTTTGGCATCTCGGGGCCGATCGGACCTTGGCTGGCTCGACGGGTCGGGACTGGGCGTGCCGTTGCCGTGGCGTTGTTAGTGCTGGCTGCGGCCCTGATCGTTCGGGCGACGGTGCCTGCGCTGCTGTTGCCCGGCACATTCCTGGCGGGCTCGGCGATCATGACCGCAAGTGTCCTGGTGCCCCAGATCGTTAAGGCAAACCGCGGCACCGGGTGGTGGACCGGCCTGTGCACCATGGGATTCGGTCTCGGCGCTGCGCTGGGCGCTGGACTGGTTCAGCCACTGGAGCAGGCCTTCGGCGGAAACCTGCCCTCAGCGCTCGCGGTGTGGGCGGTACCGGCCCTGGTCGGCGCGTTCCTCATCCACCGCTCCGGAGGACGCCCCACGGTGGTGACCACCACTGCCGGGACGGCTATCGGAGCCCCCGGCACAGCCACGCCGCTTCGGAAGCAGCGGACAGCATGGGCAGTCACCGCCTTCTTCGGCCTGCAGGCCATGCTCTACTTCGCCATCACGTCCTGGTTGGCCGTGTACTTAGTGTCCCGGGGTCTTTCATCCGCCGACGCCGCTGCCTTGCTGGCCTGGTTCAGTCTCGCGGGACTCCCCGCCAGTTTGCTGGCCCCTGTGCTCGCAGGACGTCCCCGCATCCTGAAAATTATGGCGCCGGGTCTTGGTTTGTCAGTGGCGTGCGCACTCCTGGGAGTCCTCGCAGCACCTACGGAACTTCAGTTCGTCGCCGTCGGTGTTCTCGGGATTGTCCAGAGTGCTGGCTTCGGCCTGGCCATGGCCCTGGTGGTGATCCGGTCAGACGGGCCCCAGTCCGCCGGGAGGCTCTCAGCCATGAGCCAGGGCTTCGGATTCGCCCTGGCATCCCTTGGTCCATTGGTCGCTGGGCTGCTGCACGCAATGACCGGTGCTTGGGAAGTGACATTCTGGGCGCTCGCCGCCGAAGCCGTAGTGCTGGCTGGTGCCGGATTCTTTGCCATCCGCGGACCGCTGGTGAGGGTTGACGAGGGTGGGATGGTGGCGGCGTCCGGCACTAAGCGCGCAGATTCCAACGCTCCTGCTTGATTGCTGTTGGTGGAATCTACGTTTGGGATGCCAGGGGCATGGGGGCCAATTGCTGTTGGTGGGGCCGTACTCCTCGATAACCCATTCTTGGACCTGGTCCGCCACCGATACCAGTTGGTCGGACAGTGCGAGATCGCCCCTGACCGACACGCCTTGTCCGGTGGAATCGCGGGTGCTGTAGATCATCGCCGAGAGCATCTGAGGGTCGTCGTCCCAGTCGCCTTCTTCAACGCGGGGTTCCGCCAGCCCGCTGTAACTCACATCCCGCAAGACGTGACTGATTATCCCTGCAATCTCTGCCGCCATGGAAGCCTCTCCCACTACCTCCTTGTGACCGCTTCCGCCGTAAAGGCCTGTTCAGTTGTTGCTGGATTACCTCTGACCGGAACCACGACGTCGACGTGACGGCGCACCGGTAATCGAAAAGTCAATCCTACTGCTGGCCCGCGCGAGTCAGTGTAGCCCTGTTGGGGCGCAACCCTGCGGCGTATCCTCGGCGATATGACGAACTCACCATCAGGGACAAATCAGCCAAGCACACCCGCTACGGAGATCCTTGAAACCAAGGAATGCTGGGAGCTCCTCCGTGGCGTCTCAGTGGGCAGGCTCGCCGTAGTAGTGGATGACCATCCGGATATCTTCCCCGTGAATTACAAGGTTGACCACGGAACCATGGTGTTCCGGACAGGCGAGGGCACCAAACTCCATGCGGCGTTGGGCGATGCCCCTGTGGCCATCGAAGCCGATGGTGTGAATGCCGAAACCGGGGTGGCGTGGAGCGTAGTGGTTAAGGGCCAAGCGTCCGCCGTGACGCTGACGCAGGACGTGTTGGATACCATCGGCCTCTTGCTTTTCCCGTGGGAGGCCGGACAGAAAGACCAATTCATCCGCATCACCCCCAGTAAAGTCACGGGACGGCGCTTTACTGTCACTCCTGCCGTGACTTGGTGGACGCCCCTCGATGACGCTCCCACGGCACGCGGCGAGTAAGGAAAAGGCCGGTTCCCCCGCGGCGAAGCGGTGAAACCGGCCTTCCTTGTCAGTGCCTAGACGAGTTCCAGCTGGTCGGCTACAACCCGACCGGCGTGAATGACCGTGCGGTCCTTGCCGCGGTCCATCACCGTGGAGGCCACTGTTTCGCCGTCCACCAAGAGAAGATCCGCCGGATCCCCAACCTCGACGCCGGGACGGTGGGCCGTGTCCTTCAGCCGGGTCGCGCTGGGGTCCAGGATGCTGGCGCCACCTATGGTGGCGATAGCCAGGCAGTGCTCGATCAATTCGTCCTTGCGGAAGCCATGGGTAAAGGCGAGCTGCCACGTCCGGTCCAGCATGTCGGTGTTGCCGTAGGGGGACCAGTAGTCGCGTTGGCCGTCCTCGCCCAGGCCAAGCCGTACCCCGGCCTCGGTCAGAAGCGGGATGGGCAACTGGCCTGCGGCAGAGGGTGCCACCGAAGCCAGGGAGACATCAAGCTCTGCGAAGGCGTCAATCAGCCTCCGCGTGGTGGCCTCATTGACGCTGCCCAGTTGGTAAGCATGGGACATGGTCACCTTGCCCTGCATCCCCAGGGACCGCGTCCGTTCCAGCACGAGGTCCGTGCTGAAGACGCCGAGTTCGCCGGGTTCGTGAAGGTGGATATCGATGGGGACCTGGTACTTCTCGGCGAGGCCGAAAACGATGTCGAGGTGCCTCGCAGGGTCCCGGTCCAGGGTGCAGGGATCAATGCCACCCATCACGTTGGCGCCGGCCTTGAGCGCTTCCTCCATGAGTTCCACCGTCCCTTCCTCCAGTAACAAGCCGGCTTGGGGGAAAGCAATAATGTCCACCGCAGCCTGGCCGGCGAACTTCTCCTTGGCGGCAGCCACGGCGTCGAAGCGTTCCAGCCTGCAGTCCACGTCAACCTGTGCGTAGGAGCGGACCCGGGTGGTGCCCCGCGCGATCATCCTTCCCAGGGTGTCGTTCACGCGATCCTGCAGTGGCACCTCGGCGTTGCGCCAGTTCTGCCGGTCGTTCATCATCATGGTCCACACGCCCGGGCCGCCGGTGTGCTCGCGGAACGGCAAACCGATCCGGGTGGAATCGAGGTGGACATGGACGTCGGAGAAGGAGGGCAGCAGCAAGCGTCCGCGGCCCTCCACTACGGTCACGCCGGCTGGAACGGCGCGGTCCGGGTCATGAGGTTCGACGCCGGTGATCTTGCCGCCTGCTTCACCCGCGACGATGGTGACATCGCTGAGCGCTTGCCCCCACGGGCGGGCGGCACGGATCAGGGTATTCAATGGTTGCTCCTTTGGTTGTGAATCCATGGCCTGCTTCTATTGCACGCCCGCCAGGGCCTTTGCGGCCATACCTGCGTGGTGGCAGGCCGGTGCGGCGGGCGTGGCTGGTGTCGGAATCTCGTTGATGCACCGTTGGCGTTGTTCTTCCGGAAGGGTGCCGATCAAGGGGCAACGGGTCCGGAACACACAGCCGCTGGGCGGATTGGCCGGTGACGGCAGGTCGCCGCGAAGCCGGATCTTCACCTGTTCCCGAGCAGCCCTTGGATCCGGCAGGGGCACGGCGGAGAGCAGGGCCTTGGTGTAGGGATGCAGGGGGTTCTGGAAGAGCTCGTCCCGGGGTCCCTGTTCCACGATCTTGCCCAAGTACATCACTGCGACCTCGTGGGAGATGTGCCGGACCACGGAGAGATCATGGGCAATGAAGATGTAGGAAACGCCGGTGTCCCGCTGGATCTGCTGCAAGAGGTTAACCACCTGCGCCTGCACGGAGACGTCCAACGCGGAGACAGGCTCGTCGCACACGATGACGGACGGGCTCAGGGAAATGGCCCGGGCAATGCCCACGCGTTGCCGTTGTCCGCCGGAGAACTCATGCGGGAAACGGTTGTAGTGCTCCGGCTTCAGGCCAACCTGGTCCAGGAGCTCCTTGACACGGTTCTTGAGGCCACCCGGAGGGTTGATCTTCTGCGCCACCATGGGAGCCGCGATGGCCGTGCCCACGGTCTGCCGCGGGTTCAGGGAAGCGAAAGGATCCTGGAAGATCATCTGGACTTTTCGCCGGAAGTTATACAGATCCCGGCCGCGCAGCTGGCTGATGTCGACGCCGTCGATCACAATCCGTCCACCCGTCGGGTCCATGAGTCGCGCCACCATGCGTCCGGTGGTCGACTTACCGCAACCGGACTCACCCACGAGGCCCAAAGTCTGGCCTCGGGCAAGACTGAACGATACGCCGTCGACCGCTTTGACAGATCGTTTGGCGGCGCCCGGCAGCAGGCCGCCCTTCAACGGGAAGTGCTTTTTCAGGTTCTCCACCTGGAGAATTGGCTGATGTTCCATGGCGGGTCCTAACGCGAATTCCGGATGGTGACGATCTGTGGGCCGCTCAGGTGGCAGCGCTTGCCGTGCCCGTCGTCGACCCTCAGTTCGGGCCGCTGGCTGGCGCACACGCCGTCACCGACGAGTTCGGCGTACTGGCACCGCGCGCTGAAGATGCAGCCTTTGGGCAGGTCAAGGAGCGACGGCGGCTGGCCGGGTATGGGGTTCAGCTGGCCGGCGGCGCTGTTCAGCGTGGGCATGGAGTTGAGCAGGCCCAAGGTGTACGGGTGCTGGGTGTCGTAGAAGATGTTGTCCACCGGCCCGGATTCGACGCATTGCCCGCCGTACATGACCAGCACGTCGTCGCAGACTTCGGCCACCACGCCAAGGTCATGCGTGATGAGGATGAGGGCCGAGTTGGTTTCCTCCTGGAGTTCTGACATGAGGTCCAGGATCTGCGCCTGAACGGTCACGTCCAAAGCGGTGGTGGGCTCGTCGGCGATCAGCAGCTCGGGTTCGCAGATCAACGCCATCGCGATCATGGCACGCTGGCGCATGCCGCCGGAGAAGTGGTGTGGGTACTCGTCGTAGCGCTGCTCCGGGCTGGGGATACCCACCCTTCCCAGCATGTCGACGGCGGCCGCCCGGGCTTGCTTCTTGCTCGCCTTGTTGTGGACGAGGTACGCCTCGGCGATCTGGTGTCCCACCGTGTAAAAGGGGTGCAAGGCTGAGAGCGGATCCTGGAAGATCATGCCCATGTTGCGGCCGCGGAGTTGGCGCATTGCCGACTCGGGCAGTGTTACCAGATCCTTGCCTTGGAACACGGCCTGGCCGGTGACCTGGGCGGACGTGCCTTTGAGCAGGCCCATCAGTGCCTGGCTGGTGACGGATTTTCCGGAGCCGGATTCGCCCACGATACCCAGGGTCTGGCCGCGATCCAGGGCGAAATCCATGCCGTTCACGGCGGAGACAACGCCGTCATCCGTCGGGAACTTCACTGTGAGGCCGCGGACTTCAAGGAAAGCAGCGGTTGCTGTGCTTCCGGCAGTAGCGCTCGCGGTGTTGGTCTGCAGCTGGGTCATTGGAGCCTCACTCGGGGATCGATGGCGGCGTAGGCGAGGTCCACGGCGACGTTCGCAACGATGACGAAGAACGCGGCCAGCATGGTGATGGCCATGGTGACTGGAAGGTCGCCGGAGATGGCGGCGTGCACTGCCGTGAAGCCCAGGCCCGGGACGGAGAAGATCTGCTCGGTGAGGACCGCGCCGCCGAGCAGCAGGCCGATGTCCATTCCGAGCATGGTGACAACCGGGGTGATGCCCGCACGGACGCCGTGCTTGAACGTGACCGTCCGGGGTGCCAGGCCTTTCGCACGTGCGGTCCTGATGAAGTCCTCGCCAAAGGTTTCAATCATGTTGGTTCGGGTGACACGGATATAGGAGGCGCTGAAAAGCACCGCCAAGGCGATCCATGGCAACAGGTAGTTGGCCACCCAGGCTCCCGGGCCCTGTGGTCCGAAGGGGCTATTGATTTCGTTGGTGGTGAACGGCAGAAGATGCAGCTGGTTGACGAACAGGAGCAGCAGGAACAAGCCGGTGACCGGGATGGGAAGTGAGACGCCCACCGAAGCCGCACCCACGATGAACTTGTCCACCGGCGTTCCTTTGCGAAGGGCGGCCAGCAGCCCCAGCCCGACGCCGGTGATGGTCCACAGGACCAGTGCGCCGATGGCCATGGAGAAGGTGTAGGGGAGCGAGCGGCCGATGATGTCGGCAACGTTCTCATTGGTTTGGAACGACTTGCCGAGGCAGGGCCATTCACAGAGCGTCTGGGCTCCCGGAGCGCCGATCATGCGCGAGGAGAAGAATCCCCGGATGTAGTCGATGTACTGCACCAGGAAGGGCTGGTCCATGCCCAGCGCTACACGGGCCTCCGCCACGCGTTCGGGAGTGCACTCCTGACCGCAGGCGGCGGCAGCGGGATCGGACGGACCAAGCTGGAAGAGCGTGAAAGTAATGAAACTGACCGCGGCGAGAAGCAGGACCAGCGATCCGGTTCGGCGAAGAATGAAAGTCATCATGGTGGTGGTTGCGGGCCGCCCGCCGGGGCAGGCGGCCCGCTTCTCCTTCTGGACTATGCCCGAATAGTTTTCGAAGCCCGGTTATTGCTCGACGCCGACGATCGAGAGGTCGATGCCGCCGAAGAAGTAGCCCACCTGGGCATTGCGGACGTTGGAACCCACCACGCTGTTGGTGTGGCTGCGGATGAGCGGGACGATCGGGTAGGTCTTCAAGGCTGAGCCGAAGGCTTCGGACCACTTCTTGCCGAGTTCCTCCGAGGTTCCGTCCGTGTTGCGCAAATCGAACATGGCCTTGGAGACTACGGGGTCGAAGTAACGGGAGGTGTTGGAGAAGCCGTAGCTGGTGCCGTCGTTGTTCGGTCCCAGCAGGGGATCAGCGGACGTGCGGATCGATGCCGGGTCAGCGCCACCGCACCAGCCGGAGCGGCCCATGTCCGGGAGCTGTTCGCTGGCGAGGATCGAGTAGTAGTTCGGGGCAGGAATCGGAACCAGCTCCACCTCGATGCCCAAGGCTTTGAGGTTTTGCTGGACCACGGTGCCCGTGTTCTTGAAGGCGTCCCTGTTGTTGGCGTAGCCGTACGTCAGGGTCTTGGGGTAGTCCTTGCCTTCCAGGAGCTTCTTGGCTTCCTCGAGCTTGGGCTTGCCTGCGGGGTCCAGCTCCAGCTCCGTTTCCACGTAGCCGCGCATCTTGGAGTTCAGTGGGCTCTGGGTGATCTCGCCGAAGCGGCGTCCGCCGTACTGCACCAGGATGGACTGGCGATCCAGGGCCAAGGCGATCGCCTTGCGGACATCCGGGTCAGTGATCTTCTGCGTGTTCAGGCTCAGGACGTCGTTGCAGCCCAGCAGGCCGGACGCTACGCGATCCTTCACCTTGGCGTCGGCAAGCTTGGCGGAGTCGGAAGTTTGCAGGGCGCCATTGGAGTCGAGCGTGATGGCGTTGGGGTCCGAGTCGGCAAGCAACTGCTGGCTGATGGTGGCTTGCGAGGTGGACAGAGAGAAGCTGAAGGTGTCCGGCAGGGCGGAGCGGTTGGGGTCGGTGGCGGGATCCCAATGCGGGTTGCGGACCAACTTGAGGGACTTCCCGCGGTTGTAGGACTCCACCATGTAGGGACCCGAGGAGACGGGGTGGTTGGTGTAATCCAGCTTGGTGTCCTTGGCTTTGGGGACCGGCGCCGTGTTGGAGCGGGACGCCAACGCAGGGAACTCCGCGAAGGGCTTCTTCAGGTGGAAAACCACCGTGCGCTCATCGGGCGTTTCAACGGCCTGAAGCACAGCGGCAGGATCCTTGTACGGCCCCTTGTACCCGCCGGCGTCGAGCGCTGCATTTAGTTCCTGCGGCGCCTGGGTGAAGACGTCCTGCGCGAAAGTACGCTCCACGCCGTACTTGATGTCGGCAGAGGTGATGGGTGTGCCGTCCTCGAACTTCACGCCGTCCTTGAGGGTGAACGTCCAGCTGAGGCCGTCATCGGAGACCTTGCCCGTGTCCGTTGCGAGGTCCGGGACCACTGTGGGAGGCTGGCCGGCGGTTTCCTTGGCCATGGTCAGTGTGCGGTAGTACAGCTGGCCGACATTGGCCGTCTGGACGTAATTGCTGTTCCCGGGATCGAGGGTCTGGAAGTCCGAAGACATCAGGACGTTGATGTTTCCGCCCTTGGAGTTGAAGCCGGACTTGACCACGTTGGGGGCAAGCTCGGTGACCGACTCGGCAGGCTTGGAAGTGCTGGGCTGGTTCTGGCCTGCGCCGCAGCCGGTGGCTGCCATGGCGATCAACACGGAAAGAGCCAGGGCTCTTGCGGGGGTTTTCATGATGCTCCTTGTGAGGGGTGGAGGGCGATGCGGGGAATGGTGCGGAAATTGTCACCGGGAGGACTTGGGATCCAGCGCATCCCGGACGGCGTCGCCCAGGAGGTTGAAGGCCAGCACGGTGATGATGAGCATGAGGCCGGGGACAGCCAGGAACCACGGGTCGCTGAGGTACCAGTTGCCGGACTGGGCAGCGTTGAGCATCTGGCCCCACGACGGTGTGGGGTCCTTGACGCCGACGCCAAGGAAGGACAACGCTGCTTCCGCTGAGATGTTGGTGGGGATCAGCATGGTGGCATACACCAGGACGACGCCCATGACGTTGGGGATGATCTGCCGGAACAGGACGCTGAGGTGCGAGGCGCCGAAGGACCGGGCCGCTTCAACGAATTCGCGCTCGCGGAGGCTCAGCACCTGGCCGCGGACGATGCGTGCGAGGTAGGCCCAGCCGAAGAAGCCCAGGATGATCACCAGCGAGGCCATGGGCAGGAAGCTGCCCTCACCCAGCGGGGTATCCCGGAGCCTTGACTGCAGGATCGGCGTCAGGGAGAGCACCAGGAGGAGGTGCGGGAACGCGAGGAACAGGTCCATGATCCGGCTGATGATGGCATCGGTCTTGCCACCGAAGTAGCCGGCGGCTGCGCCGAGTACCGTCCCGAGGACCACGGAGACTGCTGTGGAAAGCAGGGCAATGGTGAGGGAAACCTGGCCGCCATGGGCGAGCCGCGCGAAGAGATCCCGCCCCAGTCCGGGCTCTACCCCCAACCAGTGCTGCGCCGAGGGGTACATGTAGCCGGGGAGGGGCAGCCCGGGTGTTTGGAAGTCGTCCAGAACCTCGGGGCTGGTGTTGGACGTGTAGGGGTCGTTGCCGGACATGGCGCTGAGCACTGGGGCCAGGATGGCGAACAGCAGGATGGCCACCACGACACACAGGCTGAGGAGCGCCACCTTGCTGCGCCGGATCCTCATCCACGCGGTGGCGAGCAGAGAGCGCGCCTCAGCCGGCGCGGCCACTTTGTTCTCAGACGTCATTGCCGAAGGGGGCGGGGGGCTGCCGGTGTTTGGTTCGACGGACTGTAACTGGGTCAACGGTTCTGCTCGTTTCATGATCAGGAGCTGGCTCCGGAATTCTTGTATACCAAAATAGATTAGAGCAGGATTGATGCGATGTAAATCACAAATAATGTACTGTTTGGAATACCAGAGAGTAATATGAGCTGTCCCTGCGGACAGGAAACAGGAGTCGCCGTGCCCACCAAGGTCACCGCCCGCTACGTGCTGGGCCATCACGACGGACACCACGTGCTGCTGGAAAACGCGTGCGTTGTCTACAGCGGCCACACCATCGACTACGTGGGCCACCAGTACGAAGGTCCGGTGGACGAGGAACGTCACGTGGGCGACGCCGTACTGATGCCGGGCCTGATCGACCTCGATGCCCTCACCGACATTGACCACCTCATTTTGGACAGCTGGGCCGGCGCTGAGCAGGCCAAAGGCCACCAATGGTCCGAGGACTACTTCCGGAACCGCCGCGCAGACGTCTTCACCGCCGAGGAACGCCAGCAGATCCGTGAGTACGCCCTGATCCAACTTGTCCTGCATGGCATCACCACCTACATGCCCATCGCCTCCGAGGTGCACTCCGAATGGGCAGAACCCTTCGAGGAACTGGTGGGCATGGCGGAGACCAGTCGGCGGCTGGGCCTGCGCGGCTACCTCGGCCCGGCCTACCGCTCAGGCGTGAACGTCGTGTTGCAGGACGGCGAGCGTTCGGTGATGTTCGACGACGGCCGCGGCCGTGAGGGGCTGGCCGACGCCTTGCGCTTCATTGACCATGCGACGGACCTCGACGATCCCCTGATCAGCGGCGTCCTGCTCCCGTGCCGGATCGAGACGCTGGACATCGAGCTGCTCAAAGCCACCGCAGCAGCCTCCAACGAGCGGGACGTGCTGGTACGCCTGCACTCGTTGCAGGGACTCGTGGAGCGGCAGCTCATCCTGGACTGGCACGGCGTGACACCCCTGGAACTCCTGGACCAGGTGGGCCTCCTCAACGAGCGGCTCCTGATTCCCCATGCCACCTACACGGACAGGAACCCTGCCGTGCATGGCGAGGACCGCGGCGACCTCGCGCGGTTGGCGGACAGCGGCGCCAGCATCATCCACTGCCCCCTGACCTCCATGCGCTACGGCAGCACACTGGATTCCTTTACCGCGTACAAGAATGCGGGCATCAACATTTCCTTGGGCACGGACTCGTTCCCGCCGGACCTCATCCGGGGCATCGATGCTGGAGTGCAGCTCGCCAAGATCCTCGCCGGGACCAACGACGCCGGTGATGTTGCCGGATACTTCGACGCCGCTACGCTGGGCGGTGCCCAGGCTTTGAGGCGCCCAGACCTCGGCCGGCTTGAGCCAGGCGCCCAGGCCGACCTGGTGGCGTTCTCCTTGGGAGACTTCCGCGACGGCGTCCGCGAGGACCCGCTGCGGACCCTGCTTCTGAACGGATCAGCGCGCCAAACGGTGCTGTCCGTCGTGGCGGGCCGGACCATCATGGCCGAGGGCGTGATCGACGGCGTCGACCTCGGATATTGGCGGTCCAAGGGCCAGGAATTGTTCGACAAGATGCGTCGCGCCTACAGTGCCCGTGACATCAAGAACCGTCCTGCCGATGAGCTGTTTCCTCCCGTGTATGCTCGGTTGGAACGCTGACCGGCGCCTCCCGGCGATGGGAGCGCACGCAGGGATGAAGGGAAGTTCCACAGTGGCTGAGGCAGTGCCGGAGACCGGGAATGGCCGCGATGACGAGGCCCGCGCGGACAACGTCTACCAACTGGTGTTGGAGGGCATAGTCACGGGCAAGTACGCCCAAGGCATGCGGCTGCGTGAACGGGAACTTTCCGAGGTTTACAACGTCTCCCGCATCCCCGTCCGGGAAGCCATCCAGAGGCTGGAGCAGGACGGCTTCGTGGCCACCTTCCCGCGGCGCGGTGCCGTGGTGAGGCAACTGACATTGACCGATGTCAACGAACTCTTCGACGTCCGGCTCTGCTTGGAGACCTTCGCCGCAAGGATGGCCGCCACCCGTGTGGCCGAAGGGAGCGACGGCGGCAGGCTGGCGGAACTCATGGAGGCCTCCAAGGCTGCCATCGATGACGAACGCACTGAGGATGTCGCCCTGATCAGCGCCGAACTTCACGCCGAAATCGTGCGCCTTTCCGGCAACAGGCTGTTGATCGAATCCGTCAAGCCGCTGTTCGGGCGGATGCGCTGGATCTTCGGACTGGCCCACAACCGCAGCAACGAACTCCAGCGCGACGAGCATACGGAATTGTGCAACGCGATCCTGAAGGGCCGTCCGGACCTTGCCTACTCGCTGGCGTACTCACACATCGAGCTGGGCCGCGAGCCCGTGCTGAACGGGCTCGCGGAAACCCTGGAACCCTGAGTTTTTGTCCAGCTAACGCCCTTTAGGAGCCGTCTAAGGGGCGTTAGCTGTACAAAGACTCCATTAATCGTCCGCGTCCGGGTACTCGTCCTCGTCGTCGTACCGGCCGGATTCCTCCACCTCCACCTCAAGGATCTTCAGCAGCTCGGTGTCCGGGTTCAGCATGATGGCGGCCTCGTCACGGCGGTGCTGCAGCACGGTGTCCAGGTAGGACTGCACCGTCTCCGCCAATGGGACGTACCTGTCCTGCTTCTGGCTCATGTACCAGCGGTGTTCCAGGACTTCGTGCACCACTTCCGCCGGCTCCAGTTTCCCGGCCAAGTGACGCGGGATGGAACGCACGATTGGCTCGAAGATCTGGCTGACCCAGATGTGCGCGCTGATTTCCTCGTCCAGGTCCGGGTTGTTGTCTGCCCGGAACTGGTCCATGTCGTTGAGGAGCCTGCGGGCCTGGTTCTCCTGGGCGTCCAGGCCGGTCAGGCGCAGCAATCGCCGCTGGTGGTGGCCGGCGTCCACCACCTTGGGCTGGAGCTGGATGGTGGAGCCGTCCGCCGTGGTCTTGATGGCGTATTCCTCCACGTCGAACCCGAGCTCGTTGAGGCGGCGGATGCGGGCACCCACGCGCCAGCGTTCACCGAGTTCGAAGGATTCCTTCTCCGTGAGCTCAGTCCACAGCCTGCGGTAGCTGTCCATGATCAGCTCACTGGTGGCTACGGGATCCACCTTTTCCTCGATGAGCCCGCCGTCCAGAAGGTCCATCAGCTCGCCGGCGATGTTCACCCGGGCGATCTCGAGGTCGTATTCGCGCTGCCCCATGGACAGGTCCGGGTAGAGCTCGCCGGTTTCGGCGTCCACCAAGTAGGCGGCGAAGGCGCCGGCGTCACGGCGGAACAGGGTGTTGGACAGCGAGACATCGCCCCAGTAGAAGCCGATGAGGTGCAAGCGGACCAAGAGCAGCGCCTGCGCGTCAATGAGGCGCGTCAGGGTGTCCTTGCGGAGCATTTGCGAGAACAACGCCCGGTACGGCATGGAGAACTTCAGGTGCCGTGTGACCAGTACCGGGTTGAGCGGCCTGCCGTCCGCCGTGGTGCGTCCCGTAATGACAGCCACAGGTTCCACGCAGGGAACGTCCAGCCGTGCCAGCTTCCGCAGCATGTGATACTCGTGGCGTGCAACGTGCTCGGACGTTTCCTTGATGGCGATGACCGAACCGCCAAGGTGGGCGAAGCGCACGATGTGCCGGGAGATACCGCGGGGGAGCGCGGCAAGGTTTTCAGCCGGCCAGTCCTCCAAGGCGATGTGCCATGGCAGATCCAGCAACTCCGGATCCGCCGCAGCTGCGGTGATGTTCAGGGAACCGATGACGCTGGCGGGCGGCGTGGTGTCCTGTGCACTCGCAGCTTCAGTCCTGGGGAGCTTGCCGATCTGCCCGTAGTCGGTAGGTTCGTCGTGCCACTGGGCTTCGTTTTGCTCGCTCATGCCTCAATTGTTCCGTACTTGGACTCGCTACCGGCTATCGGGTCTGGAAAGGGATACTCCGGCTTCGCGGACCACTCGACGTCGGGGGCTTTCTGGAACACGACACCTTGCTGGGCGAGCCGCTCGCCCAGGGCGCCCAGCCGACGTCGGAAGTCACCGGCGTTGCGGACCTCCTGGCCGGACCAAGCGACTTCAGCCAGCGAAACGGCCCTGGGGTACAGGAGCCACTGGGCCTGCTGGTTGTTGCGGACAGTTTCGGTCCACAGGGGGCCTTCGACGCCGAGGATCTGCTGGTCCTGCAGCCCGCCTTGGGCAGGGTCCCAGTTGTAGTACTCGGACCAGGTGAAAGGCCCGCCTTCCACCCATTCGAGGCCGACAGGGCTGTCCGAGGCATACTTCTGGTCCAGGTAGGTGTTGGCCGCGGGGGACATCATCACCCGTGATCCGCTCTGTTCAGCCTGCCGCACGGTGGGCTCGAAATCGCCGTGCCAGTACTGGATGACGCTACCTTCCGGAAGCTCGACGGCGGCGAACTCGTTCCAGCCCACCACGGATTTGCCGGTCTCGGCGCCGATCCTCACGAACCGCTGCACCATGGCCACGTAGTCATCGTGTCCCGTGACATGGGCCTCGTCGCCACCGATGTGGAGATACGGGCCGTCAGTGATGGCAGCGAGCTGGCTGAGGACTTCACGGACGAACTCGTACGTGGCGGGCAGCTCCACGCTCAAGGTTGACCATCCCACCTCCGAGGTGGTGCTCATGGGCTTGGCCAGGCCATCGGGATTGAGCTGCGGGATGGCGGCGAGGGCGGCGTTGACGTGGCCCGGAAGATCGATTTCCGGGATGACCAGCACGTTCTTGGTGGCGGCGTAGGCCTGGATGTCCCTGAAATCCTGCTGCGTGTAGAAGCCGGAGTTGCCGCGCGGAGGTACCGCGGTGGGCACCTCCACCGCGCCCTGGCCGCCCACTTCGGTCAGTTTGGCGTAGGGCAACCCGGAAGGGTTCTCTGCGGGCTCGTGTATTTCGATGCGCCACGCTTGGTCGTCCGTAAGGTGCAGGTGCAAGGCGTTGAACTTGAACTGGGTCATCACATCGATCTGCTCCTTCACCTCCTCCACCGTGAAGAAGCTGCGGGCGACGTCCAACATGAGGCCGCGGTACGCAAAGCGCGGAGCATCCGCAATCTCGACGGCGGGAATCACCCAAGTGCCGGCGTCACGGTTCTCGGCGGCGCCGGCTTCCTCGATCGCTGCGGGGAAAAGCTGCCGGAGCGTCTGCACACCGTTAAACAGTCCTGCCGGGGTGGAGGCGGTAAGCCGGATTTCATCCTCGGCGACGGTCAGTGTGTAAGCCTCACGGCCGCCGTCGAACGATTCCACCAACTCCAGGGAGATGTCTCCGGGCCGGTGTTCTTCGACCAGCGGCAGGGCAAAGCCGGTGGCAGTTCGGAGCAGCGCGGCCAACTGCTCGGCTACCTGAGCGGCGGCGTGGCCGGCCGCGATCCTGGCGCCGGGGGAGAGGAGGAAGGCCGGCCCGTCCCCGGGCGCGACGTGCGAAGGACGGGGGATCAGGTTATCTGTGGTGTTCATGCCGATCTTTCTGAGAGAAAGGTTAACGCGAGAGCGGCCCGACCGGGAGAGGTCGGGCCGCTATCTAAATGCGGAACGTACAGACGCCGTAGCGCCGGGTGCCGGTGGGGACTAGTCGCCCAGGCGCAGGCCGGTCTTGGTGTCGAACAGGTGCACGTGGCCGGACTGCGGACGAACGAAGATGGACTCGCCCTTCATCGGGGGGCGACGACCGTCGACGCGTGCAACGATGTCGTGGCTCTTGCCATCGAGGATGGTGTGGCCGTAGACGTAAGCGTCGGCGCCGAGTTCTTCCACCACGTCAACCTCAACCTGGAGGCCTTCGCCGTTGCCGACAGTCTCGAGGTCTTCCGGACGGGAACCGACGGTGACGGTCTGGCCGTGGGCCTCTTCGAGGACGTCGCGCGGCACGGGGTAAACCGTTCCGCCGAACTGGACGCCGCCGTCGACGACGGGGAGTTCCAGGAGGTTCATGGCCGGGGAGCCGATGAAGCCTGCGACGAAGACGTTCTGCGGGCGGTCGTAGAGGTTGCGCGGGGTATCAACCTGCTGGAGCAGGCCGTCCTTCAGGACTGCCACGCGGTCACCCATGGTCATGGCCTCGACCTGGTCGTGCGTCACGTAAACCGTGGTGACGCCGAGGCGGCGGGTCAGGGATGCGATCTGCGTACGGGTCTGGACGCGAAGCTTGGCATCAAGGTTGGAGAGGGGCTCATCCATGAGGAAGACCTGGGGGTTACGGACGATTGCGCGGCCCATGGCAACACGCTGACGCTGACCACCGGAGAGTGCCTTCGGCTTGCGGTCCAGGTATGCCTCAAGGTCAAGAAGCTTGGCGGCTTCGCGAACACGCTCGGCGCGCTCTTCCTTGGAAACGCCAGCGATCTTGAGAGCGAAGCCCATGTTGTCCGCAACGGTCATGTGCGGGTAGAGGGCGTAGTTCTGGAAGACCATTGCGATGTCGCGGTCCTTCGGCGGAACGTCCGTGACGTCGCGGTCACCGATCAGGATGCGGCCTGCGTTGACGTCCTCAAGGCCTGCGAGCATGCGCAGCGATGTGGACTTACCGCAACCGGAAGGTCCAACGAGGACCAGGAATTCGCCATCGGCGATGTCGATGTTGAGCTTATCGACGGCGGGCTTATCTGTGCCCGGGTACAGACGCGTAGCGTTATCAAAAGTAACTGTAGCCACAGTTATCAATCCCTTCACCGGCAGGTACGTGCCGGACGATCCGTTGTGAATGGTTCATTTTCTTCAGTTGAACTCCCCGGCCAATGGCCGGGGAGGATCGTGTGACGTCGCACGGTACTGTGCGTCACATCACATCCAAGAGTATGTCAGACTTTTGGACCTACTACCTAAATGTTACGAACGTCACACGTGTGACTGCTCACGCATCAGGCCTCAGCGGTGACCCGGCGCCGTTCCCGCAGCAATGCTTCCAACAGCTCAGCCACGTGCACGGGAGCCTCCACGCGGTACTGCGCCTGCGTGAAGTCCAAACCCACCTTGATGCCGACGTCGTCGCCCATCAGCCTGCCCAAGGCGTCCTCATCAGTAACGTCGTCACCAGCGAAAAGGATGGCAGTGGCACCCGTGGCCTGTCGAAGGAACTCCACCGCCTCCCCCTTGGAAGCGTGGACCACTGACGTCTCCAACACGCGCTTGCCCGTCTTCAGGTAGACGCCGGGATGCTCGCGCAGCACGCGCAGGGCAGCCTCGACGGCGTCTTCCGCAACGTCGTCGTCGGCCATCCTGGTGTGGAGAACGACGCCGGCGGGCTTGTCTTCGAGCAACGTCCCGGGAGCGATGTTCACGATCTCCATGAGGACCTCGCGGACTGCGGCCAGCTTCGCGCGCTGCTCATCGTCCAGTTCCAGGCCCAGGGACCCTTCACCGAGCCACACCTCGGCCCCGTGGCTGCCGATCAGCAGCGTGGTGGCCGGAGGTGAGGCGACCAGCCGCAGGCTGTCCAGTGCCCGGCCTGAAATGAGTGCCGTCGTCGTGCGTGGCAGTTCGGCAAGAGCCTCCAACGCCGCGGCCGAGCGCGGAAGAGGGCGCGCATCTTCAGCGCGATCAACGATGGGGGAGAGCGTTCCGTCGAAATCGAGGGCCACCAGGAGCTGTTCAGTGCTGGAAATGCGCCGGACGGCCTCCAGCAATTCCGGCGAGAGGGACAGATTCTCAGCTGTCATCGCGCACCACCTTTTCCTCCAGTGCGGCCAGGAACTCGGCGGACCAATGATCAACGTCGTGGTCCAGGATCTGCTTGCGCATCAGCTTCATGCGGCGGCGTGCTTCCTTGGGGGAAAGGTTGATGGCGCGCAGGATCGTGGACTTGAGACCGTCGATATCGTGCGGGTTGATCAGCAGGGCCTGCTTGAGTTGATCGGCTGCGCCGGCGAATTCACTGAGGACCAGCGCGCCGTCGTCTTCTGAACGGGCCGTGACGTATTCCTTGGCCACCAGGTTCATGCCGTCGCGCAGCGCCGTCACCAACATGACGTCCGCCGCGAGATACATGGCCACCATTTCTTCCACCGGGTAGCTGTGGTGCAGGTAGCGTACGGCCGTGTTCTGGATGGTGTCGTACGTGCCGTTGATGTGGCCTACGGTGCCCTCGATTTCCTCGCGCAACAGCCTGTACTGCTCCACGCGCTCCCGGCTGGGGCTGGCCACCTGGATGAGGGTAGCGTCCTCCACCTTGATGTGGCCGTCCGCCAGGAGTTCCTCAAAAGCCTTAAGCCTGTGCCGGATGCCTTTGGTGTAGTCCAGCCGGTCCACGCCCAGGAGGATGGTCTTGGGGTTGCCCAGGTCCTTGCGGATCTGCTGGGCCCGCTCAATGATGTCCGGCCTGGCGGCGAGCTCGCGGATCTGGTCCACATCGATGGAGATGGGGAAAGCCTGCGCCCTGGCGATATGGGTCACTTCCCCGTCCGGGCCCTTCACATGAACCTGCTGCTGCTTCACGCTGGCGCCCAGGAAGCGGCGGGCGGAGCGCATGAAGTTGCCGGCGTCGCTGGGGCGCTGGAAGCCCAGCAGGTCAGCGCCAAGCAGGCCGTCGATGATTTCGCGGCGCCACGGCAGCTGGGCAAAGATCTCCGGCGGCGGGAAGGGAATGTGGTTGAAGAAGCCGATCTTGAGGTCCGGCCGGGCTTCCCGCAGCAAACGCGGAACCAGCTGGAGTTGGTAGTCCTGCACCCACACAGTGGCGTCCTGGGCGGCGTGCCGGGCTACGGCGTCAGCGAACTTCTTGTTGACCTTGCGGTACGAATCCCACCAAGTCCTGTGGAACTCCGGCGGTGCAATGACATCGTGATACAGCGGCCAAATGGTCGCGTTGGAGAAGCCCTCGTAGAAGAGTTCAACGTCGTCGCTGCTCAACTGCACGGGGATGAGGTCCATGCCTTCATGGCTGAAGGGGCGCACGGTCTCGTCCGGAGCGCCATGCCAACCTACCCACGCGCCGTCGGACTTTGTCATCATCGGCGCGAGCGCCGTAACCAAGCCGCCGGGCGAACGCCGCCACCCGTCGTTGCCGTGGCCGTTGTCTTCGCTGATGCGGTCCACGGGCAACCTGTTGGAGACCACCATGAAGTCGAACTTGGTTGCCGTGGGCCTCTTGACGGGAGAAGCCCGAACGCCTTCTTCGGTCTTGAGTTTTTCGCTTGCCAAATCCTGCATTAATGCTCCCTGGGGTTGCTGTGACTCAACTCCCAGCCTACCGGCGGAATCTTCACGGGCAGTTGATCGTTCAACAACCGGCAGGAAGGGTGTGCGGTGGAGCTCCAAGTTGGCTCCCGTAAACTGTCCCCGTTGCCCTAGCTATGCACTACGACGTCGAGTAACCCGAGGAACTGATGAGCCCCGCAAACGAATCCCGCCTGTCCAAGGCTGAACGCACCGCACAGGCGCGGGAAAAAGCGCGCGCAATCCGCGAAGAACAGTTGAAGAAGGACAAGCGCAACAAGCTTCTGGTCGGCTGGGGCATTGTGGTTGCCATCGTCGTCATCATCGCTGTGGTGGCGTTCGTCGTTGTTGGCAATGTCCAGAACAACGCCCCCATTGCCGACCAAGGCCCCACTCCGGCCAACGGTAACGTGCATGGCGGCGTGACGTTGCTGGCAAACACCGAAGTTGTTAAGTCCGAGCCAGCTACCGTCAACGTCGCTGATGTCCCTGCACCTCCGGCCACCAAGCCGGCCACCGTGACGGTTCCCGGCGGCGAGGCCGAAGCCGGCAAGCCGGTCAAGGTCATCGCTTACATCGACTTCATCTGCCCGGTGTGCAAGCGGTTCGAGACCACCTACGGAGAGTCTCTGACCAACCTCCGGAACGAAGGAAAAATCTCCCTCGAGTACCGGCCGCTTGGCTTCCTGGACCAGCAGTCCTCCACCAACTATTCTTCCCGCGCAGCCAACGCAGCTGCTTGCGTGGTGAACTCCTCCCCTGAGAAGTACGCCGAATTCTTCAACCTGCTCTTTGAGCGCCAGCCCGCTGAAGGCGGCGCCGGTATCTCCGACAAGGACCTGAAGGCGATGGCCACCGAAATCGGGGCCGCGAACATCGACTCGTGTGTCGACAGCAAGCAGTTCCGTCCGTGGGTGAAGGTCGCCACGCAGGAAGCTGCCGCAATCGGCATCACGGGCACCCCCACCATCTTCATCGATGGCAAGCAGTGGGACGGCACCACCGACCTGAACGCTGATATCCAGACTGCGATCGACGCCAAGGGCTAAGCCCTAAAGCACGACGGCGGCCGGTCACCCTTTGACTCATGGGTGGCCGGCCGCTGTTGTACTTGCGGCTGGTACTGTGGGCGAATTTCCGTGACGGGGAGGGTCTGGGCTACCCTTATCTAGCGCTGATTTGCGCGACGCGCCGTGTTACCGGCGCATGCCTCCTTAGCTCAGTTGGCCAGAGCACCGCTCTTGTAAAGCGGGGGTCGTCGGTTCGAATCCGACAGGGGGCTCCACAAACCCCTCCATTCCGGCGATTTTGCCCGGGGATGGAGGGGTTTTTGTGTCTGAAATGCGGGGCACTCCACGTCGACAACACGCTTTCAAGAAGCCAGACGACACCAGCGGCCGGTTTCTCAAGAACCCGAGACCCTGCTGGCCAGTATGCTCTCGCTATGATTTCCATTCAAGCCGTCGACGCCGGCGATTACCCCGCACTCCTGGCCCTGTGGCGCCGCTCGGTCGAGGCCACCCATGCTTTCCTGACAGCAGCTGATGTCGACGAGATCGAGCGGGACGTAGCCGCTTACCTGCCGCAGATGCCGGATCTCAGGGTCGCCGTTGAGGGCGGGACGCTCGTAGGGTTCATCGCTGTCTCGGGGGCCACTGTCGAAATGTTGTTCGTTGACTCTGACGCGCAAGGGCGCGGAATCGGGTCTGCGCTGTTGCAAGCGGCAGCAGCCGGGCATGATGCTGTGCGGGTCGATGTGAACGAACAGAACGCCTCCGGACGGGCGTTCTACGCCGCGCGGGGGTTCTCCGAAGTGGGCCGCTCCGAAGTTGACGGCGAGGGCCGCCCCTTCCCCATCCTGCACCTGCAGTTGCTGGTACCGGAACTACCGGCAAGTCCGGCCTAAAAGTTTCTCGCTTTTCCGCGTCACGATCTGGCCGGAGCAGCCACTGTTCCTTTAGGAGGGGTCCATCCTCGTCTGGTCGTGAAGAGTGGCAACTGACCGAGGTCGCACTCTAACCCAGGGCGCCCAACCATGCAGAACAGGATCGTCCGGGTTCGTAACTGGTTAACGTTCCGCCCTGGCTGGGACGGTCCTCTGTCGCATTTGCCGGAGTCCGGCGATGGTCAGCCCGGCGGTAAGTGCGAGGGCGGCCACCCAGAGCGTGAGACCGGCGAGGTCGTGAAAGGCCATTTGGGGGAGCCTGCGATCCGGCACGGCAACGACGCCGATGAACGCGCCGACAAGTCCGAAGTAGCTGCCGGTCATGAAGCGCTGGTGCGCCCGGATGTTGCCGCGGCGGACGGTCACCAGGCCCATCGTCAGGGTGCAAAACGTCAGCAAGGAAAGCGCGTGGAGCCAGTTAAATCCGCCGTCGATGGTCCGGATCCCGAAGGACGTGAGGACCACGACGTACATGGCCACCGCCCAGATGCGGCCCAGGACCTTGTGCGCTGCAGTGCCTTTGTTGCGGCGGAGCAGATTCACGGCACCGAAGATCAGGGCATAGCCCGCTGCGATGGCGTGCAGGGCGATCAGGAGAGTCCAGGGCGATGGCATACGGCCAGCCTAGTGGCCGTCAGCTGCACCTTTGCACATGTGTTGGCGGATGACTCCCTTATTGGAACATGCCAACCCTTCAGCCGTCCGAGACCAGGATATTGGCATGTACTTTCGTGAATCCGGAGGCTTCCAGATCCTTCGTGTCGAAGCCGTCAGAGACGAGAACGGATGCTTTCTGGTCAGGTCCGGACGTCTTCAGGATCTCGCCGCGTCCTGTCCCTCCCACTGAGCAACTGCTGTGCCAGCCGGCAGGGTTGTCAACAGGATAAACAGCCAGGCAGGCGGTGCGCCCTTCCTCATCTTGTCCGAGGAAGTACTTCTTGCCATTGGCCTCGGCAACCATGAGTACTTTTGCCAGGTGCGTTTCCGGTCCGAAATTCACACCTTCGGGAAGGTCGTCGCTCGCTGCGGATGGGCGCTCAAGCGCTGTGAAACCGGATGCCCCGGAGCACCCTGTGAGCAACAAGCCCCCTACGACGGTTGTAACCAGGAATGCGAACTTTGAATTCTTGATGGCGCTGCCCCCTCAGGCTCTAGTGTGTTGATTCTAACCAGGCGCCTGGCCGCACGGGCGAACCCGAAAACGTCCCACGGAACAAGTGACGTCGGCTTAGGCTTTAGCTGTGACGAAACCCCTGGACGATGGCCCCTTCTTTCACGGCACCAAAGCAGACCTTCGGGAAGGAGACCTCCTGAGTGCAGGCTTCAGGTCGAATTACCGTCCCGAAGTGGTCATGAATCACATCTACTTCACTGCACTGCCGGACGGAGCGGGACTCGCTGCGGAGCTCGCAGCAGGTGACGATGAACCGCGCGTCTACGAGGTGGAGCCCACCGGGGCGTTCGAGGACGATCCGAACGTGACGGACAAGAAATTCCCGGGGAATCCCACACGGTCGTATCGCAGCCGCGATCCGCTCCGGGTAGTCGGCGAAGTCACCGACTGGACGCGCCTGACGCCCGAAGCGTTGCAGGCGTGGAAAGACCGCTTGGCGGCGATTCTGGCCGATGAACGCGGCGAGATCATCAACTGACAAGGGCCCATGAGAGCTAGCGAGTCGAAAAACAGACTCGTTCTGCGACCGAATTTGCCTTGAAGTACATGCGCAGGAGCAGCACCACCAGGACGGCAGTGAAGCCAAGCCCGATGAAAAAGATCCAAACCACGCTGCTGTCATCCTTGGGCAGTACACCGAAGATCACCCATAGAGCTGCCGTAAATACGAGCAAAAGGCCCGCTGTCCTTTTCAGAACCTTCACGGACGCCTCATGGGCGGCAACCCAAGCGTCGTCGGACGCCATGGTTGCCTTGGACCGGATGCCGAAAGTGTAATTTGGCCTGGACTCTCCCGCCTCCACTTGGGAAGCAAGCATCTTCAAGAGTCCGGCCACCACCAGGAAAGCGATGCTGAACATGGCCGTACTGAATTCCAACCCCAAGATGTGCCCCCATCCACGCCGTGCTTGCTGGAACTGTTCACGGTAGCCAGCGCCTTTGGAAGGCACAACTCAAACCAACCGGGACGAGCCTTCCGTCCTGTTCGGCAGCGTCGCACGAACTGAATTAACGACGACGGCGACGCTCCCGCGCGTGGGGGCGTCGCCGTCGTGCTTCTCATCAGGGTGACGCCTAAGGCGTGGGGCTGCCGCCGTTGACATTCAGCGTCTCACCGACGACGTAGCTGGATTCCGGCGAGGCGAGGAAGACGTACGCCGGGGCAAGTTCGGCCGGCTGGCCGGCGCGGCCCAAAGGAGTCGACTGTCCGAACTCGGGCAGTTCTTCCTTCGGCTGGCCGCTGCTGACCTGCAGGGGCGTCCAGATGGGGCCCGGTGCCACGGCGTTGACCCGGATGCCCTTCGGCGCCAACTGCTGTGCCAAGCCCTTGGTGAAGTTGTTGATGCTGGCTTTGGTGGTTGCATAATCCACCAGGGTGGGCGAGGGGTTGTAGGCCTGAATGGACGTGGTGTTGATGATGGTGGAGCCGGCCGGGAGATGGGGGAGGGCAGCCTTGGTAAGCCAGAACATGGCGTACACATTGGTTTTCTGCGTGTGGTCGAACTGCTCATCGGTGATGTCCGCGAGGTCCTTCTGCGCCACCTGCTTGCCCGCGTTGTTGACCAGGATGTCAATCCCGCCCAAGACAGCGACGGCAGTGTCCACCACTTCCTGGCACGTTGCGGAGTCCTTGAGGTCACCGGGGACTTTAACAGCCTTACGGCCGGCGGCCTCGATGATCCCGGCAATCCGGGCAGCGTCCTCTTCTTCTTCGGGCAGGTAGGAAAGGACGACGTCGGCTCCCTCACGGGCGAACGCGATGGCGGTGGCCGCTCCGATTCCCGAGTCGGCTCCGGTGATGATCGCCTTGCGGCCTTCGAGTCGTCCGGTTCCGCGATAGCTATCCTCACCGAGGTCAGCCTTTGGTGTCAGTTCAGCGTCGAGCCCGGGCTCGGGCTGGTGCTGTTTCGGCGGGGAGATGTGCTCGTAAGCGGTGACCGGGTTTCGGAAGGTGTACTGGTCAGTCATGCTGGTCCTCCTGATGGTTAGGCGTGGAGCATGGAAAAGCTAAGTAAGCTTATGATTTCCAGCCTAAGCAAGGAGAGGTGGCTCTGCCAAGTCGGACGGAAGTTCCGCCAGCAGCTCCTCCGCCGTCGGAGGTGCCGTGTTCGCGCCGAGCCGGCCGAGCCCGTAGGCAACGTTCATGGGGGAGCCGCCGGGGCATGGGCGGCCGGCGGTCGCGATGAAAGTGGGTGAAGGTTGTCAGCTGAAAGTCAGCCAGGTGAAGCTGGGCTACGCGGCGGAGTGCACAGCCACAGAGGCCCGCTCAACGGCAGGGCACGAGATTTTCACGGGGTTGCCGTCAGGGGACTTGTCCAGGCCGAGCAGCATGCGGACACCGGCGGCGCCGAGTTCATAGTGGGGCAGGGACACGGTGGAGAGCGGCGGCCGAAGGTGGGCCGCAATGACTTCCTGGTTGTCGAATCCCACTACGGCGATGTCGTCCGGAATGGAGAGGCCGTTCTCCCTTAGCCCGTCGTAGAGGCCCATGGCCATGCGGTCGTTGTAGCAATAGACGGCGGAAACGTTGCGCTTGAGGAGTTCTTCCGTAGCACCGTAACCACCTTCCTGGTCCGGGTAGGCCTCCAGAACCAAGGAGGGGTCGAACGGAATGCCCGCGGCTTCCAGAGCATCCTGGTAACCCTTGAGTCGTCCGTCCTTGGCTGGAGCGGGCGTGGTGGTATTGATGAAGGCAATGCGCCGGTGGCCGCCGCGGAGCAGGATTTCTGTTGCCGATTGCCCGCCCTGGGCTTCGTCGGGAACCACAGCACGGGATGTCGACGAATCCGGGGAGAAGCAATTGACCAGGACGAAGTCGGACTCACGCAGGGTTTCCGGGACATCCGTGGGCCGGTGGAACCACGTTGAGTAAAGGATCCCGCGAACCTTGTATTCGAGCATCATGGCGATCGCATCTTTTTCCAGGTCGAGGTTGCCCTCGGTATTGGCGATCAACAGGGCGTAACCGTGCTTCCAAGCCTCATCCTGCGCTCCGTGGATGATCTGGCCGGCGAAAGGGGTGGTGGCAACGCCGTCGGCGACGAGTCCGATGAATTTGGACGTTCCACTGACGAGGTTCTTGGCCATGGCGTTGGGCCGGTATCCGAGGTGGCGGATCGCGTCCTTGACGCGTTCGCGCGTCTCCTCTGCGATGCGGGCGTTCTTTTTCTTGTTGATGACCAGCGAGACCGTGGCGGTGGAAACGCCTGCGGCTTCAGCGACTTCGCGGAGGGTCACTGGATGGGCACGGTCGATTTTGACAGGAACGTCGGGGGTGGCCGCGCTGCCTGAATTTTTCTCCTGCGAAATCATCTGTCCTCCACCAGGAGTATATCCGTCTGCCATGGCCGTCATCCCTTGTTCGCCCCGCTCTCCAGGCCTTGGATCATGGCCTTGTTCAGGACAAGGAACACCAGCAGCAACGGCGTGATGGTGACGCACACAGCGGCGAAGGTGGCTGTCCAGTCCACCTTTCCCATGGCCCCGATGTAATTCTGCAGGCCCAGCGGAATGGTCTTCAGTTCTTCGGAAAGGACAAAGGTGTTGGCGAAGATGAAGTCATTCCAAATGAAGATGCTGTTGACCAGGACCACGGTGACCACGGTGTTCAAGGACAACGGCAAGGTGATCAGTCCAAAGATCCGGTAAGGGCCTGCGCCGTCGAGGGAAGCGGCCTCGTACGTCTCCCGCGGGATGTATTCGAAGAATGAAGAGAACAGATAGATGGACATGGGGAGGGCAAAACCGGCCAGGGGGATGATCATTGACTGGTAGGTGTCCAGCAGGTTCACGGTGGAGTAGTCGATAAACAGCGGAACCAGCGCAATCTGGACAGGCACGATAATGCCCACCAGGAACAGCCCACGAACGAACTTGCTGAAGCGGAAGCCAAGGACCTGGATGGCGTAGGCGGCCATCATGCCAAACAGGACGATCAGGATGTTGGCGCCCATGGTGACGATGAAGCTGTTGAGGATATTCCGGCCAAGGTCGCCCGTTTCGAACGCCCGGGCATAGTTCTCCCACGTCAGCGAACTGGGCAGGGCGAACGGGTCACCGGTGGCGAAGTCCTGTTCGGTGCGGAGACTGGTCAGGAACAGCCATGCAAGAGGGTAGACCTGGACGATCACGATCAGCATGATCAGGACCCGGGACAGAGTCCGGTACAGGCTGGGCTTGCGGCGTCGCTTCTGGACTGCTGGCGCGGGAGGCGTAGTGGTGGGTGGGGTGTGAACCGGGGCTGTCTGGGCGATCATGAGTCTGCCTTCCGCTTGAGCATGAACAGGATGAGGCCGACGGCGACGAGGCACTCGATCACGATGAACACGGAGATGGTGCTGGCGTACCCAAAGTCCGTACTGGTGAAGGCTGTCTTGTACATGTAGGTGGTGAGCAGCTCGGAGGATTGTCCCGGGCCGCCGTTGGTCATGAGGTAGGGAATATCGAAACCACGCAGGCCATATGTGGTGGCCATGATGGTGGTGGTGATCCAGACGGGCCGAATGTAGGGGAAGCGGATCTTGGTGAACAGCGTCCACTTGTTGGCACCGTCCAGGACTGCGGCTTCTTCGAGTTCCTTGGGAACGGCAATCAGGGCGGCGTAGATGATGAGCATGTAGAGCCCGGTGAACCGCCAACCTTCCGGCGCGGATACGGCCGCCAGCACAGTGTTCACATCGGAGAGCCAGGCACGTTCAAACGCACCGAGTCCCACCCAGTGCAGCAGTTGGTTCAGCAGGCCCACGGGATCGATCGAGTAGATGCGCACGAAAAGGAAAGCGATGGCTACCGTGGAGATCACGGCCGGCAGCAGGTACAGGGTCTTGATGAGTTCCCGGCCGCGGCGCAAGGACGTCAGAAGGCTGGCTACCACCAGTGCGCCGCCCAGTTGCAGGACCAAGCAGATGGCCAGGTAGATGAGGGCGTTGAAGAAAGACCGCCAAAAGATGTCGTCGGCAGTGAGCATCCTGACGTAGTTGGAGAGGCCGACGAACTCCATATCGCTGATGCCGTTCCACGAGAAGAAGCTCAGGAACAGCGATTGGAGAATGGGAAAGAGTACGGCTGCGCAGTAGAGGAGCAGCGGCGGAAGCAGGAAGACCAGGACTGATGTCCTTGACCGGTTGGGAAGCATGGCGGGGCCTTTCAAGCGGGGGGCCTTGCGGCCCCCCGCTGCTACGTTTTATTTGAAGAACTTGGGGGCGTTCTGTTCGATGGCGTTGTCCATGGTTTGCGTGAACTGCTCCGGCGTGATGTTGCCCTGGACGAGGAGCACCAGCTCCTGCTGCAGCCTGCCGTTGGTGGTGGGGTCCAATTGGGTGTCCCACGGCATGGCCTGCTTGCTGCCGAGGCCGTTGGCCGTCTCCAGGGCCTTCTTGTACAGCGGGGTGGCATTCGCCGGAATGGTGGTCTGCACATTGGTGGTGGGGGAGAGCGCACCCGTGGCGGCGTACTCAGCCGGGTACTTCTCCAGCGCGAATTTCAGGAAGTCGCTGACCAGAGGATCGTAGGTCTTGGAGTTCACGGCCATGCCGATGCCGGACGGGGAGACGAACTCGTTGGCTGCCGTCACGGACCCTTCAGTGGTGGGAAGGGTGAAGAAATCGATGTCGTCCCGAACCGCTGGGTTGAGCTTGTCTGTGGCGAGGCTGGGGAGTTCCCACGTTCCGATGTTGTACATGGCCGCTTGGCCGGACGTGAACTGGTTCTGCGCATCCGAGTAACCCTGCGCTGAGAAGCCGTCCTGGAAGCACTTGGCCTTTCCAAGTTCTGCCATCCATGTCACGGTCTTTTGTCCGGCGGCGTCCTTGAAGGACGCGTCACCCTTCTTGAGTTTTTGGACGAAGTCCGGGCCGGCTTCACGGAAGGGCTGGTATGCAACGTAGCGTTCCAATGGCCACTGATCCTGCCCATCGATGGCGATCGGCGTAATTCCAGCGCTCCTCAGCGCCGTGCACATGGCAGGGATGTCATCGAGGGATTTCGGCACGGAGACGCCGGCTTTTTCCAGCAGCGCCTTGTTGTACCAGATGAACTCCAATTCGAACTGGAAAGGAATCATGTACAAGGAGCCGTCGTCGAAGCGCTGATAGTCCAAGGCGCCGGGACGGTAGTCGTCGTAGATGTCCAAGGACTTCAGCAACTTGTCGGCGTCCACCATCTTGCCCTGCTTCGCCAGCTGCTGTGCGAACGGGGTGGCATCCGTATCAAACAGCTCCGGGAGCTTATTGGCCGCGGCCAAGGTTTCGAGCTTCTGGATGTAGGAGGGCCGGTCCGGCGTGGTGATCAGGTTCAGGGCGAAGCCCGGGTGGTCCTTGGCATAGTCATCGGCGAGCTTTTTCATAATGTTGATGACCGCCCCGTCGGCAGGCCTGGAGAGAAGCCACGATATTTCGCGGGGTTTGACCTCGCCCGTGGGGCTGACATTGGCGGGATCGGTGGTGCCTCCGCCGCCGCCACAGGCTGTCAAAGCCAAGGCTGCGGCGGCTGCGACGGCGGCAGCGCGGAGTAGTTTCTTCATTGCGGCAATCTCCCTTGATTGGAACAGAGGTTGGGGTGGGGTGGGGTATTCAGTTGTCGGTTCGTTGACGTATTTCAAGGTCTGTGACGGTGGCGGATCCTTCGCCGGCGAAAACGCCGATCCGTCCCTCGGCCAGGTCGTAGATCCTGGCGCTGAGCGCAACCTGGCGGTCGACGACGGCGACGCAAGTGTCGCCGTCGACGATGACTTCAAGGGTGTGCTCGCCCGGGGCGAGGTTGCAGGCTCGCTCGAGTTCGACGTCGAACGGGACGTCCCCGGAAACGTGCCACTGAGCATCGCCGGTGATGGCGCGCGGCCACCGATCAAAGACGAGCCGCCCGCGCTTGGGTTCCACACGCAAAATGTAGGAATGGTCGCCGTCGGGGCTGGAGCGCAGCAGCAGCCCGCATTCGGTGGTGTTGGGAGCGATGTCCAGTATCACTTTGGCGTAGAACTGGCTGGGCAGGTCCTCGTCGGAGACAAGGGCCGTGTATCCGTCAGGTGCTTCCAGTCGGGTGGGCAGGTTGTTGGTCAGGGAGACCGGGACGTCGTCCCAGAAGCTGTCCACCAATTCGTCGGCAAAGGAGAATCCGAGCGTACCGTCCGGGTTCTGGCGGGCCTCCAGGACAGACATGGTGCCGGCCCATTCCCAAGGGCCGTGGTCCCTGTTGCCTTCCTTGCTGGCGATCCAGCCGAAGAAGAAGCGGCGCCCGTCGCGCTCTGCTGTCTTGGAGGCGTAGAAGGCGCGGCCGTCGATGCTGTCCAGGGTCGGCACGGTCCACGGACCGTCGGGGCTCTTGGCCATCCGGTACCGGGTGGTGAACGACTCCGAGAACTCGGAGTAGACCATGTACCACCAATCGCCCCATTGGAAAACGTCCGGGCATTCGTGCGTGATGTACCGGCGCGGATCCCAGAAAGGCTCGGTGTGGTCCCAGGTCATCAGATCCGTGGACACGCACTGGGCGATGACGCCGCGGCGCCGCTCCGGCCCTTCCGAATGCCGCGCCGCGAGCAGCATCCGCCACTGGCCCTTGGCGTCATCGCGGAACACGAAGGGATCCCGCCAGTCCCCGGACTCGTACCCGTCGGGAGCTCCGAAGGTGAGCTCCGGGTGCTTGGTCCAGCTCTGCATTCCGTTAGTGCTGGTGGCGTGCATGACCAATTGGAGAGGGGCGCCGTCAGCGCCCAGGTTGCTGGGATTCTGGCCGGTGTAAAACAAGTGGTGGACGCCTGTTTCATCGACGACGACGCTGCCCGTGTACGCGTTGAAGTCACGTTCCGCTTCGGTGCCGTGAGGGAGGGCGACCCCGTGGTCCTCGAACTGCGTCAGGTCCTTGGTGGTGACGAGGTTCCATGACGTGCCCGGTTTCGGATGGGACCTTACTTCGTGGAGGTAGAAGAGCCAAAACTCCCCGTCTTTTTCGAAAGGGATGAGATCTCCAACCCATCCATCGGTGGGTTGGTAGAAGACTGAGCGTTTCATCTGCGCTGATGTCCATTCTGCTAAAGCGTTTGATCACTAGAAAGCTAGCGCGGAAGTTGGATGTGATCAAGCGTTTTAGCAAAATTAACCTGCGGGAAATTTTCCTACGCTAAAACGCTTGACCAGCGGGGACCGCTGGCACTAACGTCCTGCGTAGCCGATGAGCCAACGGCCCCTCAACGCGGGTTCGGCATCCATCACCGGTTTCTCCACCTCACATATTGGCCAGCTGGCTGCCGGGAACGTCGGCGTTCCCGCTTCTGCCGCTGCGCCCACCCAATGACGTTCGGCGGTCAACTGCGCCCGCCGAACTTGAGAGGAAACCCATCCATGACGCACCACATTTCACGACGCACCGTCCTGCAAGGCGCAGGCGCAGGGGCGCTGGCCCTTTCCTTCAGCGGCCTCCATCCTCTGGCAGCCGCGCACGCACAGACTTCCCTCCGGGCGGTCTATCACATGACGCCACCGTCCGGCTGGCTCTGCGATCCGCAGCGCCCGGTCCATACCAACGGCGCGTACCAGCTGTACTACTTGCACTCCGGGCAGAACAACGGTCCCGGCGGCTGGGACCACGCCACAACCAACGACGGCGTAGCGTTCACCCACCAGGGCGTTGTCATGCCCCTGCAACCCGACTTCCCTGTCTGGTCGGGATCGGCCGTCGTCGATACTGCCAACACGGCCGGCTTCGGTGCCGGAGCGGTGATCGCATTGGCCACACAGCCCACCGACGGAATCCGGAAGTACCAGGAGCAATATCTGTACTGGTCCACCGACGGCGGCTACACCTTCACGGCGCTCCCGGATCCTGTCATCGTCAACACCGACGGACGGACCGCGAGCACACCTGCCGAGATCGACAATGCGGAGTGGTTCCGCGACCCCAAGATCCACTGGGATGCCGTGCGCAGCGAGTGGGTGTGCGTGATTGGACGAGCACGCTACGCAGCCTTTTACACCTCTCCAAACCTGAGGGATTGGCAGTGGACCTCCAATTTCGACTACCCAAACCCCGCGCTCGGCGGGATCGAGTGCCCCGATCTGTTCGAGATGACTGCCGGCGACGGCTCTCGGCATTGGGTGTTTGCCGCGAGCATGGATGCCTACGGTGTCGGCTTGCCGATGACCTATGCATATTGGATGGGCACCTGGAACGGCACGGCCTTCATCGCCGACAACCTGACTCCACAGTGGCTCGACTGGGGCTGGGACTGGTACGCCGCCGTCACGTGGCCCTCCGTGGAGGCGCCGGAGACCAAGCGCCTGGCGGTCGCGTGGATGAACAACTGGAAGTATGCCGCACGGGACGTTCCCACCGACGCATCGGATGGCTACAACGGACAGAACTCGATCGTTCGCGAGTTGCGGCTGGAGCGTCAATCGGGAGGCTGGTACAGCCTGCTCAGTTCCCCGGTCGCCGCTCTCCAGGGATACGCAACAGCTACCACCACCCTCCCTGACCGCACAGTCAACGGCAGCGCCGTTCTGCCATGGAGTGGCCGCGCCTATGAGCTGGAGCTCGACATCGGGTGGGACGCAGCCACGAATGTTGGGGTCTCCGTAGGCCGCTCCGCTGATGGATCACGTCACACGAATGTGGGTAAGTATGGCGGCGAGCTGTATGTTGACCGTGCGCCGTCGGATCAAAGCGGCTACGCGCTGGCGCCTTACACGCGCGCCGCCGCGCCCATCGACTCCAGCGCCAGGTCGGTGCACCTGCGCATCTTCGTGGACACCCAGAGCGTGGAGGTGTTCGTGAATTCCGGACACACCGTGGTGTCGCAGCAGGTGCATTTTGCGGAGGGCGACACCGGTATTTCGCTCTACACGGATGGGGGCCCGGCTAACTTCACCGGCATCACCATCCGCGAGTTCGGGAACCCGATCTAACTGCAGGGGGGCGGGGTGCCGGGCCGCTGCGGCCTTGACATCCCGCCCGCCGCCAACACACTGGGTCCATGTACAAGAACAGCCGTGTTTCCGCCCAGTTTTCGGTGTCCCTTGACGGTTTCATCGCACGCGAGGATGACAGCGTAGGGCCCCTGTTCGATTGGTATGAGGCCGGAGAACGTGAAACCTGGATGCCCGGACATCCCCGGCCGTTCCATCTCAGCGAAGCCGATGCCGTCTACTGGAGCTCACTCCCGCGTGAGGGAGCGTTCATTGCCGGCCGCCGCATCTTCGACATGACGAAGGGGTGGGGAGGGCACCCGCCCAATGAGTCGCCGACCGTCGTCTTGACGCACCGCGAACCGCCCGCGGATTGGCCTCCGAGCCGTCGGGATGGAATGCCCGCGCCCTTCGAATTCGCAGGCGACCTCACAACGGCCCTCGATCGTGCTGCCGAACGTGCGGCCGGCGCGGAGATTGGGATCGCCGGCGCAGACGTCGTGCAGCAATGCTTGCGGTTGGGGGTGATGGACGAGCTCCGCGTCGACCTTGTACCTGTTCTGCTGGGTCGTGGAGTCCGCTGGTTTGGGCAACTGGACACGGACATCATGCTCGATGAACCCGTCGTTATTCCCGGAACGCGTGTGACCCACCTCAGCTACCGGGTGCGCACGTGAAGACCGTCCTGATTCCATAAGCGCAGACGTTATCCACAACCGGAAGAACAGCGGACGACGGCGGGTCCCCGCCCGGGTTAGGCTGGTCATCTCGGCTGATGCAAGTGGCCGCAGGAACCATTTATGCGGAGCCATAGTTTAATGTCCGATGATCTTGCCCTGGCGGCCCTTGCGGCGTCGTCATTTTCTTTGCCTGCCCTGCGCGACGGCCAACTCCCGGGAATGAGCGCCCTCGTTGAGGGCCGCGATGTCCTGGCCGTAATGCCCACCGGGTACGGCAAATCCGCTACTTACCAGGTCGCAGCCCGGTACCTTCACAACCAGACCGGACGCCCCGCCGTCGTGGTTTCTCCCCTGATTGCCCTGCAAGAGGACCAACTGGACGCGCTGACCGACCACTTAGGTGACGGAGCCGCCGTCGCCATCAATTCGTCCCGAAGCGACTCACAGGTGGAGGCGGCCTGGCAGGCAGCCGAGTCCGGCCAAGCCACGTTCCTGTTCCTGGCGCCGGAGCAGTTGGCCAAGCAGGAGACGGTGGACCGGCTGAAGAAGCTGGACATCACCATGTTCGTGGTGGACGAGGCGCATTGCGTCTCGGCCTGGGGCCATGACTTCCGCCCTGACTACCTCGATGTGGGCAGCGTCCGCGAGCGTCTGGGCAACCCGCCCGTAGTGGGACTGACGGCCACCGCGTCCCCACCTGTCAGGGACGAGATTGTGGATCGGCTTGGCATGAAAGACCCGCTTATTCTGGTCCGCGGCTTCGACCGGCCCAACATCAGCCTCGACGTCATCCGCCATCAGGAAGACAAGGGCAAACGCAAAGCCGTGCTGGAGCAAGTCTCCGCGCTGGCGAAGACGGAAGGAATGGGGCTGCTGTACGCGGCCACCCGCAAAGATACAGAGAAGTACGCAGCCAAACTGGTGGAGAACGGCCTGCGTGCCGAGGCCTACCACGCGGGTCGACCGGCCGCTGAGCGCGAGCGTATTCACCAGCAGTTCCAGGATGACCACCTGGACGTAGTAGTAGCCACCACGGCGTTCGGGATGGGCATCGACAAACCAAACGTGAGGTTCGTGGTGCACGCCGACATTCCTGAGTCCCTGGATGCCTACTACCAGGAGATCGGCCGAGCCGGCCGCGACGGGGAGCCTGCCTCAGCCATTTTGCATTACCGCGCGGAGGACCTTGGCCTGCGGAAGTTCTTCGGCACGCACGCTCCCGACCCCGAGGCGCTCCTGGCGGTGTTGAAGGTCATAAAGAATGCCGGTGCGCCTGCTCCAAAGACCGCGCTGGCGGAGCTCACAGGCTTTCCCGCCCGCCGCGTCACGGCGCTGGTGAACCAATTGGAGGACGCGGGCGCTGTCACCACGGGCAAGCGCGGGATCAGGCTCGGTTCCAAAGCCAAGCTTCCCGCGCTGGTGGGGCGCGCCGTCGACATGGCCGAGGCCCGGCAGCGCGTGGACGAGTCCCGGCTCACCATGATGCGCGCCTATGCGGAGACGGACGGTTGCCGCCGCCAGTTCGTGCTGGCCTACTTCGGTGAGGACATGCCGGAGCCCTGCGGCAACTGTGACGCCTGCATTGACGCTGCAAACGACGCCGCCGGGCCCGGTTCCACAGAACACCTCGCCTCATCGGACGACGAGACGTTCCCGCTGCAGTCCACCGTGATCCACAAGGAGTGGGGGCAGGGCCTGGTGATGCGTTATGAGGACGATGTCATCACTGTCTTGTTCGAGCAGGAGGGGTACAAGACCCTTTCCCGTACCGCCGTCGTGGAGCATGACCTGCTGAAGCCCGCTTAGAAGGTACGGACTTGGGATGGTTTACGTGTTCAGTTCCAGCATCAAAGCGGGCAGTTCGTCGGCGAGCTCGCGGGCCAGGAACCCGAGCGGGCCGAGCTTGCTGGCCAACCGGTCTGCAGCGGCTGCGTGAAGATGGGTGCCCCAGCAGGCAGCCTGGGAGCCGCTGGTTCCCCGCGCCCGCAGCCCCGCGATGGCACCCGCCAATACATCCCCACTGCCCGATGTCCCCAACCCGCCGTACCCGGTGGTGATCTTCCACAGCTCAGTGTCCTGAGCTGCTTCGGCTGACGGCCCCGCGATATAGCCCTGGCAACTCACCACTGCGTCGAACCGCCGCGCAATGTCCACTACCGCAGTTTCCAGGTCCTCCACGTCGCGGCCCAGCAGGATCCCAGCTTCCGTGGGATTGGGCGTGAGGATCAGGCGGCCCCGCCATGGTCCAAGCCGGTCCTCCACCTTGCCCAGCGCTCCCAAAGCATAGGCGTCCAGAACGACGGCGGCTCCTCCTCCGGGGTCGGTGACACCGGCGGTGACCTCCCGCTCAAGCAGCGCTCGCAGGAGAGCCTCGGCGAGGTCGAGGTCGTCCAAGCCCGGCCCGATCAGCAGGGCGTCGGAACGCTCCAAGTACGGCGAGATCCGGTCCAGTCCCTCCCCGGTCACGGAACCGTCGGCGGTTTCGGGCAGACCCAGGGCGCCGCACTCGGGCAGCGCAACGCCCACCTGCACTGCCGCCGACTCGGCAACAGCCAGGGTAAGTTTTCCGGCCCCCGCACGAAGCGCCGCAGTACCGGCGAGCAGGGCCGCGCCCGGGGTTGCCCGCGCCCCACCGACAACCAGCACTGCTCCGCGCGAGTACTTGTCATCGCCGGGGGCAGGCAGCGGCCAGTCCCGCAGCAGCGACGGTGTCACCAAAGTGAGGGCGCTTGAATCACTGGGGGTGGACACTGGCATCCCCCGCATGCTCGGTGACAGTGACGCCCTGTTCCGTCAGGTGGTCCGCCACATTGAAGCTCTCCAGCGTCCACGGCCCGGCACCCTTTGGACGCACGTACCGGGTGATCGAGGCATTCAAAACCGACGTCGTCGCGGCAAGGTCCAGAATCTCCTCTTCGGACATGCCCTCCAAAACGTATCGAACCAGAAGGATCACGGCGTCATGGCAGACCAGCATCACTCTGTGCCCCGTTCCCAGGGTGTTGAGTTCGTCCAGGATCGAGCGAAGGCGGAGCGCCACGTCGGCCCACGACTCCCCACCCGGCGGACGGTAGTACAGCTTGCCCAGCCAGAGTCGACGTTCGGCCTCGTCCGGGTACCGCGTCTCCACGCCCAGCCGGGTCAGCCTGTCCAGGATGCCCAGCTCCCGGTCCCGGAGGCGTTCGTCGGTGAGTACCTTCACGGGCCAGCCGGCAGCCTCGACGGCGATTTCCGCCGTCTGCCTGGCACGAGCGTAGGGGGAGGAGACCACAGCGTCCGGCCTGGATTCTGCCGCGATCCGGGCCAATGCTGTCCCCAGGGCCTTGGCCTGCTCCTGCCCGGTGCCTGACAGATTCACGTCGGGGTCCCTGGCCGGAACATCGATGATCTCCGCCCCCGCTAGACGTGCTTCAGTTGCAGCTAGGTTGCCTTCGCTCTCACCATGCCTGATCAGCAGCAACTCCACAGCACCGGCCTCCTGCACCGCGTCTGTCAGCCCGTCCTCGTTCACAAAAGATCACCCCTCCGCGCGCCTTGCCGAATGCAGAACACTACCCACTGAGTACCCACCGGTCCAGAGAATAAACGCACGACGGCGGTTGGGAACCCTGTCGCCCGGCCCGCCAGTGAAGTAAGTTGCTCGCATGAAGGACACATACCAAGTCATTGTGGTCGGTGCCGGATTTGCAGGCGTTGCAGCAGCCAAGGAACTTGGCCGCAAAGGCATACGCGTCTTGCTCATCGACTCAAACAACTACCACCAGTTCCAGCCCCTTCTTTACCAGGTAGCTACTTCGCAGATCGGGGTCTCGGCGATTGCCCGGCCACTCCGATCCGTATTCCGACGCTTCAAGACGGTCAAAGTTCTCACCGCCAAGGTGGAGTCCGTGGATGCAGCACAGCGGACCGTCACGACGGAGGACGGCCAGACCCTGCGGGCGGAGCTCCTGGTCATCGCAGTTGGCGCAGTCCCCAATTTCTTCAACACTCCGGGCGCGGAGGAGTTGGCCTTCCCGCTGTACTCCGTCACCGATGCCACCAGACTTGGCACGGGGCTCACCCGGCTCCTGGACGAGGCCGACCGGAACCCTGACACCTTCGTGGACGTGGTGGTGGTGGGAGGTGGTCCCACGGGTGTTGAGACTGCCGGAGCAATGGCTGAGAACGTCAAATACGTGGTGCGGAAGTACTTCTCCCCGGAGCTCGCAGCGCGGTGCCGCGTGCATTTGGTGGACATGGTGCCCAGCGTCCTGAATATGTTCTCGTCAAAGTCCCAGAAGTATGCAACTGAGCATTTGAAGAAGGTCGGTGTTCAACTGCATATGGGAGTGGGCGTCACCGAGGTTCGGGAGGACGGCGTGACCCTGGCAGACGGGAGTTCCGTACCGGGACAGATCGTCGTGTGGGCTGGCGGCCTGAAAGCGGGCGATATTATTGCCGGCTCGGGGCTGACCCAAGGGCGAGGTGGTCGCATCGACGTTCACCCGGATCTCACCGCGCCGGACGTCGAGGGCGTGTATGTGATCGGCGATGCTGCCAACATCACTGATTCCACCGGGGCAAAATTGCCTCAGTTGGGTTCGGTCGCTCAACAAGCAGGGAAATGGGCTGCCACCAACATCCTCGCGGACCTCAGCGGGGGCACCCGCATGCCATTCCGATACCTCGACAAGGGCTACATGGCGATGGTCGGACGAGGTGCTGCTGTGGCGGAACTTGGCCGCAAACGCCTCCAGCTTCAGGGGATTTTCGCCTTTTTGTCCTGGCTCCTGGTCCACCTCGCACTGTTGTCCGGACTCCAGCAAAAGGTACGTGCATTGTTCTCCTGGCTCAACGGTTACATCCTGCACAGCCCTGCCCAGGTGGTGGTGAGCGGGCCCATGGAGAAAGAACCGCCCGCGCCGGAGGAAACGGGAATCAGGGGGCTGCCTGACCCGCGTCTATAGCGTTGGCGGCAGCAGCAACAAGCTGGGCATTTCCCGTGGCCAGTGTCCCGTCCGGCAACAGGAGTGTGTCCTCCAACCCGATACGTGAGTCCAGACCCCATCGAGCAGCAAGGCCCAATGCCGGCCACGCCGAACGATCCTCACCGTGAAGCAGAATAGGCGTGGTCCCAGCGAATGTGCGTGCGAATGCCACCAGGCTTTCAGCTTCCGCCGTCACATTCTCAGCGGGGATGTCTTGGATTTCCACCAGGACCCTCAGGCACTTGTTGTGCAGTGGCGATGCAGCCCATTGACGTGCGCCCTCCGCATGCCAGATGCCGGCTTCGATCCCGATTCCCCGCGCGTGAAGGGCACGGGCCACATCTTCTGCGCCGTGTTCATGCCAGTTCACGGAGGCGAAATCGGGTAGTTCAACCCACGACTCGATCATCTTCAAACGTGTTGCTGGGTCAGGCACGATCCAGGCGCCCGTGGTCACGCCCAAGGGAATACCCGGGCACGCTGCACGAAGGGCTTTCAGCCAAGAAGCCACGTGGCGTGCTTCCAGGCTGTCTTCGCCTCGATGATTCTTCGGATGGACGTGCAAGGACTGGGCGCCCGCCGCTGCAGCTTCCGCCGCTTCGTGGGCAAAATCAACCGGATGCGCCGTCAGACGAGGGTGTTCGGCTACGGGGCGGTCACCGTTGAGGCAAGCCTGGAGCAACACTCGTGTCCTCATGCTGGGAAGATAGCAGGAGGAACCCGGAAACAAGGAGCATCATGACACTCAAAGAACGCTTGAAAGCTGACGTCGTCGACCATATGAAGGCCGGCAATAAGATCGCGTTGACCACTGTGCGTAATGTGTTGGGCGAGATCACTACCCGGGAGAAATCAGGCAAGACACCGGTGGAACTCGACGATGCGCAGGTGACGTCGCTGCTCCAGAAGGAAGCTGCCAAGCGCCGGGACACCGCCCGCATCTACACGGAAGCCGGAGAAGCTGACCGTGCTGCGGCCGAAGTCGCAGAGGCGGAAATCATCGAGGCTTACCTCCCCAAGGCGCTCACCCGCGAAGAGGTGGAAGCGATCGTGGACCAGGCCATCGCTGCGTTGAAGGCCGACGGGCAGGAACTCTCCATGCGTTCCATTGGTGCCGTCATGAAGCCGGTCACTGCCAAGGTGGCAGGTCGTTTCGATGGCAAGACCGTCAGCGAGATTGTTCGCGGACGCCTGGCCTGATTATTACCAGTTGCATCAGCGACTTAGCTGAGCCCAAGCAGCCACCGCAAAGTGTCAGCGTTCCGCACGGCGTTGCCGCCGCCGTCGTTGTTGAAGTAGGCGTATACGTCCTTGCCGGACCCGCTCCACTCGCGAATCCGGTCAGCCCACCAGCGTAGATCGTCGTCCGAATAGGAGCCGCCGTAAAGATGCTGGTGGTCCGGGCCGTGCAGTCGAACATAGACGAACGGCGCGGTGGCCCGCAGGATGCAGGGCAGGTTGGCGCCACTCATGATGCAGTAGGCCGCACCGTGGCGTTCCAGCAGTGAATACACATCGGGGTGGTCCCAACTGTCATGCCGGAACTCAACGGCAACGCGGATCCAGTGGGGCAAGGCGGCCAGGAAGTAGTCCAAACGGGCGTCGTCGCGGGCAAAACCGGGTGGGAGCTGGACCAGCAGCACGGCACGTTTGTCGCCAAGCTCGTGCCAGCAGCGGATGATCCGTTCCACCCACACCTCCGGACCGTAGAGCTTCTTGGCGTGCGTGAGTCCCCTTGGCGCTTTGACGGACATGGCAAAGCCCGCGGGTAGGCGGTCTCGCCAACTCGCAAATGAAGTGTCCCGGGGCCAACGATAAAAGCTCGCGTTGAGCTCCACCGTGTTGAACTTGGCCACGTATTGGGCCAGGCGCTTCGAAGCCGCAAGCCCCGGCGGGTAGAGCACATTTTCCCAGTGGTCGTAGCTCCAACCCGACGTACCGATGTGGATGCCCATGCTGTGAATGTACCCCGGCCGGATGGTCGCTAACGGAAGGGCTACTGCTGGTGGGCTGTCCTCGCCATCAACGCCTGGAGATCTTCGGCCACCTTGGCGACTTCGCGCTGCCGGGCGCTGTGCGTTGGGTTGGAACTGGGTTTGGCACTGCGCGTTGCCGGGTGTGCCTGCCGTCGGGTTGTGTGGGCCGGGCGGCGGAGCTGGGGATCGCGCGAGGGCGCGTCGACAGTGACGGCTCCTTGCAGGGGATCGTGGAAGAGTGGGAGGTTCATACTTCCCGATCCTGACAGATGCGCCGCCATGCCGGTATGGACAGGTGCATACGCCTGTACTGCGCGGCTGTGCAGATGTCCATCCGGACCGCGGCAGGAACCTAGCCCCAGAGGGCCTTCTTCAGCAGGGCTCTTAGCTGGGCATTCTCGTCTTCGCTGAGTCCGGCGAGTTGCGTCTGCTCGCACACTTCAAGCGCCGCCCGCGCCTTGTTGTGGATCCTGCGGCCCTCGGCGGTGGAGACGATGATTTTCGCGCGCCGGTCCTGCTTGCCCTGGGCTCGTTTGACGAGGCCGCGGTGTTCAAGGTCGTCCACCAGGCTGACCACTTGGCTGGGGTCCAGGCTGAGGAAGTCGGCGAGCTCGCGCTGCGTCGGTTCCAGCCCGCTGCAGGCGAGTGTCAGCACGGAGAAGGACCGCTCCCGGAGGCCGTAGTCCGCCAGCGCCTTGTTGTTCAGCAGTGAGCCAGTGGCATGCAGCTTGGCCAGCAGCAGGCCCACGTCGTTGCCGATTTTGGCCTCGGCCAGGCGCGGGGTTTCCACTTCGGTGCTTTGCGGGCCCATGACAACTCCAATAGTAATGAAAAACAATCGTTGACTTTTTCAATGATCCGTATTCTCATTGATCATGACAAGGATCTCACGCCGCAGTGGGATCGGCCCCACCGGCTCCGGCCGGTTACTGCATGCGAAGGAGCACGCCATGAGCTTGAACGGCAAGGTTGCAATCGTCACCGGGAGTGGACAGGGTCTTGGCCTCGCTTACGCGAGGGAACTCGCCCGCCACGGTGCCGCCGTCGTGATCAACGACGTGAACGCCGAGACCGCAGCGCAAGCAGTCGCGCAGATTGAGGCCGACGGCGGACGGGCCACCGCCGTCGTCGTTCCAGTGGGCACCACGGACGCAGCCAAGGCGCTGGTTGCCGGCGCCGTTGAGGCGTTCGGTCGGCTGGACATCCTGGTTACCAACGCCGGCATCCTCCGCGATAAGAGCCTGTTGAAGATGACCGACGAGGACTTCGACCTGGTGATCAACGTCCACTTAAAGGGTACGTTCACCTGCGTTCGTGAAGCCTTCGCGTACTTCAAGGAAAACAACGTCGCGGGCCGCATCATCACCATCGGCTCGCCCACCGGCCAGCGCGGCAACTTCGGGCAGAGCAACTACGCGGCTGCGAAGGCCGGGATTGTGGGCATGGTCCGGACGTGGGCGCTGGAGATGAAGAAGGCCGGCGTGACGGTGAACTGCGTGATCCCCGTGGCTGCCACTGCCATGACCAAGACGGTCCCGTACTTCCAGAAGGCGGTCGAAGCCGACGAACGTGGCGAGGCCATGCCGTCCTTCTTCCGGCACGACCTCGGTTTCGGAACGGCCGACGACGTCGCTGGGCTCATTGCCTTCCTCGCCTCTGACGAAGCTGCCGGCATTACCGGCCAGGCGGTCGGCGCCGGTGGTGACCGGCTTCAGGTCTGGACGCACCCGACGGCGGCGAGCACGGAGTACCGCGACGGCGGCTGGAGCTACGAAGCGCTCCGCGAAAACGCTGGGTCCCTCTTCGGGCCGGACACGTTGCAGAGCTACGGTGAGGAATTCCTGCCCCTGCCGGAGGAACTGCAGCCCGAGCCGGCCAAGGCTGAGGCCCGCTGATCATGGCCGACCGTTACGAGCTGGGCATCGACGCCGCTGCCCTTGATGCGATCGACATGCACGTCCACCTCGAAGTGGACAGCTGCGGCCACGGCTCGCTCCCGGATGCCCTGACCGAAGCCTCGGCCAAGTACTTCAAAGCCGAGGACAGGACACCGTCCCTGGACAGGATCGCCGAGGTGTACCGCGAACTGAACATGGCCGCCGTCGTCTTTACCGTCGACGCCCGCACGCAGCTCAAGCACGAACCCAACAGCATCCCGGAGCTGATCGCAGGGGCTGCCCGGAACAATGATGTGCTGATTCCGTTCGGCAGCGTGGACCCGCGGACGGGGGAGGACGCGATCGCCGGGGCCAAGCACCAGGCCGTTGAGCTCGGTGCCCGCGGGTTCAAGTTCCACCCGTCGCTGCAGGGCTTCGATCCGTCCAACGAGGCGTTCTACCCGCTCTGGGAAACGCTTCAAGAGCTGGGGTTGCCGTGTATTTTCCACACGGGCCAGAACGGTATGGGTGCCGGGCTTCCGGGCGGGTACGGGATCAAGCTGGCGTACTCCAACCCGCTGTTGCTGGACGCTGTGGCGGCTGATTTCCCGGGCCTGCAGATCATCATGGCGCATCCGTCGGTGCCGTGGCAGGACGAGGCGAACTCGATCGCGACGCATAAGTCCAACGTGTTCATAGACCTGTCCGGGTGGTCGCCCAAGTACTTCCCGGAATCCTTGGTTCGGCTGTCCAATTCGGTGCTGCAGGACAAGGTGCTGTTCGGCACGGACTTCCCGCTGATCACCCCGCAAAAGTGGATGGGGGCGTTCGCGGACCTGCCCCTTAAGGACGAAGTCCGGCCCAAGATCCTCAAGGACAACGCGGTCCGGCTGCTCGGGCTGAGTGGTTGAGATGTCCACCACTGCGACACTGGGGACGGGCACGGATCAGCGGCTCTACGACGTAGCGGACTGGTACGACGCCGAAGCGCTGCTCACCACGGACGAGCGAACAGTGTTGGCCCGGTTGCGGAACTTCCTGGACGCCGAGGCCAAGCCCCTTCTGGCCGAGTACTGGGAACGGGGCGAGTTTCCTGAGCAGCTCAGTCAGCCGCTGATCGACCTTGACCTGATGGAACCCGCAGACCTCACAGTCAACGGCCCCGTACGCGGGATCTACCAAGGCTTCCGGATCTTCGAACTGGCCCGCACGGACGCTTCTTTGGCTACCTGGTACACGGCGCAGGCCGGACTGTTCCGGACAGCCATTCGGGTGGGAGCCTCGGCAGAGCAACAGCGCGAGTGGATGCCCAAGGTCATCGACTTCTCGCTCAAGGGCGTCTTTTCCCTCACCGAACCTGAGCACGGCTCGGACATCGCCGGAGGCCTGTCAACCACCGCCCGCATCGAAACAAACTCCGCAGCAGGGCCCGACGGCGGCAGCTGGGTTTTGGACGGCGCCAAACGGTGGATCGGGGGAGCCTCCACAGCCGATGTGCTGTGTGTGTTCGCCCGGGACATCGCCGATGGACAGGTCAAAGCGTTCCTGGTGGACCGAACCGCGGCAGGTGTCACCCTGGAGAAAATCCACGGGAAGACCTCGCTGCGGATGATGCAGAACGCCCACATCACCTTGGACGGTGTCCGCGTCCCGGAAGCTATGCGCCTTCACAATGTGGACTCCTTCAAGGACGTGGCCGCAATGCTTCGGGCCATGCGTTCGGATGTTGCCTGGATCGCCACCGGCATCCAGGCTGGTGCCTTCGAAGCCGCCCTGGCGTATGTGAAGGAGCGTCAGCAGTTCGGTCGCTCCTTGGGGTCCTTCCAACTGGTCCAGGAGAAACTGGCCCGAATGCTCGGCAACATCACGGCATCACTGTCACTGGTAGTCCGCCTGACCGAACAGCAGTCCGGGGGAGTTGTCCGGGACCAGGACTCGGCACTGGCAAAAATGCAGACGTCGCTAATGATGCGCGAAACCGTGGCTTTGGCCCGCGAAGTGGTGGGCGGTAATGGCATTACGCTCGCCGCCGACGTCGCGCGTTTCCATGCCGACGCGGAAGCCGTCTATTCCTACGAAGGCACGCACGAGATCAACGCCCTCATCATCGGGCGCGCCCTCACGGGCATCAGTGCTTTTACTAACTAAATCTCTTCAAACAAGACACAGGAGGCAACCATGCCCAATCTCGTCGTCGATTTCGACACCCTGCTCACCATGTCCGGCAAGGACCTCGGCACCACCGACTACCGCGAAATCACCCAGCAGCAGATCAACCTGTTCGCGGACGCCACAGACGACCAGCAGTGGATCCACACCGATCCCGAACGGGCCAAGGACGGCCCCTTCGGCGCGCCCATCGCCCACGGCTTCCTCACCCTTTCCCTGATCATCCCGTTCTGGGGCGAGCTGTTCGACGTTGACGGCGTGACCACCAAGGTCAACTACGGGCTGGACAAGGTCCGCTTCACCTCCCCGGTGAAGGTGGGCTCCAAAGTCCGCATGCAGGGCTCAATCGCCGAGGTCATCGAGGTCAAGGGTGGCGCCCAGATCAAGGTCAACGCCACCATCGAAATCGAAGGCCAGGAACGGCCCGCCGTCGTCGCCGAATTCCTCGCGCGGTTCTACAAATAGAACGCATCTCCAAGTAACCCCTTCCCTCCTCTCCAAGGAACAGCCATGTCAGGACACACTGCGCTCGCACCAACGAGCACGGCCGCAAAGCGCAAAGAGGCGCGCACGGTCATCATGTCCAGCTATCTGGGCAGCACCATCGAGTTCTACGACTTCCTGCTGTACGCAACGGCCGCAGCGGTTGCCTTCCCCAAAGTGTTCTTCGCCGGAACAGATGAATGGGTGGGCGTCGTCGCAGCCTACGCAACGTTCGCCGCCGGTTACATCGCCAGGCCCTTGGGCGGCATCATCTTCGGACACTTCGGAGACCGCATCGGGCGCAAGGGAATGCTCATCATTTCCATGGCAATGATGGGCATCGCCTCAACCCTGATCGGCCTGATTCCGGGAGCCAGCGTCATTGGCCCCTGGGGAGCCGTGATCCTGGTGATCCTGCGTGTATGCCAGGGCATCGCCGTCGGCGGTGAATGGGGTGGGGCAGCGCTGATGGCCCTGGAACACGCAGATCCCAAGCGGCGCGGCTTTGCGGCATCATTCGTGAATGCGGGTGCACCCACAGGCGCTGTCCTGGGCACCGTGGTCATGGGCATCTTCTCCGCCCTTCCCCAGGAGGCTTTCCTGGCTTGGGGTTGGCGCGTACCGTTCCTCCTGTCCTTCGTCCTCCTGATCGTCGGCATGTTCGTCCGCCTCCGCGTATCAGAAAGCCCGATCTTCGCCGAAGCCGTGGCCAAAGAAAGCGCGCAAAGCACCAAGCGCAAAATCCCGCTGCTGGAGGTACTGAAGCGTCCCAAGGCACTCATCATGATCAGGTTTGCCGGTGCTGCAGGCTTCGGCCTCCAGGTTGTGCTGCCCACGTTCTCCGTGACATACGCAGTGTCAAAGGGCGCTCCGCAGCAGGGCGTGCTCTATGCCTTTGCGGGAGCCTCGGCCATCTCCATCCTGTTCGTCCTCCTGGGCGGCAGGTTATCCGACCGCTTCGGACGGCGCCCAGTGATGGTCACCGGATTGGCCCTGTTCATCCTTTACCTGTTCCCGATGTTCGGGATGCTCAGCTCAGGCAACGTCGCCCTGGTCTTCCTGGCGTTCACCGTGGCGCTGGTCCTGCACTCGTCGCTGTACGGACCCCTTGCAGCGTTCGTTTCAGAGCAGTTCGGCACCACCAACCGCTACACAGGTGCCGCCGTCGGCTACCAACTGGCAACCTTGATCGGCGCGGGGTTCACGCCCGGGATCGTCGCCGGACTCTATAAGGACGCAGGGCAGAGCATCATCCCCGTGGTGGTCTTCCTGTCCGCTATGTCCCTGGTGTCGATTGTCTTCATCCTGCTGACGCGGGAGTCTAAGAACAACGACCTCTCTACGGTCAGTTAGGAGAAAGCACCATGGACAACAACGGAGTTGGATCCTGGCTGCACCGCCGCCGAGCCAAGTCGGGGTCAAAAACAGCCTTGATTTCCGGCGCCCATGCCCTGAGCTACGAAGAGCTCGCCGAACGGACCGACCTCTTGGCCGGTGCCCTCAAGAACAGGGGTGTGGCCAAAGGCGACCGGGTGGCTTACCTTGGCGAGAACCACCCATCCTTCGTGGAAACCTTCTTCGCCTGTGGCCTGATCGGAGCCATCTTCGTTCCGCTCAACACACGGCTCGCCGCACCCGAGCTTCAGTTCCAGCTGCAGGACTCCGGGGCACGGCTGCTGGTCAACGCCCACGCGCTGGAGGAGGTGGCCGCCGCGTCGCTGAAGGACACCGAGGTAACCCACCGTCTGGTGGTGGCTCCCGACGGCGGCCCCGAAAGGTCCGCGGTTAAGCTGCCGACCGGCGTCGAACCTTATGAGGAGGTGATTGGCGCCTCGGACGGTACAGCGATGGATGTCGCGGTGTCCCTGGACGACGGCGCCATGATCCTGTACACCTCCGGCACTACAGGGAAACCCAAGGGTGCGCTGCTGACGCACGGCAACATCACGTGGAACTGCATCAACACGGTGGTGGATATGGACTTGAACCGGAACGACATAGCACTCATGATTTCGCCGCTCTTCCATGTCGCATCCCTGGACATGGGTCTGCTACCGATGCTGCTCAAGGGTGCCACGGTGGTCCTCGAATCCAAGTTCGACGCCGGTCGCGTCCTGAAACTGATCGGGCAGCACAAAGTCACCACCCTCAACGGCGTCCCCACCACCTTCCAGATGCTCTGCGACCATCCGGAATGGTCGACGGCGGACCTCAGCTCCCTGGACAAACTCACCTGCGGCGGTTCCGCCGTTCCACAGCGGGTGTTGGACGCCTATGAGGAACGTGGCATCGGATTCACCGCCTGCTACGGCATGACAGAAACCGCCCCGGGAGCCACCATGCTCCCGGTCTCCGCCTCCAAGATGAAGGCCGGATCAGCGGGTTTGCCGCACTTCTTCACGGATGTTCGGATCGCCGACCCCATGGGTGGGCGCGCTCTTCCCGGCGAGGTGGGGGAGATCCAGATCTCCGGGCCCAACGTCATCAAGGAATACTGGAACCGGCCGGAGGCCACTGCCGACAGCTACGCGGACTCCTCCTGGTTCCGCTCGGGGGACATGGGACACCAGGACGAAGAAGGGTTCCTGTTCGTCTCGGACCGCATCAAGGACATGATCATTTCCGGCGGCGAGAACATCTACACAGCGGAGGTGGAGGCTGCCATTGCGGAATTGCCTGCTGTGGGAAGCGTGGCCGTGATCGGAGTCGCCGACGACAAATGGGGCGAAGTCCCGAGGGCGATCGTGACTTTGCGGGAAGGCGCTGCCTTGACCGAAGAGCAGCTGCGCTCGCATCTGGACGGACGATTGGCGCGCTACAAGATCCCCAAGTCCGTGGTGTTCGTGGAAGAGATGCCGCGCACGGCCAGCGGCAAGATCCGCAAGACCGATCTCCGGAAGCAATTCGCACTGTGAGCGCTGTTCCGGAGACTTCCAGATCCTCCGCAGCGCCGAACTGACCGAGCTGGACGCCGGATATGCCGTGGAACTTGAGGGCGGCGCCGGCCTGGTTCGGTGGAGATCGACGTCTTCAGCGTCGCCTAAGGAAACGATTCTTGGTGAAAAGCTAAATTACGCGGGAGCATTTTTGGCGACATATTCCGTTACTGGGCTAAATCCGGGTTAATTTCTTCCATCGCCCTGCCTCATTGGCTCCGGGGGCATTACGATGAGCACGACTCATCACTGAGTACGACTCATCTCAATGATTCACACCTAGCCCGGGGGAAATACAAATGACCAGCTATCCGCAACAACCGCAACAGACCCAGCCCTATACTCCAGAGGCCGGCGAGCCGCCGCTGTGGGCTCCGTACTACGGCGCCCCGATCGGCGCAGCAGTCAAGCGATTCTTCAAGAAGTACACGGACTTCACCGGCCGTGCGAGCCGCAGCGAGTACTGGTGGACGGCCCTCGCATTGGGTGTTATTGGCCTTGTGCTTGAATTCATCTTCCTCGCACTGGCTGCCGCCGGTGCGACGGTTTCCGATGACGGAACGTTGGTCCCTGGCGCTGGTTTTGTTGTGGGGCTTATTCTGCTCATCGCTTTCGGCCTGGCGGTCATTATCCCGTCTATCGCCCTGCTGGTACGTCGCCTTCACGACGGCAACTTCAGTGGATGGGTCGCACTGATTGGCTTGGTTCCTGGCTTGGGCGGCCTTGCGCTCTTCGTATTCGCGCTGTTGCCTTCCAACCCGGCCGGTCAGCGCTTCGACCAGCCGAAGGTGTAGTAACAACGGCACATAAGTAAAAGGGGGCGGCACGAGATGTGCCGCCCCTTTTGCATGCCCGCACAACCACGCCGTGAAATGCTGTGGAGTGACGCGGACCGACCCCAACGACGAGGAGTGCCATGTCTACTGGAACCATCAAGCGCTGCGCCGTGGTTGGCGGCGGGATCATCGGGGTTGCCGTGGCGAGGGAACTTGCCAACACGCTGGACGACGTTCAGGTCACCGTCTACGAGAAGGAAGACCGCCTCGCCGCGCACCAGACGGGGCATAACTCGGGTGTGGTTCATGCAGGCCTCTACTACGAACCGGGCGGCCTGAAGGCTCGGCTCTGCCGCAGGGGAGTGGCACTGCTGCAAGAGTTCTGCGCGGCGAAGGGCCTTCCCTACGAGGCCTGCGGCAAACTGGTCATCGCCCAGTCGCCCGAGGAAGCGGGGCGGCTCGATACCATCTTCGCCCGAGCCACAGCCAACGGGGTTCCCGGCGCACGAATGCTGTACGGCGACCAAATACGCGAGGTGGAGCCGAACGCCGTCGGGCTTTCTGCTTTGCACTCGCCGGAAACGGCCATAGTCGACTATACGGCGATCACCAACGCACTGGCCGACGACGTCAGAGACTCGGGCGGGACCATCCGGCTGGGGCAGGAGGTCACCTCCCTTGAGCCGCGCAGCAGCGGCGTGGTGGTTCACACGAAGGACGGTGGAGAACACTACGACCTCGTGGTGGCGTGCGCCGGCCTGCAGTCCGATCGATTGGCCGAAGCCACGGGTGAGCCGGCCATGCCCCGGATCGTGCCGTTCTTCGGGCAGTATTTCCTTCTCGGCCAAGAATCCCGTCAGCAGGTAAAAGGTTTGATCTACCCGGTGCCAGACCCCAAGCACCCATTCCTGGGGGTTCACTTGACCAAGCGCATTGACGGCGAAATGATGCTTGGACCAAATGCCTTTATCTCCTTCGGGCGCGAGGCGTACGGGTGGAATACCGTGAATGTCCGCGACATCCTGAACTACGCGCTGTTCCCCGGTTTCTGGAATTTCGCCCGGCAGAATGTGCCGTCCGCTGTCCGCGAATTCCAGACGGTGGTCAGCCGCAAAAAGTTCATTCGCGAGGCCATGCGCTTTGTACCTTCACTGGAGGGCGCCACTGTCCTTCCCGGCACCCGCGGGGTGCGCGCCCAAGCGATGAACGGCGACGGGTCGTTGGTGGACGACTTTGTGATCGCACGACGCCGGGACACCGTGATGGTGCGCAACGCACCGTCACCGGGGGCTACGTCGTCCATGGCCATCGCGGAGTACATCGTGGAGCAGGCTTTGCGGGACTGATGCGGGACCGACAGTTAACAAGCCCGTGACGCGGCGGAAACGGTGCCCGAATCCAGGCTGGATACCGTTGCCGCATGATCGCATCATTGGCCTCGTTGGCCACCTCAATCGGCACCACCCTGGCGGCGTGGATCGAGGCCGCCTATGTTGAGGATTGCGCTGCCCCTGACGCAGAGGACGTTTCCGAAGCCGGACGCGGCACACCCACCGACTGGACCTGGCTCCCTGCCCTCAGCGGCGTTACGGTGGCCAGCGCGCAGGCCATCCAATCCCATGCGGAGATGGCTCGAACAAAGCCCTAGGAATCGCCGGAAAAGCTGCACAATGTTGCGTTGGGCACACTATTCGTTTCTCGCGGGCACTATGCCCTAAACTGCTTCACTGAGGTGCCGGTATAGGCACTATGCAGCAACGAAAGCGAACCCTCAATGGCTACTGATTACGACGCCCCGCGCAAGACAGAAGAAGAGTCTCCCGCCGAATCGCTTGAGGCCCTTCAGGCATCCCGTGGGAACAGCGCCCAGACTGCAGTCATCGACGTCGAGGAAAACGATACCGCCGAAGGAATCGACCTCCCCGGCGCCGATCTTTCCGGCGAAGAACTGACCGTTATTGTGGTCCCCGAGCAGTCCGACGAGTTCACGTGTGGTTCCTGCTTCCTGGTCCGTCACCGGTCCCAGATTGCGCTGGAAAAGAATGGCCTCAAGTTTTGCAAGGACTGCGAAGGCTAAGTAACGCCCGGGTCACGTTATCTTCGATCACGAACATGTGCGCGAAGACCCTCAAAACCGCCGGAAAATGCGGTTAAACACGCCTTCCGATCACCCTCCTGTGACCACTCGCCAGCCCTCTTAACGGTTATGCGCCGAAGCGGCCACAACCCCTCCAAACCCTCGCCTCCGCTCCTACTGTTGAAGTATCAACTTCGCCTGAAGGGGGCACAAAAAATGAGGAAAATTGGAGCGGGTGTGGCAGCGGTCCTGACAGCTGCCGGGCTCGGTCTGGTGGTACCGGGGCCAGCCTCGGCAGCATCATACTGCGGCATCATGTGGGGTTCGTTGGCTAAGGCCGACCCCGACATGAGCTCCGCCAACGTCACCAATGTCCGCACCGGCCAGCAGCCCTGCTATGACCGCCTGGTGATCGACGTGACCGGCAAGGTGGCCGGCTATTCAGTGCAGTACGTTCCGGTGGTCACCCAGGATGCAACGGGCTTCCCCATCCCGGTGCTCGGTGACGCGGACCTGCAAGTGGTGGTGACGGCGCCGTCGTACAACCAGTACAGCCAGCCCACCTACGTGCCGGCAGCCAAGGCAGAGCTCTCCAACGTATCGGGCTACCAGACATTCCGTCAGGTGGTCTTCGCGGGCAGCTTCGAGGGCACCACGAGCATTGGCCTGGGCGTCCGTGCCCGGCTTCCGTTCAGGGTCTTCACCTTGGACGGGCCCGACGGCGGGTCTCGCCTGGTAGTGGATGTCGCCCATCGCTGGTGACTGAGGTCGCCGAAAGACTGCCAGAACGCGCGAAAGCGGCCAGTTCGCCGGATAGCTCCGGCGAACTGGCCGCTTTTCGGCGTTTTCGCTGTGTTCCTACTCAGGCACCACCAAGGCCGGGGTGTCTTTGCGGATGGTTTCACCACGGAAGAAGCCGGGCCGGACACGGGACATGATCAGCATGACCACGGCGCCCAAAGCGAGGATTCCGATGCCAAGGACGAACACCAGTCCCACCCCGAAGATCTCCGAGCCACTGCCAAATTCAGGCGCCCAGCTATCCACGGCGGTCTGCAGGAAGACCACGAACAGGCCGACTCCACCCAACAACGGGCAGACGAGTCGCAGGAAGAAGTTCCGGACGCTGGTGAACACGCTGTTGCGGAAGTACCACACGCAGGCGATGGCCGTCAGCCCGTAGTAGAAGCAGATCATCAGGCCGAGGGCCAAGATGGTGTCGTTCAGGACGTTTTCGCTGATCACGTGCATCACTGCGTAGAAACCCGCGGACAGGACGCCGGCCGCAATGGTGGCGAAGCCCGGCGTCGAGAATTTCTTGCTCATGTGGCTGAAGCGCTCAGGCAGGGCGCCGTAGTGCGCCATGGCCAGCAGGCTGCGCGAGGGCGAGGTGAACGTGGACTGCAGCGACGCCGCGGAGCTGGACAGCACCGCGAGTGACATCAGGATGGCGAACGGCCCCATCACCGGTGATGCCAGTGCGGTGAACACGTTGGCGTGGTTGTCGGCGTTGTTCAGGCCGATTCCGGTGTCTCCCACGCCGGCGAACATCATGGTAGCGATGGTGACCAGCAGGTAGATGCCCAAGACGATGACCGCTGTCAGCGTGCCTGCGAGGCCGGCGGTCTTCTTGCCGTTGGCTGTTTCCTCGTTCACGGTGAGGCAGACGTCCCAGCCCCAGTAGACGAAAATCGACAACGAGATGCCGGCAGCGATCTGACCGAAGGTTTCGATCTTGGTGACGTCGAACCAATCCCAGCTGAACGGGACCGCGGTCTCTGACGTAGACCAGTTGGCGAACGCCATTCCTACGAACAGGCCCAGCACCAGCAGCTGGAATCCGACCAGACCGTACTGGACAATCTTGGTGGTGTGCAGGCCCCGGTAGCTGATCCAGACGGCCAGCGCCACGAAGACGAAGCAGGTGGCCACGTTGAGCAGCTTGTTCGAGGCGAGGTCGGCGAGCTCGGGCGAGCTCGTTGCCTGCGCCAGGAACAGGTAGAAGAAGTCCACTGCAACGCCGGCCAGGTTGGACAGGACGATGATATTTGCCGCGAGAAGACCCCAGCCACCCATCCAACCCACCCACGGGCCGAACGCTTTGGTGACCCAGGTGAACGTGGTGCCGCTGTCCGGCGAGTCTGCGTTAAGCTCCCGGTAGGCGAGCGATACAAGGATCATCGGGATGAAGCCGATCAGGAAGATCACAGGCAACTGCAGCCCGACTTCATTGACGGTTGGACCGAGCGCGCCGGTGAGGGTGTACGCCGGGGCGATGGTTGAAATGCCAAGAACGACGACGGCGAGGAGCCCCAGCTGCCCCGTCTTCAGTCCCTTGCCGCTAATGTCGTGCGACGGTGCGGGTGCACTGCCGCCGCGGCGGATTGTCTGGCTCATGTGAGGCCCTTTCTAGATGGCCGAAGGCTGCTGCTGCGTGATGCAGTGGATACCGCCGCCCCGGGCAAAGAGTTCGCGCGCGTCAACACTGACCACGCGGCGGCCGGGGTAGGCATCGGCGAGAATGCGGAGGGCTTTCTCGTCCATGGGGTCGTTGAAACTGCAGGCGATGACGTCGTCTGGGACGGCATGCACCTAGCGCTCACGCGAAGACTTCCTCGGGTTGGGCCTGTGCTGGCGCGGCGCCGAGTGGGGTTTTCAATCATGGTGGCAAATACTCCGTGAGACGACAATCACTAAATGAATAGCGTTCATTTAGTATGGCGGGAGTCACGCTTGAGCGCAAGAAGGGTCCACAATGCCATTCGTTTATGACTGGTGCGGGGTGGGCGTTGGCTGGGGTGTACAGGAGGCCGCTAATAATGTCGGTGCCCTCTGGGAGAGTGTGGACATGGAGCAGATTCGGGAACGGCAAACGGGGGCAGCAGTCTCCGCTGCGCTTGTTCCTGCGCCAGTTCCTGCCTCTCTTCCGGGCGCATTGGCGGTCGATTCCGGGCGAGGTGCTCGGCTGACAGATCCACTCGTTGACGAATCCGGCCCCTCCGGTCCTATCAGCGGTGATCTGATCGATCAATTGCGGGCGCTGGAGGCGATGAAGTCGGCCATCGTTGCTTTGCAGGCGCGGATTGCCGTGGCTTTTGATCTGGCGCAACGTCAGGAACAAGCCGAGGCCGGTGTTCCTTCGTCCGAGCGAGGCCAGGGTGTCGGGTCGCAGGTGGCGCTGGCCCGGCGGGAGTCCCCGAACAAGGGTTCCCAGTTGCTCGGCCTCGCGAAGGCATTGGTGACGGAGATGCCGCGTACGTTGGCCGCGTTGGAGTCAGGTCAGCTCAACGAGTGGCGGGCGACCCTGCTCGTGAAAGAAACAGCCTGCCTCAGTGTCGAGGACCGGGCTGCGGTCGACGAGGACCTCGCAGCCGATACCGGTACGTTCGAGGGGAAGGGCGACAAAGCGATCGTTGCCGCGGTCAAAGCCGCCGCGTACCGGCGTGATCCGCGGTCGGTGGCCCGGCGTGCCAGTCATGCCGCGACCGAGCGGACCGTAAGCCTGCGTCCGGCGCCGGACACCATGACATATCTGACGGCCCTGCTTCCGGGCGCCCAGGGCGTGGCTGCCTACGCGGCTTTGACCCGGGCTGCTGATTCGGCTCGTTCCAGTGGGGATGTCCGGGGCCGTGGCCAGGTCATGGCGGATACCCTCGTCGAATGCATCACCGGCACATCCGGCGGCATCACAGGGGTAGATCTGCAGCTCGTCATGACCGACCGGACACTCTTTCAGGGCGACTCCGAACCAGCCCGTCTCAAAGGCTACGGAATCGTCCCGGCGGAATGGGCCAGAACGCTTATTGGAGCCGGAAGGGCGGCCCCATCAGTACACAAGCCGAAGGCAGGTTCCGAGTTCTCGCAGCAGCAGGGCCTGCAGCCGGGCTTCGGGTCCTTGCCGCACCAAAACTCGCGGACGGCACGGTCTGGGCCGCCGAGACAGGAAGTCGCGGGGAGGCCGTCGGGCATGGAAGTCCCGCCGAGCGTGGCTTAGACGGTTCATCGAAACCCGCGACGACACCTGCCGCACTCCTTACTGCGACGCGCCCATCCGCCACATCGACCACGTCGTGCCGTGGCACTCCGGCGGGACTACTACAGTGACCAACGGGGCTGGACTTTGCGAAGCCTGCAACCACACCAAGGAAAACCCCGGCTGGACCGCGAGCCCGATCAACGGACATGTCCACACATTCGAACTCCGCACGCCCACGGGGCATGCCTACCGTTCCCAAGCCCCACCTTTGCCGGGGAGGGATCGCTCCGCAGGCGATGGGCGTGCCGTGGTTGATGCTTCGTCCGAAGATACGGATCGGGCCGTGCCAGACTTTGCCCGGCAAGAGCGGCAGAACCTTAACCGTTTTTAGGTCCCAGAGCCCACGCCTGGAGCGCTCTCTTGTCGGGGTGCCTGCGAATCGGCGTCAGTCCACCATGGCGGGCATGGCAGGACCAATCCAGTCAGCTGCCTAGGGGAGTGTCGGCAGCGTGAGGATTTCGGCTCCGTCCTTAGTAATGGCAATCGTGTGCTCGCTGTGAGCCGTGCGGCAACCGGTGACGCTTCGGAGCGTCCATCCGTCGGCGTCAGTGACCAGTTCGGCGGTGTTGGCCATGACCCAGGGCTCCAGTGCAAGAAGCAGGCCGGGGCGCAGCTTGTATCCGCGACCGGGCCGTCCCATGTTGGGTACGTGGGGATCCTGATGCATGGTTGAGCCGATGCCGTGGCCGCCGAACTCAGTGTTGACGGGGTAGCCGGCCTCGCTGAGGACTGAGCCGATGGCGTACGAGAGGTCGCCTATGCGGGCGCCGGGGCGGGCGGCTGCGATCCCTGCACGCAGGGCGCGTTCGGTCGCGTCAATCATGGCCACGCTTTGCGCAGGTTTGGATTCGCCCACGATGAAGCTGATGGCAGAGTCTGCAGCGACGCCGCGAAGGGAGACGGCGAGGTCGAGTGTCAGGAGGTCGCCGTCGGCGAGGGCGTAGTCCCTGGGTAAGCCGTGCAGGACGGCATCGTTGACTCCGGTACAGATGTAGTGGCCGAAGGGCCCGCGCCCGAAGGAAGGAGCGTAGTCGACGTAGCAAGATACGGCTCCCGCTTCAAGGATCATGGCCTTTGCCCACTGGTCGATGTCCAAGAGGTTTGTCCCCACCGTGCAACGTCCCTTTAGGGTGTGCAAAATGTTGGCGACCAGAGCACCCGCCTCCTTTGCGCGAAGCAGTTCGGCTGGGCTAAGGATCTCGATCATGCGGCAACTTTCTCTCATGTGACCAATAACTATCCCGGCCATATTATCCCGGTATTAGAATTGGAGCCATGGTCAGGTTGCCGCTTACACCCGCAGAGGCCGAGCGCGGACAGCGTCTTGGTGCTCTTCTGCGTCGCGCTCGGGGCGAGCGCTCCATGTTGGAGACAGCGCTCGATGCCCGCGTCTCTCCCGAGACCCTGCGAAAAATCGAGTCCGGCCGCGTGGCAACCCCGGCCTTCCCCACTGTCGCTGCGATCGCCGATGTCCTGGGCCTTTCCCTCGATGAGGTGTGGGCTGAAATCAACCGGCCTGAACCTGGTGTCGAGCCAGTTGGCGCCCGAAGAAACGCTCGGGAGTGGCTGGCCTCCTAGCCCTGGCGCTTGGGGCGGGCCCGTACGTGAAGGCGTTCGCCTTGCTGGCCGAACAGGGTAAGGAGCTCCACCGGCTCTGATGTGGCACTGGCAAACCAGTGCGGCGTGCGTGTGTCGAATTCCGCTACTTCGCCCGGCTTCAGGACAAAGTCTTTCTCTCCCAGGACCAGCCGCAGCTTGCCGTTGAGGATGTACATCCAGTCGTAGCCCTCATGCGATTGGGGTTCTGGAATCTCCTTGCCCGTCCCACTCTTCAGGACCATCTTGAACGCCTGGATTCCGCCGGGGCGTCGGGTGAGGGGGAGCGCGGTGCCCCAGTGATGCACATGCGGCTTGAGATGGATGCGGGGGTCTCCTGTCTCCGGGGCGTCGATCAGTTCTTCTAGGGGGACCTGGTGCAGTCGCGCAATCGGAAGAAGGAGTTCGAGTGTTGGTTTTCGCTGTCCCGACTCCAGCCTTGAAAGCGTGCTGACAGAGATGCCTGTTGCCTCCGATGCTTCCGCGAGCGTTACGTTGCGTTGGGTGCGCATGGCGCGAAGGCGGGGACCGACGGCGTCGAGGAGTGAGCTGAAATCGGTAGTCATGCGTCCAGTTTGCCATAGCAGCAAAAATCCTTGCTGATACTGCCGGGGGTATCGAACCATGGAAGGAGCGGCATGCAGTCGCCCGAAAACCGTGGAGGCATAGTGAGTGAACAATCAAACCAGAGCCACATAGCTGAGGAATATGACGTCGTTGTGGTCGGAGGTGGCGCAGCTGGGTTAAGTGCGGCCGTCACGTTGGGAAGGGCCCTTCGGTCCGTCCTCGTTATCGACGCCGGCGAGCCGCGGAATGCGCCAGCTGCGGGCGTGCATGGGTTCCTGTCGAGGGACGGAATCAACCCTAAGGAACTACTGGCCCTGGGACGCGCAGAGGCCAGCCAGTATGGAGTCGACATTGTTGAGGGCGTCGCCGTTGCGGCACGTTCGACGGCGGACCCGGCCGTCGGCCCGGAACTGGCCTTCGAAGTGGACCTGGCCGATGGGCGGATGGTGGGGGCGCGCCGTTTGCTCGTCACCACCGGGCTGGTGGACAAACTGCCCGACGTGGAAGGCCTTCGCGAACGGTGGGGCAAAGATGTTCTGCACTGCCCCTACTGCCACGGTTGGGAGGTCCGGAACAAGGCCATTGGCATCCTGGGCTCCGGCCCCATGGCTTTGCACCAGACTCTTTTGTTCCGGCAGTGGAGCACCAATATCACCCTGTTCCTGAACGATGTTGTGGAGCCGACGGAAGAGCAGTGGGAGCAACTTGCTGCGCGTTCCATCACCGTAGTGGACGGCAAAGTGCGGTCCTTGGAAGTGAGCGACGACGTTCTGAGCGGAGTCGTACTGGCCTCCGGCACGGTAATCCCCGTGGAAGCTGTTGTCACCGGACCCCGCATGGAGGCACGGTCCGCAGTACTGGAATCCTTGGGAGTTCCGTCCGTCGAGCACCCCATGGGGGTAGGGACCCATGTCGAAGTGAATCCACAAGGCGGTGCCACGTCCGTGCCTGGTGTCTATGCGGCGGGCAACGTAACGGACCTGACCGGGCAGGTGATGGCGTCAGCCGCGGCAGGTGTCATGTCGGGAGCCCTTATCAACGCCGAGCTCATCACCGAGGAGACCGGCCTTGCTGTAGAGGCAGCACGGCTGTCAACCGTGTCACGATGAGGGCGGCCGTGTAGAACGGCACCCTGACCCGACTCGCAGCGCCGCGGCGAAATCATCGGCAATGGTGGTGCTCCGTTGGCTGATCCAGCGCGATGTTGTGGTCGTTCCCAAGTCTTTTCGGCGGGAGCGGATGGCACAGAACCTGGATGTCTTCGATTTCACCCTGACGGAAGATCAGAGGGGCCGGATCGCCATGCTCGATACCCGGGTCAGCCTGTTCTTCGATCACCGCGATCCGGCCATGGTCAGCTGGCTGGGCGGACGCAGGATCGACTGAATCCACCGCCCGGTCCCGAAAAACTGTCGACTTGCACCGCTGACAAGAGGACCATTAAAGGACAGCCGTTGAAGGAGGTTGGTATGTGCTACGCGTACTATGACGACTTCGAGCGGCGCACGAAGAAGGACTCCGCGCGCAAGCCCGAGATGCACACGTCTGATGCAGGCAAGGATGAAGCACCTGCAGGGAAGCGTCCGCAGGCAGAAGGAATGCTGTGGACTTTCCTGGCCCGCCGTCGCAGGGATGTAGAGGTTCCCGAACCGAAGATCGACCGCATCCGCGAGAAAGTCTAGGCACGCCCTGGGCAGGACCGAAGAACACCGAAAAGCACGAAAGGCGCTGCGCCCGCAGTGCCTTTCGTGTTCGTAGAGCCTTTCGTGTTCGTAGAGCCTTTCGTGTTCGTAGAGCCTTTCGTGTTCACAGTGCCTTTCGTGTTCCTGGAGTGGAACAGGCTACCGCGCCAGCTCTGCCCGGAGCGGATACTTGGCGCCATCCAAAATCACCTGGAGGCAGACGCCGTTCGCCGGATTCAGCACGATGGGTGCCATGAGGTTCACCGTGGTTTTCTCCGGTGTCGGGTTGACCACCACCAACACCGTCATCTCCGAAAGGGAGGCAACGCCCAACGCCTCCAACACGTCAACCTGAACAGTGGGCTCGTAGTCAGGTACGTACACGGCGGCATCAGCCACGAACATGCGCACACGCGGTTCGGCAACTTCCAAGGCGTACAACCCCTCGGCGCCGTAAACACCGCGCAGGGAGAAACCCTCAGCCGACTCCAAACCCGGCATGGGGGCGGCAAACGTCAAAGTGTCGAACGCCAGTGCCGTACTCATCGAAGGAAGTCCATGAGCGTCGGCTGCAGCACTTTGGCCGTGACGGCAAGCGCCACCTGGTAGTTGGTTTCCTGCAATTTCAAATCCATGACCGCCTTTCCCAAGTCCGTGTCTTCGACGCGGGCCCTTTGAGTTTCCAGCGTAGCCTTCATCCCTTCCAAAGAATCCTGGGCCTGGCCCAGGCGCGTTTGCCGCATGCCCACATCGGCCCTGCCATCGATCACCGTCTTGATCCGCTCGCCGATGGCGGCCAGCCGCGCGTTGGGATTCGCTCCGGAGCGGATGTCCGCGACGACGTCACTCACCAAGGCGAAGACGGAGCCGGCGCCGTCACCAAAGATGGCAGCGCCGTCGGAATCCACCCGGACGGTCCGTGCCGCATCAACGCGGCGTTCCACCGAGCTGCCGCCCGGGCCCACAAACGATGGGGGAGCGGTGTTGGTGAAAGCGCCTACGGTGTCCGAGCTGCCGGCGAAGACGTTGCGGCCCAAATACTGCGTGTTGGCTTGCGTGAGGAGGTCCTTGCCCAAGCCTTCAAGCTCGACGGCGATCGCCTCCTTTGCGGTGCTGTTGAGTGTTCCGGTGGAGGCTTGGACCACCAGATCCCGAACCCGGTTGAGGATGTTGGTTGACTGGCCCAAGGCTGTATCGGCGGCGGCCAGCCAGCCGTTGCCGTCGCTGATGTTGGTGCCGTACTGCGCGGCCGCGCTGAGCTGTGCGCGCATGGCGATGGCCTGCGCCGCGCCGGCGGGATCGTCCGACGGGCGGCTGATGTTCTTCAAGGTCATGGCCCGTTCCTGCAGCTCGGCGAGCCGGGACTGGGCAGACTGCAGGTTCCTCTGGGCAGAGGCTGACATCATCTGGTTGGTGACACGATTGAGCACGGCTTACCTTCCCACCAATCCGGTGCGGTTGATCAGGACATCCAGGGCTTCGTCGATGGCGGTCATCACGCGGGCCGCAGCCTGGTAGGCGTGCTGGCTGGCGAGCAGGGCAACATTTTCTTCGTCAAGGCTGACCGACGCACCTGAAGAACGCTGTTCGACGGCGGCCGCACTCGCCGCGTCCGATAACTGGGAGTGCTGCTGGGCTGACCTGGAGGCCATGCCAATGCCGGCCACGACACCGCTCCAAAAGGTGTCGGGGGCGCCCGGGCCGGAACCGATCTGTGCCACGGCGTCGGCGATGCTGCCATCCAATGAGCCCGAGCCTGCCGCGCCTGTCGCGATTCCGGCTGCGTTCGTGGGAACCACGCGGAGGGACAGTGCAACGGGAACTCCCGGTGTACTGGTGAAGAAATCCAGGTTGCCCACACCGCTGGAGGATTGGCCAGTTCGGTGGACGGCATTGACGTCGTTCATGAGCTGCGTGGCAAAAGCGTTGTAGGCCGCGGCTGCTTCAGCGATCGCTCCGCCCGTGCCAGCTCCTTTGCTTCCGGCGGCTGCGGGGGCCAGGAGTGACACCGCCCCGGCGAGTTGTCCGCCGTCGAGGTTTACTGCGACGCCGGAACGGTCCGCCCATTCCAGCTGGACCGGCTGCCCGGCCGCGCCCATGGAGGCCTGTCCCGCCAGCTTCAGTTCCCGGTGCGATGTGCCCGAGACCAAGGCGTTGCCACCGATGAACACGTCAGCGGTGCCGTCGGCATTTTCACGAACTGTGCCGCCCGCCAGCGCCGCTATGGATTCCGTCATCTGGTTCCGGGCGTCGATGAGTTCGTTCGCGGAACCGCCGGATGCCAGCACGGAACGGATGGTGGCGTTGAGGTCGGCCACCCGGCCCGCCGCAGCGTTCAGTTCATCCACCGTGGCCGACGCTTCGCCGCGCAGACGGCTCCACTGGGAATCCAGCGCTTTATAGCCTGCGGAGACGGATTCGCTGAGCGTTGCGGCCGCTTCCAAGAGGACCGACGCCGGAGCGGACTCCCCGGGGTGGTTGGAGACTCCCTGCCACGACGCCCAAAAGTTGTGCAACGCCGTCGAGATCCCATGCGGGCCAGGTTCCTGCAGCGCATCTTCCAGCCGTTGCAGTTCCGTGGACCGGATTCCGGCGAAACCGGACTGTGCCGCGGTGCTCCGGACTCCGGCGTCGAGGAAGCTGCTGCCCAGCCGGGCAATCCCGTCGACAGAGACGCCTTGGCCGGCCTGGGCGGTGGTCGGGTTGAGCCCCACCGGCCTGGGTGCGCCGATGGCGGATTGTTCCAGCCGCTGCCGCGTGTAGCCGGCGGTGGTGGCGTTGGCGATGTTCTGCCCGGCCAGGTTGATGGCCTGTTGCGCTGCGGTGAGTCCACGGTATGCCGTGTTGAGTCCGCCGAAAGTGCTCACGTGAATGTCCTTTGCTGGTCCAACCGCTTGGTCAGAATTGCCGGTCGACGAGGTGGGCTGCCGACGATTCCCCGGTCCTGCCATGGGAGTCGTACGTACCCGCTGCAGGTTTCAGGTCGGCCAAGGTTTCCTGGGTGGATCGGACGGCCGCGCGAAGGAATTGCTCGTTGGCGTCACGGAGTTCCTTGATGGCAGCTGCCTGCTGGCGCATCGCCGTCACATGGGAGGTGAGGACTTCGGCCCAGGCAGGGTCCGGTGCTGCCGCAGCCAGTTCGGCCAACGAAGAATCCGCCGAGACGCCCCATTGCTCCGCCACGGCTGCGATCTCCACTGCGCGGGCGAGCCCTGCCTTGGAGACCCGGTCCAGGACCTGTTCCACTTCGCGGGTGCCGTGGGGCAGCCAGCGGGACTTCCCGGCCGTCAGCAGCAACTGCTCTTCTTCGAGCTTGAAGGTCAGGAGATCCAGGAGTTCGCGCTCGCGCCACAGCAGGGCTGACAGTTCATGGATGGCCACGGGGGTCAACTCCAGTTCTGGTCGGTTTCGGGTGCGGGATGTGATGGCGTACCTCCCGCCAACTCCCCACTAGCTATCGGCCGCCGGCGCGCTGTCGTTAGGCGGCCCCGTCCTTGGAACACTGAATTCTTTTCCCGAAGTTTTTCCTAACGCGTCCGTCAAGGGTTGTCGATAGTGGGGTGTGACGGCCCACGGATGGGCTGCCGCACCGTAAGTCCACATCATGGAGGAAATAACATGGGCATGCAGATCAACAACAACCTGATGGCGAACAACGCGTACCGCAACCTGAACGCCACGCAGGACACCCTGTCGAAGTCGATGGAGAAGCTCTCCAGCGGCCTGCGCATCAACCGTGCTGCGGACGACGCAGCCGGCCTTGCCATTTCGGAAGGCCTCAAGTCCCAGGTCAGCGGCTCCGCGGTTGCCGCACGTAACGCCCAGGACGGCATCAGCCTCATCCAGACCACCGAAGGTGCCCTCGGCGAGGTTCACTCCGTACTGCAGCGCATGCGCGACCTCGCAGTCCAGGGTGCATCCGACACCAACAACACGGCAGCACGTGACGCGATCAAGGATGAGGCCGACTCGCTGGGCAAGGAACTGGACCGCATCACCCAGTCCACCAACTTCAACGGCATCGACCTGCTCAAGGGTGGCTCCAAGAACATCCAGGTTGGCACCGCAGGTACGGCCAACGACACCATCGCCGTTACCCTCGGCGACGTTGCAACGGCTGCGGGCACCCTGTCCTCGGCCACCGGTGCCACCGGCTTCGACGTCAGCACCAACGCCGCAGCACAGACCACCATCACGGCTATCGACGCTGCGATCACCACGGTCTCGGCACAGCGTTCGGACCTCGGCGCCAACCAGAACCGTCTGGACCACGCGATCAAGACGCTGAACGTCTCCGGTGAAAACCTGCAGGCGGCACAGTCCCGCATCGCTGACACGGACATGGCCGCTGAAATGGTCAAGTACACCAAGGCCAACATCCTGTCCCAGGCAGGTACGGCAATGCTGGCCCAGGCGAACCAGTCCGGCCAGGGCGTTCTGTCCCTCCTGCGCTAAGCCTTCACCATCTTCAGCCGCATGAGTTGACGTCGGCCGGCCGGGCCCCCTGCCCGGCCGACCGACGTCGGACATTCTGAACTGCACGTCATCCGGAAGGGACACCCGTGGCAACTGCCATCGACGGCCTCGCGAGCGGCCTGAACACCACCGCGATCATCAACTCGCTGATGTCCGTCGAAGCCCTGCCGCAGACCCAGCTCAAGACCAAGCTGGCGTCCAACCAGACCATCATTTCCACGCTTCAGTCGTTCAACACCAAGCTCACGGCACTGAAGGGCGTGGCTTCCGGCAACGCCGCCGCGGGAGCCCTGAACCTCTTCACCGCCACCAGCAGCTCACCTTCGGTCACGGCGAAAACGACGACGGCGGCCGTCGGCGGGTCGATCGACCTCACCGTCACGCAGCTGGCCCAGACGCAGGTCAACGTCACTGCCGCAATGACCTCCTGGCCGACAGACGGCGCCGGAGCTCCTGCCCGGCTCACGATTGTGGATTCCACGGGTAAGAAGACCGAGATTGCTCCAGCGAGCACTTCCTTGGATGACGTGGTCTCGGCGATCAACGCAGCGTCCGGGGGCGCGCTGGCCGTGAAAGTACCGGCCGGGAACGGCACGTACCGCCTGCAACTGACAGCCGCCGCTTCGGGCGCGGCAGGTGCCTTCACCGCTTACCAGGGAACCGCCGCGCAGGTTACCGCCGGCACAGCGGTGGACTTGATGGCTGACCCGAGTGCCGCCGTCGTGAAGTCCGCCCAGGACGCGAAAGCGACACTGTACGCCGGAACGCCCGCCGCGCAGGTGCTGACGTCCGGCACCAACACCTTCGCCGATGTCCTTCCCGGTGTCTCAGTGACGGCGTCGGCCGTATCCACCGGCCCCGTGACGATCACTGTGGCGAGCGATGTCCCCGGCATTACCAAGAAGGCCGAAGAGCTGGTCAAGTCCGTCAACGACGTCCTGGGGTTCATCGCCATTTACACGGCGGTTTCCCAGACGACCGATGCCAAGGGTGCCACTGTTCCCAAGGCAGGTATCTTTACGGGCAACAGCACCGTCCGTGCGGTCAACGACCAAGTCCTCGCCGCGCTGTCCCGGCCGATCAACGGCAAGTCGCCGGCTGAGTACGGCATCAACATCACCAAAGACGGCGACTTCACGTTCGAAGCCGAAAAGTTCTCCAAGGCCCTGGCTGCCGACCCCGCCGCAGCCCAAGCTGCCGTGCAGGGCCTCGCGGTACGTGTCGCAGACGCCGCGACGGCGGCCGCCGATCCGTACAGCGGGTCTGTGTCCGGCCTCATCAAGGGGCGCGAGTCTGAAGTCCGCGATCTCGGCAACAGGATCGCGGACTGGGACCAGCGCCTGATCACACGCCGCGCCACCCTCCAAGCCGTGTACACCAACATGGAAGTGATGCTGGGCGGGCTCCAGTCCCAGTCGGCCTGGCTGTCCGGCCAGATTTCCAGCCTCTCTAAGCAGTCCACAGGAGAATAAGCCATGACTTACAGTGCACTCCGCGCGCAACAACTCTCCCGTTACAACGACGACGCCGTCCTGTCCGCACCGCCCGCACGGCTGCTCACCATGCTGTACGACCGACTCCTGCTGGACCTCAAGCGCGCCCAACTCGCGCAGGAGTCCACCAGCTGGGACGTGGCCCGCGAGAACCTGTTGCACGCCCAAGCCATCGTGGCCGAGCTCCGGGCCACCCTCCGGACCGATGCCTGGGACGGGGCAGCTTCGCTGGCGAGCATTTACGACTACTCCATGGAAGCGCTGATCGGCGCCAACATCTACCGCGACGTGGAGCGAACCAAGGAGTGCATTGAGCTCCTCGAACCGCTGCGCCAGGGCTGGCATGAAGCCGCGGCGCAGTTGTCGGCCGAGGCGCCCGCCACCGCTGTTCCGAGCGGCAGGGCACTTGGTGTCGCCTGATCCCTGGTCCGCGATTCTGGACGGCTTCGAACGCGACATAGCCTTGGCCGTTTCCGGAAAGGTTGTTCCGCCGTGGACGCCGCCTCTGGACGCAGGGCCCTTGCCGGCGTCGTTGGCTGACCGCGCCCGCCGGGTCTTGGACGCCCAAGCGGACGCGCTCGCCATCCTCAATCGCGCAAAGCACGACGCCGGCACTCAGCTCAGTGCCATCGACGCCGTGCCGTCGGGGCCGGGCTCGGACCGTCCGCTGCTGCTGGACGTGCGCGGCTGACCCAACTGGCTGGCATTAGTGGTTGTTCCGAGGCCGCTGAACAACCACTAATGCGAGCTACTTTGGGCTGCCCAGGAATTCCCGTGCTGCTGTCACCAGTGCCTCGGTGCCGGCGGTCAGCGTCGGCTGGATGATGGGCGCAAAGTACGGCGAGTGGTTGGACGGAATATCCTCCGGAAGCCGGCCTGTTTCGGCCCAATCCTTGAAGTAGGACGCATCCACTCCGCCCAGGAACCAGAAGACCAGGGGAGCGCCCGCAGCGGTTGCGAGCTCTCCAACGTCTTCGCTGCCTGACACGGGACCCGGATCAATGATCTTGGCGTCGCCGAATTTCGCACGGAACGCCGCTGTTACCCTCCCGGCGGCAGACTCGTCATTGACTGTCAGCGGGAAGCGCTCCTCGTAGTCGAACTCCGGTTCCTTCGGTGACCCGGATGCCGTCGATTCGCTACGCACAATGCGCTCGATCGAGCCCAGGATCTTCTCCCTGATGGGATCGCTGAACGTGCGGATGCTCAGTCCCAGGGTGGCGGTCTCGGGAATGATGTTGTTCTTGGACCCCGAGTGGATCTGTCCCACGGTCACGACGGCAGAATCGCTGGCCGCAAGCTCACGGGACACGATTCCCTGCAAGCGAACGGTTGCTGAGGCCGCCATCAGCACCGGATCAATGGTGGTTTCCGGCCGGGAACCGTGACCGCCACGGCCATGCAGGGTCACGTTGAGGGAGTCCGCGGACGCCATGGTGACGCCGGGCCGGATGCCGAACCATCCTGCGGGAAACGGCGCCACATGCTGGCCCAGGACGACGTCGGGCTTCGGGACGAGGCCGTAAAGACCGTCGGCAACCATTGTTTGGGCGCCACCGCCCCATTCTTCGGCCGGCTGGAACACCGCAATGAGGGTGCCTTGCCAATCCTGCTTTTGGCCCGCGAGGGCCTCCACTGCGCCCACGAGGCAGCTCACATGGACGTCGTGCCCGCAGGCGTGCATGACTGGAACGTCTTTGCCTTCATGATCGACGCCGACTGCCATGCTTGCGTAGTCCAGGCCGGTAGCCTCCTTGACGGGCAGCCCGTCCATGTCCGCACGGAGCATGACCACCGGTCCTGGCCCGTTGTCGAGGACACCCACAACGCCGGTTTTTCCTACGTTGCGATGCACGGTGAAGCCCAGGTTTTCGAGGTGCCCGGCCACGATCCCGGCTGTCCGGACCTCTTGAAAGGAAAGTTCGGGGTTCGAGTGCAGGTCTTTGTAAAGCTCTTCGAGGTCAATGGTCATGGGTTTGCCCTTTTCGTTCGACGCCGTCCGTTTGGCCAGTGTATCCACACGAATATCTTCGCGGGCTGGGAAAAGCCGGGCACACTGGGTGGCATGAATGATTCCGAATCAGTGACGACGCAGATATCCACGGTGGAGGATTGGACGCTGGCTCTGGCGGAGTCCACTGGTTCTCCTGGCGGTGGTGCCGGGACAGGGGTGATGCTGGCCATCGCCGCGTCCCTGACCTCCATGGTGGCTGGGTACACGGAAGGAGGCCACGCGGAGTTGGCAGACCTTCACGGGCGGTCCCGGGCGCTGCGTGAAACCGCCCTGCACCTGGCCGATGAAGACGCCGCGGCTTCCAAGGCCTTCGGTGCTGCATTCCGGCTGGCCCCTGGCCCTGAACGTGAAGACGCGATTCACCGGGCATCCGTGGATGCGGCGAAGGCCTCCGCTGTATTGGGCGAGCGGGCTATCGAAGCCATTGAAGACCTGGGGTGGCTGGCTGAAAACGGCAATCCCGCGCTGATAGCTGACGTCGTAGTGGCCTTCGGAGCGCTCAGGGCGGCGATCGCCGGTGCGCGTACCAACGTCAGTTTCGACCTTTCCTCCCTCACCTCGGCTGGGGCCGACCTGGAGAAAGTTCGGGAAGATCACCCACACCTCTGGGAAACCGTCGACCGGCTGAGCAAAGCCCTGGATCGAATTGACGAGCTGACGGCAAGCGTGGACCGGAAGGCGGCACCGACCACGGCAGGTTCTTAAAAGCGCACCACGTTTGCAAAATTAGCCTGCCAATTTTGCTAACGGGCTTTTGAACACTGCCGATAGCTGATGCTGAGCAGGGATCGCTCGAGGCATGGCCACGGATTGGCCTTACGACACCACCAGGCAGGACTTTGTGCTTGAATCCGTGACTTCCGCCGCCTTGGCAAGCGCCCTGGACGCGCTTTCCTTGCGCCAGCGCACCATCGCGAACAACATCGCGAACGTGAACACCCCCAACTACCGGGCCAAACGGGTCTCCTTCGAAGATCAGTTGGCGGCCTCGGTGCGTTCCGGTGACGGCACGGTGAAGGCCTCGATCTCCCCGTCCGATGAGCCAACCCGGACAGACGGCAACAACGTCAATCTGGACACCGAAACCCTGTCCAACATTGACACCGTGCTCCGGTACCAGTTCGCCTCGAGGGCCGCAGCCGGCGAATTCACCTCCCTCCGCACCGCGTTGAGGACCAACTGATGACCTTCGACGCAATCGGAATCGCCGGCTCGGCGCTGACCGTCCACCGCAAATGGCTGGATGCGGTCTCGGACAACCTTGCCAATATGAACAACGCATCGAGGACCGACGGCGAGGCTTTCCGTGCGCGCTACGTCGAGGCCGCCGAGGGCAACAACGGTGACGGCGTGTACGTCACGAGCACACCACTCGGTGACGGTGAGGGCAGGATCGTCCATCAACCGGACCACCCCTTGGCTGACGCCGACGGCAACGTCCGGTACCCGGACATCGACATGGCAGAGCAAATGGGCACTTTGATCATCGCCCAGCGCGGATACCAGGCCAACGCACAAGTGGTGGACAGGGCCCGCGAGACGTACCTGGCCGCCCTCGAGATAGGAAAATCCTGATGGCCTTGGGCCCTCTTGAAGCCATCCAAGGTGTCACCGACACCGGCTACGTCGGCGCTGGAAGGGTGGGAACGGCACAGCCAGCCTCCACCGGCGGCGACTTCGGCACCGCCCTGACTGGCGCCGTCGACAATTTGCAGTCACTGCAGTCAACGTCCAAGGAACTGGCGGTGTCCGCGGTGACGGGCAACCTGGACGACATTCACAAAGCAACCCTTGCGTCGACGCGCGCCCAGGTCACGTTCGAGCTGGTGGCCGCCGTGCGGAACAAGGGCATTGACGCGTTCAACGAGATCATGAGGATGCAGGCCTGATGCCACCCGGGATTTCCCAGTTCTTCCGCAAGCTTGGCAGCGGCATCCAAGCGTTCTCGCCCGCGCAGCGGACCCTCGCGATCCTGGGCGTGGCCGTGCTGGTCCTTGGCGGCGTCGCGCTGACGGCATGGCTGGGAAAGCCTGCCTACTCGCCGCTGTTTTCCGGGTTGAAGGACACTGACGCCAACAGCATCGTGGAGCAGCTCCGCAAGGACAACATTCCCTACGAGCTGAGCAACGGCGGCTCCACCATCCTGGTCCCGGAAGACAAGGTATACGACGAGCGCCTCAAGGCTGCCGCCGCGGGGCTCCCGTCAGCTGCGGCCACCGGCTATTCCCTGCTGGACAAACTGGGCGTCACATCCTCCGAGTTCCAGCAGTCGGTCACGTACAAGCGGGCCCTTGAGGGCGAACTCAGCACCACGGTCCAGGCGATGGACGGCGTCAAGAGCGCAGCGGTCCGGCTCGCGATCCCTGAGAAGTCGGTCTTCGTTGACACCACCCCGGAGGCCACGGCGTCCGTGTTCGTGGAAACCCAACCCGGCACCACGTTGTCCTCGGACAAGGTCCAGGCCATTGTGCACTTGACGTCGGCGGCCATCGAGAACCTGAAACCCACCAACGTCTCGGTTGTCGATTCACAGGGCAACGTCCTCTCCACTGTGGGCGCGGGAGCCACGGGGTCCTCTTCCAAGCAGGCCGCCGATTACCAGCAGCGCACCTCGGACGCCGTCCGGGCAGTCCTGGACAGCGTGGTGGGTCCAGGAAACGCCACTGTGGCCGTCGCAGCAGATGTCACAGCCGAATCCGCCCAGCAGCGCAGCGAAACGTTCACACCCGCCGCAGACACCCCTGCCCTGAGCGAAACCACCAAGACTGAAAAGTACACCGGCACCGGTGGCGGCGCCGCGGGCGTCCTGGGCCCGGACAACATCGCAGTCCCGGGCGGCACTGAAGGCAACGGAAGCTACGACTCCAGCGACACCACCAAGAACAACGCCGTCAACAAAGTCACCGAAGACCGGACCATCCCGCAAGGAGCCGTGAAGCGCCAGACCATTTCCGTGGCCATCAACCAAGCCGCGGCGGGCGGCGTCAACGTGGACTCGGTCCGCGCACTGGTCACCTCCGCGGCCGGGATAGATGCCGCCAGGGGGGACGTGGTCACTGTGGAGGTCCTCCCGTTCAGTACCGCCGCGGCAGACAAGGCAGCCGAAGCCCTCGGCGCTGCTCAGGCGGACGCGGAAGCAGCCAAGGACGCCGCGCTGATGAACACGCTCATTCTTGCCGGCAGCATCATGTTGGCTGCCATCGCACTCATCGTGGCGGTGCTTATCACCCTCAAGCGCCGCCAGCGCCGTGAGCCTGTGGACCTCGGCGAACGGACCGATTACGACGCCTTGCCGGAAGCCATTCCGACGCCGGCACTCACCGGACCGCCGACCACCGCCATCGAACTTAGCTCCATCCAGCCGCCGACCCCGATCGCACCCACTCCCGCGTTGCCGCTCCCGGGTTCGGAGGCACTGGACGGCGAGCTGAAGCGTGCCCAGATCGAAGCCATGGTGGCGGACAATCCGGCTCGCACGGCCGAGTACCTGCGCGGACTCATGGATGAAAGGCAATCCGTATGAGCCACACCGTCCCGGAAGCCTCGGCGTTGAACGGAGTGCAGAAGGTGGCGGTGGTGCTCATGCAGATGAGTCCCACCAGCGCAGCCTCGGTCATGGCCCAATTCTCGGAAACCGAAGCCGAGGACATTGCCGCTGAAATCGTCCGGCTCCGCCGTGTGTCCTCAGTAGTGGCGGACCACGTCATCAACGAGTTTCACGGACTGGCCGTCAGCGGTCGCCGGACTGCCCGCGGTGGCCAGGAATTCGCCGTCGGACTCCTCGAAGCGTCCTTCGGCGCAGACAAAGCCGCTGGATTCATGGATCGCCTCGCGTCCACCATGGCCGGGAAGTCCTTCGAATTCCTGGAAATGATGGATCCCGGCCAGATCCTTGCGCTGATCGACGGGGAACTGCCGCAGACCATCGCCCTGGTCCTCGCCCACCTGCGGCCGGGCAAGGCCTCCGCGGTGATGTCCGGCCTGGGTGATACGCAGCGGATCGAGGTTGCCCGGTGCATCGCCACCATGGGCTCCGCCTCCCCCGAAGCGGTGGGCATCGTGGCCGAGACCCTCAAGATCCGGGCCGGCGCTGTGATGTCGCAGCGGAAATCCAACGAGATCGTCGGCGGCATCCAACCCCTGGTGGACATCATCAACCGCTCCGACGTCACCACAGAACGCTCGGTCCTGGACGGCCTGGGCACCCTCGACCCTGAGCTCGCCACTGAAGTCCGCGCACGCATGCTCACGTTCGTGGACATCGTGAAGCTGGAACCGCGGGACATCCAGCAGATCCTCCGTGGGGTCAGCGCCAACGTCTTGGCCGTGGCCATGAAGGGCGCCCCACCGGTAGTCCTGGACACCGTCCGCGCCAACATGTCAGGCCGCAACCTCGAAATCCTCGAGTCCGAGATGGCCGCGTCCGGCCCCGTCCGGGCCTCGCAGGTGGAAGAAGCGCGGGCCGAGATTGTCCGATCCATCCGCGAGCTCGAAGCCGAAGGCGCGATCGTGGTCCGGCGTGGAGACGAGGATGACTTTGTCTACTGAGCACTTCACTCGCGTCACATTCCCGTCGGTTGCCTCCGACGACCGTTCCAGCGAATCCGACCGTGGCTTCGTCCAAGGGCACGCCGCCGGTTACGCCGCAGGGATGCAAGCCGCAGCCGCTGAACAGCTCCACCTCCAAGCCAGGTTGCGCGCTGAGCATGACGAAACGCTCGACGCCGGCCGCTCGGCTGTGGCTCGGGCCGTCCAGCTTCTGCAGGCAGCGGCCAACGCGGCGCAGCGACGTCAGGAAGTCGCCATGGACGAAGTTCAGGATGTGCTGGCCGCCGGAGCAATCGAACTCGCTGAGGCGATCCTTGGCTACGAACTTGCACAGGGGCAGAACACCGCGCGGGCCGCGCTGGAACGCGCGCTGGGAACGCAAGGGCGCGGCAGCACCGGCGTCGAACACGTCACCCAAGTACGCCTCAACCCGGGCGACCTCGCCGCGCTCGCGGCCTCCGGCGTCGTGGACGTTGCCGGAGTTGAGCTGAAGGCCGATGCCGCGCTCAACCCGGGCGACGCCGTCGGGGAGTACCCTGACGGCTGGATCGATGCCCGCATCGGCTCCGCACTGGAACGGGCCAGGCAAGCGCTGCTCGGGGTGGAGCGGTGACGGCGTACCGGCCACACGCAGGGCGCTTCCACGCAGCCGTGGCCGCAGCCGCTCCGCAACGCGTCGGGACGGTCACCTCCGTCCTCGGCCTGGGCCTTGAGATCGCGGGGCTGAACTGTGCGGTGGGTGAGCTGGTCACGGTCGGCTCGGGGGTTGAAACCCTCGACGCCGAAGTGGTCGCCTCGGTCAGTGGGGCTGTGCGGTGCATGCCCCTGGGCCGTTTGACCGGAGTTGCCGCCGGAGCTCCCGCGCGGGCAAAAGGCACCCCTATGCTGGTGCCCACGGGTACCGGGCTGTTCGGCAGGGTGCTTGATGCCCTGGGCCGGCCGATCGATGGCAAGGGGCCGCTGCCGCCTTCCCTGCGCGTCCCGCTGGACCAGGAAGCACCGACCGCCATGAGCAGGGCACGCATCGACACGCCCCTGCAGACCGGAGTCCGCGTCCTGGACACCATGACCACGTTGGGTCGTGGGCAACGCATGGGCCTGTTCGCAGGGTCCGGCGTGGGCAAATCCTCGCTGTTGTCCATGGTGGCCCGCGGAACCGACGCTGAAGTCTCCGTGATTGCCCTGGTGGGGGAGCGCGGCCGTGAAGTCCGCGAATTCCTCGAGGATGACCTCGGACCCGAAGGCCTGGCCCGCTCCGTAGTGGTGGTTGCCACCTCCGACGAACCCGCCCTCATGCGGCTCCGGGCTGCCGTCACCGCCACCCGCATCGCCGAGTCCTTCCGTGAAGCAGGCAAGGACGTGGTGCTCATGATGGACTCCCTCACCCGGGTGGCCATGGCGCAGCGCGAGATCGGCCTCTCCGCAGGTGAGCCACCAGCAACGCGCGGCTACCCGCCGTCGACCTTCTCCGTCCTGGCCCGACTCCTGGAACGCGCCGGAACCGCGGAAACCGGCTCCGTCACGGGCATCTACACCGTCCTGGTGGACGGCGACGACCACAACGAACCCATCGCCGACGCAGCCCGCTCCATCCTGGACGGCCACGTGGTCCTGGACCGGAAACTCGCCGTCACCGGACACTTTCCCTCCGTGGACGTCCTGGGCTCGGTGTCGCGCGTGGCGTCCAAAGTGAACCCGCGGGAGCACACGGCGCTCGCCGTCACGCTCCGGAAGGTGCTGGCGGCGAGGCGCAGCGCGCAGGACCTGATCGACGTCGGCGCCTACCGGCACGGCAGCAACCCGCTGGTGGATGCCGCCCTGGACCACGAGGCCGCGATCAACCAGTTCCTGCGGCAGCCCATGGACGAATCGACGCACCACAGCGATGCCTGGGCACAGCTTTCCCGACTTTCAGCGCACTTTGGACACTTTGAAGGAGCCGCATGAACCGACAATTTTCCCTGGCCGGGCTCTTGAGGCTGCGGCAAGCCGAACAGAAATCTGCGGAAAGCGGGTTGGCAGCGGCCAACTCGAGGTCGGCGTCGTTGCGCGTGCGGCGGGCGGAAGCCCGTGAAGCCTTGGCAGAATCTGCCGGGAACGCCGGCGATTCAGCGTCCCTGCTGGCTATCGCCGCCGCACGCGCATCGTCGCAAAGCATGCTCGCGGAGCTGGAAGCCTTGGCCGCGAGCGCCGAGGCGGAAGCTGCCGGGGCGCGGGCCGAATACACGGAGGCCAAGCGCAGGGCCGTGGGACTGGAGAAGCTCGAAGTCCGGCACGACGCCGAGTACGCCGCAACCGTGCTCCGTGCCGAGCAAGGTGTCCTGGACGAGATTGCCTCCACGGCGTGGCACAGGAAGGCCGGCTCATGAGCATGACCGAGGCCATCGGGCGAATCCACAGCATCGAAGCCTCGCTGCAGCAGTTGGCCCAGGGCACACGTGCTTCCACGGCTTCCTCGCCGGCTTCTAACGCCGCGACTGCGGCCGACGCGGCGTCGTTTGCTTCGGCTTTGAGCAGCGCCATGGGGACTTCCTCGGCCGGTTCCGTGGCCTCCGGTTCCGTGGCCTCCGGGATGGGCTCAGTGGGCCTTAACTCGTTGTTGCCAGCTGCTGGAAGTACGACGGCGACCGCTGGGGCGGCGGCGGTCGGCACCAGCGGCGGATCCGTTTCGGGTGACGCCGTGGTTGCAGCGGCCAAGAAGTACATCGGCGTGCCTTACGTTTGGGGCGGAACGAATGCAGCGGTGGGCATGGATTGCTCCGGCTTTGTGCAGCGGGTTTTCAAGGATCTGGGTGTTGAGCTTCCACGCGTCGTCAGCGACCAAATGCAGAAGGGTACTCCCGTCGCTTCCCTGGCTGAGGCGAAGCCCGGGGACCTCCTTGTCAGCTACGGCGGCGAGCACATCTCCATCTATCTGGGCAACGGCAAAGCCATCGACGCTCCCGTGCCCGGCCAGACCATCCAGATCCGGGACGCTTGGGAGAAGTACTCCAACCTGACCTCGATTCGCCGCATCGTCCCTGCTGGGGGTTCGTGATGCAGGCGGTGGTGGGAGGTCCGGCCGGTGGATCCGTTGGCCGAGGCGGATTGGGGGCCGGGAGTACCGGAGTTTTACGAGCGGAGAGCGCCCGTGGAGTTTTGGACTCCGGGAGTGCCGGGGCCCGACGCGCTGGGCTGGCACTCTTTGCCGGCGGGTCTTCAAACGCCGGAGCATTCGACGCCGTGATGGCTTCCGAACAGGCTCCGGTTTCCCCTTCCAAGGATTCGCAGCCCGCTCCCGGGGCGCAGGAATTTCTCGGAGTGCAGGTAGCTCTCGGAGCACAGCCTGTTTTTAGTTCGGGGCCGAGCAATTCGGAGCTCTCGCACGAAATGGGAGCACTCGGGTCCAGGCCGGCAGTGGACCCGGCTGCCCGATTCGATGCCCCGCTGCAGGGTGTGCCGGGCGCACGGCATGTTTCGCAGCCAACCCCCGAATCGGGCGCACCCGCAAGCTCTGGGAACGCGGGGAGCGCCGCGGGTGTCGTCGGCCCTCAGCCAACTCAGCCAACTCTGCCTACTCCTTCAGACGATGCTGGGGGAGCCCCGAACCCTGGGCCCGGGATGTCGTTTGCTGCCCGATTCGATGCCCTGCTGCAGGATGTGCCGCGCGCACGGCATGTTTCGCAGCCAACCCCCGAATCGGGCGCACCCGGGACCTCCGGGGACGCGGGGAGCGCGGCGGGTGTCGTCGGCCCTCAGCCAACTCTGCCAACCCCTTCAGACGATGCTGGGGGAGCCCCGAACCCTGGGCCTGGGACGTCGTTTGCTGCCCGATTCGATGCCCCGCTGCAGGATGTGCCGCGCGCACGGCATGTTTCGCAGCCAACCCCCGAATCGGGCGCACCCGCGACCTCCGGGGACGCGGGGAGTGCTCCGGGTATCGTCGGCCCTCAGCCAACTCAGCCAACTCTGCCAACCCCTTCAGGCGATGCTGGGGGAGCCCCGAACCTTGGGCCTGGGACGTCGTTTGCTGCCCATTTCGATGCCCCGCTGCAGGATGTGCCGGGCGCACGGCATGTTTCGCAGCAAACCCCCGAATCGGGCGCACCCGCGACCTCCGGGAACGCGGGGAGCGCGGCGGGTGCTGGCCTGCCCGGCCTGACGGGGAGTGCCGCGGGTGTCGTCGGCCCTCAGCCAACTCAGCCAACTCAGCCAACTCCTTCAGGCGATGCTGGGCGAGCCCCGAACCCTGGGCCCGGGACGTCGTTTGCTGCCCACTTCGATGCCCCGCTGCAGGATGTGCCGCGCGCACGGCATGTTTCGCAGCCAACCCCCGAATCGGGCACCCAGCCGGCGCCCCAAACCCAGCCGGCGCCCCAAACCCAGCCGGCGCCCCAAACCCAGCCGGCGCCCCAAACCCAGCCGGCGCCCCAAACCCAGCCGGCGCCCCACACCCCGACGGCGCCCCACATCACCCCGGCCCTGCAGCCTCCACCGCCCCAGCCCATCACGCCCCCTCTGACTTCTGCGGCACCACCCGTACCCCCGTCCACGCCACCCCAGCCCGCCCTCGCTCCTCAACTTCTCACGCCACTCTTTTCACTGGTGTCGGCGGCACCAGGGGAACACGTGATGACGCTGCGGGTGGCCCCGGACGACCTTGGACCCCTCACGGTCAGGGCACACGTCGACGCCGCGGGCGTGCGGATCGAACTGTTCGCACCCGGGGACGCCGGCAGGGAAGCGGTGCGGCATGTCCTTCCGGAGCTGCGGCGAAGCCTCGAAGACTCCGGGGCGAGCCTGAGCCTTTCTCCGCAAAACAGCCCGCCCGATGCTGGAAAGGACCCCGGCCAAGGCAGCGGCAGAGATCCCGGTCAAGGAACAGGGCAGGGCGCCGGACCCGGAAGCGGAACACGTGACCCGGATGCCCGGCTCCGAGGCTCCACGAAGGCCGGCTCCGGCGAGGCAGTGCCTGAAGGGGCCGATGCCCAACCGCAGCTGCCACCCGGCGTCGTACGCGGACCGAGCAGCCCAAACCGCCTGGACATCCTGGTCTGAAGAAGGAGACGAGCATGACAACTATTCCCGCAATAGCGGCCAACAACGGCGCAGCGTCGGGCAGCGCACCAAGAACCCCGGTCAAGTCCATGGATTCGGAGGTCTTCATGTCTTTGCTGGTGACGCAGCTGAGGTACCAGGACCCCAGCGCACCCATGGACACCAACCAGATGATGAGCCAATCGGTGCAGCTTTCCATGATGGAGAAGATGACCGAGCTGACGGCAGGTGCCAAGGAGAGCTTCTCGCTGCAGATGCGTACCGCTGCGGCGCAGATCATCGGGACCCACGTGAGCTACACCCTGGCCGACGGGACCAAGGGCGATGGGGTCGCCGGCGCGGTCTCCTTTGCCGATGGTGTTCCGACGGTGACCGTGGGTAGCGCCAAGGTGCCGTTGGACCTGATCACCGGCATGACTGCCTCGCACGCAACCACCCCTCCCACCAGCTGATTCCCACCAACTTCACCCGAAGAAAGGCAACACCATGCTCCGTTCGCTGTACTCCGGAATTTCCGGCCTCCGCGCCCACCAGACCATGCTGGACGTCACCGGCAACAACATTGCCAACGTCAACACCACCGGCTACAAGACGTCGTCGGCGCAGTTCCAGGACACGCTCTCGCAGATGACGCAGGGCGCGGCCGGTCCGCAGCAGGATGTGGGCGGTTCCAACCCGGCACAGGTGGGCCTGGGCGTCCGCGTTGCCGGCGTCAGCACCAACTTCGGCCAGGGCTCATCGCAGAGCACCGGCCGCGGCACTGACCTGATGATTTCGGGCGAGGGCTTCTTCGTTACCGGCAAGGGCACGCAGCAGTACTACACACGTGCCGGCAACTTCCAGATGGACGCTTCGGGCCGCTTGGTCAGTCCCGACGGCGGCATCCTCCAGGGCTGGAAGGCCACCGGCGGTGTGGTGAACACGGGCGGAGCCACGGGGCCTATCACGTTGTCCCCGGACACCACCGCCCCGGCGGTTGCCACGACCACCGCCACCCTTGGCGGCAACTTGCCGTCGGACGCAGCCGTGGGGACCTCGGTTGAGCGCCAGGTCAAGGTGTTCGACGCCAACGGAGCAGAACGCAGCCTTACCCTGACGTTCAGCCGCTCAGCCACTGGCTGGAACGTGGCAGGTGCGGACGCCAACGGTGCTACCGGCGCCTCCACCCTCACCTTCGCCAACGGCGCACTGACGTCCGCTGGGACCATGACGGTTGGCGGAATCACTGTGAACATGGGGGCTGTCACCGGCTTCGCGCAGCTGAACACGCTGGCTGTCACCGGTCAGAACGGCGCCGAAGCCGGCGAACTGGAATCCTTCACCCTGGCCGGCGACGGTTCCTTGATCGGTTCCTTCAGCAACGGCGCCAAGGAAGTCCTGGCGCGCGTGGCCCTGGCCCGCTTCACCAACCCCGAAGGCCTCGAGAAGGCCGGCGGCTCCACCTACGTTGCCACGGCCAACTCCGGTGCCGCCCAGCTGGGCGGCGCAGGTGAAGGAGGACTTGGTTCGCTGACCTCGGGTTCGCTGGAGATGTCCAACGTGGACCTGTCGCAGGAGTTCACCAACCTGATCGTGGCGCAGCGTGGGTTCCAGGCCAATGCCCGCATCATTACCACCTCCGATGAGGTCTTGCAGGAACTGAGCAACCTGAAGCGCTAACCGCCCGGAGAAAGTGACTGTCTTCCGTGCCCTCACCGCTCGCCGGCAGCTGGCCGGTCAGGGCACGGCGGGACGTCCTTCCCGCCGTGGCTACCGACTCCAGCACGGCGGCTGCCGTCACCTGTGCGTTCCCCGTTGCCGATCACAAGGTTGAAGGTGATGGCCCGCAGCAGCGCGCATTTGTGCCGTATCTGGCACATGCCATGCGTTCAGTGGCGACGGTCGTGGTTCCGACGCAGGCGTTAAGCCCGGCATAGAAGGCGGTGATCCGGCCGCCTTCCTAACGCCGCGTCGTCTGTGGCCGACAGTAGGGGAAAGAACCACCTCCCCCAGCCAAAGCAGACCAGACCATGATCGTTGTCACCCGCCTGAACGGCACACGCTTCGCCGTGAATCCGGACATCCTTGAACGGATCCATGAGAGTCCGGACACCCATCTGGTGACGCTCGACGGCGCCGCTTACGTTGTGCGGGAATCGCTCGCCGAGGTGGTGGAGCTGATCGCGAATTACCGCGCGAGTGTGCTTCGCCGCGCCCACGATCTTCCTGCGGTGACGGGTTACCCCCTCAGCCTGGTCCGGTCGCCGGAGCCGGAGGAGCCGGAGGAGCCTGCGAAAGACCCGGAACCCAACCACCCGAACGGAAGGTAGTCCATGACAATCGTCGGCCTGCTGCTGGCCTTTGCATCCGTGGTGGCCATGGTCACCCTGGAGCATGCGAACCTCATGTCGCTGCTCCTGCCCGCTCCCATGATCCTGGTCTTCGGGGCCACCATCGCCGTGGGGTTGGCCGGAAACACCTTCCAAGATGTCCTCCAGGCGTTCAAGGACGTTCCCAAAGCTTTCATCGGTAAGCCCGCCAAGCCAACGGAGAGCATTGACGAGCTGGTCCGTCTCGCGGAGAAAGCCCGCAGCGACGGCCTGCTGTCCCTCGAGGAGGAGGCCAACAACGCCAAGGACCCGTTCCTGCAGCGCTCTCTCCAGAACATCGCCGACGGCACCGATGCCGAGGAACTCCGCCTCTTGATGGAGGACGAGATCGACACCAAAATGCGAGCAGACCACGTTTCCTCCAAGTTCTTCGCCGCGCTGGGCGGGTATGCGCCCACCATCGGCATCATCGGAACCGTGGTCTCGTTGACCCACGTCCTGGAAAACTTGTCCTCGCCCGATCATCTGGGCCCGATGATCGCCGCAGCCTTCGTGGCCACCTTGTGGGGCCTGTTGTCCGCGAACTTCATCTGGCTGCCGCTCAGTGCCAAGCTCAAGCGCCTGTCCGAGTTGGACATTGAGCGCATGACGCTCCTCATGGAGGGGTTGTTGGCGGTGCAGAACGGCACCCAACCGCTGCTGCTGGCTGAACGGCTCCGAGCCATGGCTCCTGCCGAGGCGAAGGGCAAGCCGAAGCAAGCCAAGGACAAAGCGGACGACGGCGGCAAGCCCGGTAAGCTTTCGGCGTCCAGGGCAGCATGAGGTCCCGCAGGAGGCGCGGCTCCCAGCCCGAAGAGCACCACGTCGACGAACGCTGGATGGCTTCCTACATGGACATGGTCACCGTGCTGATGTGCATGTTCATTGTGCTGTTCGCCATGTCCTCGGTGGACCAGGTCAAGTTTGAGAAACTGCGCAATTCCTTGGCCACGGGTTTCGGCACGGAGATCAGCCAAAAAGTGGACACTGCCAGTGGCGTTGTGGTGCCGGCCGAACTCGCTACGTCCAATGGCGAGGGTTTCTCGGCGTTGGACCTGGCCATCAAGGAGGCTGACAAGCTCACAGCCTTGCAAGGGGCCATGCAGTCCAAACTGGAAGCGCAGGGTTTGGCGGCCAATGTGCAGTTCGTGGTGGGGGAGCGCGGGTTGACGGTGAAGCTCGTGGGCTCCCAGACGTTCTTCCAGCCGGACATGCCTGACCTCACGCCCAAGGCCGTCCAGATCCTGAACACCATCGCTCCCACCGTGGTGGGGTCCGGCCTGGAGGTCATGGTGGAGGGCCACGCAGCCAAGGGCATCACGGCTTTCGCTTCCACCTGGGAGCTTTCGGCAGCGCGGTCGGTCAATGTCCTGAGGTATTTCGTTGACAACTCGGGCATGCCGCCCGGACGGATCGGCGCAGTGGCATTCGGTGCTGCCCGCCAGGTGACGGATGATTCCACGGAGGAGTTGATGGAGCTGAACCGGCGAGTGGACGTGGTGTTGCTGTCCGCCAGCCCGGAGGATGTCCGTGCATTGATCCCGGGCGCCATTGAAGCGCAGAACCAGGAATCAGCGGCGGCAGCAAAGGCCGCAAAGTAGCCTCCGTGCGGTCACCGGATAGTCCTTCGGAGAATGCCTTACGTCCGGTGCTGTCCTGCCGATAGTGCCGTCCGTGGGAGAACAGGAAGATCGCGCGGCAGGACGCCAGCGCACGGTGGATGTCTATGACTTCCGCCGACCCACCACTTTGCCGCGCCAGCACAGCCGCGTGCTGGAAGTGGCGTTTGAGACCTTCGCCCGGCAGTGGGGTACGCAGCTGACCGCCAAGGTCCGGCTGAAGTCTACGGCCACGCTGGAACAGCTGAGCATGCAGAGCTACGACGAGTACTCTGCGTCCCTGCCTTCCGTCACCTCCATGGTGTTGTGCAGGATCGACGGCAGCGAGTCCCGCCTGGTGATCCAGTTCCCCGCAACGGCTGCGCTGTCCTGGCTGAGCCGGATGCTGGGCGGTTCCACGGATACTGCGGTTCCGGAGCGGAAATTCACGCAGATCGAACACGCGCTGGTTTCCCGCATGGTGGAGGAAGTGTTGGAGGACCTCCGGTATTCGTTGGGTAACCTCCTGACCCAGGCTGTGACCATGGATGGCGTCCAGTACAACTCCCAGTTCGCCCAGGCTGCTGCGCCGTCGGAACTCATGATTGTGGCCTCCTTCAGTGTCAACGTGGGCGAGAACCACTGTGCCGCCACCTTGGCCATTCCCGCCGACGTCCTCCTCTCCCGCCTTGGAGACGTGAACCCCACCGTCCACAGCGTGGACAACGAGGCACTGGTCCGTACGCAACTGGCGCAGGTCCCGGTGGACGTTGCCGTCCAGCTGACCCCCGCACCGGTGACTCCCGCGCAGATCCTGGGGCTCGCCGTCGGCGATGTCCTGCCGCTGCCGCACCTGGAGAACCGGCCGTTCGACGTCACCATCAACGGCACCCGCCTGGCCACCGCCGCGGCTGCCCGTCACGGCGCCCGCGCCGCCGCCGTCATCGTCACAACCGAGGAGCACCAGCGATGAGCAACATCTTGACCCTTCAGGCGGCCGCTGCCGAACGCCTTGCCCGTAACCTTCCCAGTGCCTCCACGCTGCGCGTCGCGGGCATCGTGCCGGCTCAGGACGCGGCCGCGTACGCATCCCCGGCAATGACCGCCACCTTCGTGGGCGCCTCGACGGCGGACTTCGCCCTGCTGCTGGTGGACCGTTCGTTCCTGGCCGCCGCAGGCGGTTCCGGGCTGGTGGGTGCCGTACAGGCCGGCGATGTCCTGCGTCCCGCCTTGGAACAGGCCGCGTCAGCATTCGACGCCGGCGTGCTGGGGGAGGTGCGCGAGGAAGACGCCGCAGGGCTCCTGTCCGACCCCGCAACCGCCGTTTTCGAACTCAACGACGGCGCTGCCCCCTTTGGCTGGTTCGCCGTGCGGGTGCGGGACAACGGTGCTGTGCCGGACCCCGGCTTCCGGAGCAGCCAGGACAGTGAAATGGCCGCCCGGTTGGGCCTCATCAGCAACGTGGAAATGGCGCTGACGGTGGAAATCGGGCGAACCCGGATGTCCGTCCGGGACGCGCTGGCACTGGAACCGGGACGCGTCATTGAGCTGGACCGCTCGGCCGGGGCCCCAGCCGATGTTTTGCTGAACGGCCGGCTGATCGCCCATGGCGAGGTAGTGGTGGTGGACCAGGACTACGCCGTCCGCATCACCCGCATCCTGGACGGGTCAGAGGGAACGTTCTAGATGGACTCATTCATCCTCGGGCTGCGTGTGCTCGTGGCTTTGGGCGCCGTGCTGGGGCTGATCTGGTTCGTCCAGAAGCGCCTCGGCAAAGGCAAGGGCCGACGACGCGCCGACGCTGCCCTCACGGTGGTCAGCCGCCAGGTCGTGGGACAAAAGGCCTCAGTGGTGGTGGTCGATGCCGGGGACAAGCGCTTCCTGCTCGGCGTCACGGAGCATGCGGTCACCGTACTCCACAGCAGTGATGCTCCTGTTGTTGTTGCGGAGACCGCCGAAACTGAGGAGGAGCAGTCGTCGGCGAGCTTCGCTGAGCTGTTCCGGCAGGCCTCGGGCGAACCGCGTGCGACGCCTCGCGCTGATCCGCTCGGTCCCGTGACGGGATCGCTGCCCGTACTGCGCCGGCGCAGTGAACTCCACCGTGGCAGCCAGCCGCACCGCGCGGTTGATCCCGCCCGACAGGCTGCGCCCCTCCACGGCTCCATCCTGTCCGCCTCCACCTGGCGCCAAGCCTCGGACGCCATCAGGGGACGCCGCAATTGATTCGTTCCGCTGGTTCGGGCCTGGCCCGCCGGAGATCGCATTGCGTGCCGCCACTTTGGTCCGTAGTGGGGATTGTGCTGCTCACGGCAGCTTTGCTCTGGCTTGGAATGGCTGCCGGCCACGCCACACCCATTGACCCCACCCAGCCGACGCCGCCAACCCCTCCCGCAGCACCGGAATCCGGCGGAAACGTCAGTATCGACATCAACGGCTTGGACGGGACACCCTCCACGGCCGTCGTGACACTCATCGGAATCACGCTGCTCTCGGTGGCCCCGGCGCTGCTGCTGATGATGACGTCCTTCACCAAGATCTTCGTGGTGTTGGCCATGACCCGGAACGCTCTGTCTCTGCCGGCCATTCCGCCCAACCAGGTCCTGGCGGGACTGGCCCTGTTCCTCTCCTTGTTTGTCATGTGGCCCGTGGTCTCGGATATCAACACCGTTGCCGTGCAGCCCTACCTGAACGGCGGACTGGATTTCAACGGAGCCATGTCCGCTGGGTGGTCGCCGCTGCAGCACTTCATGTTGGCCCACACCCGTGAGGAGGACATCGCCCTGATGACCCGGGCCGCGAAGATGGACAACCCGGCAAACCCGGAGTCCGTCCCGTTCCAGACGCTGGTCCCGGCGTTCATGATTTCCGAGCTCAGGGCCGCGTTCATCATCGGATTTGTCATCTTCATCCCGTTCCTGGTGATCGACCTCGTGGTCTCGGCGGCCTTGATGTCCATGGGCATGATGATGCTCCCGCCGGTGATGATCTCCCTGCCGTTCAAGGTCCTGTTGTTTGTCCTGGTGGACGGTTGGGGACTGGTGATTACGTCCCTGATCCAGAGCTATTCGAGCGGCTGATGGATACCAATGCAGTCCTGGACATCTGCCTCCAGGCCATGATCGTCGCGGTGAAACTTGCTGCGCCTACCCTCATCACCGCCTTGGTGGTCGGCCTTGCCATTTCCCTCCTGCAATCCATCACCCAGCTGCAGGAAGCCACCCTGTCCTTCGTCCCCAAGGCTGTGGCTGTCGCTATCGCCTTGGTGGTCTGCGGCCATTGGATGATCTCGGAAATGGTCGCGTTCACCAATGAGCTGTTTGCACGCATCCCAGGGCTGATCGGCGGAGCGTGAGGTGGACATTCCCATCGACCAGTCGTGGATCCAGGTCCTGCTGCTGGCATCGGTCCGCATGACGGCTTTCCTGGTGGTGGCCCCGCCCTTCGCCCACCATGCCATCCCGGCCCGCGTCAAGGCGATGCTGGGGATCGGCCTGGGCCTGGCGATCTCCCAGCGGCTGTCTGCGGACGCCGTTCCGGCGGACACTGCCGGGTTCGTCGTTGCCGTCGTCCTGGAATTGGTCACAGGCTTGGCCCTCGGTTTCCTGGTGATGGTGATCTTCGCTGCGATCCAGTCCGCCGGCAGCCTGGTGGATCTCTTCAGCGGTTTCCAGATGGCCCAGGCGTTCGACCCGCAAATGATGGTCAACGGTGCCCAGTTCACCCGGCTCATGCAGATGGCGGCCCTCGCCCTGCTCTTTGCCTCGGACGGTTACCAGATGGTCATCGGCGGCCTCACCGGGAGCTTCAACGCGTTGCCGCTGGCGGGCGGGATCGACCTTAGCCAGCCTGTCGAAGCCATGGTCGGTGCCGTGACCGGGATGTTCCTGGCCGCAGTCCAGATCGCCGGCCCGCTCCTGGTGGTGCTGGTGCTGGCCGACGTAGGACTTGGGCTCCTCACCCGCGTCGCCCCGGCCCTCAACGCCTTCGCACTGGGTTTCCCCCTGAAGATCTTCATCACCCTGGCGCTGGCCGGTTTCCTGTTCCTGGCCCTGCCCAGGCTCGTAGCAACCCTCGCCGAGCAAGCGGCCAATACTTTGATGGGGGTGGGCTGAATGGCGGATTCACAGGAAAAAACCGAGCAGGCCACGGACAAACGCATGCGCGAGGTCCGTGAAAAGGGCCAGCTCTCCAGATCGCAGGACCTCATGGCGTGGCTGGCCGTGGGCGCCGCTGCCGCGATGCTCCCGGCAACCATCGACCACGCCTCCAACGCCGCCGTGGACCAGCTCTTCACCGTGAAGAGCGTCATCGCCGAACCCGACCCCGCCAAAGCCGTGGCCGCCCTCGAAGGAGGGCTGGGTTCCCTGGCCGGAATCCTGGGGCCGCTGCTCCTGGTCGTCACCGTGGTGGTGCTGGCCGGATCAGCGTTGCAGGGCGGCATCCGGTTCAAGAAGTTCCGTGCCGAGTTCGAGCATTTCAACCTGCTCGCGGGCTTCAAGAGGATGTTCGGTGGCCAGGCACTCTGGGGAGGGGTCAAAGCGTTGCTGAAGACCGCCGTCGTGGGTCTTGTCCTGTACGCCGTGGTGCAGGGGCTGATGCCCGTGCTGTTGACGGCCGGCGGACTGCCGGTTGCCGGCGTGCTCGCGGCCGCAGCCGGCGGCATCGGCGCGCTCATCCAGTTTGCCGTGGCCGCGGGCCTGGTGTTGGCAGCGGCGGACATCTTTGTGGTGATGCGCCGCAACCGCAAGAAGACCCGGATGTCCAAGAAGGAAGTCCAGGACGAGAACAAAAACACCGACGGCGACCCCCTCATCAAATCGCAGCGGCGGTCCCGCCAGCTCAGCATGAGCCGCAACCGCATGATCGGCGCGATCGGGGACGCCGACGTGGTGCTGGTCAACCCGACGCACGTGGCAGTTGCGTTGAAGTACGACGCCGGCAAATCGGCACCTCGCGTCGTCGCCAAGGGGTCGGGGCTCATCGCTGCCCGCATCAGGGAGGAAGCCGAAACCAAGGGAGTGCCCATGGTCCAAGACATCCCCCTGGCGCGGGCCCTGCACTCAGCCTGCGAGCTGGGCCAGGAGATTCCGGTTGAGCTGTATCGCTCCGTGGCGGCCGTGCTGGCCTTTGTGATGTCGCTGAAGACGCGGGGCACTGCACGGGGCATACACAGTATGAAAGAGGGTTTCCAGGCATGAAGAACAACAAATTCGCCCGGCTTTCCGTGCCGGTTGGCATCGTAGGTATTGTCCTGCTGCTGGTAGTTCCGCTGCCGGCCCCGCTGCTCGACTTCCTGATTGTCTGCAACATCCTGCTGGCTCTCCTGATTCTGTTGACCAGCATGTTCGTGAAGAAGCCCCTGGATTTCTCGGTCTTCCCGTCCCTGTTGCTCGTTGCCACACTGTTCCGTCTGGGACTCAACGTCGCGTCCACGCGCCTGGTGCTGGGCCAGGGATTCGCAGGGCAAGTCATTGAGGCCTTCGGCAAAGTCACGGTAGGCGGCTCGCTGATCATTGGCGCCGTGGTGTTCCTCATCCTGGTGGTGATCCAATTCGTGGTGGTCACCAAGGGCGCCGAACGTGTTGCCGAGGTGGGCGCACGCTTCACCCTGGACGCCATGCCCGGCAAGCAGATGGCCATCGACGCCGACCTCAACGCCGGACTCATCACCGATGCCGAGGCCCGGAAACGCCGGGCCGAAGTCTCTGCCGAGGCCGACTTCTACGGCGCCATGGATGGTGCGTCCAAGTTCGTGAAGGGCGATGCCATCGCCGGCATCATCATTATCATCATCAACTTTGTAGGTGGCATCGCCATTGGCGTGCTGCAGCGCGGCATGGACGCCGGAGATGCCCTCAACACCTACGGCCTCCTGACCATGGGCGACGGCCTGGTCACCCAGATCCCGGCCCTCCTCATGGCTGTCTCCACCGGCATGATCGTTACGCGGTCCAATGCTGAAGAGGACATGGGCCGCACGGCTTCCTCGCAGCTGATGCAATCGCCCAACGCCCTGCTGATTGCCGGGCTGGCGGCCGGGAGCATGGCCCTCATTCCAGGGATGCCCATTCTTCCGTTCGTGGTGGTGGGAGCACTGTTGGTCCTCGCTTCGCGGCGCGTAGCCACACAACAGAAGCTCCACGCGGAAGCCCAGGAAGCGGAGAACGCTGCTGCCGTGATCGGGGACGAGGACCCCAACGAACGGCTCATGGAAGACATGCGCGTCCATCCTGTCGAGATCCTGCTGGCTCCGGATCTGGTGGACATCGTCTCCGGCGCCTCCGATGACCTGCTGGCCCGTGTCCGGTCCTTGCGCCACAAGATCGCCATGGAGCTCGGGCTCGTGGTTCCGCCCGTCCGGACCCGGGACGCGATGGACCTTCCACCGTCCACGTACGCCATCCGCATCGCCGGCGTCGAGGCTGGAAGGGGAGTGGCGCCGTCGGGCAAGCTCCTCGCCCTGGGCGAGTTCCTGGATGCCTTGCCCGGAACCGCAACCGTGGAACCCGTCTTCGGGCTGTCCGGCAAGTGGGTTCCCACGGAGATGCGGCACAGTGCGGAAATGACCGGCGCCACCGTGATCGATCGGGTGTCCGTATTGGTGACGCACCTGTCCTCGATCATCTCGGCCAACGCGGCGCGGCTCCTGACCCGTGAGGACGTCCGCGTGCTCACCGAAGGGGTCCGTAAGCAGAGTCCGTCCGCCGTGGAGGAACTCACGCCAAGCCTGCTGTCCTTGGCCGAGATCCAGCGCGTGTTGCAGGGTCTCCTGGAGGAGCAGGTTCCCATCAACGATCTCCCACGGATATACGAGGCACTGGCGTTGCGGGCCAAGGTCTCCACCGATCCTGAGGCGCTCATCGAGTCTGCACGGCACTCCCTCGGGCCGGTGCTGGCGAACAAGTACCTCGATGGCGCAGCGCTCAACGTGGTCATGATCGACCCCCTGCTGGAACAGTCCATGCTGGAGGACATGCGCCCGGCCGAAGGCGGCACACAAATTGTCATGGGTCAGGCGAAGCTCGACGGCGTCCTCACCTCGCTGAAGTCCGCGGTCGACGGCGCTGCCGCCGCGGGACGGGAAGCTGTGCTGGTGTGCGCGCCGGCCTTGCGTCCAGCCATCCGCCGCCTCGTGGCCGCTCCCGACGGCGGTGTTCCCGTCTTGTCGTACCGCGAAGTGACGTCCGCCAACATCCGCATCGAGACGGTGGGGGTGGTCCGTTATGCAGAAGCGCTACAAGCTTAGCGGCGCGTCGCTGGAAGCCATCAAGGAAAAAGCCCTGCAGCAGTACGGGCCAGGGGCGCGGATCATTGCAGCCGAGAAAGTCACCAACCCGGGCATTGTGGGCTTGTTCGCAGCTGCCAGGTTCGAGGCGACGGTGGAGGTTGCAGAGGTTGCGGTCGCTGCTCCGGTTACTCCGGCCGGCCCTGTTCACGAGCTGCATGGTCCGGCTATGGCAGCCCTGCTGGAACGCGCCGACGCAGCCGAACTCGAGTTCCACAAGCCCGCCCCCGCGCCGGTATCCACGGCCTCGCCGGACTTCGCAGGCCTGCTGGAACAGCTGGGCAAGGAACTCCAGCCAGCTTCGCCGGCGCCACCCGTGCCCCTTCAGGTGACGTTGCCGCCGTCGGCCGCTGTCCCCGTTCCGGTCCCTGCCCCGATGACGGGCGACGGAAACCTCATCATGCTCTTGGGCCTCGGGGACGACGCCCTCGGACCCGCCTTGGCGATGTCCATCGCTGCAGGTGGCTCGGACGTACGCACCGCCGGCGGGCTCAGCGCCTTCGGTCACCTCCACGTGCAGGGCAGGCAAGGCGCGACGGCGGCTCGCGCCCAGGCGGTGCTGACCGGACAGACCGTGGTGGTGGCCTTCGGGCTCGGACGGCCGCGCGACGTCCCGGCGACGGCCGCCCACATCGCGAGCCTCGCCGCCGACCAGCTCTGGATCGTCGCGGACGCCCGGCACAAGCACGAGGACACCAGGATTTGGGTGCAGGCCCTCCAAGGCTTACTGGCGGGGGAGTCTGCGGCAGTGAGCGCGCTCGCCGTCATTGGTGCGTCAGAAACAGCAAGTCCGGAGACGATTGATGGACTCGGCATTCCCGTTGGCTGGGTCGACGGCAATCCGGCCACCGCGCCGGCCTTCGGAAAGGTACATTGAAAGCATGTTGGTACTGACGCGTAAGCCGGGCGAGAAGATCATGATTGGCGATGACATTGTCATTACCGTCATGGAAGGGCGTGGCGACGGTGTTCGGATCGGAATCGAAGCGCCCCGTGGTGTGTCCATCCAACGGAGCGAGGTAGTGGAAGCGATAGCCGCAGCCAACCTTGCCGCAACCCAGGCCGGCCCCGACGCCGAAGAGCTCCTGGCCGCCCTCCGTCCCCCTGCTCCCTCCGCCTAGCACCCTCTCTCACGTCCCGCCCCCTTTTGGTGGACGCTCGCTCACGTCCCGTCGCCTTTTGGTGGTCGCTCTTTCACGTCCTGTCGCCTTTTGGTGGTCGCTCTTTCACGTCCCGTCGACTGGCATTAACGTACTCGCTATTCTGGGGCTTTCAGGCGGAAGTCGAAGGGGCTGGAGTCCATGGGCTACTTCATTCTGGTCATCGCACAAACGGTCGCGTTGCCCATCGTCGCCGCCAGCTTCGAACTCGCCATCAATGGCGGCGATCCTGTCTTGGTATTCGGCAAATGGTGGGTGTTTTGGGGTGTCGGCACACGGCTGGTTGTTGCGGGCGTAGCGCAGGTCTCGGGCAAGGGGCCGACCGCTGCGATCCTCGGTGCCCCCATCCCGACGGTCCAGGAAAAGCAACTGACCCGGGAACTAGGTATGGCCAACGTGGGTATGGGGCTCGCGGGTCTTCTCGCACTGGTACCGGGTTGGGCGCTTCCCTCGGGGCTTGCCGGCGGCGCCTTCCTTCTCATCGCGGGCATCATGCACGTACCCAAGAAGAATAAGAACGCCAAGGAAGCGCTGGCCACCTGGACTGACCTCATCGTTGGAGCCGCCGTGTTGTTCCTTGCAGCCTACGTTCTATTCCGAGCCGGTGCCGGCTGAAGGCAGTGGGATGTGAGAGAGCGTCCGGCAGAAGGGGGCGGGATGTGAGAGAGCGTCCGGCAGAAGGGGGCGGGATGTGAGAGGGGGATGGCCCGGAAGCTAGCCCAGCCCCAGGAAGTCCCGGAGCGTCGGCAGGGTGGCACCCTGTACCGCAGCGATCGCGCGGTGGACATTCGCATCTCGAGCCAGGAGCGCCAGATCGTCAGAACCACCAAAACCATCGGAGCCAGCCAGGTCAGGACCAGCGTCGAGCTGCGGACTCTGGGAGACCGTACCGGAGCCCAAAGGCCCCTGCAGCAGCGAGACATTGGCCGCAACGGCGTGGTCAATCTCCCCCAGCAATGCAGTCATTCCGCGTCGGTGATCCTCGAGAAGTTCGGGCCACATGCCGGGCGGTGCGATCGAAATGAGGGCTGGAAGCGTCAAGCGGTCCGGAGCTTTCCATTCGGAGGCAAGGGCCGAGGCTTCGACTCCGCGTGCCAAGGACTCAAACCGGAGATTTTCGAGGACTTTTTCGAGCTCGGCCGCAGTGAAGTTCAGCCGGTGCCAGTTGCCTGCCCGGAGATGCAGGAGCTGCGTTTCGAGCAGGAAAAGCAAGAAATCAAGTTGCCTTCGCTCGCGCCACAGCGTTGCCGATAGCTCGTCCGCCCCCACGGTTCCCCAATTCGTTTTATGGCCCGCCAAAATCACGATTTGGCAGGGTTTATGTTTACTTCAGTTGAGCGTACACGCAGAGTCGATTTCAGGTGGTATGTTCACTGAACACATACCTGAATGAAGTCCCATAACGTCGCTGCGATTGGTCTCTAAGCGTCCTTTCGGAACTACGCATCCCAGGTCCTTGCAACTCAATAATCCGGTCTCATGGGGGGACTCACTTTTGAATCGCGAACAGCGCAACGAGCTGGTGTTGCAGCACCTTCCGCTCGTTGGTTACTTGGTCTCTGACCTCTGCGCGCGCGCCTCGCATTTGTCGCGCGACGATTTTGCTTCTGTTGGCTCCGTGGCGCTCATTACGTCAGCTGATTCCTTCGACCCGGACCTGGGTGTTCCGTTCGGCGCGTTTGCCCGCCGGCGGATCGTAGGGGCGTTCGCGGACGAAATGCGGGCCGGCGATTGGGCCACCCGCTCAGCGCGCAAACGAATCAAGGAAACTTTGGCTATCCAGGAGACCTTAACGGGTGTGCTGGGACGGGGACCGAGCGTTGCCGAGATGGCCTCGGCCCTGGGCGTCGAGCGCAGTTACGTCGAGGCAGCCATGGCCGATGCTGCACGGACCCTGACCTCGCTCGACGAGGTTGTGGTGGACACTGTGGCGTCGACTGCTGAATCGCCGGAACACTCCGTCCTGGCCGACGAGCGCATCAAGTACCTTCGGGCCGCCGTCGAGGCCTTGCCTGAAAAGATGCGCTTCGTGATCCAGGAGATCTACCTGGCTGGGCGGTCCGTTAAGGAGCTCGCCGAGGAGCTGGGTTCCACCCATGCCGCAGTGTCGCAGCAGCGGGCCGAGGGAATCCGACTCATGCGCGACGGCCTGGCCGCCCACTACGCCGACACGCCGGATCAGGTCTTCGAACCTGAATCGAGGATCACCGCGCGGCGTCGGAATGATTATCTTTCCGCGCTGGCCACGGCGACCACCGGAGGGATCACCCGCGGCCTGGGCCTGGGCACTTCGCTCAACAGCGCCGTCTAGAACAGCGCCGTCCAGGCAAAGGAAGGCCGGGCCGCTGAGCGACCCGGCCTTTCGGTTTTTGGCACCAGTACTACTGCGCCTTCGGCACACGCCGGAGTACGACGGCGGCAAGCACTGCCGCTCCAGCCATCAGGACCAGCCCAATCGCCGCAGTGATGTGGACGCCGGATTCGAAAGCGACCCGGGCGGCGGCGGTGAGTGCTTCCGACAAAGGAGCCGGGAGCGCGGAGGCTGCATCAACAGCGCCTGCCAGTGTTTCCCCGGACTTCCCTGCGGCTTCGGTGGAGACGCCGTCCGGAATGATGAGGTTGTGCTGGTAGGACGCGGTGAGGATGGAGCCCAGCACGGCCGTTCCCAGCAGTGAACCCAGCTCGTAGCCGGTCTCGGAGATGGCCGATGCCGCGCCGGACTTGGCTGCCGGAACGGATGCAAGGATGAGGTCGTTGGAGATGGTCTCCGCTGCACCCACACCCACGGCCAGTACCGTCAGGGCTGACAGCAGGAAGACCGGGCCGCTGCCGTGGTCGCCCACGACGGCAATCAGGTACCCCACGGCGCTCAGCGTCAGTCCGCCGGCCACGACGAATCCTGGCCGCACGCGCTTGACCAACGGCACCACCAGCAGACCTGCGATCACTGTTGCCAAGAGTGCCGGAATCATGGCGATACCTGCCTCCATGGGGGACTGCCCCTCCACCAGTTGCAGGTGCTGTGCGAAGAAGTAGATGAAGCCCGTCATGGAGAACAGGGACAGCACGTTGGCTACGATTGCCGTGCTGAAGACCTTGTTCTTGAACAGGCTGACGTCCAGCATGGGGTTGTCGATCCTCTGCTGCCGACGGACGAAGAGGACACCCATCACCAATCCGAAGAGCATGAAGGCTGCGGCGGATGCCCCGAATCCGTGGACGGCGAATTCCTTGATGCCGTAGACGAACGGCGCCATGGTGAACACCGACAGGGCAATGCTCGGCACATCCACGCGGCCCGGGTTGGCGTCCTTGGACTCCGGAATCAGGACCCGGCCAAAGGCGAGGAGCGGCAGCAGGAGGAAGGTTGCCACCAGGAAGACGGCGCCCCACCAGAAGTGTTCCACCAGCCAACCGCCGAAGATCGGGCCCAAGGCAGCGCCTCCGGAGAAGCCGGCAGCCCAGACTGCGATCGCGAGCCGGCGCCGGTTGGGATCGGTGAAGATGTTCCGGATCAGGGACAACGTGGACGGCATCAGCATTGCGCCGAAGACGCCAAGGGCGGCGCGGCCGGCTATGAGCCATTCAGCGGAAGGCGCGAACGCCGTAGCAGCCGAAACCGCCGCGAAGCCGGTGCTGCCGATCAGGAGCAGCCGTCGTCGTCCTACCCTGTCGCCGAGGTTGCCCATGGAGACGAGGAGTGCGGCCAGCACCAGCGGATAAGCGTCGACGATCCACAGAAGCTGCACGCCACCTACGTCCAGGGAGCGGGCAATTTCCGGCAGGGCGAACGTGAGCGCGGTGTTGTCGACGGCCACCAGCAGCACCGGGAACATCAGGAGTGCAAGGGCCGTCCAGTCGCGCCACGGTGCTGCCGGGCCCTTGGTGGGCTGAGCGGAACGGGGTGCTTGGGTTGAGGACGGCGAGAACATGGTTCTTACTGTACCGTCCAGACGGTATAGTTTCAAATAGGTCCCCCAGCAAGCCTTTAGGGAATGATGTACACATGCCACGAAAACCAGTTGCCCGGGACGCCGTCCTGGATGCCTACGAAGCCCTCCTTATCGAGGTAGGGGAGCGCGCCGCCACGCTTGACGCCGTCGCCAAGCGGGCAGGGGTGTCCAAGGGTGGGCTGCTCTACCACTTCCCCAACAAGGAAGCCCTGATCGGCGCCCTGTTGGAGCGCCTGGATCTGTTGGCAAAGGAAGACATCGAACAGATGAAGGCTGCGCCGGACGGTTCAGCCGCATACTTCATCCGCTCCTCGCTATGGGCCGGTACTCCCATGGACCGCGCTTTCGTAGCCGCCACCCGCCTGGCCGAGGTAGCCCATGAAGAGACCAGGCGCAGGTTCGCCGGCATCCAGCAACAGTGGCTGGACGTCCTGGCGGAGGACGTTGGCCCGGAAGTCGCGAAGGCCGTCAGTTACATGGGCGACGGCCTGTATTTCAACGCAATGTTTGAGGGCGGTCAGGGAGACGGCAACGCCGGGCGGGAGGCCGACGTCGAGATCCTGCTGGGAGTCTTGGACCGCCTGCGGAAGTAGCGGGACATCCATTTGCGGCGGCGCCCGCCGCGTAGGACAATTAACCCTTGTGGCCTGCCCTGATCGGGGCCGCGTACAACTGAACATGCCTTTGATCTGCGGCGGGAGAGTCCTGCAAGCACGTGATGCAGGCGCCGTAGGAGCAAACCCTCCCCAGGAATCTCTCAGGCCCACGCACCGCCGCGGCGAGGCAACTCTGGAAAGCAGCAGACGTCCCAGGACGTTGTGCTCACCGACGGTGCAAGCGTGTTTGTTCAAACAACGCGCGGAAACTCTCAGGTCCAATACAGAGCGGGGAGGAACCCGAGCCACTGTGGCGTACCCAACGCCGCCCAAGTATTGGAGTTCCTTCGTGACGGTTAGTTCTGCCTCCACCACCTTCGTCGATCGGCATATCGGCGCCCGCCGCCAGGCCGACATTGAGACCATGCTCAAGTCCGTCGGCTACGACACCGTCGATTCGCTGGTCGACACCGCCGTTCCGAACGACATCCGCCAGGACGTCGCCCTCACCTTGCAGAACGCGCTGAGCGAAGTTGAGGTCCTTGCCGAGCTGCGCAAGCTCGCCTCCAAGAACAAGACGGCCGTCCAGATGATCGGCCAGGGCTACTACGACACCGTCACCCCGCCGGTCATCCGCCGCAACATCCTTGAATCCCCGGCCTGGTACACCGCTTACACCCCGTACCAGCCCGAAATCTCGCAGGGCCGCCTTGAAGCACTCCTGAACTTCCAGACCATGGTGCAGGACCTCGTTGGCCTGCCGATCGCCAACGCCTCCCTGCTGGACGAAGCAACCGCCGTGGCCGAAGCCGTCCTCATGATGCGCCGCGCCAACAAGAACAAGGCCGTGCAGGACGGCAAGACTGTGCTCGACGCAGACTGCCTGCCGCAGACCATCGCCATCGTGAAGGGGCGCGCCGAGGCTCTCGGCTTCGAGGTTGAGGTTGCCGATCTTTCCGCTGGCCTTCCGGAAGGTGCCATCAACGGCGTCGTCCTCCAGCAGCCCGGTGTTTCCGGCCGCGTCTTCGACCACTCCGCCGTCATTGCCGAAGCTAAGGAACGCGGTGCCCTGGTCACCGTTGCCGCCGACCTCCTTTCCCTGACGCTCATCACCCCTCCTGGTGAGCAGGGCGCCGACATCGCTGTGGGTTCCGCCCAGCGCCTGGGTGTTCCGCTGTTCTTCGGCGGCCCGCACGCCGCCTACATGGCCGTCCAGAAGGGCCTCGAGCGTTCCATGCCGGGCCGCTTGGTGGGCGTTTCCAAGGACGACGCCGGTGTCCCCGCCTACCGCTTGGCGTTGCAGACCCGCGAACAGCACATCCGCCGCGAAAAGGCCACGTCCAACATCTGCACCGCGCAGGCGCTGCTGGCCATCGTCGCTTCGATGTACGCCGTCTACCACGGCCCCGAAGGCCTGAAAGCGATCGCCGAGACCGCCCACAGCCACGCCCGCACGCTCGCAGCGTCCCTGAAGGCTGCCGGCGTCGAGGTCCTCCACGGTTCGTTCTTCGACACCATCACCGTCCGCGTCCCGGGCAAGGCAGCAGAGATCGTCGCCGCCGCCGAGGCCAAGGGCATCAACCTGCGTGGCGTCGACGCTGATTTGGTGGGCATCTCTGTAGACGAGACGACGACGGCGGCGGTTGTGGCCGACGTCGCGGGCGTGTTTGGCGCTTCGGTCACCGAAGCCGCTGAGGGCTTTGCACTCGAAGGTTCCGTTGAGCGCACCAGCGAGTTCATGCAGCACCCGGTATTCAACACCCACCGCTCCGAAACCCAGCTCCTGCGCTACATCCGCAAGCTCTCTGACCGCGACCTCGCGCTGGACCGCACCATGATCCCGCTCGGTTCCTGCACCATGAAGCTCAACGCCACTGCCGAGATGGAAGCCATTTCCTGGCCGGAGTTCGCCTCCATCCACCCGTTCGCTCCGGATTCCCAGACCGAGGGCTGGCGTGAGCTCATCAGCGACCTCGAAGCCCAGCTGACCGAAATCACGGGCTACGACCAAGTCTCCATCCAGCCCAACGCCGGTTCCCAGGGCGAGCTCGCGGGCCTGCTGGCCATCCGCGGCTACCACCTCTCCAACGGCGACGACCAGCGCAACGTCTGCCTCATCCCCGCCTCCGCGCACGGCACCAACGCAGCCTCGGCTGTGCTGGCCGGGATGAAGGTCGTGGTGGTGGCCACAGCTCCCGATGGCACCATCGACCATGTTGACCTCAAGAACAAGATCGAAGCCCACCGCGACGCCCTATCGGCCATCATGATCACCTACCCGTCCACGCACGGTGTCTACGACGCCGACGTCCGCGAAGTCTGCGATGCCATCCACGAGGCCGGCGGCCAGGTCTACATCGACGGCGCCAACCTCAACGCGCTCGTGGGCCTGGCCCAGCCGGGCAAGTTCGGCGGCGACGTATCGCACCTGAACCTGCACAAAACCTTCTGCATCCCGCACGGTGGCGGCGGACCCGGCGTTGGCCCGGTCGCAGCCAAGGCGCACCTCGCGCCGTTCATGCCCGGTGACGCAGCATCCTGGACCGAAGGCAACGACGTCCCGATCTCGGCATCACGATTCGGTTCCGCCGGTGTCCTCCCGATCTCCTGGGCCTACGTAAAGCTCATGGGCGGCCAGGGCCTCACCGAAGCCACCAAGTCCGCGCTGCTGGCCGCCAACTACATCGCTTCCCGCCTCAACGACCACTTCCCGGTGCTCTACACAGGTGAAGGTGGCCTCGTAGCCCACGAGTGCATCCTGGACCTCCGTGAACTGACCGCAAAGACCGGCGTCACCGCCGAAGACGTGGCTAAGCGCCTCATCGACTTCGGCTTCCACGCTCCCACCCTGGCCTTCCCGGTAGCCGGCACGCTGATGGTTGAGCCCACCGAGTCCGAAGACCTCGTGGAGATTGATCGCTTCATCGAAGCCATGATCACCATCCGCAAGGAAATCGACCAGGTGGCCCACGGCGACTTCGCCGTGGAGAACTCGCCGCTGCGCAAGGCACCCCACACGGCTGCCGCCGTCGTAACTTCTGATTGGGACCGCGCTTACCCGCGCGAGCAGGCCGCCTTCCCGGTCCACCACCTCAAGCAGGACAAGTACTTCCCGCCCGTCGGCCGCATCGACGGCGCAGCAGGAGACCGCAACCTGGTCTGCTCGTGCCCGCCGATCGAAGACTTCGAAAACTAAGGACTGGCCATGACTGAGAACTACACCGCTCTCTACGAAGAGCACAAGAAGCTCGGCGCGTCCTTCACCGACTTCGGTGGCTGGCAGATGCCGCTCAAGTACTCCTCCGAGCTGGCCGAGCACCATGCAGTCCGCAGGTCCGCAGGCTTGTTCGATCTCTCCCACATGGGCGAAGTTTGGGTCACCGGTCCCGAGGCCGCCGCGTTCCTCGACTACGCCCTGGTGGGCAAGATCTCCGCCATGGCCGAGGGCAAAGCCAAGTACTCGCTGATCTGCCAGGAAGACGGCGGCATCATCGACGACCTCATCACCTACCGGCGCGGTCCGGAAAAGTTCCTGGTGGTGCCGAACGCCGGCAACGCGAAAGTTGTGGCTGACGCCCTTGCCGAGCGGGCGGCCGGTTTTGATGTCCTGGTTAAGGACGCCTCTGCCGAGACCTCGCTGATCGCTGTCCAGGGTCCGCGCGCGGAAGCCATCCTCTTGCGCCTCATCCTCGCCGAGCAGCACGCCTTGGTCACCGAGCTGAAGTACTACGCGGCAGTCGAGGTCGGGTTCACGTTCGACGGCGGCACCCAGGAACTGCTGTTGGCGCGCACCGGTTACACCGGCGAAGACGGCTTCGAGATCTTCGTGGCCAACGACTCCGCAGCCTCCCTGTGGCAGGCCATCGCGGAGACTGCAGAAGAAGGCGAGCTTACCCCCGCCGGCCTCGCCTCCCGCGACTCCTTGCGCCTCGAAGCCGGCATGCCTCTTTACGGCAACGAACTCTCCCGCGAAGGAAACCCCTTCGCCGCAGGGCTCGGACCCGTGGTGGCACTGTCCAAAGAAAGCGACTTCGTCGGCAAGGACGCACTCGCTGCCCTGAAGGCAGACGGCGCAGGCTCCACCAGTGGTCGCAAGCTCGTCGGCCTCAAAGGCCTGGGCCGCAGGGCCGGACGTGGTCACTACCCAGTCCTCAAGGACGGCGCAGTGGTTGGCGAAGTCACCTCCGGCCAGCCCAGCCCCACGCTCGGCTACCCGGTAGCGTTGGCGTATGTTGACGTCGAGCACACTGAGCTTGGCACCGCCCTGGACATTGACCTGCGCGGTAAGAGCGAGCCGTTCGAAGTCGTCGCACTGCCGTTCTACAAGCGCACCAAATAAGAGTTTTTGTACACATAACGCCCTTATGAAGCCTCTTTGAGGGCATCAGCTGTACAAAAACTCCATGGTTTTTCATTCACCACACGAAAAGGAAACAGAATGCCCAAAGTAGCGCCCGAACTTCAGTACTCCGACGAGCACGAGTGGGTCTCCCGCGGCGCGGGAAACCTCGTGTCCGTTGGTATCTCCGAGGTTGCCACCGACGCACTGGGTGACATCGTGTACGTTGACCTGCCCGAGGTCGGTTCGACTGTGACCGCAGGCGCGACCTGTGGCGAAGTTGAGTCCACCAAGTCCGTCTCGGACCTGTACTCGCCCGTCACTGGTGAGGTCACGGAGATCAACGACGCCGTTGTTTCGGACCCGGCCCTGATCAACAACGATCCCTACGGTGCCGGCTGGCTGTTCAAGGTTGCCGCTGAGTCCGAGGGCCCGCTGCTCTCGGCCGAGGAATACGCCTCCAAGAATGGCGGAGACCTCTCCTAATTCCAGCGCCCGAGTCCGATTCGGGGGTTCACTGCGGACCGTGCCGTTCCCACGGCATGTTCTGCAGCAAGGCCCCGAACCGGAGGCTGCAGGGCGTAGCGTGGGATTGTAGAACTGAATAGTATTGCGACGCCGGGTAGCCGCCTTTGGGGGCCATCCGGCGTCGTGCTTCGGTCGTCTTCCGCCACAAGCGGGGGAGGCCATCCGGCAGGACCATCTGCCGGACCGTTTCAAGCTGTATTAAGGGATCCCGACCATGGCTGTTGGTGTTTTCGATCTGTTCTCTGTGGGTATTGGTCCGTCGAGTTCCCACACTGTGGGGCCGATGCGGGCTGCTGCTGTGTTTGCTGGTGAGTTGAAGGACGCTGGTGTTCTGGGCTCGGTGGCGTCGTTGCGTGTTGATTTGTATGGGTCGTTGGCTGCGACGGGGCGTGGTCACGGGACCATGACGGCCACGCTGTTGGGCTTGGAGGGTTACCACCCCGAGCTGATTCTGCCTGATGAGGTGGAGGAGCGGCTGGCTGGGATTGCGGAGAGCGGTGTGCTGAACCTTGCTGGGGCTTCGGGTGGGGGTGTGGAGTTGCCGTATGCGGTGGAGGATATGGTGTTGCATCCGTTGACGGTGTTGCCGCGGCATACGAACGGGATGAAGTTCGCCGTGGCTGATGCTGAGGGAAACATCGTGCATGA
>NZ_JBPFSF010000014.1:0-127168 GCF_051106045.1 Paenarthrobacter sp. FR1 | reverse complement strand
GCGACCGCGGGCCAGTACACCCAGGAATGGGTGTACCGGGGAGGGAACCTTGCAGAGCACACCCGCACCCACACCGATACCCCGGATGCCACGGAGGTGACCCTGATCGGTCGTGAGGACGGCGGACGGATCACCGGTCTGGCCCGGAACGGGGCCACGACCCGGTACGCGTACGACACCGCCGGGCAACTGACCTCCGCCACCACCACCACAGAAACAGGAACCACCCCCAAGGTAGTGGGGTGGGAGTACGACGCCGGTGGCCGGCTGCTCCGCGAAACCACCCCGCACGGGGCACGCACCTACACGTACGACGCCGCAGGCCAACTCCATACTGTCACCGACCCTGACGGTTCGGTCACCGAGTACGTGTATGACGGGCTGGGGCGGCGGGTCCGGGTGATCGACCCGGGCGGGTCCTGGACCGAATACGCCTGGGGACCCACCGGCTACCTCACCGGCACCATCGAAAAGGATCGGGACGGGGCCGAGGTATCCCGGCACCGGCTCCACGTCGACGCGATCGGGGAACTCGCCACCGTGGACGGGGCGACGTTGTGGTGGGACACCGCCGCACCCGTGCCGATCTTGGCCGGTGCCAACACCACCCAGGTGGTCTCCTTGCCCGGCGGTCTCACCGGCATCGGCGACGCGTGGACCGCGCCCGGGTGGCGTGCCGCCCGCCCGACCGACCAGCACGACCCCTGGGCGGTCCTCGGCATTCCCACCACCCCTCACCCCACCCCCGGAACCACCACAACAAACGGTGCCGGGCTGGCCGGTGCCGGTGCCGGTGCCGGTGCTGGTGCGGGTTTGGGTGCCGGTGGTGTGTTGCCAGCCGGGATCACCCTGACCGCAGGTGGCGGGATCGACATCGCCGGACTCGAATGGCTCGGCGCCAGGGCCTACGACCCGGCCACCCGGGGCTTCCTTTCCACCGACCCCCTCGCCCCCGTCCTGGGCGCGGGCTGGGACGGAAACCCCTACTCCTACGCCGGAAACAACCCCCTCAACACCACCGACCCCACCGGCCTGCGGCCCCTGACCGACGCTGACCTGAAAGCCTACGACGGCTCCTCCCGCGGCGCCCTCGCCGCGGCAGGAGACTGGCTCGGAGACAACTGGGAATACGTCGTCGGTGGTGCTGCTGTGGTGGGCGGGGCCGTGTTGATGTTCGTCCCCGGCGGCCAACTCGCGGGCATGGGATTGATGAGCTTCGGCGCCGACGTCGTCATCCAAAAAGCAACCACCGGCCAGGTCAATTGGGGGCAAGCCATTGGCAGCGGTGTTATGGGTGTGGTCGGCGGTGGCGCGGGAATGATCGTTGCTAAGTCTGCTTCACTGGTTGTTGGAAGAGTGGTGGCGGGCCAGGCTGCGCGGAGTATGGCTTCAAATGTCGCGACTTCGACGATAACTCGTGCGACTGGCAATGCCTCCGTCATTGCACGGAGGTTCGGCGCAAATTTGTTGAAAGACATGGTCGGCAGTGGTGCATCAGGAGGCGCAGCCGGGAGCGTAGATTATGTCCGTGAACGCTTTCAGAACGGTGGCCCCTGGACAGCCCAAGGACTGTTGGGTAGCGCAGTTGGAGGCGCCGCCACGGGTGTCATCAGCGGGGCACTGAGCCCCGCGGCTGGACACGCTGCTAACAAGGGCCTCCAGTTTGGTTCGACATTGGGCATCAATATCGGGGCTGGATTCGCGGGAGAAGTCGTGAAGAGTGGTGTGAATGGTGAAGCCTTCGACCCGATTAAGTCCGGGGTGTCGTCCGTCATGGCGGGCACAGGGACCTCCACCTTGTCCGCAATTCGTGGCAAAATTCCACAGGGCTACGGGGATCTTATCGGACCCAGCACACCTTCCCCGGCGGGATACTTTACCAAGAGCACCGTGATGACCGAGACTGCTAATGGACTAATAGGAAGCGGTGCAAATTTTTACACCGATGAAATGTGGACGAAATAAATGATGAATGAAAGCGAAAAAAAGGTAATCCCCAGCACACGAGCCGCTCCGGAATGGTATTACTGGTCCGGGGTCGTTATACCGGGAATTCTCATGTTGGTTCTGTGCGTAAATAGGACTGAAGAGTTTGGAATATCCGTATGGATTGCCAACACTATTGTCCTTATTGCCAGCGCCATTGGCATTGGATGTGTAACGTATTGGAAATCCAACTTCGCCGCCACACTGTCGTTTGGTGCCACCATCATCTTGGGCAGCTTAGCCTTCGCGGCTCTTTCCAGCGTTATCCCGGTGATTGGCTTGACGGGCGGTGCGCTGTGGACGGGCTGCCCTCTCGGTCTATTGGTTGGACTGACACTGACTGCCGGAGAAGAGCGTTAGCGTTTAGCTGGTGACTGTGGTTTGTGTTCAGTGCCAGAAGAAAGCATTTGATTGGAAAAAAAGATAAGTAGCTACTTGGATGTCATTTGTCTATTTGGCATCTTGGTGAGTCTTGGTATTACCACATTCGTTTTCATGAGTACTCCGTTAAGTGCCGAGATAACTTATCACGGCGGGTCGATTCCTGCACTTTTACTTCTACTACTGTCCGCAGTGGGTATACTCCTGTTTTGGATTTCTGAACGGATATTGGGGACGCATCGTTCTCGTGGCGAGGCGCGTGCGCTGGCTCGTATTTCGGGCCCAGCTACCATTCTGGTGTGTATTTCCTTCCAGGTGTTTCTAGCCGTGATAGTGCTGGATGAAAGTGGATATTTTAGGTGAGTAGAACACTGCCGAGCATCAGTCTTCGAGGGTCGGGAGGCTTGCCCTGACGAATGACGGGATGTTGCGATAGCTCGGGTCAAGACGTGTCTAACTGAGGACGCGGGCGGTTCTGGAAATGCGTGGGGTTTCCAATTCTGACCAGTGGTCTATTCGTTCTGCTCATTCGTATTATCTTCTCCGGATGAGATTATTGCGGCGCAGAACATTTGCGTCTGGAAGATACTTGTTTGTTGGTTTCTGTAAACAATTTCTGGAAGGACATGAAGACAGATGGATATGAAGGTTGTTGATCCTGCAGGCGGAGGCGTTGCGGAGATTACAGGTTCGGGCGTGCTGGATGGTCCTCTATATGGAGCGTCGTTTGGTAAGTCGGTGAAGCGGTTCTTTGCCAAGTATGCGAAGTTCGCGGGTCGCGCCTCGCGGAGTGAGTTCTGGTGGAGTCAGCTTTTCGTTTTCCTGGTGATGGTGGTCCCGTACCTCGTGACAACGGTCGGGCTCGTGGCCAGTATTGCCTGGGCTCAGCAGAACCCTAATGTGCAGTCCATGGGTTTCGATCCGGCCACCGGGCAAGAAGTGTTCTATGAGGCCCCTCCTGGGGTTGTGAACGCCCCGACTGGCAGTCTGATGGTAGTTGGATTCATTCTCGTCGTTGTTCTAGGGCTGGCCCTGTTAGTGCCTCAGCTGTCGTTGCTGTGGCGCCGACTGCATGATGCAAATCTGGCAGGTCCGCTCGCACTCGTTGGGCTTGTTCCACTCGTTGGCGGTCTGATTGTTTTCGTCCTGGCGTTGATGCCGACAAAGGCGGAAGGTCGGCGCTTCGACCCTCGCTGACGGGCGGGCATCAGAGGGGGGAGTGTTGATCGTGCTGGAAGTGGGGCTGCTCCTCTTGTTGCCCGCCCCGTGGCAGGGCCTCGCTCTGGTAAGCGTCCCTGTGTCGGCCATCGGTGACGTGATGGGCCGGGAGATCGCTGTCTGCAGTCCGCGGTGAGGGCGCGCCGCAACTCAATATTGTGGCTCACTCGTACGGGAGTACCACTGCCGCGGTGGCCCTGACGCGGCCGGGTTTCGAGGTGGATAACTTTGTCACGCTCGGCTCGGCAGGGCTGCCCGATAATGTCCATACCGCCGCTGACCTTAACGCAGGACACGTATACCCCGGTCATGCGCGCGACAAGATACCCGGCGAAACCGAAAGCGGGGACCAGTGGGCCTGGACTGGCCGGGAAGGGAGCCGTGACCACCACGTGAACCCGATCGAACCTGAGTTTAATTCCCACGCTTTCGGCCCTGATACCGGCTGCGACGCCGGGCGGGCCGTGACCGACCACAACGGTCTCATGCCTGATGGCGGCGAACAGGCCGGCTACTTTGACGAGCGTACAGAGTTTCTAAAAAACGTTGCCTGGGCAATCGGGGGAGAAACCGAGAAGATCACCCCGTATGTCCCGTTAGGGCCGACTGATCTGCAAAAGGGCCTACTGGAAGGAATGTCGAATGCCAGCGGCTAAGACGCATATAAGGATTCTCACGGCCGCGACGGCTTTGCTCTTGATGGGAATGACAATAACCGCATGCGCTGAGAAGGAACCAAGCACGACAATGTCAGACAAGGCGACGCCGGAAAAGACCATCAGTGCCAGAGAAGGACGGGACCGGGCGGTCGAACTCGTCATCAACACCACCAAGCAGCTCGAAGTCACCGGTTGGTGGCCCCGCAACGGTGTCGCGGGGGCGCAGGAGTGCTCCCTAGGGTCGGGCGAGGAGGGCGCCAGCTATGGTTACGACCGCTGGGCACCCCAAGGAACTAACCATGTTGAAGACGCCAAACGCGTAGCCGAGTATTGGAAATCCCTGGGCATGACCGTACGCACCGTGAACCCAACGACACACCCGACCGTCTTCGCAGAGGGCGGTCCCGTACTTCGGGCTGAGTTCGATACTGATGCATCCGACAAGTCCTACAGCGTTGGTGCCACTGCCCCCTGCTCGCCGGGAGACGCTTGGGAGCTCAACGTTGAGGATCAGGCCGAGCGGATCAGGGCAAAGTACTCCCCGGGGACGAAGGCCTAGTCGTTCGGAAAGACCCGCCACAATAACTTCACGAGTCAACCGCCTCGAACTCTGGCTGCCTTGCCTAAGGATCTCTCGTTCGGCGAGGCACACAGTCCCATGGTCCGCGCACCGGCAAACGGCGGGACTATCCCTTGCCCTGCGGATCAGGAACGCAACGGCTATTGCCAGCGACGGTAGTGCCGAGATCGCCGGTATAAACCTGGAGAACCAGTCCATCGGGCCCGAAGCCGTTGGTTATGATGAGCTTGTTCGTGGCCGTTGATTGATCAAAGACCTTCACATCGTACCCGCGGGACTTGTAAAATTCCTCGACTTTTTGCCTGAGCACCTCGCGGTCCGTGACGCTAAGGGGGCCTCTGGTCCTGGATCCGCCGAATTCTTTGCCGCTTCCGGTTCCCTGGAAGTTGCAGTAGCCACCTGCCGGAACATCCTTATTGGTCCAATCGCCCGGTGCCATCGCTTGGATCTCGTCGAGGAGTCCGAATAATTCGCTACTGGCTGCTTCTGGCGTCATCGTTGTTCCTGCTCCGCTGCTGGGAAGATTGCTCGTTGAAGTCGATTCTGAGGGTGAGGGGTTTGCCGTTTCACCATTGCTCTGTGGTGTGGAGAAGCATCCGGATACGAGCAGAAGGACCATGACGGCGGTGAAAACAGTTGCCGTTAGTCTTTGTCGGTTCAGCAATTGTGTCTCCTTCATTAGTGAGGCACCACAGGCTTGCCCGAGTTGGTCAGTCTATCTGTTAGGCCGAGCGAGACATTCGCTTGATTAAGGCTGGACTCGGTGCCTACGGAAGCGTATCCAAGTTTGCCTTCTGCCTGGAGCCAGCCGTGGTTTTCGGTTGGTAATGCTGACGCTTGGCCTTCGGTTGTTCCGGTTCCGTCTGCTCCAAGCTGTGTCGCTCCGTACCCGGGTATGGGCACCGTGAACGATGGTCCACCTGGAGGAGCCTGAAACGTCTGGGTGTGGAAGCCCTGAATACGTTGCCTGCTCGCATTTCCAATTTCGGAGATATTGTCCACGGTGAATTTGGTTTGGTACACGTCGGCGCCCGGGTTCAAATGGAAGTCCTGCACGCCTGCTACACCCTTCAGTACGCCGATATCAGCATTGAGGTTGACGCTGTCTACGGCCACACCTTCAACGGCCGCGGCCTGGGCCGTCAGCGTTCCGTAAGACAGAGCTGAAATGTTGTTGCTGGCTGTGTTTCCCAAACTGTTCTGAACGGCCGCGAGAGTGTTGATGTCCTTGCTCAGGAACGACCCGCCTGTCCGGGCATTGCCATCGTCGAAGACACCAGCCGCCGGGGCCGGTTCGAAAGCTAGCCATCCCACCACTGCCAACCGCGGAGGGTTTCCTGCCGTGGTCGAACTCAGCTCGGCAATGCGGTATTGCTCTCCGTATTGGCCATCGGCGGCCCGGACTAGATCCGGCATGCTCGTTGCCACCTTCGTGTCGACTCCCGGGACTTGGTAAGTGGTGACTTTGGCTGCGTCGAGATCTCCCACACTGATGGCAGCGCCGGGCTGATCCAGATTGAGGCTGATCAGTTGCTTCTCAATTCCACTGCGGCCGGGCTCCATCGCACTCTTGACTCCTCTGAGGCGGTCGAGGTAACCCGGCGTATTCAGCCATGCGGGTGGAGTCGGGCGAGTTCCCTTGGCTGTCTCGCGCACGTAGACGTCGAATTCTTTCAGCATCTGCGTCAGTACCAGTTGGTTGGCCTGATTTCTTGCAGTGTAGGAAACCCCTTGAAGATTTCCGATGATCGCCGGGAACGTATTGATGAGGAGTTGCTGGGTTTCGCCGACGGTAACTTTGCCGGTGCCGGCATCTACTGTGTGGCCGAGGCTGGTCCACCATGCTGCGGTCACGGCAGGGTTGTATTCCTGGTTCTGCAGGAGTCCCTGGAGCCGTGCTTTGTTTGTAGGTACGGCGAGCCAGGTTGTCAGTTGCGCGGCGTTCAGGCCCGCGATGTCGTTCAAGCCGACTTGGTTTGGTGCTGCGTACTGGATGAAAAGCGCGTTGAGCATGCTGTCGGCTACGGCGCCGGCCCCTGCTGTTTCGAATGCGGTGGCGACCTGCTCTATCCAATCGGCATCTGCTGCGTTCTCGGCGAGGAGCCGCTCAAAACCAGCAAGAAAAGACTCAGCCTCGATGTTCACCCAGGAGCACGATGCTGTGAATGCGCTCCAGGCGGTTTTGACGCTGCTGAAGTGTGAGTTCAGGGTGTTCGTGGCGGTCCGGGACACTGACGCGAAGCCGCGCAGTTTGCCTGGGTCAGCTGAGGTGGTTCCGGTTCCCGGCCCGCCGGCGAACCGGGGCCGATTCCGCGGAGAAAACACCGCTGAAACAGCCGGTGCCGGGACCGGTGTGCTCTCGGGCATCGGGTCAAGGATCATGGTGGCGACTGTCGCGGATGCTTCCACAATGTCACCGGAGAGCAATTGCTGTTTGCGGATATTGTCGCGTTGCTGCCAGGCGTCCATGTTCTTTTGCCGGGCTTTCTCTTGCTGGGCCCTGTGCTTGGCCTCGCCGACGTCCTCGGCCAGAACCGCGAGGACACCTGAGAGCTTGCCGCGATCATCGGACCTGATGCCGCAGGCGTCCTCGAACAAGCGCGCGTAGCCGCCCTTGAAGTCCTGCACTGCCTGCTCCACGGCCCCGTACAGGAAGCTGCCTTCGGCCCGAAGAACCTGCTCAGCCGCGTCAGCAGCGCTGATCAGCGCGTCGGCTGCGCCGTCGTCAAAAGCAATCCCCACGCCTGCCCCCAAACCAGAACAATAAATCCAACGATTAGCATAACCGCTTTTGCGCGGTTGGGGGGCGACCGAATGTCTTGGTCATGTCTCCTACGATTTTCCGCCCAAGCGCAGACCGCTGGGCCCTTCTGAGTCGTTTTTCAGAGACGAACCCAACTCTGAAGCCTGATGACGTGAAGGGCCGCAAAATTCTGTTACCGCTGCGTTTACCGCTGGACAGGACCCGGGACATGAAGAAAGGCCCTGCCTCCCTTTGTTTACAAAGGAAGCAGGGCCTTTCTCATTGGCGGTGACGGTGGGATTTGAACCCACGTTGGCTTTTACACCAAACAACATTTCGAGTGTTGCACCTTCGGCCGCTCGGACACGTCACCAACTGAAATAGGGTACCGGAGTTGGGGCCTGTTCCCCAAAACGGGCCGGCGCCGGGCGCCCGAAGCGTGTTGCCGAACGCCCCGTTAACACAGCCAACTTCCGTCCGCGGCGCCCCAACGATAGATTCGTAAGCACCATGACTATTCCGCGCGCGCAAGAACACCAAGCCCAGGCCTACTGGGTCACCGAGACCGGCAACGGCGAGCTGCGCCGCGAAACCATCGAAGCTCCCGGCCCCGGAGAAGCCCTCGTCAGGACCCTGTACTCAGGCGTCAGCCGGGGCACGGAGCGAGTGGTCCACGAAGGCCGTGTCCCGGAACGCGTGGCTGACCTGATGCAGGCCCCGCACCAGGAAGGTGACTTCCCTGGCCCGGTGAAGTACGGCTACTTAAGTGTGGGCACGGTAGAGCAAGGCCCGGAAGAGTGGCTAGGCAAAACAGTCTTCAGCCTGCACCCCCATCAGGACTTCTACATCGTTCCCACGAGCCAGCTCACGGCAATCCCCGAGGATGTCCCTGCCCGTCGCGCGGTGCTCACGGGCATCGTGGAAGTCGCCATCAATGCCCTCTGGGAAGCCGGACCGAGGCTGGGTGACCGTGTCGCCGTCGTCGGTGGTGGCTTGGTGGGCGGCGTTTTGGCGACGCTCCTGCGGAAGTATCCGCTCGGTCGCCTGCAACTGGTGGATGCGGACCCGGAGAAGCGCAACCTCGCCGAAATGCTCAGCATCGAATTCGCCGAGCCTGAAGACGCGAAAAGCGACAACGACATCGTCTTCCATTGCTCCGCGTCCAACGACGGACTCAAGCTGAGCCTGCAACTGGCCGGCGACGATTCGGACGTCATCGAGCTCTCTTGGTTCGCGGACAAGGAAGTCACGCTCCCACTCGGCGAGGACTTCCACGCCCGCCGGCTGAACATCCGCTCCAGCCAGGTGGGCGCCGTTGCCCTTCCAAGAAGGCACCGTCGAACCAACGCCCAGCGCCTGCAGGAAGCCGCGAACCAGCTCAAAGACCCGCTGTTCGACACTTTCCTGACCAGCGAATGCCAGTTCCAGAACCTGCCCACCACGCTCATCAAGTTGTTCGAACAGCCCGGCGGCTTCTGCCACGTGGTCGCATACCCAAACTCGGAGGATTAATACATGTTCAGCCTGACCGTCCGACGCCACTTCATGATCGCCCACAGCCTTCCCCGTGAGGCGTTCGGCCCAGCCCAGGGTCTCCACGGGGCCACGTTCGTTGCCGAAGTCAGCTTCCGTCGGCCGGATCTCAACGACGACGCAATCGTCCTGGACATCGGCGCAGCAGGCGGCATTCTCGAAGAAATCCTTGAAGACCTGAACTACAAGAACCTAGACGAACACCCCGCGTTCAAGGGCAAACTTTCCACCACCGAGGCACTCGCAAAGCACATCGCAGACGCCATGGCCACCCGGATCCAGGACACCGAAGACGGGCCCGCGCTCGCTGGCATCGATGTCGTCCTCCGCGAGAACCCCGACGCCTGGGCCGGCTACTCGCTGGAGCTTCCGGCCAAGTAAGTGCACATCCGCTTCCTGGTTCCGGGGAACGTCAGGCACGGCTCCGGCGGCAACAAATACAACGCCAAACTCGCCGAGCACCTGACGGCCCTCGGCGCCACCGTTGAGACGGTAACGGTCGACGGCGACTGGCCGGTTGGCAGCCCGGCGGACCGGCAGCGGTTCGCGCAAGCGCTCGACGGCGGCACCACCGTGATTGCCGACGGCCTGGTAGCGAGTGGGGCTCCGGAGGAGATCGCCGGCGCGGTGAAGGCCGGAACCAAGGTCTGGATCCTCTCGCACATGGCATTGGCGGAGCACGGTGACCTTGAGTCGAAGGCGTTGGCGGCCGCGACCGGGATTATCTGCCCGAGCGTCCACTCCGCCGCTGAATTGCAGGCTAAACACGGCTCCCTGGACATAGCGGTGGCCACCCCCGGCGCCGAACCAGCAGACCTCAGCGCGGGTTCACAGCCCAAGCACATCGTTGCTGTCGCGGCGTTGCTGCCCAACAAGGACCAAGCACACTTGGTAGAGGCCCTGAGCCAGATAAAGGACCTGCCCTGGACCGCAGCGCTCATCGGTTCGGAGGAAGCTGACCCGGCGTACGCGGCCGAGGTGAGGGCCGCCGTCGAACATCACGCGCTGCAAAACCGCATCCGTGTCACCGGCGAGCTGACCGGCACCTCACTCGAAGAGCAGTGGCACCAAGCCGACCTCAGCGTCCTGCTTTCGCACTCCGAGTCCTTTGGGATGGTGGTGACCGAATCGTTGGCACATGGCGTCCCGGTCCTTGTCCGGCAAGGGACAGGTGCAGTGGAGGCGCTGGGCGGTACCGGGGCGGGCGCGGTGTGGGATATCCGGGAAGCTCTCGCGGACACCCTCCGGAGCTGGCTGACGGACGTCGAAATCCAAGGGTCCTGGCATGAAAACGCCATCCGGGCCCGCGACAACCTTTCGGGCTGGGACAACACTGCTGCGATTGTTTTGAAAGCCGTGACAGCTTCGCCCTAATAACCGGGTGCAGAATGGGGCCATGACCAGCATAGCGCCTGCCGCAGACACCCTGACCCCTGAACGGCTCCGGGCCTGGGCCTGGCACAAGCAGGGCCTGGACGGTTCGCTCCAAGGCAAAACCTCAGAGGAAGTCTTGGACCACGCCGGTTGGGCCCGATCCGTAGGCGGCGCCAACCCGTACCTGACGCTGTTCGCCAGGGCAGGAACCAGTCGCGAACAAGCTGACAAGGACGTCAGGGCGCTCAGAATCCACGAACTCCCGACCGCCCGCGGATGCACGTATGTCCTGGGCCAAAGTGACTACCCGTGGGCTCTCCAGATCGGCCGCGACGCCGCGATTGCCCCGTTCAAGGTGCTGGCACGGCTCGGCGTGGAACGTGGTGAGATCACCCTCCTGGAGGGCGAAGTGGAACACGCCCTCAAAGAGTCCAGTGAGCCAATGGACCCCAAACAACTCAGGGACGTGCTGGGCGATTCGGTCCGCAGCCTGGGTGAGGAAGGCAAGAAGAAGGGCGCCTCCACCACGCTGCCCACCGCCCTGGGGCTACTGCAGGCGGAAGGCCGCATCCGTCGCGTCCCGGTCAACGGCCGCCTGGACCAACAGCGCTACGCCTACACGAATTGGGGCCTGCCGCCCAGCGATATGGACGACGACGGCGCCCGCCGCCTGCTGCTGGAACGGTACTTGCGCTGGACCGGGGGAGCGACGTTCAAGCAGACCCAGTGGTTCACTGCCTTTACGGTGGCCCAGAGCAAGGCAGCGCTCGCCTCCATTGGTGCCATGGAGGTGACCACAGCCAGTGGAGATGTGCTCTGGATGCTGCCTTCCGACGTCGAGCGTTTGGCGGACTTCGAAGAGCCGGGTGACGAACAAATCCAGCTGTTGGCAGGCACAGACTCATTGGTCCTCCACAGGCGCAATTCGGGGGACATGTTCGCTGATGGGGACAAGGGAAAGAAGGTCCTGGACACCACGCTGGCACTTCAGGCCGACCTGCCGGACCACCCCATCCTGGATCGTGGGCGGATCATCGGACTATGGCAATACGATCCCGGTCAGGAACGGATCGCGGCGTGGACTTTTGACGCTCCCACTGCGGCTGTGAGCCAACGGATCGCCGAGGTGGAGGCCTGGATCCGCGATGAACTCGGCGATTTCCGTTCGTTCAGCCTGGACTCCCCGGCATCACGTCAGGTGCGGATCGACGCGTTGGACGCGGCGGCAGGGCGGTAGGGCACGATCAGCCCGAACCGTACGGCCGGGTGATCGCCTCCAGGAAATGTCCGTCGGGGTCCGTGAAATAGATGCCGCGGCCGCCGTCGTTGTGGTTGATCTGTTGCCCGCGGGAACGTGCAGGGTCGGCCCAGTAGGGCACGTGTTCTGCGGTGATCCTGAGGAAGATCTGGTCGAACTCTTCTTCACTGACCAGGAAGGCGTAGTGCTGCGGTGTGATGTCCCCGTCCGCGCCCAGGAAATCCAGTGTCACGCCGTTCTCGAAGGACACCGTGACGAAGGACCACATGGGCTTCGGTGCCGGGAGACCGAAGATCCGGGCAAGGAACTCTGCGGATCGCTGCTTGTCCGTGGCGTAGACGATGGTGTGATTGAACGAAACTGTCATGGCTTGCTCCCGTGAAGGAAGGGATCAGGATGGGCGGTGCTCTACAGCGTGTTCCGCCGGAGCGTGTCCTGCCGGAGCGCGATGTGAGGCGAAGAAGTCCTTGAGGAGCGCTGAACACTCGTCTTCCCGGACCCCGGCGTAGACCTCTACCCAGTGATTGAGGCGGCGCTCGCGGAGGATATCGAACACGGATCCTGCTGCTCCTGCTTTCTCGTCCCACGCGCCGAAAACGACGCGGGGAATACGGGCCAGGACAATGGCCCCGGCACACATGGCGCACGGCTCCAGGGTGACCACCAGGGTGCAGTCCTCGAGCCGCCAACCGTCGCCGCCTTCGCCCAATTCAAGCGCGTGCCGTTGCAGCGCGGCGGCCGCCTGGCGGATCGCCACCACCTCGGCATGGGCGGTCGGGTCACCGTGCGCCTCCCGTTCGTTGCGTCCGGAACCCAGCACGACGCCGTCGGGCCCCAGCACCACGGCGCCGATCGGGACGTCGTCGGTTTTCAACGCCAACCGGGCTTCGTCCAGGGCAAGGCCCATCCAGGCCAGGTGTTCTGCGTGATACGGCTCGGTGGCGCTCATGTCTCAATGATAGTTTTGGGGGATGCGCACACTCGTCGTGGACCACCCGCTGGTCGCTCACAAGCTCACCGTTCTGCGGGACAAGAACACCCCCTCACCGGTCTTCCGGCAACTCACTGAAGAACTGGTCACCTTGCTGGCTTATGAAGCCACCCGCGAGGTCAAGGTCCAGCCAGTAGAGATCGAGACCCCCGTCACCAAGACCATCGGCACGGCTTTCACGAAGCCCACGCCGCTGGTGGTCCCCATCCTGCGCGCAGGGCTGGGCATGCTGGAGGGCATGACCAAGCTGGTTCCCACGGCCGAGGTCGGCTTCCTGGGCATGGCCCGCGACGAAGAGACGCTGGACATCATCACCTACGCCGAGCGCCTCCCCGAGGACCTCACAGGCAGGCAGATCTTTGTCCTGGATCCCATGCTCGCCACCGGCGGCACCCTGCGCGAGGCCATCAAATTCCTCTTCAAGCGCGGCGCCTCCGACGTAACCTGCATCTGCCTCCTCGCAGCCCCCGAAGGCCTGTCCAAGCTGGAAGAAGAGCTGTCTGACGCCAACGTGAAGATCGTCCTGGCCTCGATCGACGAGAAACTCAACGAAAAGTCCTACATCGTGCCCGGCCTGGGCGACGCCGGCGACCGCCTCTACGGCGTGGCTGGTTAAGGCATTCACGGTCCGGTTTCTCGTTCTCAAGCCTTGGTGCGCTTATCGCAACTGCGGTAGGCTCACATGCCGCCTTGCCGGAAGGTTGCTTGCTTGCCGCTTCACGCGGTGCAGTGACGTGAAGTGCCGGCAGTACCCGTCGTCATTCGGATTCCTTGACTCATGTCTGCTCATAACGGACTAAGTCTTCCCCGTTGTGGTTCCCGTCACGATTCGTGCCCTTGGCTCACTTCCCTAGTGGGCGGACCCTCCGCTCCGCATTGTGATGGGGGACGAATGAGATTGAAACAATTCGCTGCGCTCGCTTGTGCTTCGGCCATCGCCATTTCCCTTGTGGTGCCAGCGGCTGCGCAAGCCAGTGAGCATGATGAATCCGGTAAGGAAACTGCTGAGACGGCGGCCGCCGTCATTCAGGAGGCAGTGGTCTCCGCGGGCCAAGACTCGGCTGTGGCCGTGCAACCCGACATAGAGTCGTCCGATTCGGTAACAACCAATGTCAAGGAATCGACCGTAGAAGTTTCAAAGGATGGGGGCGATGCCACTGCATTGCTGGACGGAGGCTCGGACGGATTACAACTCTCATTGGAACTGCCGACGAGCGGTCAGGCTGATGATGCGGCGGTGGCCGGGGATGGTACACCGTCTTTGCGGACCCAACCAGACAGACTGATGTTGGAATTCAAACGCTTGAAGATGGTGCCGTTCGGGCTTTGACGGTCATAAATGGCCCGCAAGCGCCCACACGGTACGACTACAAAATCGATGCCGATGAGGGGGTTGTCCTTGAGCTGGCTGACGGCGGTGCTATTTCAATCAAGGGTCTTGACGGGTCGGAACAGGGAATGATCCTTCCCGCTTGGGCAGTTGATGCGAATGGCACCGCTGTGAGTACCCACTATGAGGTGTCCGGGAATATTGTGACCCAAGTCGTGGAACATAACACGCCAGGTCTCGCATACCCGGTGGTCGCCGACCCGAAGGTCTACTACGCATGGTGGCAGTTGTTTACTTGGTCAGAATGGCGTTGGAACAGCTACTACGGCATGAATCAGCTTTCCATGGAACTCTCGGGTTGGGGAAGGTACGACGCGATCTTCAACGCCGGGCAATTCTTGAGCTGCGGGTGGTCTCTCCTGCAGTCAAAGCATTCATGGTGGATGTTTACACCCTCGATGCGGCAGCAGTGGGAATGCCACGTCCTCGGGGGCTTGGCAGAATGGGGAACCTTCGACTTAGAGTACGAGCGTTACTCAAATCCAAATTGGCGCAGTCGGATTGGAATGTGGCCCGTGTCCCAGACCTGTAACTGGTAGCCAGAGAGGACTCGACGATGCCGAGACATGCCGTGCGTAAGTGGGTCCTGCTGGGAGCTGCCTTGGTTCCGTGGGCACTCGGATCCTTCGCCGTTTATGTTACGTCCGCGCAGTATTCCGGTCTCGGCATCTTCGAGTCTTATCGGGCATTTGAGGCCGGCTCCAACCTAGGCAACATCTTGTGGTTCCTCTTGTGGACAGGGGTCTCTGCTGCGGTTTGTTGGTTTCTGGTACGAAAACCGGGCGCCATCGGAGCGATCCAACCAGTGTCTCGCGCACTGTATTGTTACGGCACCCCGGCCGCCCAGTTGGTTTTTCCAGACGCAGCCATGGGATTCGCCATTTCGCACGTCCGTGCGTTCACTGACGACACTGCCTTGCATTCGCCTTTGGTCGAGTTTCTTGTTATCAGCGGCATAGGGGCCCTGGCTTGCGCTTCCCTCATGTCCCTCGTATTCAGGAAAGGGAGACCGCAGAGGACGGCTTAGGCTATCGAAGTCAAACACCCCTACCGGTTTCCCGACGACCCCGTTAGCCTGTGGCGCATGGACTGGAAACTTGAACTGGTATTTGTCCCTGTGTCCGACGTCGACCGCGCGAAGGACTTCTACGTCAACAAGGTCGGTTTCAACGCCGATTTCGATGAGCGTCCCATGGACGGCATCCGCTTTGTGCAGTTGACCCCTCCGGGTTCGGCGTGTTCCATCGCCATTGGCGAGGGGCTCAGTGATGCCCCTCCGGGAACGGCGCCCAGCCTGCAAGTGGTGGTGGCAGACATCAACAAGGCGCACGAGCAACTCAAGGCCAACGGCGTGGACGTCAGCGATGTCGATGTCCAGGACTGGGGTCATTTCGTCTATTTCGCGGACCCCGACGGCAACAAATGGGCCTTGCAGTACCTCCCGCAGCGGCCCAACGGCTAAGTAACAGTGGGCCCCTTCCCCGTACGCGTGCGGCAGGATGGAACCATGAGCCATCCTGCCGAGCACGCCGCACCAGCCCAATCAACTGTGGTGACGGTGCGCGCCGTCCTCTTCGACATGGACGGCACACTGGTTGATTCCACGGCCATCGTGGAGCAGGTGTGGTCGGAGTTCGCCAGCCGCTACGGCCTGGACATTGAGGAGATTCTCCGGACCTCCCACGGCGTCCGATCCGGCGATACGGTGCGCCGTTACGCTCCGGCGGGTGCCGACGTCGTGGCTTTGACTGCTGAGCTGGACGCCATGGAGCGCACGCGGACAGACGGCGTGATTGCGCTGCCCGGCGCCGCAGCCTTGCTGCAAGCGCTACCGGACGAAGCCATCGCCCTGGTCACCTCAGCCGACCATGTCCTCGCCGGTATCCGTATGCAGGCGGCCGGGCTTTCCATGCCCACTACGGCCGTCACTTCCGAAGCCGTGACCCTCGGCAAGCCGCACCCGGAGGGGTACCTCAAAGCGGCCGCAATGCTGGGAGTCGACCCGGCCGACGTCGTTGTCTTCGAAGACGCGCCCGCCGGCATCGCCGCGGCGCGCGCCGCCGGAATGCGGACCGTGGTGGTCGGTGACGCCGGCGACCTTGAAGATGGCATGTGGCGGATCCCGGACTACTCCGCGGTGACGGTCACCGCTGTGAAGAATGACGACGGCGGCCACCTCCTCACGCTGACGCTGTAGCCGTTCCTGCGCGGACTGTTCCAAGCCGGAAACCCGGCGTAGGCTGTGCGCATGTCTGCGATGCCGGAGGCGTACAGTGCCGCATTGGAGCGGGCCATGGCCCACGCGACGGACTGGCTGGCGTCGGTTCCCGACCGTCCTGTCCGTCCCGCGGTCGACGCTGATCAGGTGGCCGCGAGCTTGGCATCGATCCTCCCGGACGGGCCAACTGAAGCAGCCGACGTGGTGGACGAACTCGCCACCCTGGCCGAACCGGGCTTGATGGCCATCCAGTCAGGACGGTTCTATGGGTGGGTTATGGGTGGAACCCTGCCCGCTGCCATGGCCGCCGACTGGCTGGTCTCGGCATGGGACCAGAACACCGGACTCCGCTTCGCCACTCCCGCCGCTGCTGCCATCGAAGAATCCGCCGCCGCCTGGCTTCTTGACCTGCTGCACCTTCCCGCAACCTCCGACGTCGGCTTCACCACCGGTGCCACCACCGCGAACTTCGTGGGACTGGCCGCTGGTCGCCAATACCTCATGGACCAGGCTGGCTGGGACCTTCAGTCGCTGGGCCTGTCAGGTGCTCCCCGCATCACAACGTTTGCCGGACGGGAACGGCACGCAGCCGTTGACTTGGCCCTCCGGTACCTGGGGCTGGGCGCCTGCGTACCCGTTGATGCAGACGACCAAGGCCGGATCCTGCCTGATGCCCTGGCTGCTGCCATGGATGAGCAACCCGGGCCATCATTGGTCTGCCTGCAAGCGGGCAACCTGCATTCCGGCGCGTTCGATCCCATGGAGGAAGCTGTCGCTGTGGCCCATGACCGCGGTGGCTGGGTGCACGTGGACGGCGCTTTTGGTTTGTGGGCGGCCGTCAGCCCAACGTTGCGGGAACGGATCGCTGGAGTGGAGGGCGCCGATTCCTGGGCCACCGACGCCCACAAAACACTCAATGTTCCCTACGACTGCGGCTTGGCCATCGTTGCCAGTCCGGAGGCCCTCCGGCGGGCTTTCAGCGTCCACACGAGCTACTTCATCGCCACGGATGCCGGGCCGGGGGACCCGTTCGAGAAAGTTCCTGAGCTGTCCCGGCGCGCCCGCGGTATTCCCGTGTGGGCGGCGCTGCGCCAACTTGGCCGTCACGGTGTGATCGCCATGGTGGACCGTCTCGCAGCAAATGCCCGAGCTCTGGCTGAGGGCCTTGCCGCGATCCCGGGCGTGGAGGTCCTTAACGACGTCGTCTTCACTCAGGTCTCCGTCAGCTTCGGCAGCGACGACCGAACGCACAGGGTCACCCAGAGGTTGATGGCCGAGGGTGCCGTGTGGATGTCCGGATCGTCGTGGCGTGGCCGGGAGATCCTGCGGATCTCAGTGAGCAATTGGTCCACTGACGCCGGGGACGTGGCAGCCTCCATCGCGGCCGTGCGGCATGCGTTTGAGGCGGAACCTGAAGCGTAGCCTCAGCTTCCTGGCGGAATCAGCGGTTCACCAGCAGGAACAGCCCCGCATACGCGGCCACCACCGTGCAGATGCTAAGCGGCCACGCACTGAAGCCGCCAGTCCGTGCGGTGCGAGGAACCCGGCCCATCTCCGCGCGAAGCTCATTGATGGGACTGCGGCGCAGGTTGCGCTTCAATCGCGCCATGCCGCGCAGGTCGGCCAGTGCGGTTCGTACGACGTCGACACTTGAGTCGGGGTCGTCTGTCCAGTCGACGGGAACTTCATGGATGCGCAAACCGCAACGTTCGGCGATCACCAGCAGTTCGGTGTCGAAGAACCAGGCATCGTCCCTGGTGCAGGGAAGGAGGCGGTGGGCCACGTCTGCTCGGATGGCCTTGAAACCGCACTGGGCGTCGGAGAAGCGCGCCCCCATGACCGTCCGCAGCAACGAGTTGTAGCTGCGCGAAATGAACTCGCGCTGGGGGCTTCGGGTGACGCAGGCGCTCGGTGCCAGCCGTGTGCCGATGGCGAGGTCCGAGTGGCCGGAGATCAGCGGTGCCACGAGGGGAGCCAAGGCCGAGAGGTCAGTGGACAGATCCGCTTCCATGTAGGCAAGCACGGGCGACGGCGACGACTGCCACACGCGGCGCAAGGCGTTCCCACGGCCCCGCTCCTGAAAACGGACCACTAACAGTTCAGGGAGTTCGCGTGCCAGGCGTTCGGCGATCCTCAGCGTGCTGTCGGTGCTGGCATTGTCCGCCACGGTGATTCGGAATGTGTGGGGAAAGGAGTCCGTCAGGTGCCCGTGCAGTTGGCGAAGGCTGTGTTCCAGGCGGGCTTCTTCGTTGTAGACGGGGAGGGTGACGTCCAGGACCGGAACCATGACATTGGTGTCAACGGGACGGCGCTGTGGTTGCTGGAGCGCCGCTGGCCCGCCACGCAAGCGAGCGGAATGAGTCCGCCGTGGCAGAGCGCTGGTGGCTGGATCTGTGAGCGTCATGTTTCCAGAATGCGGCCACCGATTATGAGGGCTTTAGGCGGAAGCTGTGGCACTACTGTGAGCCCCGGCGAGCACCTGTGAAAACGAAAGAAGCCGCCCCGGTTCCCGCCATCCGCTCCAGTAAGAACTGAGGCAAACGGCGGAAGCCGGGGCGGCAATCAAACAGCTTGGCTTAGTACCAGTTGTTCGCCAAGTGGAAGCCCAGGGCAGCCGACGGGGATCCGTAGCGTTCCTTGATGTAGTTCAGGCCCCACTTGATCTGGGTCTGGTAGTTGGTCTGCCAGTCGGCACCGGCCGTGGCCATCTTGGAAGCCGGCAGGGACTGGACGATGCCGTATGCGCCGCTCGAGGCGTTCGTGGCAGTGGTCCTCCAGTTGGACTCCTTCTCCCACAGCGTGTTCAGGGCAGTCATTTCACCCGGACCCCAGCCGTAGTTGCCCAGGATGCTTGCAGCGTAGGCCTTGGCGGCTGCGGGATCGTCCACGGCCTTGGGGGCGGCAGCGGCTGCTGCAGCCTCTGCGGCGGCAGCGGCAGCAGCGGCGTCGGCAGCTTGCTTGGCAGCAGCGTCAGCGGCGGCCTTTTCAGCGGCAGCCTGGTCGGCGGCAGCCTTCTCCGCAGCGGCCTTTTCAGCGGCAGCCTGGTCGGCGGCAGCCTTCTCTGCGGCCGCCTTTTCAGCGGCTACCTTGTCTGCAGCGGCCCGGTCGGCTGCACCCTTTTCGGCGGCAGCGTTCATGGAGGCGGAGATTTCAGCAGACTTGTTGGTGCTGATCCGGGCGTTCGCCTGGGTCTCTGCGACGCGGCTCGCCTCGGGGAGGGTCAACGCTGCGTTGGCGGCCGTGCCGAGGGATGCAACGCCCAGTGCGGCGGCCACAACACCGGCAACAACCGACATGCGGTGGCCGGACTTGCCCTGGCGGGCTGCGTTCTTAAGGACTGCCTGCGACTTGGTCAGCGGTGCGTCGTGTTCGTCGCGGTGACGCGCGGAAGGGCGCGTCTGATCATTAAATTCAGACATGTTTGTGATTACCTCTCAGCGCCTGCGGAGTTAGCTGTCGGGTTCGGATGAGGTCATCCGGCCGCGCATCACGCTGCGGCTTCACCCCAAGGGCCGGCAATAAATGCCTGGGCCCGGAGACTCTGGGTCCCCCGTCTCTGCCTCGAAGAAGAACGGACTCCGGGAAGTGGCAGAGCTCGGCGCATCCCGGATGCGGGTCAGTTGGGGCGACCCACCCTTTCGACGGTACAGGAGGTTTCCCCAGAAGTCACATTTAGGTAACAGAGATCACCATCCCGGTGAGTCGCCTTGCCGGATTCGTTACACGCGCTCGTTGCTGACGGCGGGCAGGCGGAGGGCGAATTCCGTACGCCCTGGACGGGAGGTCACTTCAACGCTGCCACCATGCGCTTCCACAATGGATTCCACGATGGACAGGCCCAACCCGGAGGTGCCCTCCGATCCCGACCTGGCGGCGTCAGCGCGGGCAAAGCGGGAGAAGATCCGGCTCTGGAAATCCTCCGGAATGCCCGGTCCGTTGTCGGTTACCGTAACCACTGCGCTGCCATCGGCGGAGAGCATGACTCCGGTGACCACGGTGGTGCCGGCATCGGTGTGTTTGCGGGCGTTGGACAGCAGGTTGGCCAGTACCTGGTGCAATTGTGTGGCGTCACCCCTCACTGTGATGGGTTCGTCCGGGAGCTGAAGCTGCCAGATGTGCTCCGGGGCCATGACTTTCTCATCACTCACTGTCTCGATCACCAGCTGCGTCAGGTCAACGTCCGAGACCTTTACTGGTTGACCCTCGTCCAACCTTGCGAGCAGGAGGAGGTCCTCCACCAGCGTGGTCATCCGTTCGGATTGGCTTTGGACCCGTGCCAGGGATTTCCGGCCGTCATCGGTGAAGTTTTCGGTCATCCGCAGCAGTTCTGTGTAGCCGCGGATAGCGGTCAGCGGTGTACGAAGCTCATGCGAGGCGTCCGCCACGAACTGGCGGACCTTGGTTTCGCTTTCCTGACGGGCTTCCAGCGCACTGGCCACGTTATTCAGCATTTGATTCAGGGCGTGGCCAACGCTGCCCACTTCCGTTCCGGGATGGGAGGCCGACGGCGGTACGCGCACCGCAAGTGCCACTTCGCCGGCGTCGAGAGGCAGCCGGGAAACCTTCGTGGCCACTTCGGAGAGCTGCTCAAGCGGCCTCATGGTCCGCCGAATGATCACTGTGCCTGCCAGGCCAATCAGCACGAGGCCGCCCAACGAAACCCACACCATGGTCCATACGAGCGAGGCCTCGGCGCTTTGCTTGTCCGCAAGCGGCAGGCCGGTCACGATCACGTCGCCGGAGGTGTCCACGGCCACCAGCCGGTAGTCGCCGTTGGACAGCGAACGGTCCACAGGGCGGCTGTCCTTGGGGAGCGACAACAGGACCTGCTCGTCGTCTGCGGAGAGTGAAACGCGATTGCCTTGGGCGTCGATCAAGCCCGAGCTCCTCACGGTGGTTCCATCGATCCGCGCGTTGAGGGTTCCAGCGGCCTGGCCCCGGGCCTCCAACGGGTCAGGCCTTCCGGACGGTGACGAAGGAAAGTTCGACGGCGGCCTGCCGAAGTCATTCGCGCGGCTGGACGCCTGCTCCAACTGCCTGTCGAGCTGCCTGTTAAACACCATGTCCATGGAGGCGTAGCTGACTACCCCCACGGCAGCGCAAATCGCTACCAACAGGGCCATGGCCACCAGGACCAATCGGGTGCGAAGGTGCCAGGTGGACGGGTTGAGCCAACTGCGCTGCGACTTCCTGGCCACTCCTGAAAGTGTGCTCAACGTTTAGTCCGCAGGCTTGATGACGTATCCCGCACCGCGAATGGTGTGGATCATGGGCGGATGGTTCGCTTCGATCTTCTTGCGCAGGTAGGAGATGTAGAGCTCCACGATGTTGGCCTGCCCACCGAAGTCGTAGTCCCACACCCGGTCCAGGATCTGTGCCTTGCTGACCACCCGTTTGGGGTTTTCCATGAGGTAGCGCAAGAGTTCGAACTGGGTGGCAGTCAAGGAGATGTCCTCACCGGCCCTCGTCACCTCGCGGGTGTCCACGTTGAGGGTGAGGTCTCCCACCACCAGCTCCGCGGTGTCCATGGCTGCCACGCCGGAACGCTGAACCAGCCGGTGCAGGCGCAGGAGAACTTCCTCCATGCTGAAAGGTTTGGTGACGTAGTCGTCGCCCCCGGCCGCCAAGCCAACAATGCGGTCCTGGACGGCGTCTTTTGCAGTGAGGAACAGGGCGGGAACTTCCGGGGCGAAAGCACGGATGCGGTTAAGGACCTCCACACCGTCGAAACCGGGCAGCATGACGTCCAGGACCAGCACGTCCGGCCGGAAGTCCTTGGCAACTTTCACTGCCTCCGGTCCGTCTCCGGCTACCGCAACGGACCAGCCCGCCATGCGCAGGCCCATGCTCATCAATTCGGCGAGGCTGGGTTCGTCGTCCACCACCAAAGCACGGATAGGGGAACCGTCCGGGTGGGAGAGCTGGGGAAGGTTGTTGGTCATGGAGTGCGAGGAGGCCATGGGACAACTCTCCAATCTGCTGGTTTGCCAGCGCTTTGCCGGTCCTGTGAGGACGCTGTGAACTCAACACTAGCGAGGTGGGAGTCCGGCGTGGTGAAGCTAGGGATAGGCCTGACGGGCTGTTTCTACAGCTTGTAGCAGATTTCGGGCAGAAAATTGTCGAAGGAGACTACCCGCGATTGGACAACAACTGTTTCAGATCGTGAGATTCCGCTCGAGGGTGGTTCGTGGGAACCAAGGTGCACATGATGCCCTATTTGCCGAAGATCATTCACTGGATTGCTAATATTTCGTGTCTCAGCCGAATGAAATGGCATTCATTTATGGCGTCCAGTGAATTGTGATTTGCGACACAATAGACCTCTACGTCTCAAAATGTGGACGGTTCGGCGCTTTGTTACTTGCGTGTTGCCATTGTTACGTTGCACACTTCCAATGTGAACAAGAACTCAACAGCACCTGCAGCCGCAGCAACCTGGCCCAGCACACCCGCTGGCCATGATGACCGCTGTTGTCGAATGCAAGCCTAACTTTCCACCCCAAGAAGTTTCAGGCATTCGCCCCCTAGCCCAGCGTTGGGCGCCCCTCCCCAAACTCATTGCGGGGACAACCAGCATTCGAAGCCGCGATGACGGCTATTCACTTTTGAGGTAAGCACTCCATGTCAGTTGCATCTGGATACGTCCACATCTCCGTCCGTAACGCCAACAAGGCCGCGTCAAACGCAGGGCTCCGCCCCGGCTTCGGCAACCGCCCCGGCTATGCTCCTGCCCAGCAAGGCGCAGGCCAGCAGGCTCCCGGTTACGTGCCGCAGGGCTACAACCCCAACTCCTATGGCCAGTTGCGCGCAGTACCCACCGCCGAGCCGGCACCCATGACTGCGCCCACCCCGGTGATCGCCCAGTCGGACAGGCTCCGCCCTGTTGCCAACGACAACGTGGCCCGCGGCTTTGTGCTCTACATGGGCATTGACGAAGAAACCGCCGCTGCGGCCGGAACATCCATTGCCAAGCTCGCCCAGGAAATCCGGGCCTACGCACAGTCCCTCGTGACCGGTGCCGAGAGCTACGCCGCCGTCGCCGTGGCCCCCGCCGGGGCACCCGGGTCCGCGCTCGACGTCGTGCGTTCCACCTTTGGCGACCCGACGGTGGCCTCCCGCCAGCGCACCGAAGCCGCCCGCCCCGCGCCGCAGCAGGAATCCCGTCCGTCCGGCGTGCTGATCGACCTTGCGCGCCGCGAAGTCCACCTGGACGGCGAGTCGCTGAACCTGACGTTCAAGGAATTCGAACTCCTCAACTACCTCGTGGAAAACGGCACCCGCACCGTTGGCCGCGATGAGCTGCTCGAGGGTCTGTGGCGCAACGCCGAAGAGGTGCCGAACGAACGAACCATCGATGTCCACATCCGCCGCCTCCGGTCCAAGCTTGGCCGCCTGGCCAATACGGTCCGCACGGTCCGTGGGCAGGGCTACCGCTTCTACGAGCACCCCGAGGTCATCGTCTGGGCCGCTCCGGAATACTCGATCTAAGCTACTGCTGCAGCCGAATGGCGGCACCATCCCTCTGCGCAAACAACGGCGCTATCGGGATGTGCCGCCATCCGTCTTTGGTCGTGCCCAGTGAGCATTGGCCTCCACGGCTAAGGGGGCGGATAGGGTTGGTTTATGAGTGACCATCACATCAAGCGCCTGGTGATCATGCGGCATGCCAAGGCTGATTGGCCCATGGGCGTTCCGGATCATGAACGTCCGTTGGAGGAACGTGGCCACCGCGAGGCCCCCCTTGCCGGCAAATGGCTGCTCAAGCACGGTGTGGTTCCCGATTTCATCCTGTGCTCTTCAGCGCTGAGGACCCGCCAGACCTGCACCTGGGTGTGCGATGAGCTCGGAGACAAGGCACCGACGCCCAAACTTGAGGACGGTCTGTACTCCGCTTCGGCCAACCGCATGTTGACGGTCATCAACCACGTTCCAGACACAGTGACCACGTTGATGGTCATTTCCCACATGCCCGGGGTCCAGGACCTCGCCATGCACCTGGCTTCCCGCGATTCGGACCACGACGCGTATATGGATGCCGCTACCCGCTACCCAACGAGTGCGTTGACGGTAATGGAAACGGAAAAGACGTGGGCTGAACTCGATGGGCAGGATGCCCGGCTGACGCACTTCAAGGTGCCCCGCCACTAGCCACTATTGCGAGCTGCTTGGGTCTCCGTAGGCCAGCTGCGGCATGCACATGCAGCGAAGCTCGAACACCGGCAACCCCGCGGCTTCCTCGCCGTGGCCCGTGGCGATCAGGTATTCGCCGTCGAACATGTACACCGGCAATTGGGGTGCCATGTAGTCGTTGTATCGACTCGGATAGACCCATTGCCCGCGGATATCGAAGGCGGGCAGCGCGTAGGTATCCCGGCGATTGTGGGCGCTCGGATAGAGTCCGTCGTCGATCATGATGTAGCTGGCCAGGCCATACGTGTGGTGGTAGTTCATGTCGGTTGGAAATAGGATCGCTTCCACAGTGCGGGCCCCTTCAAAGAGTCGACGGCCGCGCTCCGGGACGGCGCGGCAGCTAGGTAAGGTTAGCCTAAGCTAACACCTGCCTGACGGTCGAATGTTCCAGAGTGTGACATTCGTCAAACTTGCGGAACGGGCAGTTCCCGGGCGGCCACTTCCCGCAACAGGCGTACGGCGTGCCGGATATTGGGGCTGGCCGTCATGGTCTTGCGATAAACGATCCCCACTGAACGCTGTTGCACTGGATTGACCACCGGAACAGCCACCACGCCGGCCGGCAGCGCGGGCCTGCCAAGCCGTGGAACCAGCGCGATCGCAACCCCTTGCTCCACCATGGCGATGTGCGTGGAGAAGTCAGGATCGTAGACGCGGATGTCCGGAACCCGGCCAAGGCCGGCGAAGATCTGCAGAAGTGCCTCGTTGCAGATGGCGCCCGCCGGGGTGCTGATCCAGGTCTCATCCAGCAGGTCTTCACGCTCGACGGCGGCACGCCCCGCCAGGGCGTGGGTGCTGTTGACGAGCACGTCGGCTTGGTCGATGCAGAGGTCCTCGTGCACCAGGTTGTCCGGGATCACCAGGGGGACTGAGTTCCAATTGTGCACCACGGCGAGTTCAGCCTCGCCCGAGGCCACCCGCTGGACGGCTTCACGGGGATCCTCTGCCAGCACGGTGACGTCCAGCGTGGACTGAGTGGCGGCCAGGCGACCCAGGACTGGCCCCACCAACCCACGGCACGCCGTGGAGAATGCCACCAGTCGCAGCAGGCCGGAGGGCTTCGAAGGATCGGCCAAGAGGGTGGCTTGCAGTTCCTCCAGCTCACCCATGATCCGCCGGCCGTAGCCAGCAAGCGCCAGGCCGCGCTCCGTCAGCAGCACCCCGCGGCCGTTGCGCTCAAGGACCGCTACGCCAGTCTGCTTTTCGAGTTTCTTGATCTGCTGCGAGACCGCGGACGGACTGTACCCCATCACATCGGAAGCGGCCACCACGGATCCATGCTGTTCCACTGCGACGAGGGCCCGCAAAGCTGAAATGTCGATCATGAAGCAAATCTACTCGGTTCCATACTGAATTCAACGCTGGTGCTTCATCGGAAAGAGAGTCAAAGTGGAGTTGTGAACCTCCGCCACTCCGCCCTTGCCGTCCTGGTTGCCGTCCTCTGGGGCATCAACTTCGTCGCGATCGACCTTGGCCTGCACGCCAACGGTCGCGATGTCCCGCCACTGCTCTTCGTGGCCATGCGCTTCCTGCTGGTCGTCTTTCCCTTCATCTTCTTCATCCGGAAACCGGACGTTGGCTGGAAGGCGATCATCGGCGTCGGGCTTTTCATGAGCGCCGGGCAATTCGGCCTCCTGTACCTGGGCATGGCACTCGGGATGCCTGCCGGGCTGGCATCCCTGGTGTTGCAGGCGCAGGTACTGTTCACTGTCCTGCTGGCGGCCCGGTTCCTTGGCGAGAAGCCCAGCAAGAGGCAGATGCTGGGCGTGGTGCTGGGCATCGCGGGCTTGGCGGTGGTGGCGGCGGGGCGAAGCGCCGTGGCTCCCGTGCTTCCGCTGATGATCGTCCTTGCGGCAGCGTTGTCCTGGGCGATCGGTAACGTGGTGGCCCGGCATACCAAGGCTGCCTCCGGTCTGGGCTTGGTGGTGTGGTCAGGCGCGGTGGTGCCACTTCCGCTGGCGGGATTGTCGCTGGCGGTGGATGGTCCGGACGCCGTGTGGGCCACGCTCATCGATCTTCAGCCAGCAACCATCCTGAGTGCCATCTACACGGCGGTGTTTGCCTCACTCGTGGGCTACGGCATCTGGAACCGGCTGTTGTCGCTGTACCCGAGTTCCGACGTCGTGCCCTTCACTTTGCTGGTCCCGGTGGTGGGGATGACGGCGGCGTGGCTGGTGCTCAATGAGGTTCCCACGCCCGCCGAAATTACCGGTGGGCTGATCCTGCTCCTCGGCGTGGCCACTGCGGTACTCGGCGCTGGACGGAAAAGCCAGGCACCGCAAGGGCTCAGCGGAGATCGAAGATGGTCCGGTGCCAGTTCTTCTCGGTAACGTCGTCCAGTTCGAACATCACGTGCTTCACCTGGGTGTACTCCTCAAAGGAGTATGCGGACATGTCCTTGCCGAAGCCGGATTGCTTGAAACCGCCGTGGGGCATCTCGGAAATGATGGGCACGTGGTCGTTGACCCACACGCACCCGGCCTTGATATCGCGGGTGGCACGCAAGGCCCGCTGCAGGTTGTTCGTCCAGGCTGACGCGGCCAGGCCATAGACGGTGTGGTTGGCCAGCTGGATGGCTTCGTCGTCGGTGTCGAAGGGGAGAACCACCAGGACGGGGCCGAAGACTTCGTCCCGTACGATCTCCGAGTCAGGCGCCGCATCAACCACCACTGTGGGCCGATAGAAGGCGCCCTTTTCAAGGCGGCCATCGATGGGAGCGTAGCCGCCCGCCACAATCTTGCTGTAACTGCGTGCGCGCTCCACCATGCCCGCCACGTGGTCCCGCTGCTTGAAGGACACCAGGGGGCCGAGGTCCACATCGGTGTCTCCGGGGGCACCCAGGACGATCCCCTCGAAGCGGGCAGCGAGTTTCACCACGAACTCCTCGTAAACGCTCCGGTGAACGATGGCCCGCGTGGCCGCCGTGCAGTCCTGGCCAGTGTTGATGAGCGAACCCGCCACGGCGCCGTGCACAGCGGCGTCCAGGTTGGCGTCGTCGAACACCACAAACGGTGCCTTCCCGCCCAACTCGAGATGCACGCGCTTGGCGTTGACGGCCGCAGCCTCCAGGACGGTGCGGCCAATGGCGGTGGACCCCGTGAACGAGACCATATCCACGTTGGGATGCCGCATGAGGGCCGCGCCCACTGTGGCGCCGTCGCCCACCACCACGTTCACCACGCCGTCGGGCAGTCCCGCATCGCTGAGCGCTTGGGCGAACATCAGCGCGGTCAGTGGCGTGATCTCGGCGGGCTTCAGGATGATGGTGTTCCCCGCAGCGATGGCAGGCAGGATCTTCCACGCCGCCATCTGCAGCGGGTAGTTCCACGGCGCAATGGATCCCACCACGCCGATGGGCTCGCGCCGGATGGACGAGGTGTGATGCGGGGAGTACTCGGCGGTGGCTTTGCCTTCGAGGTGGCGGGCAGCACCGGCGAAGAAGCCGATGTTGTCGATGGTTCCCGGGACATCGAATTCCCGGGTCAATCGGAGTGGCTTCCCGGTCTGTGAACTCTCAATCCGGCAAAACTCTTCCGTGCGTTCCTCCATGATGCGGGCGAATTTCTGCAGGATGCCGGCGCGTTCGCCAGGGGCGGTGCGCGACCACGCCGGGAAGGCACTGCGCGCAGCTGCCACCGCGGACTCAAGGTCCGTCAGCGATGCGAGTCCCACCGATTCCACCACTTCTGAGGTGGCTGGGTTGATGACGTCGAGGCTCTGTCCGGACGTGCCGGGCTGCAGTTTTCCGTTGATGAACTGGTGCATGGTGCCATGCTTTCCCTGCCGGGCGACAGTGCCAGGGCAGTGCTGAATGAACGACGCCGGAGGTGTCGTCGTGCGGTTAGGGCGGGTTGCGTGGGTGGCCAGGCAGGCGGTCAGGCCTGCGTGCTTTCGCGCTCGGCGCTGTCCAGGATGGCTGCGAGGCCAGCCTGGAAGGCCTTGAGGGAATCGAGGGTTTGCAGTGCTGCGTGGTGCTTTTCGAGGAGCGGGTGCCCTGAAATACGTGTGAAGACCCGGGGGTTGAGCCAGGGATCGTGGCCCTCGGAGTCCGGGAGTCGCTGGATCTCCACCGCAATCCCGGCGCCCAGTGCGAGGGTGTAGCTTTCCAAAGCGGCGTAGTAGTGCACTACGCGGTCTTCGGCCAGCCCGGCGTCGGTGAGGCATTGCAGGACGAACTCGATGGCCTTGAGTTCGCCGGGGCCGTAGGTATCCGTGGCGAAGGATTCGCTGCCGAGGGAGGGGTGCTGCATGAAGACCCTGAGCAGCTCATCCAAGTAGGCCTCAAGCCGGGTACGCCAGTCCTGATCGCGTGCCGATGCCAGGGTGCGCTCCACCGACGTCATGAACAACTGGTCCAGTGCCGCCCGGACGATGGCGTCGCGGTTGCGGAAATGCCGGTAGACCGCGGTGGCGTCTACCTCAAGTTCCTGTCCCAGCCTGCGGACGGTCAGCCGCTCGCCGAGTTCCTGGCTGGAAATCCGGAGGACAGCGTCAATGATCGTGGCCGGGTCCAGGCGCGTGCGGCGGTCCGTCGACTGTGCTGGCTGCACCATCAGTTTGTCCGCCTTCCATGCGTTCCCGGTTGATTATCAACCTACATGATTCATGGCTGCCTCCTTCCGAGGACCAGTCAAAGTCTTTGTCAGCACTGATGTCAACACTGTTGACTTAATTGTGATCCGGCTCATAGTCTGTCTCGCAGAGTTGAATTTCCCCACGAAAGGACTCGAACGTGCACGCAGAGATTTTGTTTGAGAACGGATGGGTGTACACCGGCAACGACGCCGGCCCCATCCGGGCAAACCTGGCCATCGCGGATGGACGGATCATCGCCGTCGGCAGCCCCGAGGCCGTCAACGGAACTGCCGCACCGGACACCCGCCGGGTGGACTTGGACGGCCAGTTACTGGTCCCGGGCTTCCAGGATGCCCATATCCACCCGATCTTCGCCGGCGTCGAGATGCTGCAATGCGACCTCACGGAGGCGACCACCGCGGAGGAGGCCGTAGCCAAGGTCGCCCGTTACGCTGTGCAAAACCCGGGCCAACCATGGATCCTCGGTGCGGGCTGGTCCATGGACCTCTTCCCCGGAGGAACGCCGACGCGGGATTTGCTGGATGCTGTGGTGCAGGACAGGCCGGTGTATCTCCAGAACCGGGACCATCACGGGGCCTGGGCCAATACTGCGGCGTTCGCGGCCGCGGGCATCAGCCGGGACACCCCTGATCCCGCCGGTGGACGTTTTGAGCGCGAGCCGGACGGCACTCCTGCCGGCACTGTCCATGAAGGTGCCATGGACCTCTTCAACGAGGCCAAACCTGCATTGCCTTACAACCTTGCCTACCAGGGCTTGCTCGCGTCCCAAGAGCTGTTGCTTTCCCAAGGGATCACCGCCTGGCAGGACGCCTGGGTGCCCATCCCCGAAGGCGACCATGCGGACAACCTCAAGGTCTACATGGACGCCGCCAACGCGGGCGACCTCAAAGTGCGGGTCACCGCCTGTCAGTGGTGGGACCGGACGGCGGGCCTGTCCCAGCTGGAAGCCATCGTGGAACGCCGCGATACCGTCCGGGACTCTTTCAACCCCCTGGTCCTCAGTGCCAACACGGTCAAGGTGATGGTCGATGGAGTCGCCGAGAACTTCACTGCCGCCATGCACCACGTCTACCTTGACCACCACGGACACCATACGGACAACCGCGGCATCGAGTTCTTCGAGACAGGAGAGCTTAAGGCATTCGTGACCGCAATCGACGCGTCCGGGATGCAGCTCCACTTCCATGCCCTGGGCGACCGTGCCGTGACTGACGCTTTGGATGCCCTCCAAACTGCAAGGGACGCCAACGGTGCCAACGATCACCGACACCACCTGGCACATCTGCAAGTGGTCCGCAGCGAGGACACGGCGCGCTTTGCGGAGCTCGGAGCCGCAGCCAACGTGCAGGCTCTCTGGGCTTGCCACGAGGATCAGCTGGACACCCTGACCCTGCCGTTCCTGGAACCGGGCGCCGAGGCGCGGCACTACCCCTTTGGGGAGCTTGCTGCAGCCGGGGCACGATTGGTGGCCGGAAGCGACTGGCCTGTGTCCACTGCCGATCCGCTCGCCGCTATCCACGTGGCCGTCAACCGCACTGCGCCGGGGGAGGACCTGCCGCCCCTCGGCCCTGAATCACAGAAACTCAGCCTCAAGCAGATCCTGGATGCCTACACCCAGGGAACGGCGTGGATCAACCATATGGAGGCTGAGACAGGAACCCTGGAACCCGGGAAGCTTGCTGACTTGGCGGTCCTGGACGTCAACCTCTTCGACCTCCCCCAGCAGGAATTGCACAAGGCGGTGGTGACGCAAACGTGGATCGGGGGCGAGTGCGTCTACGACCGCGCGGCAGCCCGCCGGAACCAGCACACTGCGGTGATGCAGTGAAGCCGCAACCAGCGAAAGGCGCCGTCAGACTGAAACCGCGGACGACGCCGTCGCGCATCACAGCGGTGGGCGTCGCCGCCGTCGTGGCGGGCCTGGTTCTGGGCGGCTGCGGCGTCCGTCCCGCCGGTGTGACCGACGCCGCCGGGGGAGCCAAGTTCACGCTGTCCGACTCAACGCCGGCACCCGCCAAGGAGATCGAGAACTTCAATTGGGCGATGTACGCGGAACCGTTCTCGCTGGACTACGCCTATGCCTTTGACTACCCGGACAACACTGTCCTGTCGAATGTCTGCGAGTCGCTCTTCCGCTGGAACGCGGACCTGTCCACATCGCCCGGCCTGGCCACCGGCGTGGAGAACCCGGACCCCCTGACGTGGGTCTACACCATCCGGCAGGGCGTGAAATTCCACGACGGCAGCGAGATGACAGCGGACGATGTTGTCGCTTCCCTGAGCCGCCATGTGGACCCCGAAGTGGGCTCCTTCTGGGCCTCCGCCTACCAAAATGTGGAGTCCATCGAGAAAACCGGGGACTTCGAAGTCACGGTGACCACCACCCGGCCGGACTACGTCTTCAACGCGTCCCTGGTGGGAGCTACCGGCGTGGTGGAGTCCGCCAAGACCCTGGAAGCAGCAGGCAAGGACTACGGGAATTCCAGCACCGGCGTGAACTGCACCGGGCCCTTCCAATTCGATCAATGGGAAGCCGGAGAAAGCATCACCCTCAAGCGCTTCGACGACTATTGGGACCCGGAACTCAAAGCCAAATCCCAACAGGTCACCTTCAAGATGCTGCCGGATGCCACGTCCCGCATCAACGCCTTCCAGACCGGCGAAATAGACGGGGGCTTCGCCATCCCGTCCAACGCCATGGACATCCTCAAAGCCAACAAAGACGCCGGCTCGCTGTACTTCGGCAAGGACACCTCGGTGCAAAGCATGGTGTTCACCAACCTCGGCGGCACGTTCCAGGACGTCAGGGTTCGCAAGGCGCTGATGATGGCCATCAACCGGGAAGCCCTGATCAAGGCTGCGGAACAGGGTTACGCCTCCGGCACTGACGCCCTCACCACCCGGAACGTGTGGAAGGACGTCTCACAGGAAACAACCGACGAGGCTTTCGACGGGCTCCTGTCCACGCCATACGACGTGGAAGAGGCCAAGAAGCTCATCAAGGAAGCCGGAGCCAAGGGCAGCAAGTTCGTCTTCGCCACGGCCTCCCTCAACGCGGCTTTTGACATCACGGCACGGGCCATTGCATCAGCGGCAAAGGAGATCGGGCTGGAGCCCGAAATCCAGACCATGTCCAACGACAAATACACCACCCTGTTCTCCGATCCCGAAGCCCGCAGGAACGTGGACCTGCTGGTGACCTCGTGGTACCTGTCCAGCACTGAGCCCTTGGAAATGTACAGCGTGCTGCGCACCGGAGACTTCAGCAACTACGGAGGCTGGAGCAACCCGGACTTCGACAACCTCGTGAACACCGCCTACGGCGAGCAGGACCCTGACGCCCGCGGCAAGCTCACGGGCCAGGCCGCCAAACTGGCCAGCGAGGAAGTGGTGTGGGGGCCCCTCTACGAAACCGTCACCACCATGTGGCTGGGCAAACGCATCACCGGGGCGGACCCGTCCATCAACTACATGTACTTCCCGTGGGCAGCCAAAATTGGAGGTCTCTGACATGGCCGTAATGGATCAAGCGCAGGCGCCCGCACCCCCACAGGGTCCGGCGGGCAAACGGGTCAAGAGCAGGGCAGCGCGCCCAGCGGCTTACATCACAAAGAAGGTGCTGGCCCTGGTGGCGACACTGTTTGTGGCATCACTGGCCGTCTTCTTCTCCCGCTTCCTTGTCCCCGGCGACCCGGCACGCTTCCTGCTCAGGGGACGCAGCCCCAAGCCCGAAGCCCTGGAAGAGATCACCCGCCAGTTCGGCCTGGACAAGCCGGCCTGGGAGCAGTACCTGAACTGGCTCGGCGGCATCCTGCAGGGTGACTGGGGACGCTCGCTGACCTACCGCCAGGACGTCTCGGACGTGCTGCTCGGCCGGTTGCCCACCACCCTTCAACTCGTGGCGCTCGCCGCCGTCTTCATCACCATCCTGGGCCTGTTTGCCGGGATCGTGGCCAGCCTGAACAAAGGCTTCGGTGACCGTTTCATCCTCATCACCCTCACCGCAGCCGGCGCCGTGCCACCCTTCGTGGCGGCCATCGCCTTGGTGGCACTCTTCTCCGTGGGCTTGGGCTGGTTCCCCTCTTTTGGAAGCGGCGACGGCGGCTGGGACCGGATCTGGCACCTCACCCTCCCGGCGCTCGCCCTGGGCATCACGTACATCGCCATGGTGGCGCGGGTGACACGCTCCTCCATGAACGAACAACTCCTCCGCGAACATGTGGAAGTGGCCACCAGCCGCGGACTCACCCGCGGATCCGTGGTGGCACGCCACGTGCTGCGCAACGCCCTGGGGCCGATTCTCACGGTGAGCGGTGTGCTGGTGGCCGGTCTCCTGGTCTCCAGCGCCATTATCGAGAGGACTTTCGGGCTCTCCGGAATCGGGCAGCTCCTGGTGCAATCCATCGACAGGCTGGACTTCGCCGTGGTCCAGGCAATCGTCATGGTGGTGGTGGCGGCCTTCGTCCTGGTCAACACCGTGGTTGACCTCATCCAGCCCCTCATAGATCCGCGAATCGCGGCCGGAACGGAGTCCCGATGACCTTAGCCATCTCACTGCCGCAGGCTGGCCTTCGCCGCTACGGCAGCCTCTTGTCACCATTGGCGTGGGTCGCGCTCGCCGTTGCCGCCGCCGTCGTACTCCTTTCGCTGTTCGCCCCGGTCCTGGCGCCTTACGACCCCGACTATGTGGACCTCAACAACGTCCTGGCCGGTCCCGGCGCGCAGCACTTGCTGGGCACTGACGCGCTGGGCCGCGACCTTCTCAGCCGGCTCATGCATGGTGGACGGACCTCGCTGCTGGGGCCAACCATCGTGGTGATCGGATCGACGGTCTTGGGCCTGTTGCTGGGCCTGGTGGCCGGCTGGTCCGAAGGCTGGCTGGGGAAGGTCCTTGGCCGGGTTTTCGACCTTCTCTTCGCTTTCCCTGCGCTGCTGATGGCCATGCTCGCCATCGCCTTGTTCGGTAAAGGCCTCTTCGCTCCCATCCTGGCCATGACCATCGCCTATGTGCCCTACGTTGCCAGGCTGGCCCAGTCGCTGGTGGTCGCCGAGCGCAGCCGACCCTACGTGCAGGCGTACCGGGTGCTCGGCTTCCGGACGCCGTGGGTGGTACTCGGCAGGGTGCTGCCCAACCTCATTCCCACAGTCGGCGCGCAATCGACGTTGAACTTCGGCTACGTGCTGGCCGACCTCGCCGCGCTCTCCTTCATCGGTCTCGGGGTCCAGCCACCCACCAGCGACTGGGGCGCCATGATCGAGGAATCCCGGGGCGCGCTCCTGGGCGGCTACATTCTGCCCGCTTTCTGGCCAGCGTTGGTGGTGGTCCTGGTAGTGGTGGCCGTCAACGTCATTGGCGAGGAACTTTCAGACCGCATCGGAGGAAAACTGTCATGAGCCAGCTCCTGAAGATTGAAGATTTTACGCTCGGCTTTGCGGACAGGCCCCCGCTGCTGGACAGCGTCTCCCTGCACGTGAACGACGGCGAAGCGGTCGCCTTGGTGGGGGAATCCGGCTCAGGTAAGTCGTTGACCACGCGGGCCGCGCTGGGCTTGTTTCCTGGCGGCTCCGAGTTCTCCGGAACCGTGTCTGTTCAGGGCCTGAATACCCTGACGGCCAGCAAGCAACGGCTCATGGAACTGAGGCGTGGCCACGCTTCCATGATTTTCCAGGACCCCCGGGCGGGCATCAATCCGGTCCGGACCGTGGGGGACTTCCTCACGGAGACTTTGCTGCGTTTTCACGGGTTGTCCCGCGCCGAAGCTACCGAACGCGCCGTGAAGCAGCTTGAACAAGTGGGCCTCCGCCGGGCCAAGGAGCTCATGGACCAGCACCCGCACCAGCTTTCGGGCGGCATGCTCCAGCGCGTGATGATTGCCGCTGCGCTGCTGAACTCGCCGGATCTGCTGCTCTGCGACGAACCCACCACGGCCTTGGATGTCACAACCCAGGCCGGGATCGTCCGGCTCCTCCGCGAAGAACAGCAATCTCGGGGCATGGGCATGCTGTTCATCACCCACGACCTGAACCTCGCCGCCAGCCTGTGCGAACGGGTCTACGTGCTCCGTCGCGGCACGGTGGTGGAGCACGGCCCTACACGGAACGTGTTCCAGACGCCGCAGCAGGACTACACCCGGCAGCTGGTGGAAGCTACCCCCGTCATTGATGTGGCCGATGTGGATGCACCTGCGGCAGCGGGTGCGCCCTTGCTGGAGGTTTCAGGGGTGTCCAAGACGTACCAACTGCCTCGCGGCGAAGTCATCACAGCTTTGGACAACGCCGGTTTCAGCCTTCCCGAGGGCGGTTCCTTGGGCGTGGTGGGAGAGTCGGGATCGGGAAAGTCCACGCTGGCCCGGCTGGTGGTGGCGTTGGAAACAGCCACGACGGGTGAACTCTCGCTGCGAGGCGTTCCCCGGCCGCACCGGACCCTGAAGGCCGCCGAGCGCAAGGTACTGGCCAAGGACGTCCAGATCGTTTTCCAGGATCCCTATCTGTCCCTGGACCCGCGGATTCCCGTGGGTAACGCCGTGGCCGATGTGTTCCGGCTCCATCAGCGGCAAGGACGCAAGCAGGCCAGGGCCAGCGCAGCGGAACTCCTGGGCAAGGTGGGAATCGGACCGGAACGCTTCGACGCACGGCCGCGAGCCCTTTCGGGTGGGCAACGCCAGCGTGTGGCGCTGGCCAAAGCGCTCGCTGCCCGCCCACGGCTTTTGGTCCTGGACGAAGCCACCAGCGCCTTGGACGTCTCGGTCCAGGCGCAGGTCCTGGAACTTGTGGAGGAGCTGCGCGACCAATTTGGGCTCACGATCCTCTTCGTTACCCACGACCTCGCCGTGGTGTCGCGCCTGTGCTCCGAGATCCTGGTGATGCATCAGGGCCGGATCGTGGAACAAGGCCCCACGGCACGAATCCTTGAGGACCCCGGAGACGACTACACCAAGAACCTTATTGCCTCCCGTCCCCGGCCCTTGTGGGACGCCGAGCCGGTCATTGCCTGAGCAAGCCGGCCAGGAACTTACCCCAGAAACAGGAGAATTTCCCGTGAATACCACCGTTTTCGAACGGAACGTCCCGCAACCCGCCGTCGTCGCCAAGGCCTTGGAGGGTGCCGCCCACCGGCCCTTCTGGATTGACGACGTGAAGGACACTGCCACGCGCTACCCGCAACTCGACTGCGACGCTGCCGCCGACCTCGTGATCGTGGGCGGCGGATACACCGGCCTATGGACAGCGCTTCGCGCCAAGGAACGCGACCCCGGCCGGACAGTGATCCTGCTGGAAGCGGAGCGTGTGGCCTGGGCAGCCTCCGGCCGCAACGGCGGCTTCTGCGAGGCCAGCCTCACCCACGGTCATGAGAACGGCAAGAACCGTTGGCCGGACGAGTTGGAGACCTTGGACCGCCTGGGCATGGAAAACCTGGACCGCATGCAGGAGGCCGTGGAGAAATACGGCATGGACTGCGAGTGGGAGCGCACCGGCGAGCTCAACGTCGCGGTGGAACCCCATCAAGTGGCTTGGCTCCAAGAGGACGACAGCCCGGGAAGCGTCTTCCTGAACCAGGGCGCCGTCCGCGCCGAGGTCAACTCGCCGACCTATCTCGCCGGCCGCTGGCACAAGGATTCCGTGGCCATGGTCCACCCCTACAAACTCGGCCTTGAGCTGGCCCGGGTGGCCACGGAGCTTGGCGTCCGGATTCATGAGGGCACACGCGTACGCGAACTGAAGGACCACGATCGCGGCGTCACCGTTGTCACCGAACGCGGTTCCGTGGAGGCCGGACACGTGGTCCTGGGCACCAACGTCTTTCCGTCGCTGCTCAAGCGGAACCAGTTGATGACGGTGCCGGTGTACGACTACGCCCTCATGACGGAGCCTCTCACCGCCGAACAGTTGGCCGCCATCGGGTGGACCAAGCGCCAGGGGATCGGGGATGTGGCCAACCAGTTTCACTATTACCGGATCACCAAGGACCACAGGATCCTGTTCGGTGGCTACGACGCCCTGTACTTCTGGGGCCGGCGGGTGGACCAACGGCACGAGCATCAGCCCGCCACCTGGGAGAAGATCGCCTCGCACTTCTTCACCACGTTCCCGCAGTTGGAAGGCCTGAAGTTTACGCACAAGTGGGCCGGACCCATCGACTCGAGTACGCAGTTCTGTGCGTTCTTCGGCACTGCCCGCAAAGGCAGGGTGGCGTACGCGGCAGGCTTCACGGGACTCGGAGTAGGCGCTACGGCGTTCGCGGCCGACGTGCTATTGGACCTGTTGGCGGGTCTGGATACGGAGCGTACCCGCGTGGAGATGGTCAGGAAGCGGCCGTTGCCCTTCCCGCCCGAGCCCCTGGCGTCCCTGGGCATCAACCTGACCCGCTGGTCCATGGACCGGGCGGACCACAACCAGGGGAAGCGGAACCTCATCCTCAAAGCGCTCGACGCCGTGGGCCTGGGTTTCGACTCCTGACTCCCATTGTGGGGCCCGCTTTGCGTGTTTGGGCCTCGCGTGGGGGCGTAGAGCAGGCCCCGCAACGCCGGGGCGTCGTGGAGACCGTTGCCCGGTCGGTCCATCCGCCGGAGGAGCCGGGCGATGTCAAGGGTGTCCTTGTCGCGCTCGGCGGCAAGCCCGGGCAGTAGACACAGTTGGGTGTGTCAGCGCTTGGGGGCCGGCTTGCGCTGGGCGGACGCGTTCGACGTCGGCCGCTTGGCTGCCGTGGTTGGCGTGCGGGGCGCTACCGGCCGCTTTGCGGCAGGCCGTTTGGCAGGGGCAGTTGGACGGGAGGCCGGTTTTCTTGGTGTCGGCTTCTTCACTGCGGCAGGCACAGGCCGGTTCGCAGGAGCCGACGCCCGCGAACCAAAGGATGGCACCACAGCGCCGAGGAACATCACTGCCAGCGTTCCGATTCCTGCCACAGCGGCCAAGTAGAAGTAGATGTCTGAGTCCTTGGTGCTCACGGCGCTGCCCATGGCGTTGGCATCCTGGGTGAACGCAATGCCCCACATCCGCAGGAACGCGATGCTGCAACCAATGAACAGGCTGGTTCCCGCGGCGCCGAGCAAAACCACCAGGTAGCGGCGGCGGCTGAAGACCTGCACCAGTGACGCCAGATAACAGACCAGCACGCTCCCCAGGAACAGGTACAGCACCAGCTCCTCGAGGACCACGGCGGCCAGCACCAACAGCCCGAGCGAGACGAAGGCGGCCACCACCGCAAGCTTCCCGCTGTTCCCCATGTGACGCATGAGGTTAATCATCGCCGACCAAGTGGCCACGCCACGCCGTCGTAGATTGCAGTTGAATACCGTTCCGCAAGCTTGTGAGGCCCGCTATGCGCGCCACTTCGCAGCGATGGCACGCAGAGCAGGCCCCGCAGCGTGAAGCTCGGCTACCTGATGACGTAGCCGTGCATGATGGTCATCACGGCTGCCACGCTTTGCTCGCGGGTTCGCTCCGGGTTGTAGGTCTGGCGGTCGAGTCCCACCACGAAGATTGCGCCGAAGATGGCCGCTTCCAGGCTTCCGCGGGCAATGGACTCGTCAACCTTGTACCCGGAGGCGACCCGTTCCACAGCGGAGCCGATGACGGCCAGCAGTTCAGCGCGAAGTTCGGCAAACACGGCGCTCCACTCGCCGGGCGTGCGCCAGTTTTCGCTGACCCACAGGCGTGCGAAGGACGGGTAGTCATCCATGAACTCCATGGCCTGACCCACCATGTTCTTCATGGACTCCAAGGGATCGTCGCTCTGGCCTTCAATGGCTTGGAGGCGGCCCAGCATGATGTCCACACCGTGCCGCAGCAACTGTGCGATGAGGTCCGACTTGCTGCCGAAGTTGTAGTAGACCGTGCCTTTGGAGACCCCGGCCGCCGCGGCGATCTCGTCCACTGTCACTCCAGCGGCACCACGTTCACCGATCAGTTCCATGGAGGCTTCGAAGAGTCGCTGCTTGGTGGCGTTGGTCCGCTCCGGGCGGAGCTTTTTCTCTGCTTGGCCGGACGTGCCTGCTTCTGAACGGACAGGATCGGTGGTGCTCATACGGCGATCTCCGGCTTCAGGGTCTTGAGGGTCCACATCTTGTGCTTGCGGACGGCGAGCGTGGACAGTGCCGCTCCCAGCAAAGTGTATCCAAGCAGGCCCAGTACGGTAGGCCAGATCATGCTGAGCTCACCGCCGTAGATCAGGTGGCGCATGCCGGTGACCACATAACCCATGGGCAGGACCTCATGCACAACGTGGAGTGGCATGGGCGTGGTCTGCCACGGGAACGTTCCTCCGGAGGATACGAGCTGCAGGACCAGCAGGATCAGCACCACGAATTTGCCGGGTGTGCCCATGAGCGCCACGATGCCTTGGATGATCGCGCTGAACGCCATCACCGCGGCCAGCATGAACAGCCACATTCCGATGGGGTGCGCGGGATTCAACCCCAGCCCCAGGTTCACCACCAGGGTGAGGATGGTTGCCTGCAGGACGGAGACCACGAAGAACGGCAGCCAGCCTCCGACGGCAATTTTCCACGCCGGGGCGTTGGACGCCAAGGCCCGCTGGGTGATGGGTCGCATGGCCTGGACCAGCATGAACACGCCAATCCAGAGGGCCAGGGTCAGGAAGAACGGAGCCAGGCCGGCGCCATAGGAACCTGCCTTGGCTTGCGAGACGTTGTCCACGGCGACGGGATCAGCGATCACCTTGGAAACGCTGCTCTTCTGCTCGTCGTTCGGGTTGGGGATCTCTCCGGCTCCCTTGGCGAGCTCGGTGGCCAGGGTGTGCGAACCATCGGAGGCCGTGACAGCGCCGCTGGCAAGCTGTCCGGCACCGTCGTCCAGTTGGCGGGCTCCGTCGTCGAGCTTGACGGCTCCCTCCAAGGCGCTCTGCTGCCCGGCCGCCAGGGTAGATGCGCCGGAATTCAACTGTCCGGCGCCGGCTGCGGCCTTGGAAATCGCGTCGGTGAGTGTTGGCGTTGCACCGGCGAGCTTCGAAGCCCCGGCGCTCACGGCTGCGGACCCGTCCGAGAGCTGCTGGATCTTGGCAGCATCCCCGGAAATCTTGGCCTTGGCGTCCGTCACGGGGCTTGAGGCAGCGGCGGCGTCGAAGTCCGCCAGCACCTTGTCTGCCTGCTCCTGCGTCAGCACGCCCGCGGTGACCAACCGCGTATTGGATTCGACCACCCGGTTACGGAGGCCCTTGTCCGCGGCTTCAAGCTGTCCGACGACGTCTTGGACTTTCGCGTTGAGCTCGGCATTTCCGGCGGCTACTTGGGCGGCGCCATCGGCGAGTTTCTTGGAGTCGGCCGGGAGCGTGGCAGTCTTGTTCTTCAGCTCGTTCAGGCCTGAGCTTAGTTGGCCGGCACCTGCATTGAGTTGCACGGCACCGTCTCGAAGTTGTGTTTGCCCCGAAACAAGCTGGTCAGCGCCCGTGACCAACTGGGTGGTGCCTGTGTGGAGGGTCGCGGCGCCATCACTGAGTTTTCCAACACCCGTGGCAAGCTCCGACGCTCCGTCTGCTGCCTTCACGATGGACGCATGGATGGTGCCGAAACCGGTGAGCAGTTGGTTGGCGGTTTCCTCGCCCACTTCCTTGGCAACAGTCGAGTGCACAGCTGTGGTGAGCTTGTCCACGATGGTGCTCAGGAGATAGTTGTTGGCGTCGTTGGTGGTGACATGGAGCATCGCCTGGTTGGCGGCGTCGAAGCTGCCGGGGGAGACCAGGTTGGCCGAGAAATCCTTGGGAATTCGGAGCGCGAAGGCGTATTCGCCTGTGCGGACGCCCGCATCTGCGTCCTCCGCGCTGGAGACCTGCTTCCAGTTGAAGACGTGGCCCTCAACCAGGCTGTCTGCCACTTTCCTGCCAGCCTGCAGTTCCGTTCCGTCCGACGACGTAGCTCCCGTGTCCTCGACCACCAGGGCGGCATCGATCTGGTTCAGGTTGCCGTAGGGATCCCAGTTCGCGTAGAGGTACACAGCGCCGTACAGCAAGGGCACCATGGTCAGGGCGAGGATGGTCAGCTTGGGCAGGAGCCCGCCGGTCATGCGCTTGAGTTCGGAGCGGGCAAGCCGCAGAACAGTCACTTTGCAGTCCTTTGGAGGTCTTGGGATTCGGGTTCCGCAGCTATGGGCGCTGCGGGAGTTTCAGCTTCTTGGGGTGTTTCCGGTGTTTCCGGGACCGGCTCAGCAGCGTGCTTGGCTTTGGGCTCGGAGGTGGCGGGTTGCGCTTCCGGTTCAGGGGGGTGCGAGACGGAGTTGCCGATCACCGCAGCGGGGCCGGTCCAGTTGTCCGGGAGGGCAGCAACGACTGCGACGACGGCAAGCGGCCGCCCGTCGTCGGACGCCAATGCCTGAAGCCGGGGCAACCAGGCCGCGGGGTCGGCGCTGTGGCGGTCCGGGGTGTCGATCACCAAGAGGTCCGTGGCCGGATCTGCCAGGGCCAACGCGGTGAGGAGTTCAAGGCGGCGGCCGGCCGGGAGTTGTTCGATCCAGAGTCCGGCGATGTCCTCGAAGCTGTTGACCTTCAGCCAGGGCTTGCTCAGCAGTGCGCCACGGTAACGGCGGGGGATGAGGGACAGGTCCTCGGTGACGAGGTCCCGGACGCTGAGGTGTTGTTCAGGCGCGTTGACTCCGGGGGAGTCCACCAGGGCGCTGGCGCGGCGGATCTTCTTGGTTTTGGTGGTGTTGTCCCAGCTGAGGATGCCGTTGCTGGGCTTCATGCGGCCGCTCAGGGCCAACGCCAATGCGGTCCGCTGATCCTGGCCCTCTCCGGCAACGAGCAGGAGTTCGCCGGGGCGGACTTGGAGTGAGGTTGCCGGAAGGAGATCGTCCCGGCGTCCGTTGATCTGGAGTTGCTGTACGGACAGCACAATGGAGCCTTTCGCAGAACTTGTGTCTGCTGAAAGTCTAACTGAACTGACTGGTCAGTTCAAATAGGAAATCAGAGGCCGTACTTTTCCAGCAGCCGCAGCCACACTTCGCTGATGGTTGGGTACGACGGGACGGCATGCCAGAGCCTGTCCAAGGGAACCTCGCCCACAATGGCGATGGTCGCCGAGTGCAGTAACTCGGCAACGCCCGGGCCTACGAAGGTGGCTCCGAGGATGACCTGTCGGTCCTCGTCCACCACGATCTGCGCCCAGCCCTTGTAGTCGGGGGAGTAGAGCTGCGAGCCGGAAACGTCGATGGGCAGTTCCACGCCCGTGACGTTCTTGCCCTGCAGCAGCGCCTGCTCCAGGCTCGGACCCACTGATGCCACCTCGGGATCAGTGAAGACAACGCTGGGGACGGCATGATCGTTGGCCGTGTGCGCCCATGGGCTCCAAGGTTTCGGGGTGCCGGTGAGCTTGCCGCTCGCCCTTGCGACGATTGCGTCACCGGTTGCCCTGGCCTCGTATTTGCCCTGGTGCGTCAGGAGTACCTTGCCCGCAGCATCCCCGGCGGCGTAGAGCCAGAGCCCGCTGGTGCCATCGCTTGCCGGGCCCTCCACCAGCCCGCTGGCATCGGTGGTGAGGCGGAGTGGTTTGCCGTTCCGCGCTTCGACGCCCACGTTTTCCAGGCCCAGGTTGGCCAGCGCGGGGTGCCGTCCGGAGGCGACCAGGAGTTGGTCCGCCGTGATCGCCTTACCGTCGAGCCTGACGGTCACTGAACCGTCGTCGTTCTTCTCCACCTTCTCGACGTCGGTGTGAAGATGGACGGTCACGCCATCGGCGCGTAACCCGGCCAAAACCAGGTTGGCGGCTTCCTCCGGGTAGCTGCTCAACAGGCGGCCACGGGCAATCAGCGTGACATCCGAGCCGAGCCTGGCAAATGCTTGCGCCATCTCAACGCCCGCCACTCCTCCGCCGAGCACCGCGAAACGCGGGGGGACTTCCTTGGCTGCCGTGGCACCCCGGGTTGTCCAGAACGGGACGTCTTTCAGTCCCTCGATGTCCGGGATGGTGGGGGTGGACCCGGTGGCCACCACCACGGCGTGGTGGGCCTTGAGTGCGTAGCTGTTGCCGTCGAGCCCGTCCACCTGGACTTCGCGCGGGCCGGTGATCCGGCCGCGTCCGCGGATCAGCTCAATGCCGGCGCTGTCCAACCATTCAACCTGGCCGCCGTCCTCCCAGTTGTTGGTGAACCAGTCCCGATGCCTCAGGGCAGCCTCGGCATCTATGGTCCCAGTGATCGCCTCTGTGGCGCCGGGCACCACTTGGGCTGCGTGGAGGACGCTCCCCGGGCGGAGGAGGGCTTTGGACGGGATACATGCCCAGTAGGAGCACTCACCGCCCACCAGCTCGCTCTCGATAATCACCGCCGTCAAGCCGCCGCGAACCACACGGTCCGCCACGTTTTCTCCCACGGCGCCAGCGCCGATCACTATTACGTCGAATTCCCGGGAGCTCTCGGCAGTCATGGGGAAAGCCTACAACTGCTGTCGTCGCGTTGTGCGTGCTTGATTCTGCTGGATCATTCAGTGCTGCACCTTGGTAACCCGCGCCAGGCAGGGAAAGCGCAGGGTGGGTCTGCGGATGATCCAGCAGAATCTCGTCACGGCACGTGCTTACGCGTGCATCGCGCCCTTGAACCAGCCCGTGATACTGGCCGGGTGGGTGATCGCGGTGCCCACCACCACCGCAAAGGCACCGGCATCGAGGGCCAGGCGGGCCTGGGCGGGCGTGTGGATGCGGCCTTCGGCGATCAAGGGCTTTCCCAAGCCGGCAGAAGCGATCCGTTCCAAGAGTTCAAGGTCCGGCCCGTCGGTCTTGGTGCGCTCGCCGGTGTAGCCGGCCAATGTGGTCCCGATCAGGTCCGCGCCCGCCTCAACGGCAGCAACGGCGTCGTCGAACGAGCCACAATCAGCCATGACCAAGGCCTGGGATTCCGCATGGATTCCGGCCACCGTTTCCGCGAGGGAAAGCCCGTCCGGCCGTTCACGCCTGGTGCCATCGATCGCCACAACGTGTGCACCCGCATTCGCCACAGCGAGGGCGTGCCGCAGTGTGGGAGTGATGAAGACACCGTCGTGTCCGTCCTTCCACAGGCCAATGACAGGGACCTCGACGGCGGTGCGCGTGAACTGCACGTCGGCCAACCCCTGGACGCGGATCGCCGCAGCCCCGCCGATCACGGCCGAGGCGGCCACCTGTCCGGTGGTCCGGGGATCGCGCATGGGCTCGCCCGGGTAGGCCTGGCAGGAGACGATCAGCTGTGAATGGAGGCCTTCGAGGCCTGCTGGAGTGAGGATCAAGATGTCTTCCTTACTGAAGGACGAGTTTCGCAGCACCAACAATGGCGGCGCTGTTGCCGAGGGTTGCCCGGACTACCGGCACGGAAAGCAGTGGCGAGAGCAGTTCCCGGCGCAAGGCAATCTCCATGGGCTTCCACCAGGGGTCTCCCGCATCGGCAAGGCCGCCGGAGACCACAACGGTTTCAGGGTCCAAAATGTTGATAAGGCCACCGACGGCTTGCCCTGCGGCGGCAGCGCCGAGCTCAACGGCTTGGGCTGCGGCGAGAGTGCTCGCGGTGGCTTCGCCGGCGCTGCTGTCAGGCGCGGCCAGCGCGAACACACCACGCGTGTCTGCAGCATCCAGGACAGAACCCCCCAAGCGGAGGTAGGACTCGTGGATGGCAGGTCCGGAAGCGATCGCCTCCACGTGCCCGGCAGCGCCACAGACGCAGGCCAGGGGAACGCCGTCGAAGGTGGCGTAAGGAGAGGCGAAGTGCCCCACATGCCCGCCGACAAAGCGGTGCCCCAGGACAGGAGCGCCGTCCAGCACAAAGCTGCCGCCCACTCCCGTGCCAAACGCCACCATGAGTGAACTCGAAGAACCGGCAGCAGCGCCCAGCCAAGCCTCGCCGAGGGCGTGGGCATGGACATCGTTGACGGCGCGGACGCCAAGGCCGAGGCGCGCGGACAACCCCGCAACAAGGGCAGTCCCGGCCCAGCCACGAATGGCGTCGGTGGCCGAAACCACCGTGCCAGCCACGGCGTCAATGACTCCAGCGGAGCCGACACCGACGCCGGACACGGTATGTCCGGCGTCGGCAGCGCGCTCCACCAAGCCCGCGATCAGCGCAGAGGTGGCGTCGAGGATCGCTTCGCCACCACCCCGGTTCAAGGTCGGAATGGTCTCCGACATCAGCACAACGCCAGCTGGGGACACAACCCCGGCAGCGGTTTTGGTGCCGCCGAGGTCAACGCCGATCACGTGGGTCATGGAAGCTAGACCAGCCCGTTCCGTTCAAGGATTTCGCGGATCGCAGCCGTCTCGGATTCATTCAAGGACAACATGGGCGAGCTCATGGTGTTGGACTCGATCACGCCCATCACCTGCAGCGCGGTCTTGAAGGCACCCAAGCCGGCGGCACCGCCGGAGACGCGTCCGTTGGGGGTGTAGACGATCTCGAAGACGTCGGCCAAGCGGTCCTGCTCGCGGGCCGCACCTGCCCAGTCGCCGGCCTGCGCGGCGTCGAACAGGCGGCGGTAACCGGCCGGGTCAACGTTGCCCAGACCTGGAACAACGCCCTGCGCGCCGCCCAGGAGGGCGCCGTCCACCACAACTTCGTGACCGGTGAAGATGTCGAAGTTGGGGATGTCCTTGGCTGCGAGGAGCAGCTGGCGGAAAGAAACGTCGTCGCCGGAGGAATCCTTGACGCCGGCAAGGACACCATCACGACCGAGGCGAACCAGCAGGTCCGTGGGCAGCTTGAAGTGGGTGCGGACCGGGACGTCGTAAGCGAAGATCGGCTTCTCGATGGCGGCGTGGATGCTGCGGAAGTGGGTTTCGGTCTCCGCAGCGTTGCCGATGGCGTAGTACATGGACGTGACCACGATCGCGTCGGCGCCGAGATCGATGACCTTGCGGGCTTCCTCGATCACGCGGTTGGTGGTCTGCTCGTTGGCGCCAACGATCAGCGGGACAGCTCCGGCGTTGGCGTCAGCGATGGTGGAGACCACCAGCTCGCGCTCGTCGTTGGTCATGTAGGGGACTTCGCCGGAGGAGCCCAGGACGAAAAGGCCGGACACGCCGCCGTCGATCAGGTGCTTGGTGACGTTCTTCAGCGACGCGGTGTCGATGCTGCCGTCTGCGTGGCGGGGGGTGATGACCGGGGGGATGACGCCCTGGAACTGAGTGGACACAGAATTCTCCGTTGTTTGTAGCTTGTGAAAGGAAAAACTAAATGTGAAGCAGGCTCGGCGCGGCGCCCAGCAGCTTCTTGGTGTAGTCGTTGCTGGGGTTGTCGAAGACCTGCGCGGCTGTGCCCTGTTCGACGATCTTGCCGAAGTACATGACGCAGATGCGGTCCGAGACGTACCGGACGGTTTGGATGTCGTGGGAAATGAACACCATGCCCAGGTTCAGCTGGGTCTTCAGGTCGGACAGCAGGTTCAGGACCTGCGCCCGGACGGAAACGTCCAGGGCCGACGTCGGCTCGTCCGCCACGATGATGTCCGGGTCCAGGGCCAGTGCGCGGGCGATCGCCACACGCTGGCGCTGGCCGCCGGAAACCTGCGACGGCGTCACTTCGGCTGCCGATTGCGGCAAGCCAACCAGCGCCAACAGTTCCTTGACCTTGGCGGCGCGTGATGCCGCGTTGCCGATGCCGTGGATCTGCAACGGATCCGTGAGGATGTCCTGGATGGTCATGCGCGGGTTCAGTGCCGTTGCCGGGTCCTGGAAGACCACGGAGACGGAGCGTCCAAACTGCTTGCGCATGGCGGCGTTCCGCTTGATGGCGGGCTTCCCGTGGAACAGGACCTGGCCCGACGTCGGCGGCTGGAGTCCCACAAGCACTGAAGCGAGCGTGGACTTGCCGCAGCCGGACTCACCCACGATGCCCACGGTTTCGCCGCGGCTGATGGTGAAGTCCACGCCGTCCACCGCTTTGACGATGTTCGGCCGGAACAGGCCACCGGTCCGTGCATGGTGGTAGACCTTGACGTCCTTGAGTTCGATGACCGGTTTGCCGGTTGACTCGCTCATTTCGCGTCCTCCTTCAAGTGGCTGGCCCAGTAGTGGTCGGCATCGTCACCGTTTGCGGAGTCAACCGAAGAAACCGTGGTGAGGACCAGCTTCTGGTGGGGATCGGCGTCGGGTCGCAGTGAGCGGGCCGCGAAGCGGTCGCCCGTTGCGAAGTCCCGAGGCGACGGGACGGTGCCGGGAATCTGGTGCAGCCGGACGGCGTCGGCCTCAATGGAGAGCACGGCGCCCAGCAGACCCCGGGTGTACTCGTGTTTGGGGTTCTGCAGGAGTTCGGAGGCTCGTGCGGATTCCACCACCTGGCCGGCGTACATGACGGTGATGCGATGCGCCAAGGAAGCCACCAGCGCGAGGTCGTGGCTGACGAATACCATCGCGAAGCCGAGCTGTTCGCGCAGTTCGTTGAGGAGGTCCACCACCTGCTTCTGGACTGTGACGTCCAAGGCTGTCGTGGGCTCGTCGGCAACAACGATCTTCGGCGAACGGGACAGGGCCATGGCGATCAGCACGCGTTGACGCTGCCCGCCGGAGAGCTCATGCGGGTAGCTGGCGAGGGTCCGGACGGGATCCAGCTTCACCATCTCCAGCAGCTCGGTAGGAGTCTTGCGGCCACCACGCTTAGTGAGCTGTTCGAGTTGGTCTTTGATCTTCATGGACGGATTCAAGGAGCTCAAGGCGTCCTGGTAGACCATGGCGATCTGCTCGCCGCGGAGGCCCTCGTAGGCCTTGACGTTACTGTGCTTGGTGTTCGGATCCAGCAACTCCTTGCCGTCGAACGTGATGGAGCCGGTGACTTGGGCTGTCTTGGGGAGCAGCCCCATGACGGCCAGCGAGGTGATGGACTTGCCACAACCGGATTCGCCCACCAGGCCCATCGTTTCGCCTTCGCGGACGGTGAAGGACACATTGTCCACGATCGCGATGTCGCCGAAGCGGCCCGGGAAGCGGATGGACAGGTTCTTCACCTCAAGGACATTGCGGGCCTCGGGAGAAACCTGCGGGAGGCGATCGGTGCGCTTTGCTTCAATGGCTGCGAGCAGTTCCAGCTCACGGTCCAGCAGGAGGTGCGGGTTCGCGGCTGCGAGTCGGACGTCGGTGAGCACGGCTGCCTGGCCGCCGTCGGACGTCAGGTCACCGCTGGTAGCCGGCCGGACGCCGTCGAGCTCGTGTTCCTCAACAACGGAGGGCTGGGCCACGGAGGTTGCAACCTGTGCATCGATAGCAACGGCGGCTGTAGTACCGTCGTCGTCCTTTACTACGGGCGCACGGCGGAGTTTCGGGTTCACCATGGCGTCCGTGAGGCCCTCGGCGAGGATGTTCAGGGACAGAACGGTCAGGAGGATGGTCAAGCCCGCGAAGGTGGTGGCCCACCAGCCGCCGGACAGCACCAGGTTGCGTCCGTAGGAGATCACGTTGCCCCAGGACGGTGCAGGGTCCTGAACGCCGGCGCCGAGGAAGGACAGCGAGGCTTCCAGGATGATGGCGTCGGCCACCATGACGGTGGCGAACACCAGCACGGGAGCGGCGGTGTTGCGGACGATGTGCTTGACCAGGATGTAGAAGCGTCCGGCACCGATCACCCGTTCGGCTCGGACGTAGTCTTCGCCGTACTGTGCCAGCACGTTGGCGCGGACCACGCGGGCCAGTTGCGGGGTGTAGATGATGGCGATCGCGATGATGATGGTGGGGACCGAGTTGCCGAACGCCGCCAACAGCACGGCGGCCAAGGCGATTCCCGGGAACGCCATGAGGATATCCATGAGTCGCATGATGATCTCGTTCACGGACTTGCTGGACGTCGCGGCGAAGGAGCCCAGGAGCGCACCGGCGAGGATCGCCAGGCCAACCGCGCCCAGGCCGATCAGGAGCGACGATTGTGCGCCGAACAAGAGGCGCGAGAAGATGTCGCGGCCCAGGCGGTCGGTGCCGAAGAAGTGTTCAGCACCCGGCGGCGTGGCCGGAATGAACGTTTCCAGGGGATCGTGAGGTGCAATGATCGGCGCGAAAATGGCCGCCAGGACAATCACAATGAGGAAGAGCAGGGCGATACGGGAGCCCCAGGGCAGGGCCTTGAAACGAATGCCCGGGGCACTTAGCCGTTCTGCGAGCTTGCTGCGCATGAGCTATACCGTCCTGATTCGGGGGTTGATGAGCAGGTAGAGAAGGTCCACCACGATGTTCACCAGAACGAAGGTGACGGAGATGGTGAGTACCACGCCCTGGACCAGGTTGACGTCCAGGTTGGTGATGCCGTTGAGGATCAGCTGGCCCATACCGGGCAGGGCGAAGATCATTTCAATCACGACGGCGCCGCCCAGCAGGTAGCCGACGCGCAGTCCCAGCACGGTCACCGGGGTGACGAGTGCGTTGCGGAGGACGTTCTTGGAGACGACCTCACGGTAGGGGACACCATTGCCGATGGCGGTTCGGACGTAGTCGCGGTCCAGTTCTTCCACCATCGAGGTGCGGACCACGCGGATCAGCGAGGCGGACACGGGAATGCCGAGCGCGAGGGCCGGGAGGGCCATCGAGTTGAGCCAACCGCCGAAGCCGGATTCCGGCGTCGCAATTCCGCCCGAGGGGAACATCGGGTTCTCGCCGAGCGCGAACCACTGGATGAGCAGGATGCCCAACCAGAACGACGGCGTGGCGATCGCGGCGATGGAGAAGACGCGGACCAACTGGTCCTGCCACTTGTCGCGGTAGAGCGCGCCGAGGATGCCGAACGCCAGCGAAAGCACGATGGCGATGAGGACGCCCAGGAAAGTGAGCTGCAGCGTCAGGGGGAACGCCGAGCCGATCATGGAAGCCACCGACTTGGCCGGCGGGGTGGTGACGCCGAGGTCGAACTGCAGGAGCTTGCCGAGGAATCGGAAGTACTGCAGGACCAGGGGGTCGTTCAGGCCATTGTCCTGGCGGTACTGCTGCTTCGCTTCTTCGCTTGCGCCGTCACCGAGGGCGGAGCTTGCCTGGTCGCCGGGAGCGGCCTGCAGGACGAGGAAGACGAGCAACGTAATGCCCAGGATCATCAATGGCAGTGCTGCAAGCCTGCGGCCAAGCAGACGCAATATCGTGACCAATTTGTTCTCCGGTTGGTTGGTGGTGCTGGTTGCGGGGCCCGCTCTGCGGGTTCTGTGGGGGTTTTAGGCCGCAGAGCGGGCCCGGCAACGCGAGGGGTGCTTAGGCCGTGCGTCCGACGTCGACGAACGACAGACCGGTGGTGGGGAGCGGCTGGAAGCCGTTGAGCTTCTTTTCGTCCCAGGCGCTGGGCAGTTGGCGGTGGAACACCGGGTACAGCGGAACTTCGTCCGAGACCATGTCCACGATTTCGCCGACGATCTTCTTGGCTTCGTCTCCCGAAGCCTGCGATCCCTTGTCCATGAGCTCCTGCAGCTTGGTCCGCTCGGGGGTGGTCCAGAAGGCACGCTTGTCCATCCAGGTTGCACCCGAGTAGAACCAGCTCAGGAGGAGGTCCGCGTCGTTGCCGAAGACCGAGGGATCGCCGGGGGCTGCCACCACGGAGAAGTCGCCCTTGCCAACACGGTCGCTGTACAAAGCGCCGGACTGGAGGCTCTTGACCGTCACCTTGACACCGGGGATCTTGTTCCAGGATTCGAGGATCAGTGGGGCCACATCCTTGACCCAGGCGGTGTCTGTGGTGAGGAGTTCGAACTCGAGGCTTGTGACGCCGGCCTGCTTCAGGAGTTCTTCGGCCTTGGAGGTGTCGAAGCCGTAGACGTTCTTTGCCTTGACGTAGTCCGGGTGGCCTTCCTGGAAGTAGGAGGTGGCAGCCTTGGCATTGCCGAACAGTGCCTTCTTGATGATGGCTTCCTTATCCAGGCCGTAGTGCAGTGCCTGGCGGACCAGCTTGTTGTCGAACGGGGCCTTGGCGCAGTTGAACATCAGGAACAGCAAGCCGAAGGACTGAACGGACTCCACCTTGACCTTGGACTTCAGCCCGTCGACATCCAGGTAAGGAACGTCTTCGATCGCCTGGACGCGGCCGGACTGGACAGCCGTGACGCGGGCTGCGGCATCGGAGAGCAGCAGCCAGTTCATGCCCTTGGCCAGTGCAGGCTTGGGGCCGTTGTAGTCGGCGAAGGCTTCGAAGACGATCTTGTCGTCCTTGACGGCCGAGATGAGCTTGTAGGGACCCGAGCCCACCGGCGAGGCGTCGAAGGCCTTCAGGTCTGTGGCCAGGGCCTTGGGGACGATCTTGACCACCGAGATGCGTGGGCCGAAGCCCGGGAAGGCGTACTTCAGGGTGAACTCAACCGTCTTCTCGTCGAGCGGCTTGACGTCCTGAATGAAGGGGATGAACTGGGAGAACAGGGACTTGTTCGCCGGGTCCATCACACGGGTGAAGGAGAAAGCGACGTCTTCGGTGGTGACGGGGGAGCCGTTGTGGAACTTGGCGCCGTCGCGAATGGTCACCTGGTAGGTGGTGTCGTTGATCTTCTTGGGATCCGACGCAGCAAGGGCGTTGTAGGGCTGGCGGGTTGCCGGGTGCAACTCGATAAGGCCTTCGAAGATATGCAGGTTGGCTGCCATGGGCGTGGCCCCGGAGGAGCTCAGGGGATCGAAGCCAGTGGAGAGCGCGTAGGAAATGCCTGCCTCGATGATGAGGTCCTTGTTCACTGCAGCAGTGTTCGTTGCGTTGCCGGTGGTGGTGCTGGCAGCGCCGCCGCACGCAGAAAGGGTTGCCGTGAAGGCGGCTGCTGCACCAACTGCGCCGCTTAGCTTCAGGAAGTTCCGGCGGCTGGCGTCGTTGACCAGCGGCAGGCTTTGGATCGTCTTGCTCATAGGGTGCCTCACCATTCGCGTTTCGTGGGTTATCGGATGTAGGACGTCCGATGCTCGTATGGAAACTGTAAGGGCGGTCACAACGGAACGTCAAGTGAGAAAGGGCGCCTGGGTTTCCGCCGCGCGCCTGGCGGTTTGCCGGCTGCGGCCGGTCCGTGGTGGAAATCTCAGCAAGATCTGAGGAAATCCTTGTCCATACCTATCAAGGAGGTGGGACATCCGATATTGTATGTTGCGAGTCACTCATTCTGCGGTGGGCACTAAGCTCGCCTCAATATTAACACCGCACCGTTCCGCGTTCCTGTGGAGTGGTGCATTGGCAAGGAGAGCGCCATGACAACTTCCGGTGTAGTTCCGCAGGCGCGGTTCAGTGCACAGGCCCGGCTGCGTGCATTGCAGTCGGACATTATGGAATTGATCCTTGAGCGTGAGCTCGAGGCAGGCGATCCATTGCCGACGGAAAGCGAGCTGTCGGTAGCCCTTGGCGTGGGCCGCAACACGCTTCGCGAGTCCCTCAAGGTGCTGCAGGCTTTGGGCGTGATCGAGATCCGGCATGGCTTTGGCATGTTCGTGGCGCCGAGCAACTTCGATGCCTTGGCTGATGGGCTGACGTTCCGCGGCCGGCTTTCGCTTCGCCATCAGGGGCTTGAGGCGCTGCAGTTGGTTGACGTGCGCCAGGCGCTGGAGTCGGGGCTGATTGGCTCCTCCATGGATGTCATGACCAAGGAACAGCTGGCATCCATCGAGGAAGCTGTGAAGCAGATGGAAGAGCTGGCAGCCGCAGGCGAAAACTTCGTGGCCGCCGACGCCGAGTTCCACCGGCGCCTGTTCGAGCCACTCAACAACGAACTCCTGATCAACCTCATGGGTGTTTTCTGGAAGGTCTACCGGAAGATCCATGTGGAGATCGGCCCGGGCAACGAGGACCTGGTCAAGACGGCCGCCATGCACCGCAGCATCTATGCCGCTGTCGCCGCGGGGAACAAGGTCTCGGCCTCGGAACTCCTCAACCGGCACTTCGATGGAATCCGCCGCCGCATCGGCGAGGCAGTAGGGGACTGAACCCTCCGCGCTTAACGCAAGGGCCGCCGTCGTACTTTTCATAAAGTACGACGGCGGCCCTTCCGTTTTCGCGGCGGTCTACCTGCCGGTGCCCCGCCAGCCTGCCACCAAGACATTGCGCAGGTGGTCGTAACGGAACTCGTTGATGTTCGGCAACTCGGACAGGGAGGCGATGCGGTGCGGGAGCGCAGTGCCTGTCAGTGCGCCGACTCCGAACAAGTAGGCCCATTCGTGGAAGCCGGGGGGTTTGTCCGGCAGCGCTGTGCGCATGACGTGGATGAAGTCCCTGGCCATGGGGTCGAAGTACTCTGCGAGGATGCCCCGCTCATGGGCTGCGGGATCTGAGGCTTCCCGGAGGACGAGCCGTGCGAACAGTTTCCCGCCGGCGGTTTCCTGGGCCTTCAGCGTGGGCAAGAGGAAAGCGTCAACGATCTTTTCCACTGCGTCGGAAGCCGCAGTGTCCACCTTCAGCACTTCGCGCCGGCGTTCCTCATTGAGGTGTTGGTACCGCGCGAAGACAGCTCTGTAGAGGTCCAGCTTGGTGGCGAAATGGTAGATCACCAGCGGGGCCGTGGTGCGGATCTCCTCCGCAATGGCGCGCATGGTGGTGGCCTCGAATCCCCGGTCTGCGAACATCTCCAAGGCCACGTCCAGGATTTGTTCGCGGCGTCGCGTGCCAGCGGTGTTTCCCTGCACTTCAGTCGACATGACTCTCACCCTATCGGTCCCTCCCTGGCCAGGTTGCTGTGGCCGTTGACACAAACTGAATGGGTGTATAAATTCTAACCCAACAGAAACTGAACGGGTGTCTAAGTTCTGTTTTCGGCTCGGGCACCGTCGCCCGCTTCAGAAGGGATCTCCACAATGAAACGTGGAACCAAGTGGTTCATCCTTATTGGGTCGTTCATCATCTATCTTTTCGACGCACTCGAAATCGCAGTGCTGTCCTTCGCCCTCCCCGCCATCAGCGCCGAGATGGCCCTCACTCCCGTCGCCGGCGGTCTGCTGGCAACGGCCACGCTGCTCGGCATGGGGTGTTCGAGTGTTCTCACCGGCTGGATAGCGGACAACCGCGGCCGCCGGGTTGCCCTTATCGCGTCCATGGTGGTCTTCGTGGCGTTGACCTCCGCGCTCTTCGTCGTCCCGAACTACGCAGTGTTCGTTGCCTTGCGCTTCCTGGCGGGCATCGGGCTTGGGGGTGTGTGGTCCGTTCTTTCGACGTACATCGTGGAAACCTGGCCCGCCGAACAACGCGGGCGCGCGGTGGCGTTCGTCCTCGCTGCCTATCCCCTGGGCGGGGCGAGCGCAGCTCTCGTAGCAGGCGTCTTCATGCCTGATTGGCGGTTGCTGTTCCTGGTGACCGGGCTGTCTGCCCTCCTGCCACTGCTGATGGTGGTGTTCTTCTTCCCGGAGTCCACAGCATGGCTGCAGGAACGTGCGGCACGGCAATCCAGCAGCAACAGCGGAAACGTCACCGCCAAGGAGCTCTTCACCGGGACCTATCGACGCCGCACCATCGTTGCCACGCTGGCTGCCATCTGCGCCTTCGTCGGCTTCTATGGCGCGTCCACCTGGATGCCGAGCTACCTGTCCACCGAACGTGGCTTGGACCCCCGCCAAGTGGCGCTCTTCATGACCGTCCTCAACCTCGGAATGTTCTTGGGCTACATCGTCTTCGGCTGGATCGCGGACAAGATCGGCCGCCGCAACGCCATCATTCTCTCGTTGGCCGGGACTGGCCTGTTGATGCCGCTTTACGGTTTGGTCACCAACCAGTCCGCCCTGCTCTGGATGGGTCCGCTGTACGCATTCTTTATGACGTTCGCCGGGCTTTTCGGGTCCTACCTGGGGGAGCTCTATCCCACCAGGATCCGCACCACCGGGGCTGGATTTTGCTTCAACATCGGACGCGGGGTCGCAGCTTTCGCTCCCCTTGCCATGGGCGGGATTGCAGCTTCCTGGGGATTCTCCTCCGGGCTCATCCTCTCAGGTGTCGTCTTTTTGATCGGAGGCGCCCTCATGCTCCTCCTGCCGCAAACCCACCAAGGCTCCCTCTCCCAGGAGGCTGCCGCCAATCAACACGCTTCAAAGGAACCCGCACGTCATGCCTAAACTCGTAGACCTCTCCGTTAGCCTCATGGCGAACATCGCCTCGGACCCACCCGGGCTCACGCCATCCATCGACTACTTCACCCACCAGGAAACAGCCAAGGACCTGGTTTCCTACTTCCCGGGAATGACAGAAGAGGACCTTCCCGGGCAGGAAGGCTGGGCCATTGAGCGCGTCGTTGCCACCACCCACACTGGCACCCACCTGGACGCGCCGTACCACTATGCGTCCACCATGGATGGGGGAGCCCGTGCCATCACCATCGACGAAGTTCCGCTGGAGTGGTGCTACGGCCGCGGGGTGAAATTGGATTTTCGGAGCTTCGAGGACGGTTATGTCGTCACCGCAGCTGACGTCGAGGCCGAGCTCGGCCGCATAGGCCACGATCTTGCCCCGGGCGACATCGTGGTGGTCAACACTGCAGCCGGCACCCGCTACGGTTTGGACGATTACCTCTCCACAGGCTGCGGAATGGGCCGCGAAGCTACGCTCTTCCTCACCAGCCGCGGTGTGCGCGTCACCGGAACGGATGCCTGGAGCTGGGACGCTCCCTTTATCCATACAGCGAAGAAGTACGTGGAGACCGGGGACAATTCGCTGATTTGGGAAGGCCACAAAGCCGGCATGGAAATCGGCTACTGCCACATCGAGAAGTTGCACAACCTGGAGGCACTACCGGCAACCGGATTCCAGATCTCCTGCTTCCCGGTAAAAATTCACGGAGCGTCAGCCGGGTGGACCCGAGCCGTGGCAATTCTTGAGTCGGGGGATGACGCGTGAAATTCTTCCGCATCCTGGTGGACGGTGTTCCGCGCCTTGGGCAAGCCAATGATGACCTGGTTTCGGGTCGCCTCTACCCGGAAGGGCTGGATGCTTTCGATGTGATGGCGCGGCCACGGACCTCGGCGGACGGGGATCTTGTGGACTTCCGCACCGCCGAGTTGCTCCCGCCCCTGGAAGTGACCACCATCCGGGACTTCATCACTTTTGAACAGCACACCGTGGGCGCCTTGCGGTCAGTAGCCGCGGACAAGGGGATTCCGGACGCTTGGTACGACGCGCCGTCGTTCTACTTCACCAACCCGCACGCCGCCACGGGGCACAACGCCACTGTTCCGGTTGCCCCGGGGTCGCACCAGTTCGACTTCGAACTGGAAGTAGCGGCGGTGATCGGAACGGACGGCTGCAACCTTTCCGTAGACGAGGCCGAACAGCACATCGCCGGATACCTGATCATGAACGATTGGTCCGCACGCGACCTCCAGCGAGCCGAAATGACCGTTGGACTGGGCCCTGCGAAAGGCAAAGACACAGCCACGTCCCTCGGGCCGATCTTCGTGACCAAGGATGAGCTGGCGGACATCACCTCCGACGGCTTCCTTGACCTGTCCGTGAGCGTTTCCGTGAACGGGCAGGTGCTCGCTGCTGATTCCTTGGCCAACATGGCGTGGAACTTTGCCGAGCTTGTCTCCTACGCCAGCAGGGGAACCTGGGTGCGGCGCGGCGACATCCTCGGTTCCGGGACCAGCGGGGGAGGCTGCCTGGCCGAGTTCTGGGGATGGTGTGGATCCATGACTCCACCACCGCTTCAACGGGATGATGTGGTCAGTTTGACCGTGGAACGGCTGGGAACCTTGACGAACGTCATTGGCGAAGGTGCGCCGGTCCACAGGATCCCGAAGGCCCGCGGCCGGGCCTACGGCCCCCCAGTGCCGTTCGTGCCGAACCTCTGAGCGGACGCCAAGGGCCGCCGTCGTACTTCCTCGAGAAGCTCGACGGCGGTTTTTGCGTTTCCGGGGCGGCTCACCTGCCGCTGCTTGGGTCATTTGGGTATAAAAAAGACCCGCACCGGCGAACCGGTGCGGGTCTTGTCTGTGCGCCCAAAGGGATTCGAACCCCTGACCTTCTGTTCCGTAGACAGACGCTCTATCCAGCTGAGCTATGGGCGCATTTCGTGTGATTCTCGGCGGTCTGTTTCTCTGACCCCCTCGAACCTCAATAAACTTTACAGAAGTTCATGTGAAGTTCCAAATCGAAAAGCTGTAATCTGCGCAACTAGACCGGTCTACGTGACCTTAGTCACTTAAATCTCCCTTCCAGCAACCTTCCTCCTTGATTTCTAGCGGTTTTTGGATTTCAGCCTCGTGGATGTCCGATGTCTGACAGCGGATTGGTCTGGTCCGCGGCCCCTATCGTTTAGGACACACCACTGAACCCGAGGAAGGGAACCGCAATGGGCGATCTGGCGCGACTGCCGCTGCTTGAGAAGGCACCTACTACGCATGCACGCCTGCTGGCCTGGGTTGAGGAAGTTGCCGAGCTGACTCAGCCGGACCGCATCCACTGGGTCGATGGCAGCGAAGCAGAAAACAAGAAGCTGACTGACGAACTGGTCGAGGCCGGCACGCTGAAGCGGCTGAACCCGGAAACGTTCCCGAATTCCTTCGCGGCGTTCTCTGACCCGGCCGATGTTGCCCGCGTTGAAGAGCAAACCTTCATCTGCTCGGAGAACGAGCGCGACGCAGGCTTCACCAATAACTGGATGGCTCCGGCCGAAATGAAGCAGAAGCTGCGCGGACTCTTCGCCGGCTCCATGCGCGGCCGCACCATGTACGTCATCCCCTTCGTCATGGGCCACCTGGACGCCGAAGACCCGAAGTTTGGCGTCGAGATCACCGACTCCGCCTACGTCGTCGCCTCCATGCGCATCATGGCCCGTATTGGTACTGACGTCCTGGATCGCATCACCCAGACGGATGCCTTCTTCGTCCCCGCGCTCCACTCGCTGGGCGCACCGCTCGAAGCCGGCCAGGCCGACGTCGCCTGGCCCTGCAACACGGACAAGTGGATTGTGCACTTCCCGGAAGAGCGCTCCATCTGGTCCTTCGGCTCCGGCTACGGCGGAAACGCCCTCCTGGGCAAGAAGTGCTACGCCCTCCGCATCGCTTCCGTCATGGCGCGTGATGAGGGTTGGCTGGCTGAGCACATGCTCATCCTCAAGCTGACCTCCCCCGAGCAGAAGACCTACTACGTCTCAGCTGCTTTCCCCTCCGCTTGCGGCAAGACCAACCTCGCGCTGCTCGACCCCACCATCAAGGGCTGGAAGGTTGAGACCCTCGGCGACGACATCACGTGGATGCGCTTCGGCAAGGAAGGCGAGCTCCGCGCCGTCAACCCCGAAGCGGGCCTGTTCGGCGTCGCTCCCGGCACCGGCTGGGGCACCAACCCCAACGCCATGCGCGCCATCGCCAAGGGCAACAGCATCTTCACCAACGTCGCGCTGACCGATGACGGTGGCGTCTGGTGGGAAGGTATGACAGAGGAAACTCCCGCACACCTGACCGACTGGCGGGGTGAGTCCTGGACTCCGGACTCGGACGCTCCGGCCGCGCACCCGAACTCCCGCTTCTGCACCCCGATCGACCAGATCGACATGCTGGCTGAAGAATACTTCAGCCCCGAGGGCGTGGAGTTGTCCGCAATCCTGTTCGGCGGTCGCCGCAAGACCACCATTCCGCTGGTGACCGAAGCGCGCAGCTGGTCCAACGGCATCTTCATGGGCTCCACGCTGTCCTCGGAAACCACGGCTGCCGCCGCCGGTGCCGTTGGCGTTGTCCGCCGCGACCCCATGGCCATGCTGCCGTTCATCGGCTACGACGCAGGCGATTACCTGAACCACTGGGTTAATCTGTCTGCCAAGGCCAACCCGGAGCGGCTGCCCAAGATCTTCCTGGTCAACTGGTTCCGTCGCACGGCTGAAGGCGGCTTCGCCTGGCCTGGCTTCGGCGACAATGCCCGTGTGCTCAAGTGGGCCATCGAGCGCCTCGAAGGCAAGGCCGACGCTGTGGAAACTCCGATCGGTTTCGTTCCGACCGGCGAGTCCATCGATCTCGAAGGCCTGGACATGACTCCGGCTGAGGTTGAGTCCGCGGTGCGCGTCGACCCTGCAGAGTGGGCAACCGAGCTGGCATCCATCGAGGAATGGTTCGCCAACTTCGGCGAGTCACTCCCGGCGGCACTGCAGTCCGAGCTGGACGGCCTCAAGGCCCGTCTGGGCTAGACCTCTTAGGAACAACGGCGTTCTTAAGTGAACGACGACGGCCCGTCACCTTTCGCATGAAAGGTGACGGGCCGCCGTCGTTCCTTGCCTTAGTTGGCGAGCCAAACGTCAGGGCCGAAGACTTCGTAGTGGATGTTCGTGGCTGGGACCCCGGCCTGGATGGCCTCGTCGCGGATCTTCTTCATGAAAGGGAGGGGCCCGCAAAGGTACAGTGATGCGTCCGCGGGCAGGTCCACTTCGCGCAGGGACATGAATCCTTGGCTGGCACCGGGATGCGGAGTTTCAAGCCAGAGCTGCAATTCTGCATCGATGGTCGCGGCGTCGGCCGTCATCTGGGCGCTCAGTGCCCAGTTTTCCATTGCCTTCTCTGCATGAAGGACAAGGACCTTTCGGTTGGTCCCGGTTTCTGCGAGGGAGCGCAAGATGGACGCGGCAGGCGTGCAGCCGATGCCGGCCGACGCCAGGATGATCGGCCCCTCGCCGTCCTTGATGGTGATCTCGCCGTAGGGATTCGAGATTTCGATAATGTCGCCAGGTTCGACGCCGACATGGAGGGCGGTGGATACCTCGCCGCCGTCGTTCAGTTTGGTGGTGAAGATGCGGCTGGTGCCTGCGTCGCCGGACAGCGAATACTGGCGCACTTGGCGCAGGCCATCGGGGAGCTGGACCTTGACGCTGATGTATTGCCCGGGTTGGGCTTCCGTGATGGGGGAGTCGTCCGCAGGAGCCAAGGTGAAGGTGATGGCCTCCTTGCCTGCCGGTTCCTTGGCGGCCACGCGCCACGGCATCCACATCCTACTGTTGGCCTGCGAGGCGTACAGGCCCTTCTCAAGCTTGATCAGGGCATCGGCCATGAGCCAGTAGACCTCAGTCCATGCCTCGGCGATCTCAGGTGTGATGACCTCGGCCAAGTCTGCGGCGATGGCTGCGAAGAGGTGCTCGTAGACCAGTGCGTACTGTTCTTCGGTGATTCCCAGGGAAGCATGCTTGTGGGCGATGCGGGACAGGACCTTTTCGGGAAGGGTATCCGGGTTGTTGACCAAGTGCGTGGCGAAGGCTGCGATGCTGCCGGCGAGGGCCCGCTGTTGATCCCCTGAACGCTGGTTCGACCGGCTGAAGAGGCCGTCGAGCAGCTCAGGGTGTGCAGCGAAAAGCCGGTTGTAGAAGTCGACGGTGATGGCGTCGATCCGTGAACCGATCAGCGGGAGGGTGGCTTGGATGAGGGGGCGGGATTTTTCCGAGAGCATGGTTCTCCTGGTGTAGTGGTCGGGCTGCGTACCCGGCCGGCCAATACAAGTATTTGAAATACTTGTATTTACACTTCAATTTCTACTCTCTGTAGAAGAGTTGCGCAAACCGGTAGTTGAGGGCCGGTTACTGCGTTACGGAAGTCCTGAATTCCGGCCGGAGTCCAATGGACTGGAAGACGGGGTTCATCTGGCGTGCGTGGGGCAGGGACGCGATGACCACAGTGTCGAGTTCACGGTAGAACGCTTCCCTGGCACGATTCATGGCATGGCGCAGTCCACATTCATTGATGAGCGGGCAATCCTTGGTGGGGGACTGGCATTCCGCCGGATCCTGCCTGCTGTCCAGATGACGCAGGAGTTCCCCGACAGTGGCTCTTCGCCCGGATTCATTGAGCCGCGAGCCGCCCAGCCGCCCTCGCTCTACGTCGATGAGTCCCAGAGCGCGGAGGCGGACCATCGCCTTGCTGACATGGTTGTACGGTGTTCCCACTGCGTCGGCCACTGCCTGGGTGGTCAGCAGCATGCCCTCAGGCGCCGCGGCCAACACCATAATGGCGCGGAGGCTCACATCTGCGAAGGCGTTGATTTTCATGGGATCAGCCTAGGTAGTCGGTCTAGTCCACCCAGACGGATGGTTCGTGGGTATCGGGCTCCATTGCGGCAAAGGTGAAGCCCTCGGCTGCCGGTGAGTACGGGATGATCGCTGCCCGGACCTCACCGTCCCGGTGCTCTGCCGCGCCATGAATGCCGTCGGAGCCATGTTCCGGGAGGCTGACGTCACTGACGATGGCAACCGCCCGGAATTCGTCGCGGCCTTGGCGCAACAGTTCGTGCAGATCGGCCAGCATTTGCCCGGCGTCGATGTGACCATCCTCGTCGGGTTCGCCGGGGGTTACCATCACTATCCGGAGCTCACCATCATCGGAGAGGGTGATGCCGAACGGGAAGAACCCACCATTCTGCTGCAGGTGCTCTTGGGCAGTTCCAAGGCCGGTCCCCAAGGTTTCCCGGAGCTCACGATCCTGAACGGATTCGCCAGCGGCGTCGCTCGGGGCGGCTTTCTGGGTGGGCTTCTCGCTCATGCTCCCCAGCTCCTAGGCCCTGACCAGTGCCAGGACGCGGTCGCGGATCTTTTCCATGGTGGGCTGGTCCTTGGCTTCGGCGTTCAATCGCAGGAAGGGCTCGGTGTTGGACGGGCGCAGGTTGAACCACCAGCTGCCGTCCTTCGCTGTGAAGGTGCTGCCGTCCATGTGGTCGATCTCGATGTCTTCGTTCTCGAAGTCCACCCGAACGCGTTCCACGGCGCCGGCCTTGTCCTCGATCTCGGAGTTGATCTCACCCGAGGAGACGTAGGGCTCGTACTGGCGGCCAAGCTCGGAGAGCGGTCCGTTCTGCTCACCCAGGGCTGCAAGGACGTGCATGGCCGCGAGCATGCCGGTATCGGCGTTCCAGAAATCGCGGAAGTAGAAGTGAGCGGAGTGCTCCCCGCCGAAGACTGCGCCTTCCTCGGCCATGACGGCCTTGATGAAGGAGTGCCCCACACGGGTCCGGACTGCCCGCCCGCCGTCCTTGGCCACGAGCTCAGGAACCGCTTTTGAGGTCAGGAGGTTATGGATGATCACCGGGGTTTGCTCGCCAGCGGCCTGGGCGCGGGCGATCTCGCGTCGGGCCACCATCCCGGTAATCGCGGACGGGGAAACAGGCTCGCCCTTTTCGTCGATCACGAAGCAGCGGTCCGCGTCGCCGTCGAATGCCAAGCCGATGTCGGCGCCGTGCTTGATGACAGCTGCCTGCAGATCGCGGAGGTTTTCCGGTTCCAGTGGGTTGGCGGGGTGGTTGGGGAACGAGCCGTCCAGTTCGAAGTAGAGCGGAACGATGTCGAACGGCAAGGCCGGGAGCAGTTTGTCGCCGAGCACCGCAGGGGTGGTCAGTCCAGCCATGCCGTTGCCGGCATCCACCACGATCTTCAACGGACGCGAGCCGGAGAGGTCCACCAAGTGGCGCAGGTACTCGGAGTAGTCCTTCAAGACGTCCCGAACGCTGATCGCTCCACGGCTGCCTGCAGCAGGAATGATGCCGGAATTCAGGTACTGCTCGGCGAGGGCCTGGATTTCCTTCAGGCCGCTCTCGGAAGAGATGGGCTGCGCGCCGGCCTTGGCCATCTTGATGCCGTTGTACTCGGCCGGGTTGTGGCTCGCGGTGAACGTAGCACCGGCAGCGTTCAGGGCGCCGCAGGCGTAGTAGAGCTCATCGGTGGAGATCAGGTCCAGCAACTGGACGTTCGCTCCGCGCGTGGCTGCACCGTTGGCGAACGCCTGGCTGAACTCGGGCGATGAAGGGCGCATATCACCGCCCACCAGAACCGTCTGGCCCTCAAGGCCCAGGACGTCAACGAACGCAGCGCCCACGGCCTCTACGATTTCAGCCGTGATGGATTCACCCACGATCCCGCGGACGTCATACGCCTTGAAGGATGCCGAGAGGTCGAATGTCTTGTTCTGCTCGCTAGTCACGGGCTCAATCCTACTGTGGCTACGCAATGGGGCATGAACCGGCAGGAGCGCTATGTGGACAAGGACTATCCACATAGCGTGGCCTGAAGGTTATGGGTGTCAGAGTCGGCTGGAATACTGGGTTGATGGCCAACAACTCCCCAAACACTGCCGTTTCCGTGCAATCTCCCACCGAACAGCAGGCCTTGGCGTGCCTGCGTGAGTTGGTGGGGCACCCCGAAGCCCAGTTCCACGAAGGCCAATATGAAGCCATCGAGGCGTTGGTGGACGCGGGCCGCCGGGCTTTGGTGGTCCAGCGCACCGGTTGGGGAAAGTCCGCTGTCTATTTTGTGGCATCGCTGCTGTTGCGAAGGCGCGGTGCCGGGCCAACCCTGATCGTGTCTCCACTGCTCGCACTCATGCGTGACCAAGTGGCTGCAGCCGCACGGGCAGGGGTGCGGGCCGTAGCCATCAACTCAGCCAATGCCCTTGAATGGGATACGGTCCTGGCGCAGTTGGCGGCGGACGAAGTTGATGTCCTCCTGGTGTCGCCGGAGCGGCTCACCAACCCATCCTTCCGGGAGAACCAGCTTCCGGAACTCATCCGTCGGACGGGCCTCCTTGTTATTGACGAGGCCCACTGCATCTCGGACTGGGGACACGACTTCCGGCCTGACTACCGGCGCATCGCCGACCTTATTGCCCAGTTGCCGGAGCCGGTTCCTGTCCTTGCCACCACAGCTACCGCCAATTCCCGGGTGGTCCACGACATCGAGGAACAACTCGGCGCCGGAGTGCTGACCATTCGTGGAGCGTTGGGACGCGAGTCCCTGCGGCTGGGCGTCCTGACCCTGCCAGACTCCCGGGACCGGCTCGGGTGGCTGTTGACACACCTCGCGGACATGCCTGGCAGCGGAATCATTTACACCCTCACTGTCTCCGCGGCCGAGGACACAGCCAGGCTGCTGGCTGAAGCCGGCCACAACGTCCTGTCCTACACAGGACGAACGGACCCCGCGGATCGGGAACGCGCCGAACAACTTCTCAAGGACAACCAAGTAAAGGCCCTGGTGGCTACCTCGGCCCTGGGGATGGGATTCGACAAACCGGACCTGGGCTTTGTTATCCACCTCGGTGCCCCGTCGTCGCCGGTTGCCTACTACCAGCAGGTTGGCCGCGCAGGCCGTGGAGCAGCCAACGCAGACGTTCTGCTGCTGCCAGGCTCCGAGGACCGCGAAATCTGGCAGTACTTCGCCACCGCATCCATGCCCTCCGCCGAGAAAGCCGATGCCGTCCTGGGTGCCCTCGGTGATGCGGGTTCGGCATTGTCCACAGTCGCTTTGGAAGCCAGGGTGGATCTTCGCCGCACGCCCTTGGAACTCCTGCTCAAGGTCCTCGCCGTTGACGGAGCTGTAGAACGCGTTGGCGGAGGTTGGCGCTCCACCGGGCAGCCATGGAGCTACGACGCGGAGCGCTACGCGCGCATCGCCGAAGCGCGGGTGGACGAGCAGGACTCCATGGTGATCTACCAAGACACGGCTGGCTGCCGCATGGAATACATCACTTCGGTGCTGGATGACGAGACAGCAGCCGCCTGTGGGCGCTGCGACAACTGCGCCGGCCGATGGTTCCCCGTGGACGTGGCAGCCTCGGCAGCCGACGCTGCGGGCCAGACCCTCCGGCGTGCCGGCATCGCGGCGGAACCGCGCCTTCAATGGCCCAGCGGCATGGACCGGCTGGGAGTTGCGGTCAAGGGCAAGATCAAGCCAAACGAAAGTGTCTCGGAAGGGCGGGTCCTGGCCAGGCTCACCGACTTGGGCTGGGGCGGTGCCCTCCGCGAGTTGTTCGCCGCGGGTGCACCGGACCGCTCCGTTGATCCTGCAATGCTTCAGGCCTGCGTCCAGGTGCTGCGTGAATGGTCAGGGGCCGAGGGCGGAACGCCGTGGAGCGGAGTTGGCCGTCCGGCGGCTGTTGTCAGTGTTCCTTCCAGGAGCAAGCCACTGTTGGTCGATTCCTTGGCCCAGGGAATAGCCGGCATTGGGCGGATGCCTTACTTGGGTCAGCTGCAGCACCAGCATGGTGGGCCCACCGGCGGCCGCGGAGGAAACAGCGCGTACCGGCTCGCTGGCGTCTGGGACAGGCTTGTTGTGGGACCGGAACTTGCCCAAGCCCTCGCCGGGATCGGCGGCCAGCCAGTGTTGTTGGTCGACGACCTCATCGACAGCCGTTGGACCATGACGATCTCCGCCCGGGCCTTGCGGCTGGCAGGGGTGGGCGCCGTCCTTCCGCTGGCCCTGGCCCAGGCCGGGTAGCAGCAAGCTGGTAGGAAAGCGTCATGTTGTGATCGCTCCCACGCTGCGTCTATAGGATCGAGCAAACACGCCTGCTGCCTGCTGCAGGCTACCTGCCAGGACTTGGACCGGAGCCATGAGCACAAATCCCAACACCGACGTCGAAGCGGCCAACGAAACCACCTGGCGGCCGCGCTTGGCCCTCTTGGTGGCGGCAACGTTCTTCATGGAGTTCCTGGACGGGACCATCCTCACCACCGCCATTCCCAGCATCGCGTCCGATTTCAGCGTGGCTCCGGCCGACATCAACATCACCATGACGGCGTACCTGGTGACGGTAGCCATGGGCATTCCGCTGAGTAGTTGGCTTGCTGAACGGTTCGGCGCTCGCCGAATCTTTTGCCTTGCGATCTCCGTGTTCACCATTGCTTCCCTGCTGTGCGCAGTGAGCACCGACCTGACCATGCTCACGCTCAGTCGGGTGGCACAGGGCATGGGTGGGGCCATGATGGTTCCCGTGGGCACGCTGGTGGTGCTGCGGGGCACTCCCAAGTCCGAACTCCTCCGCGCCACGGCCTATTTGGTGTGGCCTGGTCTTCTGGCCCCGGTCCTGGCCCCCATGGTGGGTGGCGCCCTCACAACGTTCCTTTCATGGCACTGGATTTTCATCATCAATGTTCCCCTTGGGCTCGCCGCTTTCATAGCAGCGCTCAGGTTGGTGCCGCGAACGCAGTTTGACGGCAAGCGCCGGCTCGATTGGTTTGGGCTGCTCCTGACCACCTTGGGAGTCGGAGCTTTGGTTGTGGGCCTGGAAACGTTGGGCGGCCACGCGTCCAACGTACTTGCAGTGGTGGTGGTGATTGCCGGAGTGCTGTCCTTGGCGGGGGCGGTTTGGTGGATGGGCAAGGCCAAAGTCCCGCTGTTCAACCTCACTGTTTTTGGGACAAGGACTTTCCGGGCCACTTCTACCGGCGGCTTCATTTACCGCCTGACCATCAGTTCCGTACCGTTTCTGCTGCCATTGATGTTCCAGGACGGATTTGGCTGGGACCCGCTGAAAGCCGGTGTCATGGTGGCGGCGGTCTTCGTGGGCAACATCGGGATCAAACCCGCCACCACGCCGCTCATCAGGCGTTGTGGGTTCAAGCCCGTACTTGTCTTTGCCTCGTTCGCGTCCGCCGTGACGTTCGCTTTGTGCGCGTTCCTCGATGCCCAGACGCCCGAACCATTCATTTTTGCCTTGCTGTTGTTCAGCGGGGCGTTCCGCTCCATAGGTTTCTCGGCCTACGCCTCGGTGCAATACGCAGACATCGTCCCAGGGCAGCTCCCGTCGGCCAACGCCATCTCGGCAACGCTCGTTCAGTTGGCGGCAGCAGCCGGAATCGCTGTTGGCGCCTTGTTCCTGCGACTCTTCGAGACCACGCGCATGTTCGGGGCGGACCAAGTGGGGGCTTACAAGGGCGCCTTCATTGCCATGGCGCTCCTGATGCTGATCAGCACTGTGGACAGCCTGACCCTGCACCGCCATGCCGGCTCCGAGGTCAGCGGCGGAGCGAAGCGCGGCTGATCAGGGGCTCAACGGATATGAGCGTTAAACGCAAAAGGTCCCGGTTCGAAAACCGGGACCAATTCGCGGAGACGGGGGGATTTGAACCCCCGGTGGAGTTGTGCCCCACACTTCATTAGCAGTGAAGCCCATTCGGCCGCTCTGGCACGTCTCCAATTGCTATTGCTAGCCCACCAAGGATACGCAGAACCTACGGCCCAGCGCAAAACGCGGCCGTTCAGCCGCCCAATTCGATGGTTCGCTGCCGGATGGGCCGTTCGCACGGCTGTCCGCGCAGGGAACCATCGAATCGGAGCACGGAGGAAGATGTCAGTTGCTTCCAGCCAGTGAACGCCATAGGAAGTGGTTGCTCCGTGCCTGCAGTGCAGCTGCCTGTCGGTTGTCCGAGGCTCCCGCGTGCCCGCCCTCCAGTGCTTCGTGGAACCACACGTTGGGAATGCCCATGGCCTGCATGCGCGCTGCCATCTTGCGGGCCTGGACCGGTCCCACACGGTCATCCGAAGTGGCGGTCCAAATGAACGTTTCCGGGTATTCCACGCCGTCGTGAAGCAGGTGGTACGGCGAGAAAGTACGGATGAACTCCCACTGACCGGGGACATCAGGATCGCCATACTCGGCAATCCATGAGTACCCGGCGGAGAGCTTCGTGTAGCGGCGCATGTCCAGGAGCGGCACGCCGCAGGACACGGCACCGAACAGTTCCGGGTACTGGGTGAGCATGTTGCCTACCAGCAGGCCGCCGTTGGACCCGCCGACGCAACCCAGCCGGCGGCGGCTGGTGACCCCTCGCGAGATCAGGTCCTTCGCCACTGCGGCGAAGTCCTCGTACGCACGGTGACGGTTCTCCTGAAGGGCTGCGCGATGCCATGACGGACCGTACTCGCCGCCGCCCCGGATGTTGGCCACAACGTACACGCCACCGCGAGAATGGGACGCTGTGCCGTCGTCGGGCGTAGCTCCCAAGGTGCGCCGCTCCAACCATGCCCGGCCGATGGTTCCGCTGTACGCAGGAGTGCGGGAAACCTCGAACCCGCCGTAGCCGGAAAGCTGGGTGGGGTTCTGGCCGTCCAGCACCAGGTCCTTGGACGCCACCTGGAAGTAGGGAACCTTGGTCCCGTCCTTGGAAACAGCAAAGTGCTGCTGGACTTCGTAGTCGGCTTCGTTGAAGAACGACGGCGACCGCTTCACTTCGGCGTGCTGGCTCGCCACGCCGCTGGATGCCGTCGCCGGTGCCGCCTCTGACGACGCGGCACCGAGCGTCCCCCGCGTCAACGTGGTCGGCGTCGTGAACCCCGTGGCCACCAGCCAGAAGTCGTTTCCCGCCCCGGAATCGGAATCGTCCTCGTCGTCCACTGCATAGGCGTTGACGTCGTGCAGGGGAGGGCAGGCATCCAGCACGGTGGAGGTCCACGCCCCGGTGGCATCGGGGCGAACAGGATCCAATACCCGAATCTCGGAGGAGACGTCGCGCAGGAGGTTCAGCAGCAGGTAGTCCTTGGTCCAGCTCCAGGACTGCAGTGAAGTGTGCGCATCAGGTTCGAACAGCACCACGAATTCCCGCGACCCCGCCAGGTAGGCCTCGAAGTCGGCGGCAAGTAAGGACCCGGCAGGATACCCAACACCGGCAACATCCCAATCTTTCTGCGGGCGGAACAGCAGCCAGTCGCGGTGGGCACTGATGTTGACGTCCGTGGGGACATCGATGGCCACCCACGAGTCGTCGCGCAGCAGCCAGGTGTTGCGGTTGTAGAAGTCGATGTAGTCAACGGCGAAAGTCCGTTCGAATCCCGGGGTGGAGTCGTGCGCCACCATGGCCAGCATGTGGTCTTCCGGGATCTCGAAGATGCGCTCAGCGTCGGCAAGGGACTGGCCGCGGCGAAGCTTCACCCCGGTCCGGGCGTAAGAGGACGTGGTGGCCGGAAGCCCGTCCGCGGTGCTGGAGACCAGGAGGGTGTCGGCGTCAAGCCAGCTGACGTTGCCCTTGGCAGTTGGGAGGTCGAAGCCGCCCTCCACAAAGGTGCGGGTTTCGACGTCGAACTCGCGGTGGCGGTCGGCGTCGCCCCCGTCGGGGGACAGCGAAACCATGGCAAGGCGGTACTCCTCGCCGTCCGAAGGGCGGAGGAAACCGGCACCGTGGAACACCCACTCAACGCCTTCAGCAGCGGCAAGGGCATCAATGTCCAGCAGCACGTCCCATTCGGGATCCTCGGTGAGGTAACTCTCCCACGTGGTGCGGCGCCAGAGTCCCTTGGGGTGTTCCTGGTCCTTCCAGAAGTTGTAGTAGAAGTCACCGCGCTTGTTGACCATGGCGATGCGGTCCGTGGAGTCGAGGACCTCCAGGATGCCGGCCTCGACGGCCTGGTACTCGGCGTCTTCCAGCAGGTCTTCGGTGCGCGCGTTTTGCTCGCGGACCCACGCCAGCTGTTCTTCGCCGTGGATGTCTTCAAGCCATACGTTCTCATCCGTGGGCTCAGGCGCAACATCCGCTGCGTGGCGCGGGCCGGAGGCCGGCGCGGTGTCATTCTCGGGAAGTGGCGACTGATCAGCTTCTGTGGTGGTCATCGCCCCATCCAAGCAACACTGTTCCACGGTAAGCAAGTCACGCAGAAGTTAGGCTTGAGCGTGGCTAAATCGCAAATCAACCGTGTTGCCCTGCTGGGGGCTGGCCCTCGGGGCACCAGCGTCCTCGAGCGGTTGCTCGCGAACTGGGCTGCGGAGAGCGTTGAAGGCGCCACGCTGCACATTGATGTCGTAGATCCCTACCCGGCTGGTTCAGGCCACGTATGGCAACCGGAGCAGTCGCGGCTGTTCCTGATGAATACCCAATCGTTCTATCCCACCCTCATTCCTGAGGATCCGAAGCTTGCGCCACCCCTCGCGGGCGGTTCGTTCGACCAATGGCGTGAGGCCCGGCGTCGTGATGGCGAGGGACTCAACGACGCCGAAAAGGCGGAGCTTGCCACCCTCGAGTCACACGATTTCCCCAGCCGTGCCCTGTATGGGCGGTATCTTCGCCAAACGTTGGAGGGGCTGCTGGAACGGCTGCCCGACGGCGTCGAGGTCACCTTCCATAAGACGCTCGCCGTTGCTGCGCATCCCGTGAAACGTGAAAAGGAAGACGGGTTCGACGTCGAACTTGCCAACGGTGCCAGGCTCACCGTCGGCTCCGTGGTCCTCGCGTTGGGCCACATCGAGTCCCGACTGAATCCCGAGCAGCGGTCCTTCAAGAGCGCGGCCGACGAACAGGGCCTGCTCTACTTCCCGCCGGCTCCGCCGGCCGATGTTGACTGGCAGGCAGTGCCGGACAATGAGCCGGTGCTGGTCCGCGGCATGGGCTTGAACTTCTTCGACGTCATGGGCCAGTTGACGGAGGGCCGTGGCGGCAAGTTCGTCGAGGCCGGTTCACCCGGCGCCGGTGTGCTTGAGTACCGGGCCTCGGGCCGGGAGCCGAAGATCATCGCTGCCTCCCGCCGGGGAACGCCGTATCGGGCCAAAGCGGGGCTGGCAGGCTACTATCCCAGCAGCATCACCATGCGGTACCTGACGGAAGATGCCGTTGACCGGTTCCGGGCGGCGGGAATCCAGCCCGGCTTCGATCACGACCTGTGGCCCTTGCTGCACCGCGATGCGCTCTGGGCCTATTACACAACATTGGCCCGATCCCAGCCCACGGCAATCAAGGATCCGGAACAGTTCCTCGCAGACCTTGAGGACGCGCTCCAACCCCATGCGCACACCACTGCCAAGTGGGAAAGCGATGTGGGGGACCTCGTGGAAAAGCACGTTGTTGCCTCCCGCCGACTGAATCTCCGGGGTTTGGCAGCACCGCTCGCCGGCCGGACATTCGCCTCCAGACGAGAGTTGGATGTGGCCATCACTGCTTACCTGGACGATGATGCGCGGCGATCGGCATTGGGTGAGGCCGACCCCGTGAAGATGGCCATCGGTGCCCTCCACACCGGACGGGCAATCCTTAAATCCGTGGTGGCTGACGGTGGAATTACGGACGAATCATGGCTGGCGGGTTTGCGCGGCTGGTTCGAGTCGTTCGTCGAGGGGCTGGCCAGCGGAGCGCCTGCACTTCGGTCGGAGCAGTTGGCCGCCTTGGCGCGTGCCGGCGTCGTGAGTTTTGTGGGACCAGACCCCAAGTTCAGCGTGGACCGGGGCGCGAAAGTGTTCCGGGCGGTGTCGCCGTGGGTCCATGATGCGCCCGTGGAAGCACGGACGCTCGTGGAGGCAATGTCGCCTGCCAACAGGGTGGGCATCAACCTCTCGCCGCTGCTGGAACAGCTCATGGCCGACGGACTGGTGCGTACCAAGATCATGATGGGGGTGGAGGGCACACCCATGCAGACCACGGGCCTGGATGTGGAGCCCCACCCTTATCGGCCATTGGCGGCGAACGGATCCATCACCAAGAACTTGTACGTCCTGGGCCTCCAGTTGTCTGCGTCCCAGTGGGGGACCGCCATCGCTGCGGAGGCGCGCCCGCTCACCGGACCGGCGTACGCCAGCGGACAGCGGACGCTGCGCGATGCCGATGAGATCGCCCGTAGCATTCTGGGCCGCTAGCGACGCGGGGTTGCGACTGCCTCCAGCCTTCGTTACTGTGTGAGCTGCATCACCCACTAGGGTGTGCGCGCTTTTGATCTGCGGCGGGAGAGTCCTGCCCGGTACATCCCGTCAGGCGCCGTAGGAGCAAACCCTCCCCAGGAATCTCTCAGGCCCATGTACCGCCGCGGCGAGGCAACTCTGGAAAGCAGTCCGGCTACCGGGCTCACCGAAGGTGCAAGCAGGCCAACGCCTGCGGAAACTCTCAGGTCCACGTACAGAGCGGGGAGGAACCCGAATCAACGTGGCACCCCGTGCCGCCTGAACGATGGAGTTCCTTTGACGATTCAGCGCCCACCTTCCAGCGATTCACCCCACCTTGAGCGTCAGCTCAGCAACCGCCACATCCAGCTCATCGCCATCGGCGGAGCTATTGGTACCGGCCTCTTCATGGGGTCCGGCAAGACCATTTCAGCGGCTGGTCCGTCCGTCATTTTCGTGTACATGATCATCGGCTTCATGCTCTTCTTCGTCATGCGTGCCATGGGCGAGCTGCTGCTGAGCAACCTGAACTACAAGTCCTTCAGCGACTTCGCCGCCGACCTGCTGGGGCCGTGGGCCGGCTTCTTCACCGGCTGGACGTACTGGTTCTGCTGGGTCATTACGGGCATCGCGGACGTGATCGCGATTGCCGGGTACTCCCAGGAACTTTGGCCATCCCTGCCGCTCTGGGTGCCGGGCCTGATCACCATCGGCATCCTCCTTCTCCTCAACCTGGCCACCGTGAAGGCTTTCGGTGAGACGGAGTTCTGGTTCGCGCTCATCAAGATCGTGGCCATCGCGGCCCTCATCATTGTTGGCCTGTTCATGATCTTCAGCGGCTTCCAGTCCGATGCCGGACCGGCCAGCTTCACCAACCTGTGGAGCCATGGCGGCTTCTTCCCCAACGAGTTCATGGGCTTCGTGGCAGGCTTCCAGATCGCAGTGTTCGCGTTCGTGGGCATCGAACTGGTGGGCACCACCGCCGCTGAGGCCAAGGACCCGGAGAAGAACCTTCCCAAGGCCATCAACTCGATTCCCATCCGGGTGCTGCTGTTCTACGTAGGTGCCCTCATTATCCTGATGTCCGTCACTCCGTGGACCCAGTTCGCCGCCGGGCACAGCCCGTTCATCGCCATGTTCTCGCTCGCCGGTCTTGGGGCAGCGGCCACCGTGGTGAACCTGGTGGTGCTCACATCGGCCATGTCCTCGGCCAACTCCGGCATTTACTCCACGTCCCGCATGGTGTTCGGCCTCGCCCAGGAGGGCGACGCGCCCAAGGTGTTCGGCGCCCTCTCCGGACGCAAAGTACCCCGCAACGCCCTGTTCCTGTCCTGCGTCCTGCTGCTGTCCGGCGTCGTCCTCATGTACGCCGGTTCGGACATCGGCAAGGCGTTCGACATGGTGACCACCGTGTCCGCAGTGTGCTTCGTCTTCGTATGGTCGATCATCCTGGCCAGCTACCTTGCATTCCGGAAACGTCGTCCGCACCTGCACCAATCCTCGGCGTTCAAGATGCCCGGTGGCGTGGTGATGGTGTGGGTGGTGTTCGCGTTCTTCGCTTTCGTGCTCTGGGCCTTGACTACCCAGCCGGACACCCTCGCAGCGCTCCTGGCCACGCCTGTGTGGTTCCTCATTCTTGGAGTTGCCTGGTTCATCCTGCGCCGCCGCCCCGCCCACCTGGCACGCTACGCGGCGTTCCAAGCGGAGCTGCAGCGGGACGCAGAGCGCGTCCAGGAACCGGAGCCCGCAACCAAGTAATGCACGCCTGAACAACAAGAAGCAGGGCCCTTCACGCTGGCTGCGTGAAGGGCCCTGCTTATGTGGCCTTAGCCGGGAATGGTCAGCCCCTCAGGCACTTTTGGTACTCCAACCATGCGAAGGCGTACCGCAGCCAGCCCACAATGTCGTACCACTTGGACGGCTTGACTGGCGGGGTGCACTGCGGCGGGTTCGGACCGCTCGTGGCCACCTTCACCAGAGTCTTCACCACGGTTCCACTCTCGACGGCGGTCAGCACCAGGGTGCCGGTGCCGGCGGCTGCCGCCGCGGGGACCTTGAGGTTCACCGTGGCCGCACCAGCTGTGACCGGGACGGAGCCCAGCGCAACGGCCGCGCCCTGGCCGTCCACGAAGACGGCGTTGAGCGACGCGTTGGCCGGGCTGCCGATCGATGTCAGGTTGAGCTTGGACACGGCCAGCGTGATGGACTCTCCGGCCTTGACCTCGGCAGCAGTGGAGTTGGCTACAGCAACGGAGCGGCGCGCGAAGTCCGGTGACACCGGGTTATGTTCCCTCAGGTACTTGATCCACGCATCGCGATCCACCAAGCCGGTGTCCTTCGTGTTGGCGCCTTCCTTGAAGACCCGGAAGTTGTCACCACCGGTGGCCAGGAAGCTGAAGGTTCCGATCCTGTACTGCTTGGCGGGATCGATCACGGCGCCGTTCACCCAAATACCGGTGATTCGGTCTCCTGCGGGGCGGGCAGCATCGTAGGTGTAGTTGACGTTCTTGGACACCCCCAACTGCTGGTAGGGGCGGCTGGGAATGGTCCCGTCAGCGTTGGTCTGCCACTGCTGCTCCAAAAGGGTCTTGAACTGCGCGCCCGTGAGCGACGTGGTCCACAGGTTGTTCACGAACGGCAGGACCGCGTTGGCCTCGGCGTACGTGATGGTCCCGTCCGGTGCGTAGTAAAGCTCGTTACGCAGTCCGCCCGGGTTCACGACGCCGATCTCCGCCGCACCCAGTTCGGGAGCCTTAAGCGTGTCCACCAGGGAGTCCGCCACGAGGTTGCCCAGCGTGGACTCGCTCGCGCGATCATCCCGCTTGGGGGCGCCGCCCGCCGGGTCCGGGGTGAAGGCCGTGGTGATATCAGCGGTCACCGCACCGACCGGCTGGTTGCCGATCTCCGCTGCCTGGGCAAGGGCTTTGTCCACGATGGTCTTCACTGCCGCCACCCGCGGGTAGGCAGCAACGAGGCTTTCGGAGGTCTCGGTGGTCCGGTCCACGATCGCGGCCTTGTACGCCGTCACCGATTTGGTGACGGTGTCTACCGTGAGGGTCACACTGCCCACGTTTTCGCCGTAGTTGCCGGTCTGGACGATAGGACGGGTCTTGCCCGTGGGCTGTCCGTTTCCGTCCAGTACCGGGGCATCCCAGGCGTATTCCTTGTGCGTGTGGCCGGTGAAGATCGCCGCGACGTCAGGGGTGGTCTGGTTGACCAGCTTGGCGAAGGGGCCACCGGCTGCAACTTCCTGCTCCAGCGTGGCACCCTCAGGCGTGCCGGAAGCGGCGCCGTCGTGGTTCTCCACAATGATCAGGTCTGCCAGGTTCTCAGCCTTGATTTTTGCAGCCACCCGGTTGATGGCTTCCACGGGGTCCCCGAACTCAAGATCGGCAATTCCGGCCGGAGTTACCAGGGAGGGAACTTCCTGGGTGACCGTGCCGATAATCGCCACGCGCATGCCGTTCATGTCCAGCACCTTGTACTCCGGCATGACCGGCGTGGTGGTGCCCTTCTGGTAAACGTTCGCGCCCAAGTAGGCGAACTTCGCGTTGGTGCCGTCGGCGACGACGCGGTCGCGCAGGTCCTGCCAGCCGCCGTCGAATTCGTGGTTGCCCACGGCGGAAGCCTGCAGTTCCAGCGCGTTCAGGACGTCAATGGTGGGCTGGTCCTTCGCCACGGACGAAGCGAAGAGGGAAGCGCCGATGTTGTCGCCTGCGGAGATGAAGGCGGTAGCGCCAGGGGCGGCCGCTGCCCGGAGCTTCTCAACGGTGCCCGCGAAGAGCACGGTGTTGGAGTCGATCCGGCCGTGGAAATCGTTGATGCCCAGGAACTGCAGGTCAACGTTTGAGGGTGCTTCCGCGGTCAGATTCAGGCCCACCACCACGGGGTCGTGGTCGCTGGCCCGGAACTCGTCACCGGCATAGTAGTTGGTCACATTGTTGTTATACCTGCTGTACTCCAGCGCAACGGACTCCACGGAGTTGATGTTCCAAATGTCGGTTCCGGTCACCACCTTGTGGGCCGCCGGGGATGCCAGGATGTGGTCCAGGGAACCCACCATGCCGCCGAAGAGGTACGAGTGCTTTCCTGTGCCAACCTCAAGGTCCGTGTAGCCGGCGCCTGTGAGGACGTTGATGGGATCTTCCTTGGAGTAGGCGTTGAAATCGCCGATCAGGAAGACCTTGTCCGTGCCCTTGGAAGCCTGGAGATCCTGGGAGAAGGCGAGCAGCGATTCGGCCTGCTTGGTGCGTGCGATGTTGGAGGCGCCCTGACCCTTGTCGGTGTCCTCGGGTGTTGCTGCGGAGCCCTTGGACTTGAAGTGGTTCACGATTGCGATGAACTTCTTGCCATCGTCCCCGCCCACTGGCTTGAAGACCTGTGCCAGCGGCTTGCGGGCACTAGCGAAGGCCACAGTGTCATTGTGGATGATGGACTCGCCTACAGGCTCGGCAACGGCCTTCTTGAAGATGAACGCAGTGCGGATCATATCTTCGTCGCTCAGCGGGGGAGCGTTGGCCGGCGTGCGCACGTAATCCCACACACCAGGCGTCTTGACGTTCAGGGCGTCCACCAGCTTGGACAGTGCGTCGTCGCGGTTCTTGCCGAACTGTGCCGAGTTCTCGATCTCTTCAAGGGACACGACGTCGGCGCCGGACTTGGTGATGGCCGCCACGATCTTGGCCTGCTGACGCTCGAAGTTCTCTGCGTTGGCAGCACCGCGGGCGTTGCAGCCTTCCTTCACCGTGATCGGGTTGCCCTCACGGTCGGTGTAGAACACGCAGCCGGCAAGCTGGTCACCGGTGGTGGGGAAGTAGTTCAGGACGTTGAAGGAGGCCAGCTTGAGGTTGCCTCCAACGTCAGCGGGACCTTCGGGCCGGGTCGCCGTGAAGCTTGCCGGTTGGACCGACTCAGCGTTGGCCGGGTTCAGCGCGGCAAGGGGCTGGAACTTCCAGGAGTTGTTGCCGTAGCCCAGGATGACGTCTGTCCGGAATTTCGCGGGCGAGCCCACGCGTACGGGGTCGGACGTGGTCAGGTAAGGCAACTGTTGTGCCTTGGTGGTGGCGTCCTTGAGGAAGTTGGTGGACGCGCCGTCGTCGAGCTTGATCCCGCGCAGCGTGTTGTCAGCAACCACCGCGGCGTACTCCGGGGAACCGTAGGTAGCCACTGCCGTCGGCTGTACCAAGGGCGACGTGCCGGCCGCGAGGCCGATCTCGCCGTACTGGTTCAGGGAGTAGTTGTCGGTGACCGTGAAGTCACCTTGCGGCGACACGAGCATGCCTTCGAGGCTTTCGCGGGCGGCGTCGTTGGCAGGCAATGCGAACGGCGTGGACTTGACCTCGGGTGCTGCCTCGGTGAGCTTCTTCAACCCTGCGGCTTCAACGGTGAGCTGGGTCTGGTTGGCGAATTCGCTGACCACACCGGTGAGCTCCACGTAGTCGCCCGACTGGACCGTTCCCGCCGTCGTGGGTGAATAGACAAACACAGCGTCCGACGCCGTCCTGGCCGCCCCGCCGCTGTCACCGCCGGTTCCGGGGGTCTGGACGTAGTAGCCGTTGAACCCGCCTGTGGCGTACACGGCGGTGACCTTGCCGCGCGTCGTCACCGTGCTGCCGACCAACGGACTGGCCGTCCCGGTGCCCTGGATCTCGGCAATGGTCTTGACGCCGGGTTCTGGCTCCGGGTCGGTGGGCGGGGTTGACCCGCCGTTGGAACCGGTGGGTGTGATGGCAGTGCTGAGGCTGAAGTCCGCGGCATTGGAGTCGGAGTCCACGCCATTGGTGCGGTTGATGCTCTTGACGTCCGAGTTGTTGATCGGAGCCGGAGCAACCGCGGTTTCGAAGGTGTTGGATGTGCCGTAGCCCAGGAGGTCGGCGATGGCAGCGTTGCCCGTCACCGAACCTGACGGCAGCGGAGATACTGCGGTGCTTTGCTTGGCCAGCACCAGAGTTCCGGTGGTTCCGCTGGGGTTCAAGGTTCCCGTGGCCTGCACGTCCGCGGCAGGGAGTGCCGGCGCTGTGGAACTGCCGTTGTTCGTGGCTCCCTGAACCAGGTAGTAGCCCTTGGCCGGGATGCTCCCGGTCAGGGGAGTAATACCCGTAGGCGCGGTGGTGGCGGTGGCTGATCTGTACTGCAGGGACCATCCAGCCAGGCTGACGGGAGTATCCGAGGAGTTATAGAGCTCCACGAACTTGTTCTTGAACGCGGCGCCTGTGCTGCCGCCGCTGAGGTACGCCTCATTGATCACCACCGGCGAAGTGCCGGTGGGTACTGCCGGATCGTCCGCCGCGAAGGCGGGTGCCGCCGTCAGCGGGGCTGCAAGCAACCCGACCGACAGGACCGTTCCCGCAGCTGATTTCCAATATTGATGTTGCATCCGCTCTAACTTTCATTAGGGAGCCCTGTGGGGCCCTGTGGACGACGCCCGCTGTCTTGTGAAGTGGGCGATATGCCCGGAAGTTACTCCGGGGTAAAGCTGCCTCGGGCATAGCTGAACACGAACGGATGAATGGGAGGTGGCGCGTCGGTGGCCGGAGGGTTCCCCGGCCACCGGAGCACTACTTGGCTGCGCCCTTGAGGGTGCCCGTGGTGGGGGTGCCGGACGCGCCGCCGATCAGGCATACGATCTCCCGGTCGGAGGCCTTCCACGTCTCGGTTGTGGGGTAGAAGTACGTCAGTTCCAGGGTGGATTCATCGAACGGCACGCCCACGAAGGTGGTGAACTCGGTACCGCAGAACTCTTCCGACTGGGTGGCCACCTCGGTTTCGCCCGGGTAAGCGTCGGCCACGATGTTCTTTGCGGCATAGGCTTCGAGGTCGTGGCTTTGCTCGCACGGAATGATGGACACATCCTTTACCTCGGTGCCAGAGGGTTCTGCGATGCAGTCGCCCACCTTCACTTTGAAGGCGTCTGCCACCGATGACTCAGTGGGTTTCCCGGAGTCGTCCCGTTTCGCGTCGCCGCTGCTGATGAGCGAGCAACCCGCCAGGGCGACGGATGCCACGGCAAGTGCAGCGGCTGCCCTGAGGGTCTTGGATAGGTGGAGCATTCTGGTCCTCATTCCCAGAAGGACCACAGTGACTCAGCCCAGGGGCCGGATCTGTGGTCGACGATTGAGGGACCAGACAGGAACCCATGCCGGCAGATCCCCCAACGCCGGCAATGAGCGGATCCGTCCGGCTGCCCGCGGGTAGGGGGCAGCCGGAACGGATCCGAAGGATGACAGTCTAGGCCGTCTGGCCCAAGTCCTGGATGATTTTGAAGACTGCACCCGTGGGGTCCGACAATGTGGCCAACCGCCCGAAAGGCGTGTCCTCTGCGGGCTGCATGACCACGGCGCCGAGTGCCGCGGCCTGCTCAACGGCGGCGTCCGTGTCATCCACCGCGAAGTAAACGCTCCACATGGAAGGAACCTGCTCGGGAAGGAAACCGGACGCATCCATGATGCCGGCCTTGGCGTCATCGCCGGAGCCAAGGGTTGTGTAGCGGAATTCCGGGGTATCGCTCATGACGTCCGTGTCCCAGCCGAAGACTTTTTGGTAGAACGCCACCGCGGACTCATAGTCCTTGGAAAGGAGCTCATGCCACGCCGGCGCGCCGGACTCCGCTGCGATCTCGTAGCCCTTCATCCCACCGAACTGCCAAGCACCAATGGACGCGCCGGAGGAATCCCCGTACATGGCCATGCTGCCTTGCTCGGGGACCTCCATGGGCTCCAAATACACCTGGCCTCCGTTGGCAGCGGCGGCCTCGGTGGTTGCCTTGATGTCGTCCGTGCGGAGATAGGTGGACCAGACATCCGGCATGGCCCCCATGTCCGCTTGCTTCTCCATGATGCCCGCAACCATCCGGCCGTCCTTGGAAGCAGTGATGTAGCCGCCGTACTTTTCCTGGTCACCGGTCTCATAGGTCCAACCAAACAACGCCGTGTAGAAGGCCTTGGCCGTCTCAGTATCGGACGTCATCAAATCGATCCAGCACGGTGCGCCGGGAGTGATGTCAGGCGTAGGCATAGGTCAGGCTCCTGGAGTTGTTGCGCGGCGAAAGCAGCGTCTGAAGTCAGTGGTTGTGGAGACAGACAGAACACTATGCGGGGGGTCGGACAGTTTCAATGATCTTCCGGGTGTCAGTTCTCAGATCCGCCCGGCCCCGTACGCAGACAACAAAAAATGCCCCGGGTCCAGGAACCCGGGGCATCTCGCTGGCGGAAGGTAAGGGATTTGAACCCTTGGTACGGGGTTACCGCACACTGGTTTTCAAGACCAGCTCCTTAGGCCGCTCGGACAACCTTCCTCGCCTAGTAGTGTTTCATAGGGAGTTGGCTGTTCCAAAACATCACGTGTTCCAGTCCCCGCCCCGGGGGTGGAACACAAGCAAGAAACCGGGAGTTCGTCATGAAAGCCGTCTACATCTCAGAGCCGGGCGGGCCCGAAGTCCTTGAAGTCCGCCAGGTCCCGTCTCCGGTGCCGGGCCAAGGCGAGGTGCTGATCGACGTCGTGGCCGCCGGCCTGAACCGCGCGGACGTTCAGCAGCGGCGCGGCTTCTACCCGCCGCCTCCCGGGGCCTCGGAAGTTCTGGGCCTTGAGATTTCCGGCCGCATCGCGGCGTTTGGTCCTGGAGTCACCAAAGCCTTCTCCGTGGGAGACAAGGTGGTGGCGCTGCTCTCCGGGGGTGGCTACGCCCAGCAAGTCGCCGTGCCCGCCGAGCAGGTGCTCAGAGTGCCCGAAGGCGTGGACCTGATCACCGCAGCTGCCCTGCCCGAGGTCGCCGCCACGGTGTACTCGAACCTCATCATGACGGCGCAGCTTCAGCCCGGTGAGACGGTACTCATCCACGGCGCAACCGGCGGCATCGGCACTATGGCCATCCAATTGGCCAAAGCCTACGGTGCGAAGGTGGCCACCACGGCGGGTACTGACGAAAAGGTCGGCACGGCCAAGGCGTTCCTGGGTGCCGACATCGCCATCAACTACACCGAAGAAGATTTCGCGGAAAGCCTCAAAGCGCAAAACGGGGGCAAGGGCGCGGACGTGATCCTCGACGTCGTGGGTGCCAAGTACCTGCAGCAGAACATCGACGCGCTCGCCGACTACGGCCGGCTCATCGTCATCGGGCTGCAAGGTGGTACCAAGGCTGAGATCAACCTCGGCCAGCTGCTCAGCAAGCGGGCCGCCGTTATCGGCACCGCGCTCAGGCCCCGCCCGGTCTCAGAGAAGGGCATCATCATGTCCGCCGTGCGTGAGTCGGTGTGGCCCATGCTCACCGACGGCAGCATCAAGCCCCTTGTCGCCAAGACCTTCCCTTTGGATCAGGTCCGCGAAGCGCATGAATACTTTGACTCCGGTGAGCACGTGGGCAAGGTCCTCCTGCTCCTCTGAACCGTCCAACCAACCGCAGCGAGGAGCCTCATGTCCATCCGGCACAGTTTGCTGGCCCTGCTTCAGGACCGGCCCCGGTACGGCTATGAGCTGCGCGTCGAATTCGAGGACCGGACCGGGGCGGCCTGGCCGTTGAACATCGGCCAGGTCTACACGACGCTGGATCGGCTGGAGCGCGACGGCCTGGTCAGTAAAGACGGCGACGACGGCGGTGGGCACGTGGTCTACAGCATCACTGACGCCGGGGCTGAGGAAGTCGGGGCATGGTTCGCCGGGGCGGTGGACCGGGGCAATCCGCCGCGAAACGAGATTGCCATCAAGCTGGCGCTCGCCGTAACGCTTCCGGGTGTGGACGCCTCTGAAGTGATCCAGTCGCAGCGCGAGGTTTCCGTCAGGGCGCTGCAGGAGCACACGCAGGCGCGAAAGGCCGCGTCCGCCAACCAGCGGGCGTCGGACACTGCGTGGCTGCTGGTGCTCGATTCCTTGATCTTCCAGGCCGAGGCGGAAGTCAGATGGTTGGATCTTTGTGAGGCGAGAATGGTGCAGGCCCAAGGCAATGGGGGAATGAACTAGGGCTTCCCTGTCTCGGCGGATGGTGGTCATCCGCCGCATGGTTGTGACCGCTCACCGCCCCTTTGGAGCACGTTGGCGTGTGCCCCCTTTACTTGTCTGTGACGGTTGTTAGTGTGCTTGGAGGCACCGGCGATGCGGTCCCCACCGTGAATATCGCCACTACAGCAGTTCCCATCACCGCAGCAGTTCTCAAGGAGGAGATATGGGCAAGGTTCCTGATCAAACCGGACTCGCGGAAGGACTGGATCCTACGCTGCCCGCACCTGCCGTGGACGACTCGGTCCGCGAAGCCGAAGAACGCAAGTGGACTCCGGCCAAGATCGGACTCTGGGTGGCAATCTCGCTGCTGGGAGCCGTGGCATGGTTCATGCTCGCGTTGGTTCGCGGCGAAACTGTCAACGCAATCTGGTTCGTTTTCGCCGCAGTGTGCACCTACCTGATCGGCTACCGCTTCTACTCCAAGGTCATTGAGCGCTATCTGCTCAAGCCGGACGACCACCGTGCCACCCCCGCCGAATACAAGGCAGACGGCAAGGACTACGTCCGCACGGACCGCAATGTCCTGTTCGGGCACCACTTTGCGGCCATCGCAGGCGCCGGCCCGTTGGTGGGCCCTGTCATCGCGGCCCAGATGGGTTACCTTCCCGGGACCATCTGGATCATCATCGGCGTGGTCCTGGCCGGCGCCGTGCAGGACTACTTGGTCATGTTCTTCTCCATGCGCCGCGGCGGGCGTTCCCTGGGCCAAATGGCACGTGAAGAACTTGGTGTCATCGGCGGTACGGCGGCGCTGGTCGCCACCCTGCTCATCATGATCATCATTGTGGCAATCCTTGCCCTCGTGGTGGTCAACGCCCTCGGCGAGAGCCCATGGGGCGTCTTCTCGGTGGGAATGACCATCCCAATCGCGCTGTTCATGGGTGTCTACCTGCGCTTCATCCGCCCGGGCAAGGTGATGGAGGTGTCCATCATCGGCTTCGTCCTTCTCATGGCGGCCATCATCGGTGGCGGCGCCGTGGCAGGCACCGAGTGGGGTGCCGCCTTCTTCCACCTGGACAAGGTCACCATCGCCTGGGGCATCATCATCTACGGTTTCATCGCCGCGATCCTGCCTGTGTGGCTGCTCCTGGCTCCGCGCGACTACCTCTCCACCTTCATGAAGATCGGCGTGATCGTGATGCTCGCCCTCGCCATCATCGTGGTCCGCCCGGAAATCACCGTCCCGGCCTTCAGTGAGTTCGCCGGCCGTGAGAACGGCCCCGTGTTCTCAGGCGCACTGTTCCCGTTCCTCTTTGTCACCATCGCTTGTGGTGCCCTGTCCGGATTCCACGCGCTCATCTCATCGGGAACCACTCCGAAGCTGATCGAGAAGGAGCGGCAGACCCGCTTCATCGGCTACGGCGGCATGCTGATGGAGTCCTTCGTGGCCATCATGGCGTTGGTGGCTGCGATCTCGATCGACCGTGGCATCTACTTCGCCATGAACGCCCCACTTGCCCTGACCGGTGGAACCGTTGAGTCCGCGGCGCAGTGGGTCAACAGCCTTGGCCTGGCGAATGTGAACATCACCCCGGACGTGCTGGCCCAGACTGCGAAGGATGTTGGCGAGGAAAGCATCATCTCCCGTTCCGGCGGTGCTCCTACCCTGGCGGTGGGCTTGGCGCACATCATGCAGCAGTTCATTGGCGGACCCGGCATGATGGCTTTCTGGTACCACTTCGCCATCATGTTCGAGGCACTCTTCATCCTTACCGCAGTGGACGCCGGCACGCGTGTTGCCCGCTTCATGCTGCAGGACTCCATCGGCAACTTCATCCCCAAGTTCAAGGAAGCCTCCTGGCGGCCCGGCGCGTGGCTCTGCACAGCCATCATGGTGGGCGCCTGGGGCGCTGTGCTCCTGATGGGAGTTACGGATCCGCTGGGCGGCATCAATACCCTGTTCCCGCTGTTCGGCATCGCCAACCAGCTGCTGGCAGCTATCGCCTTGGCCGTGTGCCTGGCCATTACGGCCAAGCGCGGAGTGTTCAAGTGGTTGTGGATCGTGGCCGCTCCGTTGGCTTTCGCGGCGGTAGTGACCATCACGGCCAGCTTCCACAAGATTTTCTCGCCGGTTCCCGCAGTGGGCTATTTCGCCAACAACCAGGCCTTCTCCAAGGCCCTGGCCGATGGCAAGACCGAGTTCGGCACGGCCAAGACTGTGGCGGCCATGGAAGCCGTAGTCCGGAACACCATGATCCAAGGCGTGCTGTCGGTCATCTTCGTGACGCTCAGTATCATCGTGATCGTTGCCGCGCTGATTGCCACCGTGAGGGCCATCCGTGCCGGCGGTGGCCAGGACCACGAGGACCCGGCAGTGCCGTCCAAGGTGTACGCGCCGGCCGGGCTGATCCCCACGCCGGCCGAGAAGAAGCTGCTCGCGGAATGGAATGCACTGCCTGCGGAGAAACGCACCCAGAAGGCCGGGCACCACTGATGAAGGCCGTCGTGCGGGGATTTCGGGGCGTAGCCACGTACCTGGGTTCGCTCATGGGTGCTGACGCCTACCGGAAGTACCTTGAACACTGCACCTCCTCCGGCCATGCCGGTCCTGCCATGACTGAACGTGAGTTCTGGCGGGACCGGATGGATCGGCAGGACAGCAACCCCCAAGGCCGGTGCTGTTGAGCTGTAGTTTCGCTACGAACGAAGTCCAAAATGGGGCTTCGGACAGGGCTTGGCGGGAACCACATGAGAGTATGAACGAATGAGCGATCTGAACGACATTCAGCCCACGGATGAGGCTTCGGACGACACCCCCGTGGAAGGAACCACGCTGGACGAGGGTACGGCAAGCCCGGAGGAGCAACCAGCTCCGCAGGCGGAAGCCGTGAAGGACTCCAAGCCCAAGGGCGGGAACCTCCACGAACTCGTGGACGAGCCTGCCAAGGTGATGCGGATCGGCACCATGATCCGCCAGCTCCTTGAGGAAGTTAAAGCGGCTCCGTTGGACGATGCTGCCCGTGGCCGACTGGCCGAGATCCATGAGCGGTCCATCAAGGAACTTGAAGATGGGCTGGCTCCGGAACTCATCGAAGAATTGGAGCGCATCAGTCTTCCCCTCCCGGAAGAAAAGGCTCCTTCCGACGCAGAGCTCCGGATCGCCCAAGCCCAGTTGGTGGGGTGGCTCGAGGGCCTCTTCCATGGCATCCAGGCTGCCATCGCCGCCCAGCAGGCCGCCAAGGAACACGCTGCAGCCCAGATGCAGCTCCGCCAGCTCCCGCCGGGAACCGTCATCGCTCCCGGCATCGTGATTGGCGAGAACGGCCAGCCGCAGCGGGCCGCAGCACCGGGTGCGCCCGGCGCTCCGGCGCAAGGACGCCGGGAAGATCCCGACCACGGCCCGGGCCAGTACCTCTGAGTCTGCGCGTGGGTTTCTTTGGGGCCGTCCGGCAAGGACGGAAGGACGATCTGGAGCTTGGCAAGGGCCTGTGGCGCCGCGCCCACGACCGTTTTCACCGCGGGCTGGACCGGTATCACCAGGTCCTTGAGGGCGTGGACGATGACGAGCTCTACAACGAGTTGGTGCAGATAGCCAACGAGTTGGCGGAGTTGTCTCCCCGTGTCCGGGCCGTGTGCGTGGAAGCGCAGAAGCGTTCGCCGAGCGACGGCCTGGATGTTCCCGGGGCGCTGGCGGGAGTGCATCGGGCGCTGTCCAAAGCCGGGAATTCCTTGGCCACCACAGCTGAGGCTGCGGCGATGTTGCGGTTAGCGGTTGGCCCGGTTCCGGTGGGGGCGCTTTCCGTCAGGCGTCGGGCGGAGTCGGTTTTCGATCAGGTGGCCGACGCGGAGCGGCAACTCAACGCCTAAACAGCCATCCCAATAATGCCCGGCGTACGCAACTACACGCGCGCGCCCTTATTCCCTTAGTGCAAGAAGTTAAGCGGATAGCTGATCTGCGTAACATTCGGCGCTTTTAGCGGCGCCGTGCTGGCAGGATGGCAGACATGACTTCGTCACCAACACTTACTTTCAACGACGGCAACACCATCCCCCAGCTCGGCTACGGGGTGTGGCAAGTTGAAGACGATGTAGCCGAAAAGGTGGTGCGCCAGGCATTCGAAGCCGGGTTCCGCCACATCGATACCGCCAAAATCTATGGCAATGAGGCCGGCGTAGGCCGCGCCATCGCTTCCTCCGGCCTTTCTGCCGAGGAAATCTTCATCACCACCAAGTTGTGGAACGCTGATCAGGGCTATGAGTCCACCCTTGAGGCATTCGAGAAGTCCTTGGACCACCTCGGCCTGGAGACCCTGGACCTCTACCTGATCCACTGGCAGCAGCCCAAGCAGGAAAAGTACGTTGACACTTGGAAGGCCCTGATCGAGCTCAAGAAGCGCGGCCGGGTCAAGTCCATCGGTGTCTCCAACTTCACCAAGGAAGGCCTGCAGCACATCATCGATGAAACCGGCGTCGTTCCGGCCATCAACCAGGTTGAACTGCACCCGTTCTTCAACCAGGCCGAGCTTCGTGAGTTCAATGCTTCCAAGGGCATCCTGACCCAGGCATGGTCCCCGCTGGGCCAGGGTGGCGAGCTCCTGGAGAACGCCACGGTCGCTGAGATTGCGGCCAAGCACGGCGCAACTCCGGCACAGGTAGTCATCGCTTGGCACCTTGCCATCGGCAACGTGGTGATCCCCAAGTCCGTCACCGAGTCCCGCATTCAGGAAAACTTCGCGGCGCTCAACGTCACGCTGGATGCGACCGACGTCGAGGCCATCAGCGGCCTGGATCGCGGTGCCGAAGGTCGCATCGGCCCGGACCCGGCAGTCTCCGACTTCGCCTAGACGCGAAGCCTGGTCCAGATGCCCCGCCCCTGCTTGGGGGCGGGGCATCTGCCGTTAAGGCACGACGGCGGCACCCGCCGCTGGATCGTAACGCATCGAAGTCCGTGGTGAAATTGAGCGACCCCAACGGACGGAGCTTGCATGGTGGTGTTTGACGCATTGGAGCGGCAGATCGTTGCTGCCCTGCAGCTGGATCCGCGCTGCCCCTGGCGGAAGATGGCGGCTGTCCTTGGTGAGGCTGAGCGAACAGTTGCGCGCCGCGGAGCACAGTTGTTGGAATCTGGCGCAGTTGCTGTTGTTGGGATCCGCCCCAAGCCTGCTGTGGTGCTTGTGCAGATGCGATGCATGCCCGGGACGGTCCGTGCCGCCGCGCAGGCCTTATCGCAGCGGACGGATACCACGTTCGTCTACACCACCACCGGCACCGGTGACTGCGTGGCCGAGATCCTCACCGAACCGTCCCACATAGGCACCGTCTTGTCCGATGAATTGCCCTCCACTATTGGTTTGCGTGATTCCACCAGCTATCCCGTCCTTCGTTACTTCCGCACCATCCGCGGTTGGCGGCCCGAAATCCTCACCGCTGACAAAGCCGAGGCACTCCGGTCGGCCCTCACCCCCGATTCAGGCATCCTGGTGCCGCGGCAGGAGCTCAGCCGCCAGGACAACGAGCTCCTCGATGCGCTGTGTGCCGATGGCCGGATGAGTTTCGAAGCGCTGGGGCGCCGGATTGGTGTCTCGGAAGCCACGGCACGTCGGCGCAGCGAATGGCTGCTGACCAATAACCAAGTCCATTTGCGCGCGATCGTTGAGCCGGCGGCTTTCGGTCTTGGCGTTGAGGCCCTGCTGTGGATACGAGCCTCGCCGCACCAGGTTGAACAGGTGGGCAAGAGCCTGGCGGAGCTTCCCACTGTCCGTTATGCCGCGGCGATTGCGGGCGACTACCAGATCATCGCCGACGTCACTGTGGAAGACATGCCGTCCCTCTACCGCTTCATTACGGACTCGGAGTGGGCCCAGAACGCCGCTGGAGTGGATGTTTCCATCCTGCTCGATGCCCGCAAACGCGGTGGTCGGCTCATGCGCTCATCGTCGTAAGCGGTGCCGGCGCTGATGTGACGACAGGGGCGACGGCGGCGTACCCCGTCTGCTGTTCGAAGGCACGCCCGTAGCGGAGCAGTTGCATATCTGTGTAGTGGTTGCTGGCGAGTTGGAGACCGATAGGCAAGCCCCCTGAACTGAATCCTGCCGGAACACTCAGCACCGGCAGGCCGGTAGCGGACAACAGGCAGGCCGACCGCATCCAGTCCAGGTAGGTTTCGGAGGGCACGCCCGCTACTTGGGCGGGATACCGAAGCGTTGCGTCGAAGGGGAGGACCTGGGCGCAGGGGCTGGCGAAGAGGTCATAGCGACTGAAGAACTCCTGGACGCTTAATTCGAGCCGGGTGCGGGCCGCGGCCGTCTCGATGAGGTCCCGGGCGGTCAGGGCGAAGCCCTTGTTCACGTTCCAGTGCACTTCGGGCTTGATGACCTCCCCTGCACGCTCCAGGATCGGCCCGAGTCCGGCGGCGAAGTCCATGGCGCGGGTGTTGCCGAACACCAGGTCTGCTTCGCTGAAGTCCGGGGTCGCTTCCTCCACGATCGCCCCGAGGTCCTCGAAGATGGCCAGTTGCCGCTCCAGATGGTCCAGGATTTCCGCTTCCACAGGCACGCCGATGCCAAAGTCGCGCGACCAGCCGATCCGCACGCCGCGCATGTCCGTCTCCAGGCTGGACCGGAAAACCTCGGGATCCAGCCCCGTGGGGTGCGGAACCCGCGGATCCTTGCCTGCTGTCACGGACATGAACAACGCAATGTCCTCCACGCTGCGGGCCATAGGTCCGGTCCTGCCCAGCCACGCGTAAGCGTTGACGCAGGACGGCATGGGGATCACCGCCGTCGACGGCCTGAAGCCCACCACGTTGCAGAAGGAGGCCGGGATACGGAGCGAACCACCCATGTCGCTGCCGTCGCCGAGGCTTTGGACACGTGAGGCGACGACGGCGGCCACCCCGCCGCTGCTGCCGCCGGCGCTCAGGGCGGGCGCGTAGGGGTTTGTGGTGGTTCCGAAGAGGTCGTTGAACGTGTGCGACCCCGCGCCGAACTCCGGTACGTTCGACTTTCCGGTACTGACAACCCCTGCGGCCTTCAACCGCGCAACGATGAGGTCGTCGGCGTCGGGCACGAAGTCACGCAGGGCGAGCGAGCCCTGGGTGGTGCGCATTCCAGCGGTGTTGTTGGTGTCCTTGTGCGTCATGGGTACGCCGTGCAGGGGCGGAAGCTCAGCCCCGGAGGCTGTGAGCTGGTCCGCGTCATGTGCCAGGGCCTGGGCGCCGTCCGGGTCGAGGGTCACCACGGCGTTGATGACTGGGTTCACTTCGGAAATGCGTTCCAGGTGATCGGCCAGGGCTTCGCGCGCCGAGACCTTCTTGTCGCGGATGGCTGCGGAAAGTTCGACGGCGGACAGCTCGCCAAGGGTGTCAGGCATGGTGCTCCTTTGCTGGATTGCTACTGCCTGAAAGTGTGCCGGGTCACACTTCCTCGGGGAAGTCTCCGACGCTTTCACAGCAAGCTTTGACTGATTCGGCCACAGTGATGGCTGATTCCGTCAGCTATTGTGTGTGATCCGGCTCATAGCGGAGGGTATTGGTAACCCACTGGCCGATCTGGTCGATGGGTAAGGATTTGCCCCACTGCACCCATACCGCACAGCGTCGTCCGGTTGCGGAACTGCCGAGGGGCCACACCTGGGAGGTTTCCATGCACCAACCCCTGGCTCTTCAACCGCTCGCCCCCAACGATTCCACCGACATCATGGCGATCGCCAACAACCCCGTCCTCTGGATCTGTGTTGCAGGAGTGTTCGGCGTCATCATCATCCAGTCCGTCATCTTCATGAAGGCGGCCCGGCGTGCTGCTCCCTCCGTGGACATGAGCACACAGGACATCAAGACCTCTTTCCGCTCCGGCGCTGTCTCGGCCATCGGTCCCTCGTTGGCGGTGTCGCTCGTCGCCATCGCCCTGCTCGGACTCTTCGGTGCGCCGGCCGTGCTGTCCAGGATCGGTCTGATCGGTTCCGCCGCTTACGACGTATCGGCCGCCGGCATCGCCGCAGGTTCCATGGGCGCCAAGCTCGGCGATGCCAGCTACACGCAGAGTGTGTTCGCCGTCGCGTTCTTTGCCATGAGCATTGGCGGAGCCATGTGGATGCTCGCCACCCTGATCCTGACGCCCCTGCTGCGTAAGGGCGACGCCAAGATCCGCTCCGTAAACCCCGCGGCCATGGCAATCGTCCCGGCGGCGGCACTGATCGGCGCCTTTTCCTGCCTGGGGCTCACCGAGCTCCCCAAGTCCTCTATCCATGTGCTGTCCTTTGTTGTCTCCGCGGCGGTCATGGGGGCGTGCCTGTTGCTGGCCAAGAAGCTCGGCAAGAGCTGGCTGCGTGAGTGGGGACTCGGTATCTCCATCGTCATCGGTCTGAGCGCCGCCTATCTCGCCGTCGGTCCGGCCGTCGGCTCCTGACGACACCGCACCTGACTCACCGGCCGCCGTCGTCATCCCCTGAGCACCACCTTCCTTGAGCACGAAAGGAACACCCCTCATGTCTTCCCTTACTTCCGCTCCCGCCACCACCTCTACCGCCATGGCGGACTTCAACCGCACCACGTCCCGCTGGGGCCAGATCACCATGATCGGTGGCCTGCTGATCTCCGTGGCAGGGCCGCTGTACCTCGTCTTCGCCACTGGCTTGGATATTGGCCCGGCGCAGCTGTGGATCGCCTTCGCCGCGGTTGCTGCCACGTTCGGCATCATTTGGATCGTCGAACCGCTCACGTACTACCCGATCCTGGGACCGGCCGCGATGTACCAGGCGTTCATGATCGGCAACATCTCCAACAAGCTCCTGCCGGCGGCACTGATCGCCCAAACCAACATCGGCGCGAAGCCGGGCAGCAAGCGGGCGGAATTGGCCGCCGTCGTTGCCATTTGCGGGGCAGCGGTGGTGCACCTGATCTCGCTGGCGATCTTCGTTGGCCTGCTGGGTAGCTGGCTGATCAGCGTCATCCCGCCGTCGGTCCTGCTCGTTACCCGGCTCTATGTGCTGCCCACGGTGCTGGGGGCGGTCCTGGTGCAGGCCATCGTGTCCATGAAGCAACCCCGCACCACCGTGTTCGCCCTGCTGGTTTCAGCCGTCGTCGTCTTCGTCGTGCTGCCGCTGGTTCCGTCGCTCGCGATGGTGTCCACCGCCATCGCTGTGCTGGGAACCATCCTGCTGGCCTGGTTCTTCCGCGGCAAAGCCGCCATCTCTGAAGCGAAGCCCATCCACATCGAGTAGCGGCGCCCGGACCACCCAAGCACCCCCATCCACCAGCAAGACAGGATTCCCATGACGTCAACAGTCACTGCCCTCCAGCTCGATTCCGACCAGACCACCAAACTCCACTCCCTGTACCGGCACCTCCACGCACATCCGGAACTCTCCATGCAGGAGTTCGCCACGGCCTCGTTGATCGAGGAACAGTTGGACGGCCTGGGCCTTGAGCACTTCCGCTGCGGCGGAACCGGCGTGGTGGGCATCCTCCGAAACGGTGATGGTCCCGTAGTGGCCTTCCGCGCCGATTCCGACGGACTGCCCATCGAAGAAGCCACCGGGCTGGAATACGCCAGCACGGATACCGGAACGCTGCCGGACGGCACCGTAGTGCCGGTCATGCACGGCTGTGGCCACGACACCCACGTGGCCAGCCTGCTGGGTGCGGCAGAGGTGCTGGCCGGCAACCTGGACGCTTGGGCGGGGACGCTGGTGCTGATCTTCCAGCCCGGCGAAGAAACTGCGGCGGGTGCACTGGCCATGCTCGACGACGGACTGTGGGACAGGGCACCTCGGCCGGAAGTGGTCTTCGGCCAGCACGTCATGCCGCGGCCGGTGGGAACGGTGGCGATTTCCAGTGGCCCGGTTGCTGCCATGGCGGACTCGCTCCGGGTCACCGTCCACGGCCAGCAGTCGCATGGTTCCCAGCCGCAGGACGCCATCGACCCCATCGTGATGGGCGCCCACATGGTCACCCGGCTGCAGGGCATCGTGTCCCGCGAACTGGATCCGCGGAAGTCCGCAGTGGTCACAGTGGGGACGTTCCACGCGGGACTCAAGGAAAACATCATCCCGGCCTCGGCCGAGTTCACCCTCAACATCCGCACCTTCGATGAGGACGTCCGTGCCCAAGTCCTCGGCGCAGTCCGCCGCATCATCGAGGCAGAGGCCGCCGCGTCCGGAGCGCCCCGGCCGGACATTGAGGAAATGTACCGCTTCCCGCAGTGCTTCAACGATCCCGACGCCGTTCCTTCCGTTGTTGAGGCACTTCGGGTTGCGCTGGGCTCCGAGGCCGTCGAAATCACCCCGCCCATGATGGGCAGCGAGGATTTCGGACACTTGGGCACCGCCATTGGAGTGCCGTCAGTGTTCTGGATGTTCGGGGGCACCCCCGCAGCCGGCCACCAAAGCCCGGGTCCCGTCCCCGTCAACCATTCGCCGTTCTTCGCTCCCGAGCTGGAAGGTTCGCTGGCCGGGGGAGTCTCTGCCGCCGTCGCCGTCCTCCTGTCCCGGCTGGGCAACTGACTTTCACTTCAAGGAATCTCCATGACGTCAGCATTGACCGCACCGTTTACACGTCCTGAACAAGGCCCGCTCGCAGTGAGTCCAGCCGCCCAGGAAGCCACAGCCGTACAGACTAGGCAAGGCCCGCTCGCTGGCCGCCTGGTGGTGGACCTCAGCCGGGCGCTCGCAGGCCCGCACGCGACCATGATGATGGGTGACCTTGGCGCGAGGGTCATCAAGATCGAGAACCCGGGGACCGGTGACGACACCCGTGGCTGGGGGCCGCCCTTCGTAGGACCCAAGGACGATCCGCAGGCGACGTACTTCCTGTCATGCAACCGCAACAAGGAATCCATGGCGCTGGACCTCAAGAGCGAGGACGGCCAAAGCGTCCTCCGGCAACTCCTGGAACGGGCCGACGTTGTGGTGGAGAACTTCCGGCCCGGGGTCCTGGAACGGCTTGGCTTCAGCACCGATGCCATGCACCGCATCAATCCGCGCTTGGTCATCCTGTCCATCACCGGATTCGGCCACGACGGCCCGGAATCGCATCGCAGCGGCTACGACCAAATCCTCCAGGGCGAGGCCGGGCTCATGTCCCTGACGGGCTCGGGTCCGGATGACCCGCAGCGCGTGGGTGTGCCCATCGCTGACCTGCTCTCCGGCATGTACGGGGCGTACGGTGTGGTGGCCGCCCTGCTGGAACGTGAACAGACTGGCCGGGGGCAAGTAGTGCGGACGTCGCTTCTGGCCTCCTTGGTGGGAGTGCACGCCTTCCAGGGAACCAAGGTCACGGTTGCCGGTGAGGAGCCCGCAGCGCAGGGCAACCACCACCCGTCCATAGCCCCCTACGGCCTGTTCCGGTGCCGTAACGGAAGTGTGCAGATCAGCGTCGGCAGCGAGAAGCTGTGGGCTGCGTTCACCTCCGCGTTCGGCATCGATCCTGCAGCAGAAGGGCTCGGCACCAACGCCGACCGGGTCCGGAATCGGGCCCGCGTCCTTGAGGTCGTGGAGGCAGCTTTCGCCACCTACGATCCCGAACCGCTGCTGGCCAAGCTCGCAGAGGCGGGAGTGCCAGCCGGCAAAGTGCGCACCCTCAAGGAAGTCTACGAATGGCCTCAACTGGCATCCCAAGGATTGCTGGTTGACGTCCAGCACCCGCTGTTGGGGTCCGTCACCCTGCCAGGGCCGCCGCTTCGCTTCTTTGATCAGGCCGACGGAACCGAATCCACCCGACGTTCGCACACCGCCCCGCCGCTGCTGGACCAGCACGGTGAAGGCGTCCGCGAATGGCTGGCCACTACGGAGGTGGGCTGAATGGCGGCCACTGCCACGCGCCGTCGGCTCGGTGCCCGGGAAATGCTGGATCACCTGCTCGACGCCGGCACGTTTGTTTCGTGGGACGCGCCCGTTCGCGGGGCGGTTGGCGGTGGTTCCGGCGACGTTGGGTACGCGGCCGACTTGGCCTCCGCCCGGGACAAGTCGGGCAGCGACGAATCTGTCCTGACGGGTGAGGGCCGAATAGGCAACCATCGCGTCGCCGTCGTGGTCTCCGATTTCGCTTTCCTTGCCGGATCGATTGGGCGCCATACCGCCCGAAGGCTGGTTGCCGCCGTCGAACGCGCCACGGACCTTGGCGTGCCGGTGGTCGCTATGCCGGCGTCCGGAGGGACGCGCATGCAGGAGGGAACGCCCGCCTTCCTGGCGATGGTGGACATCGTGGCCGCCGTACAGGCGCATCGAACTGCGGGGCTGCCGTACTTGGTGTACCTGCGGCATCCGACCACTGGGGGCGTCATGGCGTCGTGGGGTTCGCTGGGGCACGTGACTGCTGCCGAGCCGGGTGCCCTCCTGGGGTTCCTTGGTCCGCGCGTCTATGAGGCACTCCATGGTGAAGCTTTCCCATCAGGCGTCCAAACCGCGGAGAACCTGTTCGACCATGGGTTGGTGGACGCCGTGGTTCCGCCCGAAGGGCTGGGGGATTACTTCGGGCGGGTGCTGGAGTTGCTTCGGCCCGGGGACACTGTGGCGGATGTTGTGGTGCCGCCGGTCGCGCCCGCCACGACCGGGGCATCCGGGGGGACCGCCTGGGAGTCCGTCCTCCGTTCCCGGGACACCCTGCGGCCATCCACAGCCGAGCTCCTTCAGCAGGCCGCGGGCAGTGTTGTGCTCCTGCGTGGCGCGGGTGACGGCACCAAGGACCACGGCATGCTGGTGGCCCTTGCCCGGTTCGGCGCCACCTCGTGCGTACTCGTGGGGCATCTACGGAACAATGCGATGGGACCGGCTTCACTGCGGGATGCCCGGCGCGGGATGCGTCTGGCCAACGAACTGCGGCTGCCGCTGGTCACTGTCATCGACACGCCGGGAGCCTCCCTGTCCCGGGAAGCCGAAGAAGGTGGGCTTGCCGCCGAGATCGCCCGCTCGTTGTACGACCTCCTCGGAGTGGGAACAGCTACGTTGTCAGTCCTGCTGGGGCAAGGGACCGGGGGAGGGGCGCTGGCCCTCCTGCCGGCCGACCGGACCATCGCCGCAGGGAACGCCTGGCTCGCGCCGCTGCCACCGGAAGGTGCCAGCGCCATCGTCCACCGGACCACTGCGCATGCTGCGGCGCTCGCAGAAAGTCAGGGCATCACCGCCGAGGCACTCGCGGTCTGTGGCGTGGTGGACGTGGTGGTGGAGGAAATCCCGGATGCGGCGGCCGCCCCGGTGGAATTCTGCCACCGCCTGGGTGGGGTGATCGCCGTCGAACTTCAAGGCCTGGCGCGGCGGGGTGCCCCCGGGCTTCACCAAAGGCGGGCCAAATACCGAGCGCTGGTCGGCTAAGTCGAGGGCGTCGTAGGGCAAAAGAAAACCCCTGGAAATCCATGATTTCCAGGGGTTTTCTACCGAGCTTCCTATCAGAATCGAACTGATGACCTTTTCATTACGAGTGAAACGCTCTACCGACTGAGCTAAGGAAGCACCGCGTCCATCACCGGTTTCCCGGGCGATCACGCAAGACATAACTGTAATAGAGGCACCGCACCCGGGTCAAAACGAGGGTGGCGGCGGCCGTTGCGGGGATGTTCACCCGCTCGTCGGACCGGGTTCAGGCTGCGGTTTCCCGGCCCCCGGAAGCTGGGGAATCAACTGTGGCGGAGTCCACCCGCCGCGAGAATTCAGACGAAGGAGCCGCTCAATGACCGGGGATGCATTGACCAGGGACGCCAGCCTTACACCCAACCGGCTGCGGCTTGCAGTGGTGGACATGGTGGGCACCACCATCACCGATGATGGCCGCACCGAGCGGGCCATGTGCCGTGCCCTTGCGGAACACGGCGTTGAACCGGGCAGCACCCGTTTCGAGAGCATGCTCGGCTATGCGCGGGACACCATGGGCTTCTCCAAAATGACGGTCTTCAGCCACCTGTTCGAGGACGCTGCGGTGGCCGGGAGCGCCAACAAGGTCTTCGAGAAGGCCTACGACGAACTGATTGACGACGGCGGTGTACGCGCCATTCCGGGCGCGGAGGACGCCATTCTGTGGATGCGCGATTCCGGCATGCAGGTTTGCCTGGCCACGGGCTTCGGCCGTCACACGCAGAACATGGTGCTGGAATCGTTGGGTTGGATGGGCCTGGCGGACCTCAGCCTGTGCCCGGCGGATGCTGGACGTGGACGCCCTTACCCGGACATGATCCTGACCGCAGTGCTCGCATTGGACCTCGATGACGTGCGGGAGGTGGCAGTGGTGGGTGACACGAGCTCGGACATGCTCTCAGGGGTCCGTTCCGGCGCATCGCTGATCGCGGGCGTCCTGACGGGTTCGCACTCGGAAGCCACGCTACGCGCGGCCGGAGCCAGCGTGGTGGTGGATTCCATCAAGCAGCTCCCGCTCCTGGTGGAGAAGCGCGAAGCCAGGCACCTCTAGCACTTGAGGCCATCCTGCGGCAGCTTTCCGTCGACAAAGTAGTCGTCGACGGCGGTGCTCACGCAGGAGTTCGAACGGCCGTAGGCTGTGTGCCCCTCGCCGTCCCAGGTGACCAAGGAGGCGTTCTCGAGCTGCTTGCGCAGCGACTCCGACCATTCGAGGGGAGTGGCGGGGTCGCCGGTGGTGCCGACCACCACGATGGGTGCGGATCCGTTGTATTCAACAGGCGCCGGGGTCCGGGTGTTTTTGTACGGCCAGTCTTTGCAGTTGACTCCGCCGTAAGCAAAGAACGACCCGAAAGTGGGGGAGTCCTGCATCAGGCGGACTTCCTCTGCCCGCATGCCGGCAGTGTCTGTGACCATGGGGTAGTCCAGGCAGTTGATGGCCTGGAATGCGAATGCGGAGTTGGAGCTGTAGGTGCCGTTGGGCTCCCGGTCGGCGCCGAGATCCGCCAGCCGCATCATCTGGGAAACGTCACCGGAGAACGCGCTGTCCAGAGCCTGGGTCAGGGCGGGCCAGCTCTGGTCGTTGTACAGCGGCAGGATGAGGCCGTTGACGAAGTCGTTGCTGGTCACCAATCGGCCGTCCTTGGCGGTCTGGGGATTCTGGTCGACGGCGTTGATGAGGTCACGGATTTCCTGGACTCCGTTGTCCACTGAACCGCTCAGCGGGCAGGAGTTCTGCTCCTGGCAGCTGGCCACATAGGTGCGGATTGCCCGTTCGAACGCCCTTGCCTGTCCGGCGGTCAGTTCCTCGTTGCTGATGGAGGGGTCCACTGCGCCATCGAGGACCAGACGGCCGACATTGTCCGGGAAGAGTGATGCGTAGGTGGAACCGAGGAACGTCCCGTAGGAGAAGCCCAGGTAGTTGAGTTTGGCATCGTTGACCACGGCGCGCAGGACATCCAGGTCCTTGGCGGCACTCACGGTGTCGATGTGGCCCAGCACGGCGCCGGTCTGCTGGGAGCACTGGTCTGCGAAGGACTTGTTGAACGCCAGGGCCGCTGCGAGCCCTTCGTCGGTGTTCTTCCTGAACACCTTTTCGCGTGCCGCGTCCCTCTCCGCATCTGTCATGCAGGTGACGGGCGCGGACCGGCCCACACCGCGGGGATCGAAGCCTACGACGTCGTAGTTTGCCTTCAACTTCTCGGTGAGCAGCGTGTTGCCGGCATCCCGGACGAAGTCCACGCCGGAGCCACCCGGACCACCGGGGTTCACCAGGATGGAACCTTGCTTGTTGCCGGTGCTTGTCAGCTTGATCACCGAGAGGGTGATTTCTTCGGAACCGGGATTGGCGTAGTCGAGGGGCACCTGGACTTTGCCGCATTGGAGGCCGTTTTCACAGGAGCTCCACTCCACGGCCTGGGAGTAGAACTTCTCCAGGCCCTTGGGCGCGGAAGCTGCGATGGACGGATCCACCGTGCTGGTGGACGGCTTGGCCGTGGGTGTTGGCAGGAATGGAACCGTGCAGGCGCTCAGTACCAGCATGGAAGCAAGAGCGACGCACAGCGCTGCGAACCGGCGGGGTGCGGACTTCATGGATTCTCCTATTGCTGGATGAGGCTCGTGGCCATGGACTCGACCGCCAACAGTGGGGCCACGTTGGTGGTGGTGATACGCACACGGGCTTTATTGATGGCGTCCATCCGGGCCAGGGTGGTCTCAGGCGTTGAGCGGCCTGCGTATTCTTCAAGCTCGCCCTTCAGCTCAACGTTGACCAGTTCCACGGCGTTCCCCAGCTGGATGATCAGTACGTCGCGGTAGAACGACAACAGATCCGTGAGCGTGCGATCCAACGAGTCGGTGATGGAGCGCTTGGCACGCCGCTTCTGGTCATCCTCGAGCTGTTTCACCTGGCTGCGCATGGATGGCGGCAATGTACCGGATTCCGGGGCGCCGAGGCTTGCGAGCAGCGCGATCTTCTCCGCGGCATCACGTTCGTCGTTGGAGCTGTTGGCTTCCTCCGTGGCGATCCTGACGAGCTTCTCGGCCATCATGACTGCGGCCGTAACTCCTCGGAGCCCCAAAGGGATTCGGACAGTCTCCATCCGGCGTTCCCTCGCCTCGGCGTCGCGGGCCAGCCGCCGGGCGATCCCTATGTGGCTTTGCGCCGCGCGCGCTGCACGGTCCGCGAGTTGGCGTTCGACGCCGTCGCGCCGCACCAGGAGGTCGGCGACATCGGAAGCCGGCGGAAGCCGCAGGCTGACCGGACGGCAGCGGGAACGGATTGTGACCAGGACGTCGGCGGGTGAAGGCGCGCACAACATCCAGATGGTGCGCGGGGTGGGTTCTTCGATGGCCTTCAGCAGCACGTTGGTGGTGCGCTCGGCCATGCGGTCCGCATCCTCCACCACGATGATCCGCCATCGGCCAGTGGACGGCCGGTCGCCGGCCTTGGAGACGAGCTCGCGGGCTTCGTCGATGGTGATGGTGACTTTCTCGGTCCGCACGAACGTGACATCCGAGTGCGTCTCACCGAGGATCGTGTGGCATGCAGCGCACTCGCCGCAGCCGCGGAGGGTGACGTCGTCCTGTTGGCAGTTCAATGCCGCGGCGAAGGCCTTGGCCGCGTTGGAACGGCCGGAGCCCGGGGGGCCGGTGAAGAGCCACGCGTGCGTGAGGCCGGTTTCGCCCTGAGCAGCCTGCTTCAATTGCGCCACCACGGGCGCCTGCCCTTGGAGGTCGTCCCAGACGCTCACGGAAGGTCGCCCGCTATGGGCTCGGCCGGAACATGCTCGCCCAACAACAACTCCACGCGTTCCAGGATCTGTACCGCCAGTGTCTCGATGTCGGAACTGGCCGGCAGCACCAAGTAACTTGAGGGTGCAGCTTCGGCGAGGGCCAGGAAAGCGTGCCGGATGGCGGAATGGAAGTCGTCAGGCTCAGACTCCAACCGGTCCTCTTTTGCGTCACCGGCGGTGCGGCGTTGGCGACCGTGGGAGGGGTCGACGTCGAGCAGTACCGTCAGGTCCGGATGCAAACCTTCCGTGGCCCACTCGTTAAGCGTCAAAACGCCCTCGGCACCCAAACCGCGGCCAGCACCCTGATAGGCAACGGAAGAGTCAATATAGCGATCCGTAATGACTACTGTTCCGTCGGCCAGCGCGGGGCGGATCACTTGGGTGGCGTGGGCGGCGCGGGCGGCCGCAAACATGAGGGCTTCGGTGCGGGCATCGATGGTGCCGTGTCCGTGGTCCAGGACAAGGGAGCGCAGTTTCTCGCCGATGGGGGTGCCGCCTGGTTCGCGGGTGCGCAGCACGGAGATTCCCCGCGACTCAAGGGTTTGGGAGAGCCGGGCGGCCTGGGTGGACTTGCCCGCTCCGTCCCCGCCTTCGAAGGCGATGAAAAGGCCTTGGCTCTGAATACTCACGGCTCTAGCCTACCGAGCTTCCCTGACATGAAAGGCGCGTAATGCCTTTCTTCCACAGCCTTGCCCCCGACTACGCTGAAACCATGAGCCTTTCCGATCAGCATGCCGCCGAATTGTCTCCGGAAACCGTTGTGGTTGCTGCCGGCCGCCCTGAGCGAGCCCACGATGAGCCGGTGAACCCACCCATCGTCCTGTCCTCCACATACTTCGGCACGGGTTCACTCAGCGACGGAGATCGCGGCTATGGACGCTACGCGAACCCCACCTGGGATCCGTTCGAAGACGCCCTGGCCAAGCTGGAAGGCGCCACGCTTCCGGGCCTGCTCTATGCCTCCGGCCTGGCAGCGGTCAGTTCGGCACTTTCACTGGTTCCTGCCGGCGGCGTCGTGGTGATGCCCTCGCACAGTTACGCCGGTTCCCTCGTGATGGCCACCGAGCTCGCAGGGAAGGGTTTCCTGGAACTGCGCACCGTGGACATCACGGACACGGACGCAGTCAAGGCGCTCATCAACCCGGACGAGGGAAAGAAAGCGGACCTGCTCTGGCTGGAAAGCCCCACCAACCCCATGCTCGGCATCGCCGATGTTCGGGCCCTCACCGACGCGGCGCACGCTGTGGGCGCCATCGTGGTCACGGACAACACCTTTTCCACCCCGTTGGTTCAGCAACCCCTCAGCCTGGGGTCCGACGTCGTTCTCCACTCGGTGACCAAATATCTGGCCGGGCATTCCGACGTCGTGCTTGGCGCATTGGTCACCTCAAACCCGGAGCTGCGTGCCACGCTGCTGCACCACCGCATCATCCACGGCGGCATTGCCGGACCGTTCGAGGCCTGGCTTGCACTCCGCGGCCTGCGCACGCTCGCGCTGCGGATCGAACGCTCCCAGGCGTCCGCCGCCACGCTCGCCGAACGGCTCAGCACCCACCCCCGCGTCGAAGCCATCCGCTACCCGGGACTCCCGACCGATCCGGGACACGAGCGCGCCAACGTGCAGATGAAGGGCTTCGGTTCCATCCTTTGCATCCAGATCGCAGGCGACGAACACCGCAGCGGCGCCGATGCCGCCGACGAATTGGTCCGCGCCTTGCAGCTCTGGCTCCCGGCAACATCACTGGGCGGGGTCGAGTCACTGATTGAACGCCGACGCCGGCACACGGCTGAGCCGCTCAGCGTCCCGGAGAACCTGGTCCGTTTGAGCGTTGGCATTGAGAACGTGGAAGACCTCTGGTCCGACCTTGAGCAAGCGCTGAAGTCGCTGGACGGCTAGGCTAAAGGGCGTGGACGGAAAAATCTTGATTGCGTACGTCACCAGCGGGGTTTACCTCATCCTTGGCCTGGTGGCCCTGGCCTTGGAACTGTGGGCCTTCGCGGACTGCCTGCGCCATAGGCCGACCCTCTTCGTGGCGGCCTCCAAGCGCACCAAGACGTTCTGGCTGGCGCTCACGGGCGTGGCCCTTGCCATCGGCGCCTTGACCCTGCTCACAGGTGGCAGCGGATTGGGCCTGTTCGGCATCGCCGCCGTGACGGCGTCCTGCGTGTACCTCGCCGATGTCCGTCCCGCCCTTCGCGAAGCGGGCAGCGGTGGCAACCGAAACGTCGGCCCGTACGGTCCTTGGTAACCGGCGCTACCGGTACATCAGACTCGCCGGGGTGCCACGGCATCCCACGCCACGGTCAGCTCACCCAGGCGCCACCGCCTGGGATCATCCTGAAGCGGCCACCCGCCGTCGCGCAGTGATCGGCACATACCCGTCCAGCGCTGCCGGTTCCCGAACGACGCCAGCGGCGCAGCCTCAAGCCACGCCTTGTCCATGGCCTGAAGGAACGCATGGATCGCTTCGCCCGGCACATTACGGTGAATAAGGGCTTTGGGCAGCCGCTCGGCCACCTCCGACGGTAGCTCGAAACTTCCGAACCGCACCGAGAAGCTGAGGCTCAGCGGCCGCTCGGCATCCAGCGCCACCCACGTTACGCGCCGGCCGATCTCGTCGCAGGTACCGTCGATGAACAGTCCGCCGGGCGCCAACCGTGATTGCACCAGCGCCCAGATTCCGAGGACATCCGCCTCCTCGTACTGACGCAGCACGTTGAACGCCCGTACCAACACGGGATTGCCGGGCACCGGCACTTCGAACCCGCCAACGTGGAAGCTCAGCCCGGGACGTTCAAGGACCTTCGCGGTCCGCACGCGTTCGGGCTCAATCTCAATTCCACAAACCCGCACATCGGGCCGCACGGCTTGCAGCCGTTCGAAGAGTTCGACGGCGGTGGTCGGCGAGGCGCCGTAGCCCAGGTCCACCACCAAAGGGTCGACGGCGGCGCGCAGCCGCCACGCCTGCGGACCGGCCAGCCAGCGGTCCAGGCGGCGCATGCGGTTGGGGTTGGTGGTGCCGCGGGTGATGTTGCCAACGGGCTTCCCGCCCCGACTGCGGGGAGAGCCCACCCGTTCCGCTTTTTGCACCACGGCCACCACTTTATCCCTGCCGGGTTTCATCCCTGCCGTTCGGCCTGGCTGCTTCCGTTGACGAACGTAATGCCCGGCAGCGCACCGGACCGCTCGGCTAGGATGAAAACCATGACTTACAAGCTGATTCTGCTGCGCCACGGCCACAGCGACTGGAACGCCAAGAACCTGTTCACCGGTTGGGTGGACGTAGACCTGAACGACCAAGGCCGCGAAGAAGCAGTGCGCGGTGGGGAACTCCTGGTTGAGAACAACATCCTCCCGGACGTCCTCTACACCTCGCTCCTGAAGCGTGCCATCAACACCGCCAACATGGCGCTGGACAAGGCAAACCGCGGCTGGATCCCGGTCAAGCGCGACTGGCGCCTTAACGAGCGCCACTACGGTGCCCTGCAGGGCAAGGACAAAGCCCAGACCCTCGCCGAGTTCGGTGAAGAGCAGTTCATGGAATGGCGCCGCAGCTACGACACCCCGCCGCCGCCCCTGTCCGACGACAGCGAATTCTCCCAGGCACACGACCCCCGCTACGCGGACCTCGGCGACGCTTTGCCGCGGACCGAATGCCTCAAGGACGTCCTGGTCCGTCTGCTCCCGTACTGGGAATCGGACATCAAGGAAGACCTCAAGGCCGGAAAGACCGTCCTGGTCACGGCCCACGGAAACTCACTGCGCGCCCTCGTGAAGCACCTGGACGGCATCAGCGACGAAGCCATTGCTTCGCTGAACATCCCCACGGGCATCCCGCTGGTGTACGAACTGGATGAGGACTTCAAGCCGATCAACCCGGGCGGAACCTACCTGGATCCCGACGCAGCAGCCCAGGCCATCCTCGCGGTAGCCAACCAGGGCAAAAAGTAAATCCTCCGCTTCTGCCGCGGCACCAGCTACGGTGCAGTTTAAACGACGGCGGCCGGTCACCTTGGGTGACCGGCCGCCGTCGTCGTTAATGCTGTCAGGCTAGAAGCCCTCAGGCTGCCATTCGCCGGTCACCAGGTAGGTGACTTTGCGGGCAACCGATACGCCGTGGTCGGCGAAGCGCTCAAAGTAGCGGCTGGCCAAGGCGACGTCCACGGTGGTGGAAGGGCTCTCGCTCCACTCAGGGGAAGCGATGGCCTTGAAGACGCTGAGGTGGAGGTCGTCCACGGCGATGTTGATCTTGAGGATGTCGCGGGCCACCTCAAGGTTGCGGGTCTCAAGGAGCTCGATGACCTTGGCTGTGATCTCGATGTCGTGCTGGGCCATGGCCTTGAAGGTCTGGGTCAGCGAAGCGGGGATGACGGTGGCCGGGTAGCGGAGGCGTGCCAGCTGGGCCACGTGGCGGGCGAGGTCACCCATGCGTTCCAGCGACGCACTCATGCGCAGCGAGCCCACGATCATGCGGAGGTCGCTGGCAACGGGGCCCTGCAACGCCAGGATGTCGATGGCGCGCTCGTCGAGGCTGTTCTGCAGGAAGTCGATGCGGGCATCTGCCGCGATGACGTCCTGGGCAAGATCCACGTCGGCGCCTTCGAAGGAAGTAGTGGCCTTCGTGATTGCTTCGTGAACCAGCTTGGAGATCTCGATGAGGTCGTCACCTACCTGGGTGAGCTCCTCCTGAAAAACCTTGCGCACTAAGGCGTCCTTTCCTTGGAAATCCGTTTCCCGTGATCCGGGCCGGATTTCAAAACCATTGGCAGTCCAACCAGTAACTGTGTCAGGGGCCAGTGAACTGTTCGGCATCTTTAGATGAACGTTAGTTGAACCGTCCGCGTTTGGCGCCGGATCAATGCTTTGCCATGTTTCCACAGCATAAGCTGGACACGTGGATCCATTGCTTATAGGTGTCGTCGCAGGCCTCGTTGGCCTGTCGTTGGGCGTCTTCGGCATGCTCGCCTTCAGGATCAGCGAGCGGCAACGCAGCATCGTTGACCTGGACGTTACCGAACCCCTGCTTCCCGAGGGCGCCGCTGAGGTGCTGGCCGTCGTCGGGCGTGCCTTCGTGGTGGTTGACGCGATCGATGGCGTGGTCCGCGCCAGCCCTGCGGCGTATGCGTACGGCTTGGTCCGTGGCCACACAGTGGTGCACAAGCAGCTCCTGGACATGACCGCGAAGGTCCGCCGCGACGGCGTGATCCTGGAGGAACAGTACGAACTCCCGCGCGGGCCGCTGGGCAAGGGCACCATTGTGGTCCAGGTCCGCGCAGCCATGCTCGGCTGGGAATACATCGTGCTCCTGGCTGACGACCGCACCGAGATCACCCGCACCGAAGAGATCCGGAACGACTTCGTGGCCAATGTGTCCCACGAACTGAAAACCCCCGTGGGGGCGATCTCGCTCCTGGCCGAAGCCTTGGAGGCCTCGCCGGACGACGAGGAGGCCGTGCGGCGGTTCGCCAAGCGCATGCACAAGGAGTCCGGACGGCTCGCGGCCTTGGTTCAGGACATCATCGAACTCTCCCGCCTGCAGGGCGCCAATGTCGCCCAGCAAGGCCACGCAGTTGACATCAACACCGTGATCACCGAGGCCGTGGACCGTTCGCAGCTGCCAGCCGAAAGCAAGAACATCCAGATTGTGGTGGGCGGCCACTCGGAGTCCTTGGTGTTCGGCGACCGCGACCTCCTGGTGACCGCGCTGCGCAACCTCATCGACAATGCCATTCGCTACTCACCCGAGAACACCCGCGTGGGTGTCGGCGTCCGGACCCGGGAGGGCGTCGTGGCCATTTCCGTCACGGACCAGGGCGAGGGATTGACTCCCGAGGACCAGGAGCGTGTGTTCGAGCGGTTCTACCGCGTTGACGCAGCACGCTCCAGGCACACCGGCGGAACCGGCCTTGGGCTCAGCATCGTCAAGCATGTGGTGTCCAACCACGGTGGCGAGGTGACCGTCTGGTCCCAGCCCGGCCAAGGATCCACGTTCACCATCCGCTTGCCGGAGATGGAAGGCCAGGACGACGACGCCGGCCTGCCGACTCCCGCTGCCACCGCGGCTGCTTCCACCGAACTTCCGGCGGTTCTTGCCGCCGTCGAACCCCATCACGCGAGCCAACACGCGAGTGAAAAATCGGGCGCCAGCGGCGCCCAAGAGCAAGGAGCCAGCGCTTGAGCCGGATTTTGATTGTGGAGGACGAAGAGTCCTTCAGCGACCCCCTGTCCTATCTGCTGGGCAAAGAGGGCTTCGACGTCGAGGTAGTGGACAACGGCAGCGACGCCCTGGTGGAGTTCGACCGTAACGGCGCCGACCTCGTCCTCCTGGACCTGCAGTTGCCGGGAACACCGGGAACGGAAGTTTGCCGGCAGTTGCGCCAGCGCTCCAGCGTTCCCGTGATCATGCTGACGGCCAAGGATTCGGAGATCGACAAGGTTGTTGGGCTGGAACTGGGCGCCGACGACTACGTCACCAAGCCCTATTCCTCCCGGGAACTCGTGGCACGTGTGCGCGCCGTCCTCCGTCGCCAGGGTGAACCCGAAGAACTCATCACCTCCACAGTGCAGGCAGGCCCGGTCCGCATGGACATCGAGCGCCACGTGGTGAGTGTCAACGGCGAACAGGTGTCGTTGCCGCTGAAGGAGTTCGAACTGCTGGAGATGCTTCTCCGCAACTCGGGCAGGGTGTTGACGCGCGGGCAGCTGATCGACCGTGTGTGGGGCTCGGACTACGTGGGCGATACCAAGACGCTGGACGTCCATGTGAAGCGGCTCCGCAGCAAGATCGAGCCCGATCCCTCGGCGCCGAGGTACCTGGTGACAGTCCGGGGACTGGGCTACAAGTTCGAGCCGTAAAGCGTACCTCGCCGGGGACACGCGCAGTCGTTGGCGCCACGGAGAGCGGCTGACGACACCCGGATTCGGGCGTCGTCAGCCCGACAGAGTGGCCCTGGTGAATATGAGTGTCCGCATCGGCAGCCACATCACACAAAGGAAGGGTCCCGCCGCGGCGGGACCCTTCCGTTGTTGTAAAGCTTGTAGCGTGCCGGCTGCTAGTGGCCGGCCGCTGCGGACTCCGTGGACGTTGCAGTCGACGTCGGAGTCGCCGTGGGGGTCGGCGTTGTCGGCAGGTACTTGGCGTACTCGGGGAGCGTGCCGTCAACTACCGGGACGTTAACCGTTGCGGAGTCCGATCCGCTGCGGATGGTAATGGGCGTCAGTCCGCCGGGGATGACACCGGCAGTGCTGAGGATGGCAGCATCCGCGGAGTCATTCAGGTAGGTCTGGGAGTTGGCCTTGACCGGGATCTCGGTCTGGGCGCCGTTGGCACCGCTGATGGTCAGCGTTGCATCCGAGCTGGACTGGTTGAACACAGCGCCGATCACGCGGCCCGGTTCGTTCTCGCCCGAGGCGACGATCAGGATGTTGCGCAACTGCAGCTGTCCGAGATCAGCTTTGATCCCATCCGATGCCGAGTACTGGTGGGTAGTCTGCTGGGCGTTGACGAATCCGCAGCCGGTGACGGACAGAAGACCGACGCCGATTGCAGCCGCCGCAATTGCCAGCTTGCCGCGCTGGACAGGGTTCATCGCAGTATTGCGCACGACACCTACTCCTCAAGAGTCATTGGAACACTTTTCAGCCATAGCCTATCGGCAAACGGTCCAAAAGAAGGATTCGGGAGGGCTTTGTGGCGGAGTCGACGGGGAAGATCTGCCGGCCGGGTTGCTTGCTCGAAGCATCTTTCCCCGGTTTCGTCAAGAGGTTGGAGGAAGTCGTTTAAGGCCTTATTCCCTTTATTGGCGCGGCAGGAGGGGCTGTGCGATGCCAGTCGTATGCCTTAATCGTGATAGACTAATCTGCGGGAAAGGGGAAAGTCCACATGGTTTTTGAGGTCGGCGAGACAGTAGTTTACCCTCACCACGGTGCAGCAAAAATTGAGGAAATCAAGATGCGCACCATCAAGGGCGAAGAGAAGATGTATCTCAAGCTCAAGGTGGCTCAGGGTGATCTGACCATTGAAGTTCCAGCAGAGAACGTTGACCTTGTTGGGGTCCGGGACGTAGTGGGCAAAGAAGGCTTGGAGCACGTATTTGACGTTCTCCGCGCCGAGTTCACTGAAGAGCCTACCAACTGGTCACGTCGTTACAAGGCGAACCTGGAGAAGCTTGCTTCGGGCGATGTCATCAAGGTGGCAGAGGTCGTTCGCGATCTTTGGCGTCGTGATCACGATCGCGGCCTGTCAGCAGGCGAGAAGCGAATGCTTGCCAAGGCGCGGCAGATTCTGATTTCAGAACTGGCCCTGGCGGAAAAGACCGATGAAGAGAAGGCTGCAAGCGTTCTTGACGAGGTCTTGGCTTCCTAAGAATTGAGCCCCGGTGGTGCGAAAGCGCCGCCGGGTTTCTTTTTGCCCAAACGCTGCTGATGGGTCACAGTACTCTGGTGACCATGAGTACTCCTTCCCAGCGCGCCGTTACGGCCGTGATCGTGGTTGCTGCCGGTTCCGGTGAACGCCTCGGCTACGGCATCCCCAAAGCACAGGTACCACTGGGTGGCGAATCCATCCTGATGCACGCGCTGCGCGGCCTGATTGCATCGGACGTCGCGCGCCAAATCTGCATCGCGGTGCCGAAGGGCGACACCGAGCTCCGCGCGTTGATCGCCGATTTCACCATCGACCTCGTGGACGGTGGCCCCGAAATTTCCGTTGTCGACGGCGGAACCTCCCGGGCGGATTCCGTCCGCGCTGCCTTGGCTGCCTTGGAGGACGGAACCGAATTCGTGCTCGTCCACGACGCCGCCCGTGCGCTGACTCCCGAGCGGGTCTTCCAGCGCGTGGCCGACGCCTTGGCCTCCGGCGCGAAGGCGGTCATCCCCACCATGCCCGTGGTGGATACCATCAAGACCGTCGCGCAAACGGACGGTGCGGACACCTCAATAGCCCCAGAGGTTGTCACCGGCACAGCACCCCGCGAACAGCTCCGTGCTGTGCAGACTCCCCAAGGCTTCGAGCTGGCCACATTGCGGCGGGCGCACGAGGCTGCCGGGCTTTTCGACGACAAACAGTCCGCAACCGTCACCGATGACGCCATGCTGGTGGAACTGCTGGGGGTCCCGGTCCACGCCGTCCGAGGAGCCAGCCAGTCCCTCAAAATCACCACGCCGCTGGACCTCATCATCGCCGAAGGCCTCCTGGAAGGCCCGCTGGGAATTCGTTGGGTGGAAGGCTGATGTCGCAACACTTGCCCGCGAACATGGTCCTGCCCCGCACAGGCATCGGCATCGACGTGCACGCGTTTGCCCCCGCCGAGGATCCGCAGCCGCTCTGGTTGGGCGGGCTCTTCTGGGCAGGCGAGCAAGGGTTGTCGGGACATTCCGACGGCGATTGCGTCGCGCACGCGGCCGCGGACGCCCTCTTCTCCGCTTGTGGCATTGGCGACCTCGGTACGCATTTCGGCACCGACCGTCCTGAGTTCGCCGGCGCCTCAGGAGTCAAGCTCCTCGGCGAAGCAGCCAGGATCGTACGTGCTGCGGGTTTCGAAATCGGAAACGTCGCAGTCCAGTTCGTCGCCAACCGTCCCAAGTTCGGGCCACGCCGGGAAGAGTCCCAGCGAGTACTGAGTGAGGCTGCCAACGCTCCCGTCAGCGTCTCGGCCACTACCAGCGACGGTTTGGGCTTCACCGGACGTGGCGAGGGCATCTCCGCTGTGGCTACGGCGCTGGTGTACCCGGTTACGGTGTCCGAGCCCGGCCCCGCGAAAGGTGCGCCGCATGGTTAGGCCGCGTGCCGGCGTCGTGCGTTCTGCGGTGCTGCTGTCCGCGGGCTTGGCCGCCGCGCTGCTGGTAGGCGGTTGTGCTGGGACGCCGAGGATGGATGTGAAGGCCAGTTGTGAGTTCCTGAACAACGACACCTTCAAGCCCGACGGCAACCAGCAACAGCAGTCCAAACAGATCGCCGAGCACTACCACCAGATTGCGGACAAGCTTGCTCCGGAAATCGGCGACCCCATCAAGGAGATGGCGGCCATCATGGACAAAGCGGCGGCGTCGTCGCTGGGAGCAGCCACGCAGGAACAGCAGCAGCAGTTGACCGTGCACTTCAACACAATCGGCGAATACTGCAAGTAGGCAGGTCACGCCGCGTCATCGGCTAATCTGGAGCGGTGACCCTGCGCTTCTATGACACTGCCTCCGCCGAAGTCCGCGACTTCGTTCCCCTCGAAGACGGCAAGGCCAGCGTGTACTACTGCGGGGCCACCGTTCAGGGCATGCCCCACGTGGGCCACGTCAGGTCGGCCATCGCCTTCGACCAACTCACCCGCTGGCTTGAGTTCCGCGGACTTCGTGTCACCGTGGTGCGCAACGTTACGGATATCGACGACAAGATCCTGGCTAAGTCGGCGCAATCATTTGGGCCGGACTGGGATGCCGAACCCACCGCACGCCAGGCCGAAGAATGGTGGGCTCTGGCCTACCGCTACGAGCAGGAATTCGAGAATGCCTACGAATCCCTCGGGGTCCAGCGGCCCACGTACGAGCCCCGCGCTACCGGACACATCCCGGAAATGCACGCGCTCATCCAACGCCTCATCGACCGGGGCCATGCCTACCCGGCGCTGGACGACTCCGGCGACGTCTACTTCGATGTCCGTTCGTGGAGCAAATACGGATCGTTGACGCGGCAGAACATCGACGACATGCAGGGCGCCACGGATGCTGACCCCCGCGGCAAGCGCGATCCCCGCGACTTCGCGCTGTGGAAGGGTTACAAAGACGGCGAACCCGAGTCCGCCAGCTGGTCGTCACCGTGGGGCGCCGGACGTCCCGGATGGCACCTCGAATGCTCCGCCATGGTCACCAAATACCTGGGTCCGCGCTTCGATATCCACGGTGGGGGACTGGACCTTCGCTTCCCGCATCACGAGAACGAGATGGCGCAATCCCAAGCTGCCGGGGACGAGTTCGCCAACTTCTGGATGCACAACGGCATGGTCACGTTCGAGGGCGAAAAGATGTCCAAGTCCATCGGGAACACGGTGAGCCCCGCTGAGATGCTGGAGCTCGCCTCACCCCGCGTGGTGCGCTACTACCTTGGCCAGGCGCACTACCGCTCCATCCTGGACTACCGTCCCACGTCCCTGCAGGAGGCTGCTGCCGCCGTGGAACGTATTGATGGTTTCATCAGCAAGGCCTCCGCCAAGGTGACGGACCCCTCGGATGTTGCCCCGCAGGCCAACATGCCCGCAGCCTTCATTGCAGCCATGGACGACGACCTCAACGTGCCGCAGGCCCTTGGCGTTCTGCACGAAACGGTCCGCGCAGGCAACACTGCGCTGGCCGCAGGCGACCTCGAAGCCACCAAAGAGGCCCTGTACAGCGTGGTCTCCATGACCGGGGTCCTCGGACTGGATTCGGTCAAAATGCCAGAGGCCGTCCAAGGCCGCGAACATGCTGCGTTGAAGGTCCTGGTGGAAGCGCAACTCGAAGCCCGCGCCGCTGCCAGGGCCAGCAAGGACTGGGCCGCGTCCGACGCAATCCGGGACACACTCGCCGCCGCCGGTGTGGTGGTCGAAGATGGTGCGGACGGCGCCACCTGGAGCCTCAAACGCGACTGACCAAAGGGCGCTGCGGCCGAATTGCATCGGGTCAGTAGACTTGATTCCAGACTTACTCACAAAATCAAGGATGGAATCTCATGGCCAACAATGGTCGCCGGTCGGTCAAGAACAAGAAGGGCCCCACCACCGGAACCGGTGGCCACGGCCGCAAGGCCCTGGAGGGCAAGGGTCCCACGCCCAAGGCGGAGGATCGCACCTACCACAAGGCATACAAGAACAAGCAGCTCTCCGAGCGTTCGGCAGCCAAGCGCGGCCCGGCACGCCCCGGCACCGGCGCCCGCTCGGGTCCCAAGGGCCGTGCCACCGAAGAACTGGTCACCGGCCGTAACTCGGTGGTCGAAGCCCTGCGCGCAGGCATCCCGGCGAAGGCCCTGCACGTGGCCATCCGCATCGAAATGGACGACCGCGTCAAGGAATCCCTCAAGCTCGCGGCCGAGCGTGGCATCCCGCTGCTCGAAACCGGCAAGCCGGAGCTGGACCGCATGACCGAGGAAGCGGTCCACCAGGGACTCGTTCTGCAGATCCCGCCGTACGAATACCAGGACGCCTACGACCTCGCCGAGGAAACCCTCGCCAAGTGGAAGAAGGGGCACATCTCCAACGCCCCCATCTTCGTGGCGCTGGATGGCATCACTGACCCCCGCAACCTCGGCGCGATCATCCGCTCCGTGTCCGCGTTCAGCGGCCACGGCGTGATTGTCCCCGAACGTCGCTCGGTCGGCGTTACGGCGTCCGCTTGGAAGACCAGCGCCGGTGCCGCCGTCCGCGTACCCGTGGCCCGCGCGTCGAACCTTAACAATGCGCTCAAGCAGTTCAAGAACATGGGCATCTACGTGCTTGGCCTTGATGGCGACGGCGACGTCTCGCTGCCCGACCTCACGGTCGCCACCGAACCCGTCTGCATCGTGGTTGGTTCCGAAGGCAAGGGCCTCAGCAGGCTGGTCCGGGAGAACTGCGACCAGATCGTCTCGATCCCCATCGACTCCGCCATGGAATCGCTCAATGCCTCCATGGCCGTCGGCATCTCGCTGTACGAAGTGTCGAGGCAGCGCGCCGCTAAGTAATCCCTGGTGAGGGCGGGGGTCGCTGTCGCGGCCGCCGCCCTCCGCGTGCTCGCTCGTGCCTCGCTTAGACGCACGCTTCCGGGCGCCTGCCGCGACAGCGATGGATGGCCCTTAATGGGCTTTTGTTTGCTTGGCGGGCTGTCTCGGCGCTTCGCGGGCCGGTTCCGGCGGGCGGGATGCTTTCAATGCCGGTCTTCTTTTGGGCCACGTATACCGGATGACGCCACCTATATTCGGGTAGCGCCCATCCGTTTGCGTGGCGCCGGCGAATTTGAGTGGCGTCCGTTAGAAGTCGCGGCGGTTGGCCAGGACCGGGAGTTTTTGGCGGGCTTCGTCCACCACTGCGGGGTCCAGGTCGGCAAAGATAAGGCCCGGTTCGCCGTCGAGGGCTTCCAGGACCTGGCCAAAGGGGCTTACGACGGCGGAGTACCCCACTCCCGTAGGCGCGGCGCCTTTGGCTTCAACACCCTGGGTGGCCGGATCACCTTGGCCGCAGGCGAGCACGAACGTGGTGGTGTCCACGGCTCGTGCGCGGGCCAGGAGTTGCCATTGATCGGCCTTGCCTGGGCCGGAACCCCATGAGGCGGACACGATGTTCACCACGGCACCGCGGTCTGCGTTGGCGGTGAACAGGGCAGGGAAGCGGATGTCGTAGCAGGTGGCCAAACCGAAGGTGAGGCCGCCGGCGTCGAACGTTACAGGCTCGGTACCGGCCTCGACGGTATCCGACTCCGCGAAGCCGAACGCGTCGAAGAGATGGACCTTGTCGTAGCTCGTATCGACGCCCGGACCGGTGGCGAGCAGCGTGTTGCGAACGCGCCGGTCCCCGGAGTCGGTGGGGGAGCCGGGCGTGAACATGCCCGCCACGATCACCAGTTGCAGTTCGTCGGCGATGGAGCGCACCTTGCTCGCCCACGGACCGTCCAACGGTTCAGCGATGTCCAACAGCGAGTTTCCAAACGCGCGCATCATCGCCTCGGGGAAGACCACCAGCTCGGCGCCGCCTGCCTTGGCTCGGCGGGCGTACTCCTCAAGGAGCCGCAGGTTGTCGGCCAGATCCCGGCCGGTGATGACTTGGGCGAGTGCCACGCGCACGATAGAACCTCCAGTTGTCTCCGTTCCAGTATGCCAATTAACGAAATCGAGACGCAGAACGTCGTCACATGGGCGGCCGGCGCGGCACATACTGGGCGTGGAACTAAACTTGCAAGCAATGGTTATGCCTATTTTTGACACAGCAGCTGCCGTCGACGCGTCGCGGCCAAGACCCCTCGGACTGAGCACGCCCCAGCCCGGGCTTTTCGACGTCGAAAACACGCAGAACCATCAGGTCAACGTGGCCGTCTTCGGGCCGGACCTCGAACGCGTTGAGGTGGCCTTCCAAGCACCCGGTGAGCCTTGGCGCGCCCACGTCCTCCCCAACGTGGAAGACGGCGTGCACTTTGGCTTGGTCAGTGGAATGCCGCCGGGTACGCGCTATGGCTTCCGCGCCGCACCCACCGAGGACGGGTTGCCCATGTCGGTTCCCGCGCTGGATTTGGATGCCGACGGCGAACAGCGGCTGTTGCTGGATCCGTATGGTCGCGCTGTGGACCAGCGGGGCGAATTCCTGACGAGTGTCCATGTGGACACCGGCTTTGACTGGGGCGACGACCTGCCACCTCGGATACCCCTGCGCACCTCGGTGATCTATGAAGCCCACGTCCGCGGACAGACGATGCTGCACCCGGACATCCCGGAGCACCTGCGTGGGACGTACGCGGGCATGGCGCATCCAGTGATGATCCAGCACCTGACAGAACTTGGAATTACCGCGGTCCAGCTCCTCCCCATCCACTTCCACCTGGATGAATCGCATCTCCAGGACCTGGGCATGACCAATTACTGGGGCTACAACACCGCTGCCTTCTTTGCACCCCATTCGGACTACGCCACGGAAGCTGCCCGCAACGCCGGCCCGCACGCGGTGCAGGACGAGCTCAAGGGCATGATCAAGCTCCTGCATGCCGCCGGAATCGAAGTCATCCTGGACGTCGTGTACAACCACACCGCGGAGGCCGGTCCTGACGGCCCCGCCCTGAGCTTCCGCGGGCTCGCGGAGTCGCGCTATTACCGGCATGATGCCCACGGGCGCTACCTGGACACCACCGGCTGTGGCAACACCTTGGACTTCAGCGATCCCGTAGTGGTGGATCTGGCGCTGGACTCCTTGCGGTACTGGGTGAACGACTTCCATGTGGACGGGTTCCGCTTCGACCTCGCCGTGACCCTGTGCCGGGATGCCGGCAACACCTTCGACCCCCAGCACCCCTTCCTGCAGGCCATCGCCGAGGACCCGGTTCTGTCTGCGGTCAAGCTCATCGCCGAGCCGTGGGACGTGGGCTATGGGGGCTGGCAGACGGGCCGTTTCCCGCAAGGATGGTCGGATTGGAACGACCATTTCCGGGACGGCGTCCGCAGCTTCTGGCTGTCCGACCGCGCTGCCATCGAGGCCGGCGGCCAAGGCGGCTCGGTGGCCTCGTTGGCCGAACTGATGGCGGGTTCAGCCAACCTCTTCGCATCCTCCGGGCGAACCCGGCTGGCCTCGGTCAACTTCATCACGGCCCACGACGGTTTCACGCTCAAGGACCTGGTCAGCTACGACCGGAAGCACAACGAGGCCAACGGGGAGCAGAACCGTGACGGCCACGGCGATAACCGCAGCTACAACCATGGCGTGGAGGGCAGGAGCGAAAACGAGGCCATTGTGGCTGCCCGCTCGCTGTCCATCCGCAACCTGATGGCCACCTTGCTGTTGTCCTTCGGCGTCCCCATGATCACGGCCGGCGACGAACTTGGCCGGACCCAGCAGGGCAACAACAACGCCTACTGCCAGGACAACCCCACGGCGTGGCTTGATTGGAGCCGGACCCAGGAAGCCAATGCCATGTTCAGGACCACGCGGGAGTTGGTCCGTCTACGCCGCTGGTTCCTGCGGCACCAGCCGGAGAGCTTCCCCGGCAAAGCCAATGACTCCAGCCTGCAGTGGTTCGATGACAAGGGCAAACGCATGACACCCGCGCGTTGGAACGATCCCAACGTCCGCTCCGTCCAGCTGCTCATGGGCCATGAGGACAGCGAAATCCGGGGTCTGATCGTGGTGAACGGAAGCAACAAGGACGTGAAAATGGTCCTGCCGGAGATCCTGAGCGAATCGGGCATCGGCAAGCGCATGTTCGAACTTCGCTTCACCACGTCGGTGCTGCATGAGCGCCGGAAGGGCGCATTGGTTGCCTCGGGGGAGCGGGATATCCTGCAAGCCAACACCATCAACATCTACCGCACCTAGACAGCAACTCAACCGGGAGTCCTCTGCATGAACCGCAGCCGCAGCAAACTGGTGGCCTTCGCGGGGCTGGTGATCGCCGTCGTCGTACTTGTGGTGGCCATGGTGGGTGGCGGCGGGCTGACGGCGCCGTCCACAGCGCCGCCCTCCAGCGTTCAAACCACGACGCCGGAACCCGGCACCGCGCCGACCGCACCGGTGGTTGCAAACCCGTCCGCCCTGCCCACCATCAACGCCTCGCAGTTACCCAAAGAAGGCCGGCAGACACTGGCCCTTATCGCGAAGGGTGGCCCGTACCCGTACGACCGCGACGGCGTTAACTTCGGCAACTTCGAGGGCCTGCTGCCCAAGAAATCCGGTGGCTTCTACAAGGAGTACACGGTCCCCACTCCGGGAGAATCGGACCGTGGCGCCCGCCGCATCATCGTAGGCAAGGACGCCGCCAAGTACTACACCCCGGACCATTACGAGTCGTTCAAGTTCATCGTCGAAGGCAAGTAGGAGCCCATGAAGATCTATTCCGCAGACACCTGGACCCTCGAAGAACTGCAGGAGCAGATTTCCGACGCAGGCCGCAGGACCGTAATGGTCCCACCGGCCACCACCAAGCAGGCCGTCCTTGAGGTCTTCGGACAGGTCCTGGACTTCCCGGAGTACTACGGCGTGAACCTGGACGCCCTGAACGACTCCCTGCACGACTACGCCGATGCCCTCTCGGAGGACGATGGCAGCCCCGTCACCATGGTCTGGCAGGTCCCGGCAGCGTACCGCACGGATCGCTCCTTCGGCGTCGTGTGCGAAATCCTGCAGGACGCCGAGCGCTACGCCGGCCGGGATCTGGCGGTCATCGCGGTCTTCGAGCACTAACTGCGCCGACGTACCTTTCGTGCTGGCCAACGCCCGGACAGGAACCGCCTGGAATGACCATGCGGCGAGCTGAGACGTAGCCCAGCGTTGGTTCCCATGGGTTGATGAATCGAGTCGAAAATCGCCTTAGTGCTGAATATTCGCCAATCGTGACGCGAAAATTAGATCATTTCTTGATTTTTTTCATATGTTTCAAGAATTTGAAATTTCGCCTATCGACTGAGTGAGCGGCACTATGCTCTGACATGCGGTGCAAAGTATCGCCAGGACAAATTTGCTGGCCGAGAAGAAGCTCGACTACTAAGTCGGCGCGCAAGACATGAGATGGGAAGCCGGAAAGTGTCGATAAGAATTCCTGAACGCCGGGAACGCCGGGAACGCTGGGCAGGGTATGTGGTGGCCTCGCTTGCCACAGGCGTCGCGCTGGCTATTTCGTCTTGTTCCGGTGCGGCGGGTAGTTCAATCACGCCGGACCCATCGGGAAAAGTTCAGCTGGATTACGAGAACTCTCTCATCGTATTCCCAGTTGACGCGTACAGAATTTCGACCCATGATCGCTCTCGGATTCTCCTTGCGAGGGAAGTCATCATGACTACGTGCATGAAGAAATTCGGCTTCATCGATGATCCGAATGCTGCCTATCCGAAGGCAGAAAACCGGAACTACGGCGTGTGGAACGTTGATCGAGTGAGGCAGAACGGATTCCGGCTTATTGGGGAAGACGCTCAATCGAACCCGGAGCACGATAACGCGGGCTCGTGGGGTGATGCCAGATACGAGTGTCTTGCCAGCGAAAAGAGCAAGATCGATGAAGTTACTCCATCGGATGATCTGATGAATGGCGGTGTTGCAGGTGAAATTGCTTTGAAAAGCCTGGCAATGGCCTCAGAAACTGATGCCTGGAAAAACGCCAAAGACGACTGGGACAAGTGCATTTCAGCGGCCGGCCTGACGCCGGGACGGGACACCACCAAAGCGAAGTGGTCGAGCCAGCAGTCCTTTGACCTGCAGCTGAGGACCGATCAGCGGAACCCTTCAAAGTCAGACGCAGCTGAGGGCATCCGAATCGCCACGATTGAGGCCGAGTGTAATCAGGAAGTACGACTAACCCAAACGCTCGGTGATATTCAAGCAAGCTACCAGTTACCGCTCATTAGGCAGAATGAGGAAGTTCTTGCTGAGCTCAAGAAGGAGAGCCAGCAGTACGTGGATGCCACTGAGAAGCTCCGGCCCCGGCATTAACGTCGCTGGCCCGCATTTCCGTCGTTGAGCAGCAACGGAAATGCGGGCCAGCCACGTTCCTGGGGCTAGGCGTTCGCGATCAGCCCCAGTTCGGCCTTGGAAGCCAGCGCGCTGTGCTTCGGGAATACGCGGACGGTGTAGCCGAACGAGCCTGAGCGGTTGATGACCAAGGATCCGTGGAAGAGATGGCGTCCGCCGCCGAGGTCCTCCACGGAGTCCAGTTCGGCCACCACGATGTCCTCAAGCTCGTCCGATTCCTCGGCGCGTCCGAAGGCCACCTCCACGGAGACATCGTCCGGGGTCAGGTTGTTGAGGGCCACGTAGGCGTTGACCTGGAGTGTGTCGCCCACCTGGGGTTCCTCGGAGACACCCACGGAATCCACGTGTTCCACCACAACCTCAGGCCATGCGCTGCGGACCTTGGAGGTCCAGGCAGCGAGTTCCTTGGCTTCCTTGAAGGACTCGGCCACGGCGCGGCGCCCGGATACGGCGGCCGGGCAGTAGAGGTTGTTAACGTAGTCGTGGAGCATGCGTTCGGCCGAAACCGCGGGGCCGAGGTGTGCCAGGGTGTGCTTGATCATGGACACCCAATGGGTGGGCACGCTCTCACGGCTTGATTCCGACGGTCCTGCAGCGCCGGCTCCCTGGGCCACGGTGGTGCCGTAGAAGCGCGGAGCCACCTGGGTTTCCAGCAGCTCGTACAGTGCCGACGCTTCGATGTCGTCGCGTTCCTCGGAGGACGAGTTGTTGTTGGCAGTGGGGATCGCCCAGCCGTTTTCGCCGTCGTACATCTCATCCCACCAACCGTCCAGGACGGACAGGTTGAGCGAGCCGTTGATGGCGGCTTTCATGCCGGACGTTCCGCAGGCTTCCAGGGGACGGAGCGGGTTGTTGAGCCAGACGTCGCAGCCGGGGAACAGGGTCCGTGCCATGGCGATGTCGTAGTTCGGGAGGAAGACGATCCTGTGCCGGACCTCGGGGTCGTCGGTGAAGCGGACCAGGTCCTGGATCATTTTCTTGCCGGCGTCGTCGGCCGGGTGCGATTTGCCTGCGATGACCAGCTGGATGGGGTGCTTGGGATCGAGCAAGAGCGCCTTCAAACGTGCGGGGTCGCGCAGCATGAGGGTGAGCCGCTTGTAGGTGGGCACGCGGCGGGCAAAGCCGATGGTCAACACGTCCGGGTCCAGCACGGAGTCAGTCCACGCGAGTTCGGCGTCGGCAGCGCCGCGCTTCTTCCACGAGGCCCGGAGCCGGCGTCGAACGTCCTCAATGAGTTGGGCGCGGAGCTCCCGGCGGAGTGCCCACACATCTTCGTCGCTGACGTTGTAGGCCAGGTCCCAGCGTCCGAGTGCTTCGGCTTCCGCGCCGAACTGGTTGCGGGCCAGGGAGGAGATCCTGGGATCCACCCAGGTGGGTACGTGGACGCCGTTGGTGACGGAGGTGATGGGGATTTCGGAGTGGTCGAATCCTGGCCAGAGCCCGGCGAACATTTCGCGGGACACCACGCCGTGCAGCTTGGCCACGCCGTTGGCGCGCTGCGCCAGGCGCAGGCCCATCACCGCCATGTTGAAAACGGAAGGGTTGCCGCCGTCGTAATTTTCGCGTCCGAGTTCCAGGATCCGGTCGGTCGGCACTGCGGGAGCCAGGCCTGCCTCGAAGAAGTGCTTGATCTGTACGGTTTCGAAGCGGTCGATGCCTGCGGGAACGGGCGTGTGCGTCGTGAAGACTGTGGACGCGCGACCTGCGGCCAGTGCTTCGTCCCAGCTGAGGGGCTGGTTGGGATCGGACATGGCTTCCTGGATGCGTTCGATTCCCAGGAAGCCGGCGTGGCCTTCGTTGGTGTGGAAGACTTCGGGCGCGGGTGTGCCGGTGATTTCCTGGTAAACGCGCAGGGCCTTGACGCCGCCCATGCCCAGGAGGAGTTCCTGCTGGAGGCGGTGGTCGCCGCCGCCGCCGTAGAGGCGGTCGGTGATGCCGCGCGCGGCTTCGTCGTTGGAGGGGACGTTGGAGTCCAACAGCAGCAGCGGAACGCGTCCGACGTCGGCGCGCCACACGTGCGCGTGAAGCTCGCGGCCGTTGGGCAGCGGCAGGGAGATCTGAACGGGTTTGCCGGGGACGCCGTCCCGGGCAGGGTGGCGAAGCAGCGTCAGGGGGAGCCCGTCGGGGTCCAGCACCGGGTAGGTTTCCTGCTGCCAGGCGTCGCGTGAGAGCGACTGCTTGAAGTAGCCGGCCTGGTAAAGGAGTCCGACGCCGATCAGCGGCACGCCGAGGTCGGAGGCCGCTTTGAGATGGTCGCCGGCGAGGATGCCGAGGCCGCCGGAGTACTGCGGGAGTACCTCGGTGATGCCGAATTCGGGGGAGAAGTACGCGATGCAGGCCGGAGCGTCTTCGCCGAGGCCTTGGTACCAGCGCGGTTCGCTAAGGTAACGGTCAAGGTCGGCCGCGGCGTGCTGCACGCGGTCAACGACGTCGCCGTTGTTGGCGAGGTCCTGCAGTTGTTCGCGGCTGATCGACCCCAGGAGTGCAATGGGGTCGTGCTGCGACGCCTCCCAGAGAGCCGGGTTGAGGCTCGCAAAAAGTTCCCGAGTGGGCCGGTGCCAGGACCAACGCAAATTAGTCGCCAAACGGGCCAGAGGCCGGATGGGCTCGGGGAGGACGGTACGGACTGTAAACCTTCGAATAGCCTTCACGAGCGCCACACTAACTGACTGACATGGCAGCCGGAACTGCTTTGGGTTTCTTTTAGGTAAAAGACATCTTGCGTCGAGGAGAAAGGTCGTGTGCTTAGCATTCTGTGATTTTTGTCGCTAACGTCGTGCTTGTGACGAATACCGTGCGAACCACCACCGCCCTGAAATCCAAGACGAAAACGGACATCACCGACGGACTTCGCTTCGGCCGGTTCCCCATCACGGCCGTCCAGCCGGTGGTTGAGGGTGGCCGTTTCCCGGCGAAGGCCCTGCCTGGGGAGGATCTCGTGGTGGGCGCCACGGTCTTCCGTGAAGGCCACGACCAGCTGGGCGTGTCCGCTGTCCTGCTCGACCCCAGGGGCAGGGAGCGCCAGCGTGTGCGGCTGGCCCCCGCTCAGGGTGAGGAGTGGAAAGGCCTGGACCGCTGGGAAGGCCTCATCACGCCGGCCGGTACCGGCGCATGGTCATTCGTCATCGAGGCCTGGCACGACCGCTACGGCACCTGGCACCACAATGCCGAGGTGAAGGTGGCCGCCGGTATTGACGTTGAGTTGATGCTCGCCGAGGGCGCTGCCCTCCTTGCGGGTGCTGCGGACGACGCCGGACGCACCGGTGCTGACAAGCGCACCCTGCGTGCCGCTTCCGTCGTGCTGGCCGATACCACCAAGACTGCCGAGGAGCGCCTTGGTGCCGGTTTCAGCCCCGAGGTGCTGGCCGCCGTCGGACGTCTTCCGATCCGTGAACTGGTGACGGTCTCTGAGCGTTTCCCGCTGCAGGTGGAGCGCGATCTCGCTGGCCGCGGTTCCTGGTATGAGTTCTTTCCGCGCTCCGAGGGGGCCGTGGTGGACCACGCCACCGGCGTGTGGACCTCCGGTAATTTCCGCACGGCAGCCAGGAGGCTCGACGCCGTTGCGGACATGGGCTTCGACGTCATCTACCTGCCGCCCATCCACCCGATCGGTTTCCAGCACCGCAAGGGACGCAACAACACGCTGACGCCGGGACCCCAGGATCCGGGTTCGCCATGGGCCATCGGTTCCAAGGACGGTGGCCACGATGCCATCCACCCGGAACTGGGAACGTTCGAGGACTTCGACGCTTTTGTGGCCAGGGCCAATGAGCTGGGACTCGAAGTCGCTTTGGACCTCGCATTGCAGGCCGCGCCGGACCACCCCTGGGTCACGTCCAACCCCGAATGGTTCACCACCCGTGTGGATGGTTCCATCGCCTACGCCGAAAATCCGCCAAAGAAGTACCAGGACATCTATCCCCTGAACTTCGACAATGACCCGACGGGCCTTTCCAAGGAAATTCTTCGGATCGTTCAGCTGTGGATCAGCCATGGCGTGAAGATTTTCCGCGTTGATAATCCCCACACCAAGCCCGTGTGGTTCTGGGAATGGCTGATCGGCAAGATCAACAAGAAGAACCCCGAAGTTGTTTTCCTGGCGGAGGCTTTCACCCGCCCGCCGATGATGCACGCGTTGGGCCGTGCAGGATTCCAGCAGTCCTACACGTACTTCACGTGGCGGAACACCAAGACCGAGTTGGAAGAGTACTTCCACGAGGTCAGCCATGTAAGCCCGGCGTATTTCCGCCCCAACTTCTTCGTCAACACCCCGGACATCCTGACGGAGTACCTGCAGTACGGCGGCCCGGCGGCGTTCCGTATCCGTGCCGCTCTGGCAGCGACAGCAAGCCCGCTCTGGGGTGTCTACGCGGGCTACGAGTTGTACGAACACGTGGCCCGTCCAGGCGCCGAGGAGTACATCGACAACGAGAAGTACGAGTACAAGGCAAGGGACTGGGAGGGGGCCGCCGAGTCCGGACGGACCCTGGCGCCGTACATCACCAGGCTCAACACCATCCGCAAGAACCACTTGGCTTTGGGGGACCTGCAGAACCTCACCCTGCACCGCAGCACGGACGATGCCACGATCGTCTACTCCAAGCACAAGACGTTGCCGGACGGCACCAAGGACACCTTGATCATCGTGGTGAACGTTGACCCCCACAGCACCCGCGAGAGCACGGTTTCCCTGGACCTGGCCGCCCTGCACCTGGACCCCTCCGACCTCAACGAGGACGGTCGGTTCAGGGTGGATGACTTGATCAGCGGCCAGAGCTGGGAGTGGGGCGAGCACAACTACGTTCGGCTGGATGCCCATGTTGAGCCCGCGCACATCCTGAGCATCCGGAGGCAGCCTTAGTGAGTTTTTCTCCGCAGAACCCCAGCCAGTACTTCACTCCGAAGAACACCTTCGAGTTGAACGCCCCAGGTCTCCAGCATGATCCGCACTGGTACCGCAAGGCAGTCTTCTACGAGGTACTGGTGCGGGCCTTTGCGGATGCCAATGGAGATGGTTCCGGCGACTTCCACGGCTTGATCGACAAACTTGATTACCTTCAGTGGTTGGGTGTGGACTGCCTCTGGTTGCCGCCGTTCTTCCATTCCCCGCTGCGCGATGGCGGCTACGACATTGCGGACTACACGTCCGTGTTGGATGAGTTCGGCACCATCAGCGACTTCAAACGGTTGGTTGCCGAGGCCCACGCCCGCGGTGTCCGTGTGATCATCGACCTTCCCTTGAACCACACCTCTGACCAGCACCCCTGGTTCCAGGAATCCCGCAAGGACCCCACCGGACCCTATGGCGATTTTTATGTGTGGAGCGACACGGACGAGAAATACCAGGACGCGCGCATCATCTTCGTGGACACCGAAGAGTCCAATTGGACCTTCGACCCCATCCGTCGGCAGTTCTTCTGGCACCGCTTTTTCAGCCACCAGCCGGACCTGAACTTCGAGAACCCCAAGGTCATCGAAGCCCTCTATGACGTGGTTCGGTTCTGGCTGGACCAGGGGATCGACGGTTTCCGCGCCGACGCCATTCCTTACCTGTTCGAAGAAGACGGCACCAACTGCGAGAACCTGCCGGCTACGCACCTGTTCCTGCAGGACCTTCGCCGGATGGTGGATGCGAACTATCCGGGCCGGGTGATCATTGCCGAGGCAAACCAGCCACCGCACGAGGTTGTGGAGTATTTCGGCACCGAGGAAGCCCCTGAATGCCACATGGCCTTCCACTTCCCCATCATGCCGCGGCTCTACTACGCCCTGCGTGACCAGAAAGCAGGGCCCATCATCGACACCCTGCGGGACACCCCGGAGATTCCCAAGGGCGCGCAGTGGGGGACTTTCCTGAGGAACCACGATGAACTGACGCTGGAAATGGTTCCCGCGGAAGAACGTGCCGCGATGCTCGGCTGGTACGCCCCGGATCCCCGGATGCGCGCCAACATCGGCATCCGGCGGCGGTTGGCTCCTCTGCTGGACAACTCCCGGTCCGAGATAGAGCTCATCAATGCCCTGTTGCTTTCCCTTCCCGGCAGTCCCTTCCTGTACTACGGGGACGAGATTGGCATGGGCGACAACATCTGGCTCGATGACCGCGATGCCGTCCGCACTCCGATGCAGTGGAACCCGGACCGTAACGCCGGTTTTTCCGGGGCTGATCCGGGCAAGCTTTACCTTCCCGTCATTCAATCGCTGGTTTACAACTACAGCATGGCCAACGTTGAGGCAGAGGCTGCGCACTCCGGTTCGTTGCTGCGCTGGACCCGGCAGATCCTCAGCGTCCGCAGGAACCATCCCGTTTTTGGCTTGGGCGGCTTCCGGCACATTGAGGCGGACCACGAGGTGGTCCTGGCCTACGTGCGGGAACTGGCACCGGGCAACCCGGAAGGGGAGGACGCGGAAACCATCCTCTGCGTTTTCAACCTCTCGCAGCACCCCGTGGCCGCCACCCTTGACCTGCCCGAGTTTGCCGGCCGCGGCCTGCGCGACATTTTCGGCGGCCAGCCCTTCCCGGCCGTCGGCGACAACGGTCACCTGACCGTGATGCTGGGCAGCCACAGCTTCTATTGGCTGCGGGTGCGCTCGGCGTTTTCCAATCCCGCGTCGCCTTTCACCCAGGCGATTCCCGTGGTGACCTCCAAAGGATGAGATGAGCAAGGACAACTTGAACCCCTCCATTGAAGGACTTCTCCGCTCTTGGCTTCCCAGCAAGCGCTGGTTCCCGGTCAAGAGCCCGGACTTTGCGATCAAGCGGGTGGGCGGCTTCAGCCTGCCGGGCACCGGCGGCGCCGCGCTGGAGGTCGTACTGCTGGCGGTCACCTACCGGACGGCCGACGGCGGTCCCCGGACTGACGTTGTCCAGGTTCCGTTGAGCTTCCACAGCCAGCCGCTGGCGGACGCGCCGTCAGCGCTGTTGGGTGAGTTCACTGACCCTGAGCTGGGCCTCCGACTGGTGTACGACGCCGTCTACGATTCCGAATTCGTCACCGCCTGGCTGGAGCTCATGCGGAGTGAAGGCACTGCGGCCGGCGCCCAGGGGCACCTCACCCGTGGCCGTGTGGCGCTTCCGGAAAACCCCACATCCGTGCGGGTCCTGTCCGGCGAGCAGTCCAACACGTCCGTGATCATCGACGACGGCGATTCGGCAGCTATCGTGAAGATCTTCCGTGTGCTGGCCGCAGGCAGGAACCCCGAAGTGGAACTTGGCGCAGCCCTGACCGCGGCCGGGACCAGCGAGGTTCCCGCGACGCTCGGTTGGATTACGGGTTCCTGGGGCGAACCGGCGTCGAACGGTTCCACTGCCGCGACAGGTGAACTGACCGTTGCCCACGAATTCCTGCTCGGCGGCCTGGATGCTTGGCGGTTGGCCGTCGATGCCGCGGCGGCCGGCGAGGATTTCACGGCGGAGGCCCGCGGACTTGGAGCTGCTACCGCCTCCGTTCACGCCAGGCTCGCGGAAACCTTCGGCACCGAAGACGGACAGGCGCAAGGCCTGGACATCATCGCGACGGTAGCCCGGCGGGTCCGCCAGTCGTGGGCTGAGGCCGCATCCGCCGTCGGGCCTTATGACGACAACCTGGAAGAGTTGCTGGCGGCTTTGGACCCCCGGGACGTGGGGCAGCTGCAGCGCGTCCATGGCGACCTCCATCTGGGGCAGATCCTCAGGGTGCCAGGCGCGGAGGGAGAACCGGGCCGGTGGGCCATCCTCGATTTTGAAGGCGAGCCGCTGCGGACCATCGACGAACGCAACACACCCGACCTCCCGCTTCGGGATGTCACCGGCATGCTCCGTTCGTTCGACTACGCCGCGGGCGCCGCCGTACGCGAGAACGCGGACGCCAAGGTGCCCGAAACCTGGGTGGATGACTGCTCTGCTGCGTTCCTTGAGGGATACAGCGAAGTCACCCCGGGAACCATAGACCGCCGCTCGCCACTGTTTGTGGCATTGTGGCTGGACAAGGCCTTATATGAGGTGGTCTACGAGCTGCGTAACCGGCCCGACTGGTTGTCGATCCCGGTGAACGCTTCGCGACGAATCCTCGACACTACAAGCCGCGGCAAGCATGCGGCAGCTACAGCGGAAGGTAATGACATGACTGGCTCTGCACGCACCGAACGGCCCCGAGTTCCCCTGCACGTGGACTCCGAGACCTTGGAACGCGTGGCAGCCGGCGCCTACCATGCGCCGCACTCGGTTCTCGGCGCCCACCTGGACGACCATGGCCACGTCACCGTCCGCACCGTGAAGCACTTGGCCAAGTCCGTGGCGGTGGTGACCGAGGCCGGCCGAACCCCCATGGAGCATGAGTCGCACGGAGTGTGGACAGCTGTCCTGGAACCGCTTCAGGCCGGCCATGTGCCGGACTACCGCTTGGAAGTGGTGTACGACGCCGAACCGGTCACCATCGATGACCCGTACCACTACCTGCCTACCGTAGGTGAGGTGGACCTGCACCTGATCGGCGAAGGCAGGCACGAGCGCCTCTGGGATGTTCTCGGAGCGCACGTCCAGCACTACCGCTCCGCCTTGAGCGAAGTGGACGGTGTCTCGTTCGCTGTTTGGGCGCCCAACGCGCAGGCTGTCCGCGTCAAGGGCGACTTCAACGGTTGGGACGGACGTTCCCACGGCATGCGCTCGCTGGGCTCCTCCGGTGTCTGGGAACTTTTCATTCCCGGCGTTGTAGCAGGGGCGTGCTACAAATACGAGATCCTGACCAAGGGCGGGGACTGGGTGGAGAAGGCCGATCCCCTGGCTTTCGGTACCGAGGTTCCGCCGCTGACCGCTTCACGCGTAGTGGACCCCAGCTACCGCTTCAAGGACGCAGAGTGGATGGCTGCCCGAGCGCAGAGGGACCCCCACAATTCGCCCATGAGCGTCTACGAAGTCCATCTGGGCTCCTGGCGGCTGGGCCTTGGCTACCAAGAGTTGGCCAAGGAACTTGTGGACTACGTGAAATGGCTGGGCTTCACGCACGTGGAGTTCATGCCGGTGGCCGAGCACCCGTTCGGTGGTTCGTGGGGCTACCAGGTGACGTCGTACTTCGCGCCCACCTCCCGCTTTGGGCATCCCGACGAGTTCCGGTTCCTGGTTGACACCCTGCACCAGGCCGGAATCGGCGTCCTGCTGGACTGGGTGCCCGCACACTTCCCCAAGGATTCCTGGGCCCTGGCGCAGTTCGATGGCCAGGCGCTCTACGAGCACTCCGACCCCGCACTGGGAGAACACCCTGACTGGGGAACCCTGATCTTCGACTTCGGCCGCAGCGAGGTCCGGAACTTCCTGGTGGCGAATGCCCTGTATTGGCTTGAGGAGTTCCACATCGACGGCCTGCGAGTGGACGCCGTGGCCTCGATGATCTACCTGGACTACTCCCGTGAAGAAGGACAATGGCGGCCCAATAAGTTCGGTGGCCGCGAAAACCTCGAGGCGATTTCCTTCATGCAGGAAGTCAATGCCACGGTGTACAAATCCCACCCCGGGGCAATCATCATCGCCGAAGAGTCCACGGCCTTCCCTGGTGTTACCGCACCCACCAACCACGGCGGCTTGGGTTTCGGACTGAAATGGAACATGGGCTGGATGCACGACTCCCTTAAGTACATTTCCGAAGACCCCATCAACCGCAAGTGGCACCACGGGACCATCACGTTCTCCATGGTTTATGCCTTTACCGAGAACTTCTTGCTGCCCATCAGCCATGACGAAGTAGTCCATGGCAAGGGCTCCATGCTGCGCAAGATGCCCGGTGACCGTTGGCAGCAGTTGGCCAACCTCCGCGCCTTCTTCGCCTACCAGTGGTCGCACCCGGGCAAGCAGCTCATCTTCATGGGCACCGAGTTCGGCCAGGAAGCCGAGTGGTCCGAGCAGTACGGACTCGATTGGTTCCTCGCCGACATCCCCGCACACCGTGGACTCCAGCTGCTGGTCAAGGATCTCAACGAGCTGTATGCCTCCACCCCGGCTCTCTATCAGCGGGATAACGAAGCCGGCGGATTCCAGTGGATCAACGGAGGGGATGCGGACCACAATGTCCTCACCTTTATCCGCTGGGACCAGGACGGCAAGCCGTTGGTGTGTGCCGTGAACTTCTCGGGCGGACCGCACCAGGACTACATCCTGGGTGTTCCGGCGGCGGGGGAGTGGACCGAAGTGCTGAACACCGATGCCGAAACGTATGGCGGGTCGGGTGTGGTCAATGCAGGATCGCTGAAGGCCTCGAATCCGGGGACCGATGGTCAGCCGGCAGCGCTGACCGTCACGCTTCCGCCGCTGGGAGCCTCCTGGTTCACATTGGCTCAGTAACACCCACAGGGTTGGAGGGCTCGGAGCCTTGGCTTCCGGGCCCTCTTCCCTTTTTTTCCGGGGGTTTCGGGGATGCGAGGCGAGCCGTCATTGACTGGCTTTGCCATCTGGGCGGAGTAGGGGTATAGTTAGTACCCGCGCTGCTCCACGAGTAGAGATCGCAAGCTGACAAGAAACCGCAAGGAAAAATCGAGTCGAACTTGCCGATTTGACTCGGAGGAAGCCAGCCGGTAAGTTTGAAAAGTTGCTCCGGAGCGATCCTGGACCCTGTGGGGTGTGGGTGGTGCCGGTTGTGTCTGTTGTTTGAGAACTCAATAGTGTGCCAAGTTTGTTGATACCGATTGTTTTTTGATT
>NZ_JBPFSF010000013.1:0-128058 GCF_051106045.1 Paenarthrobacter sp. FR1 | reverse complement strand
CGAGGGCAAGCCGTCGCCGGGCTTCCCCGATACCGATCCGCAATCGGGCCCGCAGGAACTCCGCGGCGTTCCGGTACCCATCATCCAAGAGACCGGCAGCGGAACTTTCAGCCTCCGCACCCAACGCCAAGGTGGCAGTCGGGTCGACTACACCTGCACCCGTGTCGGTCACACCCGGTTCAGTCGCACCCGGTTCAGTCCACCCGGTCCGCCACTCCGGCGCTGTAGCCGCGGACCCCCGCCGCGCCATCTGCGCTTCGGTCCGGGTCCGTTCCACCGCCTGCGCCGCGAGAACCTGCAGATACTCCAGGGCCCTGGACATATCCTCAACCCGGCCGGCGAAATCCGCCGCCTCTGCATGGTCGAAGAGGGGAGCCTCGGTGGCGACGGACAGTCGCGCGGAGTCCAGAAGGGCCCTGCCGTCCTCAAGGAGCGTCGCGAGATCCGATCCGGCAGGCCTGACGGGTCCGGGGCGGTGCATCTCAGCGTGCTGGCCTGGCTGAGCAGGCTCCGGGCCGTGGCTGCTCCTAACTTTCGTTCGAGGTTGAGGGATTGCTCCGGTTTTGTGGACCGAAACACTTGCCATCTCGGGGTTCGTTGATTTGGCCCCCAGGGCCCCTGAAGTCCGGGTGCAGGTTGCCTTGTCGTTGAGCAGCCCAGCACCGTGGAAGCGACTGAGGGCGGTGACGGGCGCCGTCGAATCCTTGAACCCAGCCCTGACGAAGTGCGGCTTGCTCGCCCTGGGTCGTGAACGGAGCGCGTCCAGGGCAGCCACAGCAGGGGACGAAGTCGCCCAAGTTGCCGTCAGCTGCCCCAAATCTTCCATGAACACATCATGTCAGCGGGGTCCGACATTATTGGAGGACTGCTCCAACCGTCCGAAAGTTCAAGAATCAGGCTGAAGTCAGCGCCGCCAGAGCCATCTGTTCAAGGATGGGCCTGGCTGACTTCACGGCGATCTTCCTGCCGTGGTGCCGCACTGAGTGGGGTGTGGAGTTGATCAAGCCAAAGGCTGCGTGAGCCCGGACGCGCAGGCCGGCAATATCCGCGCCTTGGTGGAGGCGGGCCAGCACGCCCACCCAGGTTTCCACGTAGCCACGCTGGAGGGACCGGACCTCGGCTTGGTCGGCCTCGCTGAGGCTTCCAAAGTCGCGATCCTGGACGCGGATGACGTCGGGATTGCTCAGGGCGAAGTCCACGTGGAACTGAACCAGCCCTTTCAATGCGTCTGTAGGGTCGGCAGCTTCCGCGACCACGCTCTGGCCGCCGTTCAGCAGGTCCCGGCTGACACTGAGCAGAAGCTCGCCCAAGACCGCCTGCTTGCCAGGAAAGTGACGGTACACGGCGGGTCCGCTGACTCCTGCTGCCGCTCCGAGGTCCTCAAGTGATACACGGGTGAAGCCGTTTTCCGCGAAGAGGCCTGCAGCGGCGGAGAGCAACGCCATCCTGCGCAGTTCCTTGGCTTGGCCCCGCTGCGTTGCTGCGGTGCGGGTGCCGTCAATGTTCGTCTCGGGACCTCCGGTCACGTTCTCCTCCTTGGTGCCAGTCCAGGCGCAGCGTGCTGGCGGGATTCTGCCGTGCTGGACATCACAGTTAATAAAGACTAACCTAAATTTCAGTTACGTGGCACTAACCGAAATGGCCGTTGGCCGGGAATGGAACAGGGGTCGATGGAGACAATTGCCAGCCTTACGGGAGCCGCCGCCGGCACCTTCGAGGCCAACCAAGCAGCGCAACGGGCTTTGGTGGACGAACTGAAGGAGCGCTTGGCGACGGCGGCCCTCGGTGGCCCGGCCAAGTCCAGGGAGCGGCACATCGCCCGCGGGAAACTGCTGCCGCGTGAACGCATCGACTACTTGCTCGATGACGGCAGCCCGTTTCTTGAGATCGCGCCCCTGGCTGCCAATGGCATGTACAACGATGAGTCCCCGGGCGCCGGGGTTATCGCAGGTATCGGCCTGGTCCATGGCCGGCACGTCCTGGTGATCTCCAATGACGCTACGGTCAAAGGCGGTACCTACTATCCCATGACGGTGAAGAAGCACCTCCGGGCGCAGGAAATCGCCCTGGAGAACAAGCTTCCCTGCATCTACCTGGTGGATTCCGGTGGAGCGTTCCTGCCCAAGCAGGACGAGGTCTTCCCCGACAAGGAGCACTTTGGCCGCATCTTTTTCAACCAGGCAAGGATGTCCGCAGCCAAGATCCCGCAGATCGCGTCCGTCATGGGCTCCTGCACAGCCGGCGGCGCTTATGTGCCTGCGATGAGCGACGAGACAGTCATCGTCCGCAACCAAGGCACCATCTTCCTGGGCGGCCCTCCGCTGGTCAAAGCAGCCATCGGCGAGATCGTCACTGCCGAGGAACTGGGCGGCGGCGACGTTCACTCAAGGATCTCCGGGGTCACCGACCACCTGGCAGAGAACGACCAGCATGCGCTGGAGATCGTCCGGGACATCGTAGCGACGTTGCCGAGGCCGGCGCAGCCGGCCTGGGACGTGCTCGACGTCGTCCTGCCGCCAGTCGTCGATCCGTCAGAGATCTACGGCGTGGTTCCCACGGACGTGAATGCCCAGTACGACGTGCGCGAAGTCATCGCGAGGCTGGTGGATGGTTCCGAATTCCACGAGTTCAAGAAGAATTACGGCACCACCCTTGTGACCGGCTTCGCGCACCTACACGGGCACCCCGTGGGCATCGTGGCCAACAACGGCGTCCTCTTCAGCGAGTCGTCCTTGAAGGGCGCCCACTTCATTGAACTCTGCGATCAGCGCGGCATTCCGCTGATCTTCCTCCAGAACCTCTCCGGGTTCATGGTGGGCAAAGACGTCGAACAAGGCGGCATCGCCAAGAACGGCGCCAAGATGGTCACCGCCGTAGCCACGGCCCGGGTGCCCAAGCTGACAGTGGTCATCGGTGGTTCCTTCGGTGCGGGCAACTACTCCATGTGTGGCCGCGCCTATTCGCCGCGGTTCCTGTGGATGTGGCCGGCCGCCCGGATCTCCGTGATGGGCGGAAACCAGGCCTCCAGCGTCCTCGCCACGGTCAAAAGGGACCAGTACGAGGCGGCCGGACAGGACTGGACCGCCGAGGACGAGGAAGCCTTCAAGGCTCCCATCAGGCAGCAATACGAGGACCAAGGAAGTCCGTACTACTCCACCGCCCGGCTATGGGACGACGGAATCATCGATCCCGCCGACACGCGCCGAGTCCTGGGCATGGCCCTTGACGTCGTCTCCCGCCAACAACTGCCCGAGACCTCCTTCGGCCTCTTCAGGATGTGACCATGACTCTGCCAACAACAGCCGCGGCCCCGCCCAGCGCGCCGCCCCGAACCTTCAGCGCCGTCCTCGTCGCCAACCGTGGTGAGATCGCCTGCCGCGTCATCCGGACACTGAAAGAAATGGGTATCCGCTCGGTTGCCGTGTACTCGGACGCGGACAAGGACGCCAAGCACGTGGCACTCGCCGATACCGCTGTCGCCATCGGCGGCACGGCACCCGCGGAAAGTTATCTGAAGATTGACGCCATCATCGACGCGTGCCGCCGCAGCGGGGCGGAGGCGGTGCACCCCGGATATGGTTTCCTGTCCGAGAACGTGGAGTTCGCCAAAGCGTTGGACGCTGCGGGTATCACGTTCATCGGACCCGGTATCGGTGCCATCGAAGTGATGGGTGACAAGATCCGCTCCAAGAACCACGTGATGGCCTACGACGTTCCCTGCGTTCCCGGCATCGCAAAGCCCGGACTCACTGACCAGGATCTCATTGAAGCAGCCTCCGACGTCGGCTTCCCCCTCCTGATCAAGCCCTCGGCGGGCGGCGGAGGCAAAGGCATGCACGTGGTGGAACAGGCAGAGGACCTGGCCTCCACGCTCCTGACGGCACGGCGCGTTGCAGCGTCCGCCTTCGGAGATGACACTCTCTTCCTGGAACGGCTCATCCGGGCTCCCCGGCACATCGAAGTGCAGGTCCTGGCCGACAACCACGGCAACGTCATCCACCTCGGCGAGCGTGAATGTTCCCTGCAACGCCGGCACCAAAAGGTCATCGAAGAAGCGCCCTCCGCCCTTTTCGAATCACTGGCGGACGGCGCTGCCCACAGGGCGCGGATCGGCGAGGCGGCCTGCAACGCAGCGCGTTCGGTCAACTACAGCGGCGCCGGAACCGTCGAATTCCTGGTGTCCGACGAACATCCGGATGAGTTCTTCTTCATGGAGATGAACACCCGGCTGCAGGTGGAGCACCCCGTCACGGAGCTGGTCACGGGAATCGACCTCGTTGAATGGCAGGTGAGGATCGCCGCCGGTGAGGTGCTCACCGTGGCGCAGTCCGACGTCGTACTTCAAGGCCATGCCGTGGAGGCGCGGGTGTACGCGGAGGTGCCCGAGCGGAACTTCATGCCGTCGATGGGGCGCATCGTGGCGCTCGCCGAGCATGGTGCTGCGGATGCAACAGTGTCCGGTCAGCAGCCGGACCACGCCAACGTGCGCATTGACTCCGCAATGCGGGACACCCTCCAGATCACGGGCGACTACGATCCCATGCTCGCAAAGGTCATCGCGTGGGGCGAGGACAGGACAGCGGCACTGGACACCTTGGATGCTGCCTTGGGCCGCTACACGTTGCTGGGCGTGGACACGAACGTCGAGTACCTGCGCCTGCTGATCAACGACTCCGACGTCCGCGCCGGGCACCTCGATACCGGGCTGATTGAGCGCAAGCTGCCCTCCATGGAGTTCCGGCATGCTGGCCCCAGGGAACTGATCGCCGCCGCGCTGACGCTGTGGCTGGAACGACCGGGCTCGGCACTCGCCGGTGATGCGTGGAAGGTTCCCGACGCCTGGCGCGTTGGTGCCCGCGGCGCCTGGACTGCCGCCTTTGGCCTTCCAGGCGCTGGAACGGCTTCGGTGTCCGTCACCGAAAAGGACGGCTCCGTGACGGCAGCGGTCGACGGCGGTGGTCCGGTCAACGTCCGGGTGGCCGACCGCAGCGGCACCGGCCTCGTCTTGGAGTTCGACGGCGGACTGGTCACCTATGCGGTCGGCTCGGCGCCGGGTGCAGTCCGGGAGATTTCCGTGGGCAACGATGGCTGGTCCTGCCGGCTTGAGGTCCTGGACCGGGCCGAACGCCTGCGGAGGATGCTCTCAGGAATCCAACGCGAAGAGGGGGCCGCTGACCCCGAAGTGCGCTCGCCCATGCCGGGGACAGTGGTGTCCGTCTCCGTGTCCGACGGGGATTCTGTGGAGGAAGGGCAAGTCCTCCTGGCCGTCGAAGCCATGAAGATGGAGCACCAACTGGTGGCATCCGTCGCAGGAACCGTCCACCTCACCAGCAAGCCCGGCGATCTGGTCAAAGCAGACCAAATACTCGCCACTATCCACGTACACGTCGCCACTGAAGAGACGGCGAACACTGGCCAGAACACAGACAAGGAAGTCCATCCATGAGCACGTTTGAACTCACAGAGGAATACCAGGACCTCAGCGACTCCGTCCGGGAGTTCGCCGACGAGGTAGTTGCCCCCGTCTCCGCCAAGCACGACGAAGAGCACAGTTTTCCCTACGAAGTGGTCAAGCAGATGGGGGAGATGGGCCTGTTCGGCCTGCCCTTCCCTGAAGAGTTTGGCGGAATGGGCGGAGACTATTTCGCGCTCGCCTTGGCGTTGGAACAGCTGGGGCGCGTGGACCAGTCCGTAGCCATCACGCTGGAAGCCGGCGTATCGCTGGGGGCGATGCCGGTCTACCGCTTCGGCACCCAGGAGCAGAAGCAGGAGTGGCTGCCGCAACTGGCATCCGGCCGGTCCTTGGCCGGATTCGGACTGACGGAGCGTGAAGCCGGATCCGACGCCGGCGGCACCAAGACCAACGCCCACTTGGAAAACGGCGAGTGGGTCATCAACGGCAACAAGGAGTTCATCACCAACTCCGGCACCGACATCACCACCCTGGTCACCGTCACGGCAGTGACCGGCCAGAAGGAAAACGCCGACGGTACCACCAAGAAGGAAATCTCCACCATTCTGGTGCCCACTGACACGCCGGGTTTCACGGCGGAAAAGCCGTACAACAAGGTGGGATGGAACGCTTCCGACACCCACCCGTTGACCTTGGACAACGTCCGGGTTCCTGAAGCCAACCTGCTCGGGGAGCGCGGCCGTGGCTACGCCAACTTCCTCTCCATCCTGGATGAAGGCCGCATCGCGATCGCCGCGCTGGCTACCGGCGCGGCCCAAGGATGCGTGGACCTGTCCGTGAAGTACGCCAAGGAACGCAGCGCGTTCGGACAGAACATCGGCAAGTACCAGGCCATCCAGTTCAAGATCGCCCGCATGCAGGCCAGGGCCCACACGGCCCGCCTTGCGTACTACGACGCCGCTTCCAGGATGCTGGCGGGCAAGCCGTTCAAGACTGAAGCGGCCATCGCTAAGATGGTCGCAGGCGAGGCAGCCATGGCCAACGCGCGGGACGCCACACAGGTGTTCGGCGGCTATGGCTTCATCAACGAATTCACGGTGGCACGCCATTACCGCGACTCCAAGATCCTTGAGATCGGCGAAGGCACCACCGAAGTCCAGTTGATGCTGATCGCCCGCGAGCTGGGTCTGTAACCGTACGTTGGGTCGGCAGTGGCAGGGAAGGATCAAGGATGATTGACAAGGTTGTTGCCAGCGCCGCGGAAGCGGTGAAGGACATCCCGGACGGAGCCTCGCTCGCAGTCGGAGGCTTCGGTTTATGCGGTATCCCCGTCTCCCTGATTGAAGCGCTCCACAGCCAAGGCACCGCCGACCTCGAGACGGTCAGTAACAACTGCGGGGTGGACGACTGGGGCCTGGGAATCCTCCTCAAGGACGGTCGCATCCGCCGAACCATCAGCTCGTATGTCGGCGAGAACAAGGAATTCGCACGGCAGTACCTTGCAGGGGAGTTGGAGGTTGTCCTGACCCCTCAGGGAACCTTGGCCGAGAAGCTGCGCGCCGGCGGTGCGGGCATTCCGGCGTTCTACACCAAGGCCGGTGTGGGAACCCAAGTATCCGAAGGTGGCCTGCCGCAGAAGTACGACGCCGACGGGAACGTTGCGCTGGCCTCGTCGCCCAAGGAGGTGCGCACCTTCAACGACGCCGACTACGTCCTGGAAGAGTCCCTGACACCGGACTTCGGACTGGTCCATGCATGGAAGGGTGACCGCCACGGGAACCTCGTCTTCCATGCGACGGCCATGAACTTCAATCCGCTCTGTGCCATGGCAGCCCGGGTGACCATTGCCGAGGTCGAGGAACTCGTGGAACCGGGCGAGCTGGACCCGGAGCACATCCACACGCCCGGCATCTTCGTCCAGCGCGTGGTAGTGGCAGCGTCCAATGAGAAACGGATCGAGAAGCGCACCGTGGCATTATCAGCGTCGGACGGCAGCCAACAGGCAGGAGCTTAGCCATGGAATCGAACAACTTTCAGGACATCCCGCCCCGTCCGGAAGCCGTGCGGCACGAATACCGTCGTGCCGACGTCGAACACCACGAAGCCAAAGGCTGGACCCGCAACGAACTGGCTGCCCGCGTTGCCAAGGAACTGGCCAACGGGCAGTACGTGAACCTCGGTATTGGCATGCCCACCCTGATTCCCAACTACATTCCTGCTGGCGTGGAGGTCATTCTCCACTCCGAGAACGGCATCCTGGGCGTGGGACCCTACCCGGCGGAGGACAAGGTGGATCCGGACCTCATCAACGCCGGCAAGGAAACCGTGACCACCAACGCGGGGGCTGCATTCTTCGATTCGGCGTCGTCCTTCGGAATGATCCGCGGCGGACACGTTGATGTGGCGGTCCTGGGAGCCATGGAAGTGGCCGCCAACGGTGACCTCGCCAACTGGATGATTCCCGGCAAGATGGTCAAGGGCATGGGAGGTGCCATGGACCTGGTGTTCGGTGCCAAGAAGGTCATCGTCATGATGGAACACGTGGACCGCAACGGCAGGCCGAAAATCGTCCAGGACTGCACGCTGCCGCTCACGGGCAAGGGCTGCGTGGACCGGATCATCACGGACCTGGCGGTGATCGATGTGGTCAAGGACGAAGGGGATCCGCGCTTGGTCCTCCGCGAGCTGGCCCCCAACGTCACCCTCGACGACGTCGTGGCAGCCACCGGTGCTGAATTGTTCGAAGAAGACCAGGAGCTCACTGTATGACACGGGTGGTTGAGCAGCGCGGGCTGTATTTCGATGAGCTTGAAGAAGGCGTCATCTACGCGCACAAGCCCGGACGCACGGTCACGGAGGCAGACAACGTCCTCTTCACCACCATGACCATGAACACGCAGGCGTTGCACCTCGACGCTGCATGGAGCTCCTCGCAGCCGTTCGGGCAGCGGCTCATGAACTCGATGTTCACGTTGTCCACCATGGTGGGGCAGTCCGTGACCCAATTGACGCAGGGGACCATTATCGCGCAGTTGGGGCTGACCGATGTTACCTTTCCGCACCCGCTGTATCACGGCGATACGCTGTACACGGAAACGGTGATCACCCAAAAACGGTTGTCGTCATCCCGTCCCGGACAGGGCGTCGTGACCATGCAGCACACCGGCCGCAACCAGGACGGATCAGTGGTGGCGTTGGCCACCCGTACCTGCCTGATGTGGACCAAGGAAGCGCACACTGCGCAGTCCTAGTTTTTCCGAACGTGTCAGCACCCCACCAGCAAGGAACCAGCATGCCCTCTCCCGACTCATCGTCCACCACAGCGGTTCCGCCGTTCACCATGGGTCCGGCCCTCCTGTTCTGCCCTGCCGACCGGCCTGAGCGCTTCGGAAAGGCTGCCGATCGGTCCGACGCCGTCATCCTTGACCTCGAAGACGCCGTAGCTCCTGCGGACAAGCCGGGCGCCCGCGACGCGATCGTCGAGCAATCCGGTGCCGGTGGACTGGAGCCAAGCCGCACCATCGTTCGCGTGAACCCTGTGGGAACGCCGGAGTTCGAGCTCGATCTCCAGGCCTTGGCGAAGACGCCCTACCGCACAGTCATGCTGGCCAAGGCGGAGAGCGCAGAGCAGCTCAGGTCTTTGGCTGATTATCAGGTCATTGCACTTTGCGAGACGGCGGCAGGGATTGTCAACGCCTCGCCCATCGCCGCCGAACCGAACGTCGTGGGGCTCATGTGGGGTGCCGAAGACCTGCTGGCGTCCTTGGGTGGCCTTTCCAGCAGGAACGACGACGGCGGGTACCGGGCTGTCGCGCTGCACTCCCGTTCCGCTGTGCTGCTTGCCGCGAAGGCCGCGGGCAAGGAGGCCATCGACTCCGTCTACGTGAACATCCCGGATCTTGAGGGGCTGGGTGTGGAGTCCCGGGACGCCGTTGCCAGCGGCTTCGGAGCGAAGGGCTGCATCCACCCGAACCAGGTGGCCGTGGTCCGGGAGGCTTATGCGCCTACCCCCGAAGCTGTTGCCCAAGCCGAAGAACTCCTCGAAGCAGCGGCCGCCGCAGGCTCGGGCGTGTTCCAGTTCAAGGGAAAGATGATCGACGGCCCCATCCTCAAGCATGCCGAAGCGACGCTCCGCCGCTCGGGCCGCCCCGCGAGGTGACAGTAACCCCCGCCGAGGTGGCACTTAATGACAATCGTAGTGCTCCGGATTGTTATTAAGTGTCACCTCGGCGGAGGGTTTTCGAGGCGTCAGGCGCGTACCGGCGTCGAGAGTTCCGTCAGTTCCACCGTCGCCGGACGTGCGGCCGTGGAACGGATTGTCACCGCGTGCCCGCTCTTGGCCGATGCCAGCACAGACTCCATGACATCCAAGGCATGGAACGCTAGTTGCCCGCCGGCGCGTGGTTCCAGGCCGGCCGGTGTCGCCGCGAGGTCTGCGATGCCAAAGCCCCGGCCTGAGTCCACGTAGCCTGCTGAGATGGGGAGTGTCTCCCAATCCTCGGCGCCAAGCGCGAAGAGCTGCACGTCGCCGTCGAAGTGGTTGGGGTCCGGGACGATGAGTGAACCCGTCTCGCCGTGAATCTCGATGTTGGGGCTCTTGGTTTTCACGGCGTCGAAGCTCATGAACAGCGTGGAGAGGGCTCCGGATGCATGGACCAGCACGCCGGTGACATGCGAGTCGATGTCCACCGGGACGTTCTGGCCCGCCCGCGGACCCGAACCAATGGTGCGTTCGCTGCGTGTATGGCTCGCAGCACCCACCACTGACACCACTGGCCCCAGCAGGGTGACCAGCGCCGAGACGTAGTAGGGGCCCATGTCCAGCAAGGGTCCGCCGCCAGGCTGGTAGTAGAAATCGGGGTTCGGGTGCCAACGCTCATGACCCGGCGTTGCCATGGTGGCAGTGGCCGAAACCGGCGCGCCGATCAAGCCGTCATCAATGGCTTTCCGTGCCGTCTGGATGCCTGTGCCCAGTACGGTGTCCGGTGCGCAGCCCACCACCACTCCGGCAGCTGAGGCTGCTTCCAGGACCTCCCGAGCTTCCGCGGTGGTGGCAGCCAGCGGCTTCTCACCGTAGACGGACTTGCCTGCTGCAATTGCCTTGAGCGCAATGTCCGCGTGGGCGGCGGGGATGGTCAGGTTCAGGACCAGCTCGACGTCGTCCGCGGCGAGGAGTTCGTCCACGGTCAGTGCGCGGACACCGTCGTACGAGTCTGCAACGGCCTGTGCCCGCGCCGGATCCAGATCGGCGACCGCGACCAGGTTGATGGAATCCAGCCTGCGGAAGTTGGTCAGGTACTGGGCGATAATGGCGCCACAGCCAATGACTCCGACGTTTAGCGGCTTGCCCACAGCATGCCCCTTTCGATGATGGTGCGTACGTTGCTGTCCTGGAGGATTTCCACGCGGTGCCCGGGGGTGCAGACAAAGATCCTGCCTTTGCCCCACTGACGGGTCCAGATGGCCGGCGAGGTGACCTCACGGTTCCAGGGGTCCCACTCACGGACCTTTTGGGTGGTGGTGGCCAGGACGTCGATGTAGTCGTCGGACAGGACCCAGTACTGTTCCGTAACGAGGTCGAAATCGCCGATTCCTTGGGTGATGGGGTGTTTGGCGGCTGCGGGCAGCATGTTCACGGTGTAGGGAACGTAGTTGTCCGACTGCTCGCCGATGCGCTCGCCGGCGTGCTTGCCCGGGTGGCAGGCGAACTGGCCGCCGATCAGGTGCAGGTAGTCCGAGTTATTCCGGTAGGAGTCGGCGATGCCACCGTGCCAACCAGCCAGGCCGGTGCCGTTTTCGACGGCGGTGCGGAGTCCCTCGAACTCGTCCTTCTCGATGGTGGTCATGGTCATGCACTGCACGATCAGGTCCACGCTGGCCATGTAGTCGGGATCGGCGTAGATCTTGGGTGACTCTTCGACGCGGACGTCGTAGCCGTTGTCCCGCAAATAGGGGAGAAAAAGCTCCGTGGCCTCGATTGGCTGGTGTCCATCCCAGCCGCCGCGGACCACCAACGCGGTCTTGTTATTGCTTGTCATGGTTTCCTTCGTATCGGGGCGTGTTCGTTGGAGTCAGGGTAGGGATTCAGCGTGTTGAGAAGGCCGCATCAAAGGCAGCGGCCGGAGGACGGATGGCAGCGAGTTCGCGGACCATCTTGAGCGCCTGGGGAGCGCCCACCAACCGGTCCATGCCGGCGTCCTCCCATTCGATGCTGGTTGGTCCTTCATAACCAACAGCGTTCAAGGTGCGGAAGATCGGCTCCCAGTTCACGTCACCGTGGCCTGCGGTGACGAAATCCCAACCGCGGCGGGGATCAGCCCAGGGCAGGTGGGAACCAAGACGGCCGTTTCGTCCATTGAGTTGCCGGACGGATTCCTTGACGTGGACATGGAAGATCTTGTCGGCAAAGTCCTGCAGGAACATCACCGGGTCCAGGTCCTGCCAGATGAAGTGGGACGGGTCGAAGTTCAAGCCAAAGCTCTCCCTGTGCCCAATCGCCTCCAGCGTCCGCTTGGCAGTCCAGTAGTCGTACGCGATCTCTGAAGGGTGGACTTCCAGTGCGAAGCGGACCCCGGCTTGATCGAACACGTCCAGGATGGGATTCCATCGATCGGCGAAGTCCTGGTAGCCGCGCTCAATCATGGCGTCCGAAGCCGGTGGGAACATGGCTACGCACTTCCAGATGGAAGACCCAGTGAAACCGGTGACGGTTTTGACTCCAAGCCTGGCCGCGGCGAGCGCAGTGGTCTTCATTGCTTCGGCGGCCCGCTGACGGACGCCCTCAGGCTCACCATCACCCCACACCGCAGGCGCGAGGATGTCCCGGTGGCGCTCATCAATGGGATCATCGCAGACTGCCTGCCCTGTGAGGTGGTTGGCGATGGCGTGGACTTTCAGCTGGTGCTTTTCCAGGATGTCCAGTTTGCCTTGAAGGTAAGCGTCATCTTCGACCACCCGCTGGGGATCCAGGTGGTCGCCCCAGCAGGCGATTTCCAGGCCGTCAAAGCCCCATTCGCCAGCGAGCCTTGCCACTTCCTCAAACGGCAGATCGGCCCACTGGCCGGTGAAGAGTGTGATGGGTCGGGTCATGATGATTCCTCGTCGACGTTCTGCCAGCGGCTGGCGTTGTCCGCGCTCGCCTCTACGGCGGCCAGTACTTTTTGCACCTGCAACGCGTCAGCGAACGACGGCGAGGGCTGCTCGCCTGCGCCGATGGCATTGACGAGGTCCACTACCTGATGCGTAAACCCGTGCTCGTAACCGAGCCCGTGGCCGGTTGGCCACCAGTTGGCGGTGTAAGGGTGGGACGGTTCGGTGACAATGATCTTGCGGAAGCCCGCGTCAGGTTCCAACGCGGAGTCATAGAACTGGAGCGAGTTCATATCCTCGAAATCGAAGGAGATGGAGCCCTTGGTGCCATTGAGTTCCAAGCGCATGGCGTTCTTGCGGCCCAAGGCGAAGCGGGTGGCTTCGAAGATGCCGATGGGGCCCGCAGGCGTCCCTCGGCCGGAGCCGGCGCCAGCGCCGTCGTCGTGCCTTGCCTCAAACCGTGCAGTGAACAGCGCGGCGTCGTCCACGGTCACTGGACCGCGGGGTCCATCGGAACCGCCATGGCCACCCAGTCCCACAAAGTCGCCGCCCACTGGGCGTTCCTTCACGAAGGTCTCCAGCAGCGCCGAGACGCCAGTGATGTTGAGCCCGGTGATCCATTGGGCAGCGTCGATGCTGTGTGCACCGATGTCGCCCAGTGACCCGGACCCGGACTTGGCTTTGTCCAGCCGCCAGGTCAGCGGGGCGTCGGCGTCACTGAGCCAGTCCTGCAGGTACTGGGCGCGGACGTGGCGAATGTCGCCCAAACGACCGTCGTCCACCATCCGTTTGGCGAGGGCCAGCGCGGGTGTGCGGCGGTAGCTGAAGCCGCACATGGACAACACGCCACGCTCGGCCGCAGCCTGGGCCACCGCCGTCATCTTCTCCGCTTCCTCCACGGAGTTGGCCAAGGGCTTTTCGCAGAGGACATGCTTGCCTGCTTCGAGGGCGGCGATAGCGATCTCGGCGTGGGTGTTGCCCGGCGTGCAGATGTCGATGAGGTCGATGTCGTCCCGCTCGATCAGGCGGTGCCAGTCAGTTTCCACAGAGCTCCAGCCGTACTTGGCGGCGGCCGCCCGTACCCCGACCTCGTTCCGGCCGGCGACGGCCGTCAGCTCCGGGGAGAGCGGGAGGTCGAAAAACCGCGGGGCAGTCCGCCAGGCGTGGGAGTGCGCGGCGCCCATGAAGGCGTAGCCCACCATGCCGACGCGGAGGGGTTTGGGGTCTGTCATTGGGAGATCCTTTCTCTTGGAGCAACCAGTTACTTGCTGAACCCGGCTGTGAGGCCGCTAAGCAACTGCCGGCGGGCCACCACGTAAACCACCAGCAGGGGAAGCGTGGCCAACACAACGGAAGCGAGTACAGCAGGGATGTTGACACTGAACTCACCCTGGAAGGTCCACAATGACAGCGGAAGGACCCTGGTTTCCGGGCTTTGGGTAAGGATCAGCGGGAACAGGAATCCGTTCCACACATGCAGTGCGTTGTAAATGCCAACTGTGATGACAGCGGGCTTGGTCATGGGCAGTGCGAGGCGCCACATCATGGCCCAGTCCGAGCATCCGTCCAGGCGCATCGACTCGAACAGTTCGTTCGGAACATCCCTCATGAAGTTGGACAGGATGAGCACCGAGACCGGAATGGCGAACGCGATGGACGGCAGGATCAGCGCCAACAACGTGTCATACATGTGGGCTTTGGTGATCATCCAATAGATGGGGATGATCGTCGCGTGGAGCGGGATTGCCAAGCCCAGCAAGAACACGTTGTTGGTCCAGCTCAGGAATCGCCCCTTGCCCCGAACAATCGCATAGGCCGCCATGAAGGCGACGAAGAGGGCTGGTACCACACTGCCCACTGTCACGATCAGGCTGTTGGCGAAGTACTTTGCAAAGTCGTTCTCCAGAACCAGCTTGTAATTGTCCAGCGTTGGCTCAGCGGGCGGAAGCATCGGGTTGGACGTGAAGAACCCTGCTTGGTTCTTCAAACTGGTGATCACCACGTAGTAGACGGGCACAATGATGACCGCCAACCACAGCCAGCCGCCCAGCCCGCCCAGCAAGTTGGGCCGAGACCGGCCAAGTTTTTGGGGACGACGGCGGGCGCTCACCTGTTCGGGAATTGAGGCCGGTGCTGTGGGGAGTTGGGTGGTGGAAGCCATTACGCACCTTCCAATTGGCTGGCGTTGCGGTTCTTGCCGCCGAGTCGTTGAAGGAACAGTGCCAACGCCAGGCCGATGACCACGAGGATCACGCCCAAGGCGCTCGCCGCTCCCATGTCGTTCGCTTTGAAGCCTGTGAGGTACATGTGCAGGGGCAGCAACCTGGTGGAGTACCCCGGACCACCGGCGGTCAGCACGAAGACCAGGTCGAAGTACGCCAGGGATCCCACCACCATGAGGGTGGAAGAGGTGATCATGGTGTATTTGAGCTGGGGCAACGTGATGTTGAAGAACTGCTGAACCCGGCCGGCTCCGTCGATTTGGGCCGCCTCATAGAGCGACGTGGGGATTTGGCGCACGCCGCCTTGGTAAATGAGCGTGTGGAAGGGCACGAACTGCCACGCGATCACGAAGACCACCACGAACAACACAAGGTCGGAGTTGCCCAGCCAATCCTGCGCCAGGAACGGAAGCCCCAGGCCGGGGCCAAGACCAAAGTTTGGATCGAGGAGAGCCTTGAAAGCGATGGCCACAGCGGCCGAGGACAGGAGCAGCGGCACGAAGTAGAGGACCGCCAGAGCTGCCCTGTACTTCTGGCTGGCGGCGGTGAAGACGCCGAGAAGGAGGCTGATGGGTGCCTGGACGATGAACGAGAAGAATATGATCTTGGCTGTCACTACCAAGGCGTTCCCTGTGACGGGATCGGCCAGAACGGTGTTCCAGCTGGACAGTCCGTCGAGTTTGATTTCGCCGAGGCCGTCCCAACTGGTGAAGCTGAGGAACAGGACTCCCAGGAGGGGGAGGATGGCGAAGAGCATGAAGAACGCGAGGGCCGGGGCGGCGAGCCACCCCGACGGACCCTTTTCCAAGGTCCGACGGGACGGCTGACCCGGCCGGGACAACCGCTCCCGGGTGGATGTTGTTGTTGACACCGGGCTACTTCCCGATCGTCGCGTTCATGGTGGAAGCGAATTGCTCGGGGGTGATCTTCTTGAGGAAGATCTGGTCGAGGTTGGCCAGCATGGCGTCGCCTTGCGCCGGGCTCAGCGCCTGGTCCCAAGAGAGGGTGAAGTCAGGAGCGTCCTTGGCCATGCCATACACATAGCTCAGGAAGTCCTTGTCCGGGGAGGCCGCCAGTTTGTCGTCGATGCCCGTGACGACAGGGACCGCTCCGGAGTCGATGAGGCTTTGGACATTCTCGTCGGTGAACATTCCGTCCTTGACGTACTCCAATGCCGTCTTCTTCTGTTCCTCTGTGGCTTTGGACGAGACCGACCAGAAGTTGGACGGGTTACCCACAACGTTCGCCGGGTCGCCCTTGCCGCCCTCGACAGTGGGGAAGGGGGTGTACCCGAGCTTGCCGCTACTGACGAAGTCGGCTGCGTCCTTCTTCATGCCTTGGTAGATCCAGCTGCCCTGGAGGATCATCGCTGCCTTGCCCGTGTACAGCAGCGCTTGGTCGGCGTTGCTGTCTGCGGCAATGGAGGAGAAGCCGTTGATGAAGCCGCCTGCGTCCACCAACTCCTGGATCTTGGTCAAGGCCTCGATCACTGCGGGGTCGGACCACGCGCCCGGCTTGTTTGCAGCGATGTTGGCGAAAACGTCAGGACCGCCGATACGGTCCACCAGGTATTCAAGCCACATCAGGTCCGGCCACTTGGACTGTCCACCCAAGGAGAAGGATGCAATCCCCGCAGCCTTGAACTTAGGTACCAGCGCCATGAGCTCATCCCAGGTCTTGGGAGCCTCGGCACCAACCTTGTCGAAGACTTCCTTGTTGTAGTAGAGCACCACCGGCTGCACCTTGTTATTGGGCAGGGCGTAGGTCTTTCCATCGATCACGCCGCTTTCCAAAATGGACGGGAGATAGCGGCTCTGAACGTCCGGGTTCTCCTTCAGGAAACCGGTCAGGTCATCCACCTGTCCGGCGTCAACATAGGACTTCAGCACCCCGCCGCCCCAGCCGTAGACGAGGGTGGGGCCTTGGCCGGCACCGACGGCGGTACGGACTTTTGTCTTGTAGGCATCGTTGGCGAAGAAGTCGAGTTTGATGGCGGAATCCGGGTGCGCCTTGTTCCATGAGTCCACGGATGCTTGGAAGACGGGCTGGTCGCCGCCCGTCAATCCCCACATGGTTGCCGAGTCGGCCGAGGCTCCTGTCCCGGCAGGACCCGAAGACCCGCAGGCGGCGAGCGCTATTGACAATGCGGCTGCAGAAACGGCCATTCCGGCGGTGCGCAACTTCAGATTTTTCATGTGCGGTTTCCATTCATCCTTCGGGCTCGACGCTGATTGCCCGGTTGTGCGTGTAAAAAAGCCACATCCTGTGGTGGGGTGATCGACCTCGATCATCCATTCCGGTGATATTTCGAAATATTTCGGATATCCTTTCGGAAGTGCCCACCAAATTTAGCTGTGAGGGGCATCACCGTCAAGCCCCTTGGCTGAACGCCTGCTTGGCCATTGCGCGATAAGTGTTGACGGCATAGGTTCGCCTCAAGCAGACTGAGCAAGCCCGAAATATTTCGAAAGCAGGTGCATTGTGGATCGACTCAGCCGCCCGTCCAAGCTCACCTTGGCCGCGGTTGCCGCAGAGGTTGGCGTCTCGGCGCCCACCGTGTCCAAGGTGGTCAACGGTCGCGAAGACGTTGCTGAAGCCACCCGCGCCCGGGTCTTGGCGGCACTCCAGCGGACCGGCTATAAATCGCCGCTGCAACGCAAGAGCATCCCGGAGCACCGTGCCGTGGAAGTGGTATTCGATTCCTTGAATTCGGCCTACGGAGTGGAAGTCCTCAACGGAGTGATGGAACACGCGGCCGTGTCCGAAATGGAAGTCATCCTCTCCATCACCGGGCGCCAGGCGGCTTCACCGCTGGGACCCGAGGAACGGGCGCAGCGGATGATCGACGAGGGCCGCGCCGGCATGATCGTCGTGACGTCAGCTTTCGGATCCGCGCAACTGGAGGCATTCAAGCGCCGCCAAATTCCCATCGTGGTGGTGGACCCGCTGAACCCGCCGCCTGCAGACGTCTTCAGCGTTGGCGCCAGCAATTGGGCGGGCGGCAAGGCCGCGGCCTCGCACTTGTTGGAGCTGGGGCATCGGAAGATCGCCTACATGGGCGGTCCGTCCACGGCCGAGTGCAGCCAAGCCCGACTTCACGGGTACATGGCCGCCTTAATGGCGGGGGGAGTCACCGTGGAGGACGAGTACATTTCCTCAGGTCCTTTCAAACCCGAGAACGGCGTGCGTGCCATGAAGGCCCTGCTGGCGCTGGATGATCCGCCCACGGCGATCTTTGCCGGCAGTGACAGCATCGCCCTCGGTGTCCTCGCTGAAGCGCGGCGCCAGGATGTTCGGATTCCCGAGGAAATGAGCCTGGTGGGGTTCGACGGCACCCACCAAGCTGAGGAATCCGTGCCGCCCCTCACGTCCGTGTCGCAGCCCCTGCAAGAGATGGGTCGTTCCGCACTGAGCTTCATCCTCCGGCAGAAAAATGGCGAGGAAATCGACTCACGACGAGTGGAACTGGCAACGCACCTCGTCGTCCGCGAGTCCACCGCACCTCCGCGGGCGTCCACACCGCTAGGGGAGTCGCCGCCGTCGAGGGCTGAGTGACACCGGCGGGATGGCGTCATACAGCAGGACCCGCACCCACCGCTCGCCTGTTTCGCGGAACTCCGCGCGGCTTGCGAAACGGTACAGGTAGCTGCGCGCGCGGACCCAACGCGGGCGTTCGCCGTCGAACGGGTCCTGGCGAAGCAGCCGCAGCGTTGGCTGGTCGGCCTCCAGCAGTCTGTCCAGGAAGGTGTCGAACCAGTCCTCAAGGACGGTCCGCAGTGGCAGGAACCACATCAACCAATCCAGTCGGAGGTGGTACGGCGCCCATTGCCGTGGGAGACGCCGAACGTCGCCGGGCTTGCCCTTGAACCCGTACTCCAGCCACCTATCATCCGGCGCGTCGGCTTCCTCCTCCAGAGTCCCTTCCACCACGATTTCGATGCGCTGCTTGGTCACCGTCCCGAACGCACCGTAGGCGTTGACCAGACGCCAACGGTTGAAACTGGCGTTCATGAGCTGCTGGCTCGAGAACAGGTTGAGGAGCGGGCGATAGCTGAGCACCAGCAACAGAACGGTGACAAGCACGACGACGGCGAGCCACCACAGCGGCGTTTCGGCACCCGCGTGCCACTCAAGTGGGATGAGCGGGAAGACGGCGTGCGCCACGGGGTCGCTTACAGCTGCGAAAGACAAGATGATCGCCACCCAGTTCAGCCACGCGAAGTTCCCGGTACCCACCAGCCACAGCTGGGTAACAATGATGATTCCCGCAGCGATGCTGGCCAACGGCTGCGGCGCGAACAGGAAGAACGGAACCACCAGCTGGGCGAAGTGATTGCCCACCACCTCCACCCTGTGCAGCGGCCGGGGCAAGAGGTGGGCTTGCCTGCTGAGCGGGCCGGGCATCGGCTGCGTCTCGTGGTGGTAGAACATCGCCGTCAGGTCGCGCCACTCACGGCCGCCCCGGATCTTGATCATGCCCGCACCGAACTCAAGCCGGAACACCAGCCACGCGATCAAGAGCAAGATGGTGGTGGGCGGGAGAGCCTGGTTCGAGCCAAGGAACGCCACCGTAAACCCCGCTTCGAGGAGCAGGATCTCCCAGCCAAAACCGTAGAACGTTTGGCCGACGTTGACGATGGACATGTAGAGCAGCCAGAGGGCGAGGAACGCCAGCATGGGAAGCCAGGGCGGTCCCAATTGGGGTAAGCCAGCCACGATGGTGGCGGCGATACCGATCCCGGCCCAGCACACGGCTCCGAGGAGCGCATCAGAATATCGCCACCTGAAGAGTGTGGGCCTGGCCAATCGTCGGGCCACGTCGAGGAAGGCCGGCACGGGCAACAGACCGCGCTCTCCGAGCAGTGCGGGGAATTGGTTCATGGTGGAGAGGAAGGCAACCAGATACAGCGCCGCAATGCCGCGCTGCAGGACCTGCCGGGCGAATTCGTAGTCCCGCGCATCAAACCAGGACAGCCACTCCACGGTTCCACGGTACGCCTGTGCTGCCTGCTCCCGTATGGTGTTCGCCGCCTTCGGCACTGGCTGGGATACTTAAGCAATGCAGCCGCGCAAGATCGTCATCCTCGGGTCCACCGGTTCCATCGGCACACAGGCGATTGACGTCGTCGATGCCGCCCCGCACCGTTTCGAGGTGGTGGCCCTGAGTGCCGGCGGCGGAAACCTTGAACTCCTGGCGAAGCAGGCCGTCCATACCCGTGCCCAGGCGGTTGGAATTGCCTCCGGTGACCCGGGAACCCTGCAGCAGTTGATTGCCGGCGCGGCCGCCCAAGCCGGCGTGCCCAACTTCGCCCCGCAGATCTTCGTCGGCCCGGAAGCCTCCACGCAGATCGCGGCCATTGAGTGCGACGTCGTCCTGAACGGCATCACCGGGTCCATCGGCCTGGCACCTACGCTGGCCGCGCTCCGTACGGGAGCCACACTGGCCCTGGCTAACAAAGAATCACTGATTGTGGGCGGTGCCCTGGTCAAAGCCGCCGCAGGCCCCGGACAGATAGTTCCGGTTGACTCCGAACACTCTGCCATCGCCCAGTGCCTAAGGTCCGGTACGGAGCAGGAAGTGGAGAAGCTCATCCTGACCGCTTCAGGCGGTCCTTTCCGCGGCCGCACACGCGAGCAGCTTTACGATGTGAAGCCGCAGGAAGCGCTGGCCCACCCCACCTGGGACATGGGGCTCATGGTCACCACCAACTCGGCAACCCTGGTCAACAAGGGCCTTGAAGTGATCGAGGCACACCTGCTGTTCGATGTTCCCCTGGACAGGATCGAGGTAGTGGTCCACCCGCAATCCGTGGTCCATTCCATGGTCCAGTTCGTGGACGGTTCCATCATTGCCCAAGCGTCGCCCCCGGACATGAGACTGCCCATAGCGCTTGGCTTGGGGTGGCCGGACCGCGTCCCGCATGCCGCGCAAGCCTGCGACTGGACCCAAGCCACCAGTTGGACCTTCGAACCATTGGACACCGTGGCGTTTCCCGCAGTGGACCTAGCAAAGGACGCAGCCAAGCAGGGCAGTACGTTCCCGGCTGTCTTCAACGCCGCCAATGAGGAAGCCGTGGAAGCCTTCCACGCTGGCCGCATTCGCTTCACGGACATCGTGGATACCGTTGAGTCCGTCCTCAGCGAACATTCAGGCTCTTCTGAGCTAACAGTGGAGTCCGTGCTGGATGCTGAGAAGTGGGCACGCGGCCGAACCCACGATCGTTTAGCCACCAGCAGCGCCCTGTAGCTCACACACCCTTACGGAAGCAGTCCCACCGGCATGAGTCCCGTCCTTCTCTTCATCCTCGGAGTCGTCTTCGTCGCGATCGGCGTAGCCGTCTCCATCGCGCTGCACGAGGTCGGCCACCTGGTTCCCGCGAAGCTCTTCAAAGTTCGCGTGACCAAATACATGATTGGCTTTGGACCCACCATCTGGTCCAAGAAAAAGGGCGAAACGGAATACGGCTTCAAAGCCCTCCCGTTGGGTGGCTATGTGTCCATGATCGGCATGTATCCGCCCAACAAGGAAGACGGAGCAGTTCGCCCCTCAAGCACGGGCATGTTCCAGACCTTGGCTACGGAAGCCCGTTCCATGGCCCACGAAGAAGTTGGTCCCGGAGACGAAAACCGGGTCTTCTACAAGCTTCCTGTGTGGAAAAAGATCATCATCATGCTCGGCGGTCCCGCCATGAACATGGTGATCGGCCTGATCCTGCTGGCGGTCCTGCTGATGGGCTTCGGAACAGCGCAGGCAACCACCACCATCGCCGACGTTTCCAAATGCCAGGTGGCCGCGGGTGAAACCGTCGACCCGGACTCCGCTGATTGCAAGCTCACTCCAGCCGCCGCCGCAGGACTTCAACCGAACGACACCATCACCTCCTTTGATGGCAAGGCCGTCACCAGTTGGGACGAGCTGACCAGTTGGATCCGGGCCTCCGCCGGCAAGGACGTACCCATCATCGTGGAGCGGAACGGTTCGCGGGTGGAGGCAACTGTCACGCCCGTGCTCTCTTCCCGGCCCGTCGTAGGGTCCGATGGCCGGCAGGCCCAGGACGCCAATGGAGTTTTGCAGTATCAGGAAGTCGGCTTCCTCGGCATCGGTGCCCAAAGCGCTTTGGTTCCCCAACCGGCGTCGGCCGTCCTTCCCATGGCAGGAGAGAACATCAAGCAGATTTCCGGTGTGATCTTCAACCTGCCCGCCCGAGTGGTCGGCGTGGCGAAGGCAGCCTTCAGTGAGGAGCCCCGCGACCCCAACGGCCCTATCAGCGTGGTGGGAGTCGGCCGGGTTGCCGGCGAAGTCGCGGCCATGGAGGAGGTTCCGCTGCAGGCGCGCATCGCAACGTTGGTTGGATTGCTCGCTGGGCTCAATTTCGCCCTCGCCATCTTCAACCTCATCCCACTCTTACCGCTCGACGGCGGACACGTGGCCGGTGCGCTGTACGAAGGGGCACGACGCCAGCTGGCAAAGCTGCGTGGGAAGCCAGACCCTGGCGCGTTCGACATCGCGAAACTTCTTCCGGCAACGTACGTGGTCGCAGCCCTCCTCATGGCCATGGGTGCACTCCTGATTTACGCAGATATCGTCAAGCCCGTGAACATTTTTGGTTGACCCATGAACATTTTCGGCGGAGCGGGCGGGATAGGCTAGCTCCATGACTGTTTTCGCTGTTGAGTACGTGTACGTCGCCGATTCCGGCGCCCTCCGCGACGAAGCCCGCCCCGCACACCGCGCTTGGCTCGCCGAACTGGCTGAGGAAGGCAAGCTGCTTGCCAGCGGCCCCTACGGTGATGGAGCGGGCGCCCTGTTGATCTTCAAGTCCGCTGACGAAGCTGAACTCAACGACCTCCTCAAGCAGGATCCGTTTGCTGAAGCTGGAGTCATCGCCGGAATCCGCACCACGGAATGGGCCCCCATCATCGGCGTCCTGGCTGCCCACGCATCCTAATCCGGGCGTCCTCCACCACATCGATCCACCCCAACCCAAGGAGTCCACGTGACCTCGGTCAGCCTGGGAATGCCAGCAGCCCCACCCCCCGTCCTTGCCCCGCGCCGTAAGACGCGGCAAATCAAGGTTGGGTCCGTTGGCGTTGGTTCCGACTCACCCATCAGCGTTCAGTCCATGACCACCACCCCCACCACGGACATCAACGCCACCCTTCAGCAGATCGCCGAGCTGACGGCTTCCGGCTGTGACATCGTGCGCGTTGCCTGCCCGTCCGCGGACGATGCCGAGGCCTTGCCCATCATCGCCCGCAAGTCCCAGATCCCCGTGATCGCAGACATCCACTTCCAGCCGAAGTACGTCTTCGCTGCCATTGAGGCCGGATGCGCCGCGGTCCGCGTCAACCCGGGCAACATCCGTAAGTTTGACGACCAGGTCAAGGAGATCGCTGCTGCGGCCCGGGACCACGGCACATCCATCCGCATCGGCGTCAATGCAGGTTCCCTGGAGCCTGGCATCATGAAAAAGTACGGCAAGGCCACGCCTGAGGCACTGGTTGAATCAGCAGTGTGGGAAGCCTCCCTCTTCGAAGAGCACGGTTTCCACGACTTCAAGATCTCGGTTAAGCACAACGACCCCGTGATCATGGTGGCCGCCTACGAGATGCTCGCCGAGAAAGGCGACTGGCCCCTGCACCTCGGCGTGACCGAGGCCGGCCCCGCCTTCCAAGGCACCATCAAGTCGGCTACGGCCTTCGGTGCGCTCCTGTCCCGCGGCATCGGCGACACCATCCGCGTTTCCCTCTCGGCTCCGCCCGTGGAGGAAATCAAGGTGGGCAACCAGATCCTGCAGTCGCTCAACCTGCGCCCGCGCAAGCTCGAAATTGTTTCCTGCCCGTCCTGCGGCCGCGCGCAGGTGGACGTCTACACGCTCGCTGAGCAGGTAACCGCAGGCCTCGAGGGCATGGAGATTCCGCTCCGCGTTGCCGTCATGGGCTGCGTCGTCAACGGACCCGGAGAAGCCCGCGAAGCGGACCTCGGTGTGGCCTCCGGAAACGGCAAGGGCCAAATCTTCGTGAAGGGCGAAGTCATCAAGACTGTGCCTGAAAGCGAAATTGTTGAGACACTGATCGAAGAGGCCATGCGCATCGCCGAAGAGATGGGGGAGGCCGATGGCGAAGATGCTGTCAAGGGTAGCCCCGTGGTTAGCGTCTCGTAACGAGAACGGCTTGGGAGTCAGGGTGCTCGGCAATGCCGACACCCTGGCTCTCCGCGCGCTTGCAAGCGAAGACCTGGTTGCCAACGTCTTCATCCTTGCGCACCTGGACAGTACTGGGACGGCTGCGCCCACCAGCGGCGGTGCGAGCGTGTTCGGCGTGTTCGACGACGGGACGCTCCTGGGTGCCTGCTGGGCCGGAGCCAACCTGGTCCCTGTGCAGCTCGATCCCGGACTGGCAGGCTACATAGCCACTGCGGCCCATCAAACAGGACGCCGGTACGCCTCCATTTTTGGGCCGGCCGACACGGTCCTGGCCCTCTACTCCAGGTTTGAGCAGTTGGGCCACCTTGCCCACGAGGTCCGTTCCCGCCAGCCCCTCCTCACCATCTCCGATGGACCGGTGATTGGCGCCAACCCCGACCTGACCTTTGGCACCATGAAGGACTTCGATCGGATCCTCCCCGCCTGCGCTGCCATGTTCGAGGAAGAGGTTGGCTACTCGCCTTTCCTTGGGGGCCAGGAGTTCTACAGCAGGCGCGTCGCGGGCCTCATCCGCCAGGGCCACTCCATGGTCCACGTCGATGCCTCCGGCACGGTGGTCTTTAAAGCGGAGTTGGGCGCAGTCACCCAGGACGTTACGCAGGTCCAGGGTGTGTGGATGAATCCGGCATTGCGTGGACGAGGCCAAAGCGCCGGCTACATGGCCGCCGTCGTCAATCTTTCAAGGACCTTCGCGCCGGTAACCAGCCTGTACGTCAACGACTACAACGCAAAAGCCCGAGCCACCTACGAACGGGTGGGCTTTGAACAAGTGGGCACCTTCGCAACGGTCTTGTTTTAGGTCGCTGGCCGCGACTTGTAGTCTTGTCTCGGTTGGCGCACGCCACCACACCACTCAACCTTCCCTGGGGAACAAATGAATAAGAATACGCTGCGCGGAATTGGAGCCGCTGCACTGCTGGTTATGGGGCTCACGGCTTGTGTCGGGCCGGCTGCGTCAACTGAGGCCGCCTCGGCTCCTGCAAGCGAAACGGCGACGGCGACACCCACGCCGACCCCCACCGCGGCTAAGCAGTACACCGCAGAGGAGCTCACGGCTATTGCGTTGCAGTTGCGCGACGTCAACGGGCTGAAATTGTCCGTTATGTCCATTGCTGATGCGAGTGGAGTGGAACAGCAGAGCCGGGCGATGTTTGAAGGCGCTGTCATCGAACCGGCTGAGTGCAAGGAACTGATGCTGGCAAGCTTGCTCCCCACGGACAATGTGAAAGGTGTTGTAGGGACAAGCCTCGATACCTCCACTGGCTCATCCACCGGCGTCACATTGTCTTCCGGGGTCGACGAGGAACTTATCAAGGCAGACTTCGCAAAGCAGGATCAAATCAGCGATTGCTCCGGGATGACAATGACGATGGGGGAAACGACAGTGACCCTTAAGGCTCGAAAGGTCGAGGCGACCGTGTCCACTCCGCTCTCCATGGCGATGCGGACCGACTCTGTCCTCGCCGACGGGCGAAAGCAATCCATGATCATGGTCCGGGGTGCAAAAGATGGCATCGTGATCACCGGTTTGGCTTACGGAGGCAAGACCGAGGAAGAGGCGATTGCCCGGGCGGTGGATCTCGTCAACCAAGCTGCGGCACTGATCAAGTAGCAGCCCAACTGACTCGCAGTTGTGGTTGTTCCCAGCGCTGGGAACAACCACAACTGCCAGCTACTTGGGGGAGTCCAGGTCTCCGGTGATGTAGCGCTGGATTGTCGGTGCCACCAGGCGGACCACGTCGTCCTGGCTGGCGGAGGCCAAGGGGTCGAGCCGGATCACGTATCTGGCAAGGATGAGGCCAACCGTCTGTGAGGCTACGAGGTTGCCACGCAGCAGCACCTGCTCGTCGGGGCCGGACACGCCCGCCATGACCCGGGACAGTATGGCCCTGGAAACTACTTCCCGCATCATTCCACTCTTCGCTTTTGACCCGATCGTTCCGCGGGCGAAGGCCACTAAACCGTGCTGCGCCGGGCCCTCCCACAAGGTGAGGACAGCCCGGACGATCGCTTCAGCCCTCACTGCCGGGTCCATCATTTCGACGCCGGCCAGTACTTCGGCGGGGTCCGCCGGCAATTCGACACTGGAGGCAAAAAGCTCGTCCTTGCCCTTGAAAAAGTGATGCACCATGGCAGGATCAACGGCGGCTTCCCGAGCCACTTGCCGCAGGCTTGTCCCCTCGAACCCCTTTTCGGCGAACAGTTTCCGTGCCGCGGCGAGGATGGCCTCCCGGGAGTGGTCTCCCGCGCTGCGGCGTCCGCGCCGTATCTGCGGAAGGCTCATCGGGTCTGCCGGCGAAGTGTCAGCGCTGCCAAGACCAGCACCCCTACTACGATGCCGCCCATCATCAGGCTGTCCTGCCACATTGTTGCCGTGGCTTCGGCATTCCCGGCGATCTCCTTCAGCGCATCCACGGAGAACGACAATGGCAGGACGCTTGATACGGCTTGGAGGACCTCATTCATGTCGTCCCGGGCAACGAACAGGCCGCACAGCAGGATCTGCGGGACCACCACCACGGGCATGAACTGCACCGCTTGGAACTCGGTGCGGGCGAACGCCGAACACAACAACCCCAGGGCGACACCCAGGACGGCGTTGATGACTGCGATCATCACCACAAAACCTGGACTTCCTTTGATGTCGAGATCGAAAATCCAGTACGCCACAGCCGTTGCCACCAAGGACTGCAGGGCAGCCATGATGGAGAATGCCAGCGCGTAGCCGAACAGCAGGTCGGCCTTGTGGATGGGTGTAGTCAGGAGGCGTTCCAGGGTCCCGGACGTCCGCTCGCGCAGCATGGTGATGGACGTGACCAGGAACATCACGACGAAGGGGAAGATGGCCAGCATCATCAGGCCGACGCGGTCGAACGTTCGCGGGAATCCCGGCGGCAGTGTTTCATTCTCGAAAAGGAAGTAGACGGCTGTCAGTAGCAGCGCCGGGACAACCAGGATGAGTGCGAGGCTGCGGTGATCGTGCCGCAGCTGGCCCAGGACCCGTGCGGTGGTTGCGAGTGTCATCCGGAGGTTCATGATGCCACTTGGCTTTCTTCCTGGCCGTGGTCGGCGGCTTTGATGATGGTGAGGAAGGCCCGCTCCAGGTCGTCGCTGCCGCCACGTTCGGCCAACTCGGCAGGGGAGAGCTGCGCCAGCAGCAAGCCTTCCCTGAGAAGCAACAGCGACGAGCAGTGGGAAGCCTCCTCCATGACGTGGCTGGAGATCAGCAGCGTTGTTCCAGCTCGCGCCATGGCGGCGAAGCGCTCCCACAGTTCGGCACGCAGCACGGGATCGAGCCCCACAGTGGGCTCGTCCAAGACCAGCACTGTGGGATGCGCTACCAGGGCGCAAGCCAGCGACACGCGGCTGAATTGCCCACCGGACAAGTCGGCGGCTTTCTGCTGCGCAAACGCTTGAAGCCCGACGGCGGCAATCGCCTCGGCCGCGTCTGCCGGCGTCGCGCCGTGCATGGCTCCGAAGTACCGGACGTTTGCTTCGACGCTGAGGTCACCGTAGACGCTGGCGCCTTGGGTGACGTATCCGACGTCGTGCCTGAGCGGTGCGCTGCCTGCAGGGCGGCCCAGTACGCTCAGGGTGCCCTGGGTAATCCGCTGGACCCCGACGATGGCCCGCATAAGGGTGGTCTTGCCGCTGCCGGAAGGCCCCAGCAGGCCTGTGATCCTGCCGGCTTCAACCGTGAAGTCGAGGCCGCGGAGGATGGTGGTTCGACCTCGGGTGACATGGAGCCCCGCTGCCTCGACAGCCGTTGGATGAGGGGACATGAACGCCTCCGGTTCGCCACTAATTCACCATGTGATGAATTAAAAGTAGGTCCGTTGCAAGCCAGGGGTCAAGGGCCGGGCGACACGCGGTCAGGCTCAGCGAATCCTTGAAAATGTGTCGGCGATCACATAGGTTCGTCCCTAACCGTGTCGTTGGGGCGCGGGTGATCGAAAAAGGGGAATCGTGACCATGGCAGTTGGCGTTGATCTTTCCAAAGCACTTGACAAGGCGTTTGAAGACAAAACCCTGAAGGAAATTCTGGATTCATCTCCGGCCGCGTTGGCAGGTGTTACGGATGCCACCGCCAAAGCCCTGAAGGATTCACTAGGAATCGACACCATCCGCGAGCTCGGTAGCAATAAGTACTTCGCAGTCGCAGGCGTACTCGTCGCCCTGGAGGGCAAGACGAAGTAGTCCCCGGACAGAGCCTGCGGCCGGCCGGCCGCTGAGCCACGCCATTGCAGGATGACCAGCCCATTGCGGCCAGGGGCTTCCAGACGTGACGGCGTGGCTCTTCTGTGTCCGGGACTGGCTCCGCCCTCGCAGCGCCCGTTCAAGGCGCAGGGTCGTCAGCCGGTAGATTAGTAGGCAGTTGTTTTTGCCACATCTGCCATAGAAACGGATACGAACCCGTGGTCCTTCGTCTTTCCCAGCTGTTCCTGCGCACTCTGCGTGAAGATCCCGTCGACGCCGAGGTCGCCAGCCACAAGCTCTTGGTGCGTGCCGGCTATATCCGCCGCGCAGCACCTGGCATCTATACGTGGCTCCCGCTGGGCCTGAGCGTCCTGCGCAAGGTGGAGGACATCATCCGCCAGGAAATGTCCGCCATCGGAGCCCAGGAAGTCCACTTCCCCGCGTTGCTCCCGCGCGAACCCTACGAGGCCACCAACCGCTGGACCGAGTACGGCGAAGGCCTGTTCCGCCTCCAGGACCGCAAGGGCGCGGACTACCTCCTTGCCCCCACGCACGAGGAAATGTTCACGCTGCTGGTGAAGGACCTGTACTCCTCGTACAAGGACCTGCCGCTGAGCCTCTACCAGATCCAGAACAAATACCGCGATGAGGCCCGTCCCCGGGCAGGCCTCCTCCGCGGCCGCGAGTTCATCATGAAGGATTCCTACTCCTTCGACGTTGACGACGCCGGCTTGGACGCCAGCTACGCTGCCCACCGTGCTGCCTACCTGAAGATCTTCGAACGCCTGGGCCTGGAAGTCATTCCCGTTGCCGCGACGGCTGGTGCCATGGGAGGTTCCAAGAGCGAGGAATTCCTGTTCCCCACCGAAATCGGCGAGGACACGTTCGTTCGCTCGGCCGGCGGCTACTACGCCAACGTCGAGGCCGTCACTACGGTGGTTCCGGCGGAGATCGACTTCACCAACGCTCCCGCAGCGGAGGTCCTGGACACGCCCAACACCCCCACCATCGATACTCTGGTGGACGCAGCCAACCAGCTGGCTCCCCGCAGCGAGTCCGACGGCGGCGCCTGGACTGCCGCAGACACGCTCAAGAACGTCGTTCTCGCCGTCACGCTGCCCACCGGTGAGCGCCAGATCGTAGTCATCGGCGTACCGGGTGACCGCGCCGTGGACCTCAAGCGCGTGGAAGCCAACATCGGTTCCCACCTGCCGATCGCTGGCGAGATCGGCCTCGAAGCTGCCAACGAAGAGGATCTCAAGAAGCTGCCCTGGCTGGTCAAGGGCTACATCGGCCCCGGCCTGTCGCTGGACCAGCCTGTGCTGGGTCTTGAGGGCTCCTCCAAGGTGCTGTTCCTCGTGGATCCCCGAGTGGTTTCCGGCACCAGCTGGGTCACCGGCGCCAACGCTGAGGGCAAGCACGTCTTCGGGCTGGTCGCAGGGCGGGACTTCTCTTGGGACGGCGTTATTGAGAGCACCGAAGTGCGCGCGGGCGATCCCGCACCGGACGGCTCGGGACCCTTGGAGACTGCGCGTGGCATTGAAATGGGCCACATCTTCCAGCTTGGCCGCAAGTATGCCGAAGCCCTGGACCTGAAGGTCCTGGACCAGAACGGCAAGCAGGTAGTGGTCACCATGGGCTCCTACGGCGTTGGCGTGACACGTGCTGTCGCTGCCCTGGCTGAAGCCAACCACGACGACCGCGGCATCGTGTGGCCTCGCTCGGTTGCTCCGGCAGACGTCCACGTGGTGGCTGTCGGTCGTGGCGACGAGATCTTCGAAGCTGCGGAGAGGCTTTCCGCCGAGCTCGAAGCCGCAGGCCTGGACGTCATCTTCGATGACCGCCCCAAGGTCTCACCCGGTGTGAAGTTCGGCGATGCCGAGCTGGTCGGCGTGCCCACCATCCTGGCCGTTGGCCGGGGACTCGTGGACGGCGTCGTGGAGATCAAGGACCGCCGCAGTGGCGAAGCTGAGAACATTTCGGTGGACAAGGCCGTGGACTACGTGGTCAACGCCGTCCGTACCCGGTGATATCCGGCTTCGAATCGATCCAGCTCACCACTCTCATCCTGATTGTGGTGGCTGGATTCGCAGCCGGTTGGGTTGACGCCGTCGTTGGGGGCGGGGGACTGATCCAGCTCCCCGCCCTGCTGCTGGTCCCGGGGATCACGCCCGTCCAGGCGTTGGCTACCAACAAAATGGGATCCATCTTCGGGACCACCACCAGTGCTGTCACCTACTATCGCCGCGTCGGACCGGACCTTAGGACGGCCATACCCATGGCGGTCATCGCGTTGGCCGGCAGCTTTGGTGGAGCCATACTGGCGGCCTCGCTTCCGGCCAGCGTTTTCAAGCCGATCATCGTGCTTGCGCTGATCGCCGTCGCAATCTTCACCGCGTTGCGCCCCAATGCCGGTGAGCTGACGGCGCTCCGCCACGACGGCCACAAGCACTACGTTGTGGCATGCTTGATCGGCGCCGTCATCGGTTTCTATGACGGTTTGATCGGCCCCGGAACGGGGTCGTTCCTGATTATCGCCTTGGTTTCGGCCATGGGCTACGCCTTCCTCGAGGCCAGTGCCAAGGCCAAGATCGTCAACATGGCCACGAACGCCGGTGCCTTGATCTTCTTCCTGCCGCACGGCTCCCTGCTGTGGGGCGTGGGTCTGGTGCTCGGCTTGGCCAACATGGCTGGTGGCTACCTAGGCGCCAGGACCGCCGTCGCCAAGGGAAGCAGCTTTGTGCGCATCGTTTTCCTGCTGGTGGTGGCCGCCCTGATCATCAAGCTCGGCATGGACGTGTGGAACGAGAACTTCGCATCGTAGGTTAGAGAATCGCATCGCCCGGTTCGGGAAGCTCGTGCGCCGGAGGCAAGTCGTCCAGTGTCCTGCCGGCAAGAGTGCTGGCAATCCAGAGGGAACGGGCGAGGTCGCCGCTGTGCCTGGGTTTTGCGGCATACCACAAAGCGTTTTCCACCTCTCGCGCAATGCTCCACTGCCGGGCAGCCTCGGGGTCCAGGCCCGCGGCACGGCTGAAATCGTGGCAACGCTCGCGCAGCCCGGTGGCAGGGTTGCTTCGTGGTAATTCCCTGATGCGGTTCCACAGGATGGGGGCCACAGCGAACTCTGCCTCACCCACCTGCGGTTGCGGATCGATGGCGAGGTAGGCGCCGCGGCCGGGATGGTCGTCAGCCCAGGTGCCAAGGATGTTCATGAAGTGGAGGTCCGTGTGGACCAGTACGTCCTTACCGGCACGCCGACCCACCGCACCGCGGGTTTGGCATACCTCCAAGGCCGCTTCCAGCAACCACCTGGGGAAAGGCCGCTCCAGTCGCTCCCATTCTGCAGGCAGCTCATCGCTCCAACGTTCGGCAGTCGCCGCAACGTGGTCGAAACCCAGCCACTCAGGCCGGTCATCCGGGGCAATGGACAGCTCGCGCATGATGGCGCCCCACACGTCCCTGGCCTCATCCAGCGGCGCGTCCTGGAGCCAACGGCTGGCGTCCAGGCGTTCGAGGAGCATGGAGCAGCTCGCGGCATCGGCAGCCAGCAGCCGGACTGCTCCCCGGCCGCCCCAGAGCGCGAGGGCGTGCCGCTCAACGAGCGCTTCCTCGTGGGGGTAGGCGATCTTCAGGGCAGCCGACCGGCCACCCTGAAGGACCGGAACCACCAAAGCCCCATGACCGTTCCAGGGCTCGGCGCCTGGCGCCAAGTCCACTGACAACTGCCAACGGTCCAGGGCCTCGGAAATGAGTCCCGGGAGGCTAGCCAACCAATCCCTGCCCGCGGAGTCGCGGTTGTATCGGGCGTGGAGGTCGCCCGGAATAGGAATCATCGCGTGAAGGGTCACGCGATCAGCCTAACTCCGCTGCAACTCCTGCCCCCTAGAAAACGCCGCTCGCGCCCAAGAGGGTTCCGATCGAGAACGTCGCCGCCAAGGCCAGGGCACCGCCCAACACCACCCGGGCTGCGGCTCGGAACCTCGGCGCACCGCCGATCCAGGCTCCCACCGCACCGGTGATGGCCAAGGAAAGAAGGACGGCGATGAAAGTCAGGGGCACACGCATTCCCGGCGGCGGCAAGAGGATTGCCAGCATGGGAAGTGCCGCGCCCACAGTGAACGCCACCGCGGAAGCCACAGCTGCGTTCCAGGGGCTGACGATGTCGTCTTCTTGGATGTTCAGTTCTGCGGACAGATGGGCAGCCAAGGCATCGTGCGCAGTCAATTCCTCTGCGACGGTCCGCGCGGTCCTGGGGCTGAGCCCCTTGGACTCGTAAATGGCGGCGAGCTCGTTGAGTTCATCCTCCGGCTGCTCGGCCAGTTCGCGGCGTTCCTTTTCGATCAACGCTTTCTGGGAGTCGCTTTGGCTGCTGACGGACACATATTCGCCCAAGGCCATGGAGATCGCGCCGCCCACCAAACCAGCGGTTCCGGCGGCGAGAATGCTGCCCGTGTTGGTTGTCGCTCCTGCGACGCCAACCACGATGGCAGCGACGGACACTATGCCGTCGTTGGCGCCAAGGACTCCTGCCCGCAACCAGTTCAAGCGGTGCGCCAGGTCGTCCCGGTGGGGTTCGTTCTCATGCAGGGTGGCAGTTTCTGTGGAGGCCATGATCCAAGCCAAGCACCGGGGGGCGTCCTTTGCCAGCATGGGCAGGCTGTCCTACCTGCTGCTGGGCTTGCTTCCGGTGGCGGTGCCGGGAGTGGAACCGGGTGTCGGCAGGGGAGGCAAGTTGCCGGCGTCGAGCTCTATACCGGGCAGGGCTGGAACGTCGGCACCCCACGCCGTGCTTCGGCGGGCAGCTGCCAGCAGTCCATCGATGGCCCAATCCCTCGTATCGCCTGTTGCCAAGGCCACAAGATCTCCGAAGCCAGGCAGGGATGAAGACTCAAGTGCACCCAGAAAGGAGGCCGGGTCCTGGGCGAACTTCCCGGGCAGCCGGTAACCTGCCTCGGAGGCGGGGACTTCCGTGCAGCTGGCCCGGGTCAGTGCTTCGGCTTGTTGGAGCATCTGCTCATGCACTTGGAGGTACCGGGCAGCGGTGGCCGTGTTGTCCAGTCGCCTGAGCGCCACTTGGTAGACATAGACTGCCTCCTGCTGCGCCCGGACCGAAGCCGCCAGCGCTGTACCCGTGGTGGCGGCAGCTGCGTCGGGAATGGGGGTTGTGGAGGGACACGGGGTTGCCGATGTCCCAGCTGCAGGAACGCTGCTGCCTGAAGGGCCCTTGCTGGTTGAATACGGCGTCTGTTTCGGCGCGGGCAGCTGCCACGCGGCCGCCAGCTCTTCGGCCTCCAGCAGCTGAGCGGATCCGACGGCGGCGAGCAAACGGGCGATACCGCCGTCGGCCTCGCGGGCGTCGTCGAGGCGCTTCTGTCCACTGCCGGCCAAAGCCGTGACCAGGGCGGCACGGGTGGGCTTCGCGTTCGGTGTTCCGTCCGCGGGCGGTTCGAGTGGGGTACTTGACCTGCTGGGGGAGGTGTCGGCGGGGTCCAAGAGCGCGCGTGCATGGGTTGTCAGCAATGTCACAGCCTTTTCCAGCCCGGCCTTTCCTGTGTCCGGAACTGAGGCCTCGGCCAAGGCGGCAGCCGATTCACTCAGCTGCAAGGTGTCTTCGAAGGCGTGGGCGCGGGCGGATTCGGAGAAGGGGATAGCCGGGGGAGTCCCGGAATCACGCGGAATAAGGACAACGCCGGTGCCTGCCACGAGCAGCGCCACCACGGAAACGAGCACGAGTCTGCCCCACGCCGGTGTTCGCTGTTTTTCGCTTGTCTGCTCGTCCACAACACACCATGGTGTCACGTGGGCGGGGAACTCCGTGCACCAAGTTCCCGCGAAAATCGTTAGGCTAGTAGTCACAACAACATCTATCGGGAGGCGGCGGGCAACGTGAGTGACTCGGAAGCCACGACTTCAACAGACCGTTCTGATTCGAACTCAACGGCCACCATCCACAACCCGGAAGAGAGCAGGCTTAAGGCGCTGCTCCAACCGGCCGTCCTTGCCAGCAGGCTCTACCTTGAGGATGTTTCCATCCACGTAGCCGGTTCACACCGCACGGTCCACGTTGTCGTGGACCTGCCGCAGGAGGAGACCGGCGGCGTCAGCCTCGACGCCATCGCCGACGTCTCCCGCGGGCTGTCCGATATTCTGGACAACGATCCCCATGATGACGGCCGTCCGTACGACCTTGAGGTTTCCTCTCCGGGAGTCGGCCGCCCCCTGACGGAACCGCGCCACTGGCACCGCGCCCGCGGACGCATGGTCAGGGTCAATGTCATCCAGGGCGACAACCTCTTGGGCCGGATCGCTTCCGTTGGTGACCACGACGTGACGCTCATCCCCGAGCACGAGGTCAAAAAGGGAATGAAGCCCAAGCAGGGCGACCCCATCACTATTCCTTTCGACAGGATCCGCCAAGGAAAAGTCGAGATTGAATTCAGCCACCTCCACGAGGCTGCGCTGGAAGACGAGCACAACGGACCTTCCGAGGAGGCCTAATGGATATTGACATGAGCGCACTGAGACTCCTGGAGCGTGAGCGTGAAATCCCGCTGGATCTCCTGATTCCCACCATCGAGCAAGCACTGTTGGTGGCGTACCACAAGACGCCCGGCGCCTTTGAGAAGGCTCGCGCCGAACTGGACCGCAAGAGCGGGCACGTGACCATCTGGGCCACTGAAATCGATGACGACGGCGAGCCGATCGGCGAGTTCGAAGACACTCCGGCGGGTTTCGGTCGAATCGCTGCCAGCACTGCCCGCCAGATCATCCTGCAGCGCCTGCGCGATGTTGAGGACGACAACGTGCTGGGCGAGTTCAAGGGCCGCGAAGGCGAACTCGTGGCAGGCATGATCCAGCAAGGCAACAACCCGCACATGATCCAGGTCAACCTTGGAGCTGTTGAGGCACTGCTGCCGCCACCCGAACAGGTTCCCGGAGAAAAGTACCTCCACGGAAGCCGCCTGCGCGCGTTCGTGGTGGATGTCCACCGCGGTGCCAAGGGTCCGTCCATCACGCTGTCCCGTTCACACCCCGGGCTGGTCCGGAAGTTGTTCGAAATGGAAGTGCCCGAGATCGCGGACCACTCCGTGGAGATCGTGGCACTTGCCCGCGAGGCCGGCCACCGTACCAAGATTGCCGTCAAGGCAAACACCCCGGGCGTCAACGCCAAGGGTGCTTGCATCGGTGAAATGGGTTCGCGTGTCCGCGCAGTCATGACGGAACTCAATGACGAAAAGATCGACATCGTCGACTTCAGCGACGACCCCGCGACCTTCATCGCCAACTCGTTGTCGCCGTCGAGAGTGAATTCCGTCACTATCACGGATGAAGCAACCCGTTCGGCCCGCGTCGTCGTGCCGGACTACCAGCTGTCGCTGGCCATCGGCAAGGAAGGCCAGAACGCGCGGCTTGCAGCCAAGCTGACCGGGTGGCGCATCGATATCGTCTCGGACGCCGCTCCAGTCAAGACCGACTAGCGGTTCAACCGGCGGCCCATGCCGCCGGTTTGGCGCCGCGCTGGCGGCGTTCCTGGTTTCGGGAGTACCGGGCCGGGGGCTAGACTAGATGGAACCGGGCTTACGTCCGGTATCCGTGCGCTTTGGCGTGCCTCAGCTGCATGTGCAGGTCAGGGGCCGTCGGGCGCCAGTAGCGTAAGGCAGGTTGGACACATCGTGGCTGAACTGCTCGATCATGGCCTTGGGCCTGTTCGCACGTGCATCGGATGCCGGAAACAAGGTTCCCGGTCCGAGCTTGTCCGGCTCGTCGCCCAAGGCAACGGTTCATCCGCTGTCCTGGTGGATGTTCGACGCCGGATGGCCGGCAGGGGTGCGTGGCTGCACCCCAGCGAAAAGTGCTTGGCATTGGCAATCAAGCGGCGCGCTTTCGGAAGGGCCCTCGCGGGCGCTGCCGAAACGGGCGCCGTTGAACGTTACCTGATGCCGGGTACGCCACTCGTGGAGGCCCAGGCCCCCACGGGAAAACCGTCCAAACCTGAAAGCGGGTCAGAAAACTGATGGAAACCCGATGAGTTCCCAGCGATGAGTGCGTAACGATGACAACTTTGTTGCGCTCTGCAATGGGCCTTTCACTCGCGCAAGCGGCGAAGGCCCGCAGTAAGAAGTAGACGGTTCGTGCCTGGCTCGGTGCGGACCGAGACAGGAGAAATGTGGCCAAGGTCCGCGTACATGAGCTCGCCAAAGAGCTCGGTATTACTTCCAAAGATGCAGTAACCAAACTGCAGGAATTGGGCGAATTCGTTCGCTCCGCCTCTTCCACCATTGAGGCCCCCGTCGTGAAGAAGCTTCGCGACGCCTACCCGGGTGCCGGCGCTGCAAAGTCCGCCGCGCCCGCAGCCGCTCCCGCGGCAACCCGTCCCGCAGCATCCCGTCCGGCCGCTCCGGCTCCCGGACCTGCAGCACCGAAGGCTCCGGCCCCTGCAGCCCCCGCTCCGGCAGCTCCGGCTCCCGCAGCACAGGCACCTGCGGCACAGGCACCTGCAGCACAGGCACCTGCAGCACCCGCTGCTCCCGCCGCGTCCACCCCGGTTTCCGCGAAGCCCGGTGCCCGCCCTGCTCCCAAGGCAGAGACTCCGGCTCCGGCGCGTCAAGGTGGCCAGGCGCCGCGTCCGGGCGGTCCTCGTCCGGGCAACAACCCGTTTGCTACGTCCCAGGGCATGCCCCGCGGCCGTGGCGGCGATGGAGACCGTCCGCCGCGTCCGGGTAACAACCCGTTCGCACCGTCCCAGGGCATGCCCCGCGGCGAACGCCCCGGTGGTCCCCGTCCCGCAGCCGGTGCAGGCGGACCCCGTCCCGCAGCAGGCACCGGTGGTCCCCGTCCGGGCGCTCCGCGTCCCGGCGCGCCCCGTCCGGGTGCTCCGCGCCCCGCCGGTGGTCCAGGCGGCGGAAACCGTCCTACTCCGGGCATGATGCCCAACCGCACTGAGCGTCCGGCTCCGGGTGGCGCAGGCCGTCCCGGTGGCGCAGGCCGTCCCGGCGGCGGACCGGGTCGTCCCGGTGGCGCACCAGGTGCAGGTACCGGTGGCGGAGCTCCCGCCGGCGGTGGCTTTGGCAAGGGTGGCCGCGGTCGCGGTGGCACCCAGGGTGCCTTCGGCAAGGGCGGCGCCGGTCGTGGCAAGCAGCGCAAGTCGAAGCGTGCAAAGCGCCAGGAACTGGAGCAGATGAGTGCTCCGTCGCTGGGTGGCGTATCGGTACCCCGCGGCGATGGCGAGACCATCATCCGCCTGCGTCGCGGCTCGTCCATCACGGACTTTGCCGAGAAGATCGATGCGAACCCCGCATCGCTCGTGACCGTGCTGTTCCACCTCGGTGAGATGGCTACGGCTACGCAGTCCCTCGACGAGGACACCTTTGGTTTGCTTGGCGCCGAACTTGGCTACAAGCTCCAGGTTGTTTCGCCGGAAGATGAAGAGCGCGAACTGCTCGACCAGTTCGACATCAACATCCAGGACGAACTCGATGCCGAAGGCGACGACGTCCTCGAAGCCCGCGCACCGGTTGTCACGGTCATGGGTCACGTTGACCACGGTAAGACCCGCCTGCTCGACGCCATCCGCAACTCCAATGTTGTGGCCGGCGAGCACGGTGGTATCACCCAGCACATCGGTGCTTACCAGATCAGCCACGTCCACGAGGGCACGGCCCGCGACATCACCTTCATTGACACCCCCGGTCACGAGGCCTTCACGGCCATGCGTGCACGTGGTGCCAAGGTCACTGACATCGCGATCCTGGTTGTCGCAGCCGACGACGGCGTTATGCCCCAGACGGTGGAAGCGCTCAACCACGCACAGGCAGCAAACGTGCCGATCGTCGTCGCAGTGAACAAGATCGACAAGGAAGGCGCCAACCCTGACAAGGTCAAGGGCCAGCTGACCGAGTACGGCCTGGTTCCCGAAGAATACGGTGGCGACACCATGTTCGTTGAGGTCTCTGCCCGCCAGAACCTCAATATCGACGAACTGATCGACGCAGTCCTGCTGACGGCCGATGCCGCCCTGGACCTGCGTGCCAACCCGGACAAGGACGCTCGAGGCATTGCCATCGAAGCGAACCTGGATAAGGGCCGCGGTGCGGTTGCTACCGTCCTCGTCCAGTCCGGTACCTTGGCTGTCGGCGACACGATCGTTGCCGGTACGGCCCACGGCCGTGTCCGTGCCATGTTCGACGAGAACGGTGAGGCACTCGATGTCGCACTGCCGTCCCGCCCCGTCCAGGTCCTCGGCCTGTCCAACGTGCCGCGTGCAGGTGACACCTTCCTGGTGACCCCGGACGAGCGTACGGCCCGCCAGATCGCTGAGAAGCGTGAAGCTGCCGACCGCAACGCCGCACTGGCCAAGCGTCGCAAGCGCATCAGCCTGGAAGACTTCGACCAGGCCGTTGCCGAAGGCAAGATCGACACCCTCAACCTCATCCTCAAGGGTGACGTGTCCGGTGCCGTGGAAGCCCTCGAAGACGCCTTGCTCAAGATCGACGTCGGAGACGACGACGTTCAGCTCCGCGTTATCCACCGCGGTGTGGGTGCCATCACGCAGAACGACGTCAACCTGGCAACGGTGGACAACGCCATCATCATCGGCTTCAACGTCAAGCCGGCCGAGCGTGTTGCAGAACTGGCTGACCGTGAAGGCGTGGACATGCGCTTCTACTCGGTTATCTACGCAGCAATCGATGACATCGAAATGGCCCTCAAGGGCATGCTCAAGCCGGAGTTCGAAGAAGTCCAGCTTGGTACTGCCGAGGTACGCGAAGTCTTCCGTTCTTCCAAGTTCGGTAACATCGCCGGCTCGATCGTCCGCACGGGCATCATCCGCCGTAACACCAAGGCACGTGTCAGCCGCGACGGCAAGGTCATCGGTGACAACCTCACCGTTGAGACGCTCAAGCGCTTCAAGGATGACGCCACCGAAGTCCGCACCGACTTCGAGTGTGGTATCGGTCTTGGCTCCTTCAACGACATCACTGAAGGCGACATCATCGAGACCTTCGAGATGCGCGAAAAGCCGCGCGTCTAGGTTCCGTTTGGAACGGGTCCGTCGGGTAGCCCCGGCGGACCCGTTCCGTACCCGTTTCTACTTTCCAGGAGGAAGTCATGGCTGATCCCGCACGCGCTGCCAAGCTGGCACAGCGGATAAAGGTCGTCGTCGCTGAGGCCCTCGGACGCCGGGTCAAGGATCCGCGCGTCGAGTCCATCACGGTCACCGACGCCCGCGTCACCAACGACCTTCAGCACGCCACCATCTACTACACCGTGTTTGGTGACGACATCGCCCACGCAGACGCTGCCAGGGCCTTGGAGAAGGCCAAGGGTGTGCTGCGGCAGGAAGTTGGCCGCAACATCACTGTTCGGCTCACTCCGACGCTCGAATTCGTAGCTGACCAGATTCCGGTCAACGCCTCGAACCTTGAGGAACTGCTGCGTGAAGCCAAGCGTCGCGATGCAGAGGTAGCCGCATTGGCTGCCAGCGCCAAGCACGCAGGCGAAGCAGACCCCTACAAGGGTGATGCCCCGGAGGACATCGACGAGGACGACTTCGACGAAGAGGACACTGACCTCTCCGGCGACAACGAACTCGACGAAGACGCCAACCGCTAGAACCTCAAGTTTTTGTACAGCTCATGCCCCTAAGACTGCGTTTTAGGGGCATGAGCTGTACTCAAACTCGTTAGGATCAGAGCATGTCGGCGCACAGTGCTCACCAGCGTGAGGAATATCTGAACCGGGCCATCAGGCTCGCCGTGCAAAACGTCTCCGACGGCGGCGGCCCTTTCGGTGCCGTCGTGGTCACCCCGGACGGAACCGTCCATGAGGGAGTCAACCGGGTGACCCGGGACCACGACCCCACGGCACATGCCGAGGTGGTGGCGATCCGCAGGGCAGCTGCGGCCATCGGGAAGTTCGACCTCTCCGGATCCGTCCTCTATGCCAGCTGTGAGCCCTGCCCACTGTGCCTTTCAGCCACGCTCTGGGCAAGGATCGGGCGGGTCTACTTTGCAGCTGACAGGCATGGCGCTGCGAGGGCAGGGTTCGACGACGCCTTGTTCTACGAATATTTCAGTGGTGACAGGCCCGAGCTTCTTCCCGTGGAGCATGCCGAGCTGGCCGCGTCCGACGAGCCGTTCGAGGCGTGGCGGAACCACGCACGGCGTACGGCTTACTAGGGCCGGCCCGCCTAAACCCCAGCTCGCGCCGGGAGGCGATTGACGCCGTCGAGCAGGTCATCCTGCCCGCCGCAGAGGGCAATCCTGATCCAGTCCTCGCCGATGGACCCGAACGCAGTACCCGGCGCGAACGACACGCCGGAATCGGCCAGGAATTTACGCACCCAGGCGCGGACGTCCCCTCCGCTCAGGTGCGAGACGTCGGCCCACAGGTAGAAGGCTCCCTGCGCTCCGAGGTACGGGATTCCCTTGGTTGCAAGCACCGCCGACGCTGCATCCCGATTGCTCCGATAGTGGTCGCGCGCCCTGGCCACGTAGTCCTGTGGGCCGGTCAGTGCGGCCAGCGCGGCATATTGCGAGGGCGAAGCGACGCAGGACACGATGGACTCCATGACGTTGTTCATCTTCTGCTCCAGCCCCGGCGGGCAGACCAACGCGCCGATGCGAAGGCCCGTGAGCCCATACGTCTTGGAGAGTGTCAGGGACGTGAAGACCCTCGCTTGGCCCGGAACGACGCTGTCAAAGCGGGCAGGACTGACATGGGGTACATCGAACGTAAACGCCTCGTAGCACTCGTCGGAGATGATCCAGAGGTCGTGGCGGACAGCCAGGTCAACCAAATCCCGGACAGCTTCTTCGCTGATGACGGCGCCCAAGGGATTGGACGGCGAGTTCAGCATCAGGACCTTGGTCCGCGCGTTGATGAGGGCCTCGATGTCCTCGATATGTGGCTGGAAGTCGTTGTGCGGATACAGCGGATACTGCACGGGAACAGCGTGCAGGAGCCGGCTGGTCATCGCGAACGTGGGGTACCCGGGGTTCGGAATGAGGATTTCGTCGCCGGGGGAGAGGAGCAGGCTCATGGCGAAATGCAGGCCCTGCTGGGCGCCGTCCACCACATAGACCCGTTCAGCACCAATGTCCACGCCCTGCTGTTCCCGGAAGCGGGCAGCAAAAGCCTTGCGGAGGGCAGGAATCCCGGCATTCGGTGTGTAGTTGGTCTCATCCCGGTCCAGGCAGTCGATGCCGGCGTCCAGGACATGGCGCGGCAGCGCAAAGCCCGGTTCCCCGATGCTGAGGACGATAGCTCCGGGGGTGGACCACGCGGCTTCGGTGATTTCGCGGATCTGGTTCACGGGTACGTCGCGGACGTGCGCGGCAAGCTCAGGCATGGGAGCCATCCTAGCCACCCATATACTGGTAAGCGTGCTTTCTGGACTGGTAATCGTTGACAAACCGCAGGGATGGACCAGCCATGATGTGGTTGGCCGGATGCGGCGGCTGGCCGGTACCCGGAAAGTGGGTCACGCAGGCACGCTTGATCCCATGGCTACCGGTGTTCTGGTGCTCGGCATCAACAAGGCAACCCGCTTGCTGACGTACATCGTAGGCACGTCCAAGACGTATACCGCCACCATCAGGCTCGGCGAAAGCACCATCACGGACGACGCCGAAGGCGAGGTCACGGAGGCCCGCAGCGCGGCGGATGTCACCGACGACGCCATCGCAGCCGGCGTTGCCGCGCTGACCGGTCCCATCCAGCAGGTGCCCAGCAGCGTCAGCGCCATCAAAGTCAACGGCGAACGTTCCTACGCCCGCGTCCGCTCCGGCGAAGAGGTTAAGCTCGCTGCCCGCCCGGTCACCATCCACCGCTTCGACATCCACTCCATCAACCGTGTGGACGGCGGCAGGGTAGTGGACGTTGATGTCACTGTGGAGTGTTCTTCCGGAACGTACATCAGGGCCTTGGCCCGTGACCTCGGCAACGACTTGGGCGTCGGCGGCCATCTTACGGCCCTGCGCAGGACCCAGGTGGGTCCGTACACCCTTGACCAAGCCCGCACCCTCGAGGAACTGGCTGAAGAGCTCGAAGTTCTGGACATGTCACTGGCCGCACGCGCCCTCATGCCCAACAGGGAACTGAGCGACGAAGAGACAACCGAGATCTCCTTTGGGCGCCGCATTGCTGCCGGCCCCGGGGCAGGCACGCCGGGCGCGGCCACGGCTGACAATCCTGCCGCAGCGTTTGCGCCGTCGGGGGAGCTGGTAGCGCTGCTGGCAGATACCGGGACCTTCGCAAAACCCGTGCTGGTTTTTGCCCCGGGCACAGGACCGGGGTCGGGGACAGACGCAGGAACAGGACAGGCAAAGTAGGTATGGACGGATACTTTTACGCCATCCTGATCGTCGGATTGGTGTCCACGATCATGTGCGTCGTGGCCGGTTTGATGAAGAAGGCCCCAAATGACCCCACGATCTTCTCCGTGCTCGCCGTGGAGCTGGTGCTGGTGGTGTATTTGGTGGGATCGATCGTCCGTGTTGCCATGGGTGAGCAAATTGCCGGTGAGGCGTGGGAGTTCTGGGGCTACTTGATCACAGCCCTCATGATCCCGTTGGGTGCCGTCTACTGGGCGATCCTTGAACGCACGCGCTGGAGCAACTTTGTCCTGGCCGCCGTGGGCGTCACCGTGCTTGTCATGGCCGCCCGCATGAACCAGATCTGGTACTGACCTTGAAGGAAGAACACAACGTGACTGGAACCGAGACAAACTCTGCGAGCCAGCAGCCGCAGCAGAAGGACACCCGCAACACGGGTCCGGGTCGCCTGCTCATCGCGGTGTACGCCGTGTTCGCGCTTTCGGCGACTGCCCGTGCCGGCTACCAGATTGCCACCAAGTTTGCCGAAGCTCCGCTGGCGCACATCCTGTCGGCGTTCGCCGCCGTCGTCTATATCGTGGCCACCATTTCCCTGGCCAAGCCGGGCCGCACCTGGTTCAAGGTTTCGGTGGCAGCCGTGCTCACGGAGCTCATTGGCGTTCTGGTGGTTGGCGCAATCAGCCTCTTTGACCCGGTCGCGTTCCCGCATGACACCGTGTGGTCGCTGTTCGGGCGTGGTTATGGCTTCGTGCCACTGGTGCTGCCGATCCTTGGACTCCTGTGGCTGAACAAGCGCCGGCCGTCCTGAGCCGGGCACCCTTGCGGGTAACCTTAGAATGTTCCGGCGCCGGGAGGTTGCCGGGCGGAACGAATATCTGCAGTAAAAGGCGAGGTTGATGGTCCACATCTGGAACGATCCCACTGAAGTCCCCAAGGACTTCGGACCTACTGTCGTTACCATCGGGAACTTCGACGGCGTCCATCGCGGACACCAACATGTTCTCGCCCAACTGACGGGCAGCGCCAAGCGTCATAACATCCCCTCGGTGGCCGTGACCTTCGATCCCCATCCTGCCCAGGTGCACCGACCGGACTCCGCTCCGGAGCTGATCATGGGACTCCAGGACAAACTCGATGCCCTGGCCGACACCGGTGTGGATGCCGTGCTGGTCATGAAGTACACCCTGGACCTCGCCGCCATGACGCCTGTGGAGTTTGTCCAGGACGTTCTTCTCGACGGACTTCATGCCGCACACCTGGTGGTGGGCCACGATCTCCGCTTCGGAGCCGGCAATGCCGGCGACGTCGTCACCATGCAGGAATTGGGCAATCAACTCGGGTTTGGGGTTGAGGTTGTCAACGAGTACGGCGCGGGGGGATTTCCGGTCCACGACGACGGCGACGCCGACCGCCGCTGTTCCTCCACCTGGGTGCGGGAAGCCTTGTCCGAAGGCGACGTGGTGACTGCAGCCGCAGTGCTTGGCCGCCCGCACCGCATGCGCGGCGAAGTGGTCCATGGCGCTGCGCGCGGCAGGGACCTCGGGTTTCCCACTGCGAATCTCTCCCATGACTCCACGGGGTACGTCCCTGCGGACGGCATCTATGCGGGATGGCTGATCGACCAGGCCGGAACGCGGTGGCCCGCCGCCATTTCGGTTGGTTCCAACCCCACCTTCGACGGCGTCAGCCGGCAAGTGGAAGCTCACGTCATTGACCGCCCGGAGGAGGACGTGGAGGACTTCAACCTCTATGGCCAGACCGTGGCTGTCGAATTCACCCAGCGCCTCCGGGGCATGGTGGCCTACCGTGGACCCGAGGCATTGGTGGAGCAAATGTGCCTTGACGTTGCCCAAGCCCACGAGCTGTTGACCGCCCGTTAGCCGGTATTTCGACAACACCGCTGACGTGCCGGTAAACTGATGAGTGGATCCGGCTGCAGTCCGTGGCGGCTGGACCTGTTTTTGTGTGCGGCAACGTACCAAGGGCAACCCGTCAGCGAGGCGCTGCACCGGGAGGCACGGCACAACTCTAGGAGTTCACGTGGCACTTGACGCCGCTGTAAAGCAGTCCATCATCAAGGAATACGCAACCTCTGAAGGCGACACCGGTTCGCCCGAGGTTCAGGTTGCAGTCCTGACTCAGCGGATCAAGGATCTGACTGAGCACATGAAGGAGCACAAGCACGACTTCCACACCCAGCGCGGTCTGCTGGCCATGGTTGGTCGTCGCAAGCGCATGCTTTCCTACCTGAAGAACACTGACATTGCCCGCTACCGTTCGCTCATCGAGCGTCTCGGCCTGCGCCGCTAGTCTGCCTTGAGGGCGGCCCCCTCGTTTGCGGGGCGGGCCGCCTTCTTCACCAACAACTAAAAACAGGAATCAACCGCATCGCGCATTCGCGGTCCTCGGTAGTGATTCCCGGGAAGGCCATCTGTGACGATGGCGCCCGTGGATCTCGATCGATGACCGGGTGTCGTACAGGCCAGGAAAAAAGAAGAGGCCTGGGTTGATGCGGCGGACTTCCGCTAACAGAAACGGAGGTGACTCTCTATGGAGGGTCCCGAAATCCAGTTCTCCGAAGCCATCATCGACAACGGCCGTTTTGGCAAGCGCGTCATTCGCTTCGAAACCGGTCGCCTTGCCAAGCAGGCAGCCGGCGCTTCGATGGTCTACATCGACGAAGACACCGCACTGCTCTCCGCCACCACCGCAGGCAAGCAGCCACGCGAGGGCTTCGACTTCTTCCCCCTGACGGTGGACGTTGAAGAGCGTATGTACGCCGCAGGCCGTATCCCGGGCTCGTTCTTCCGCCGCGAAGGCCGTCCCTCCACGGAAGCCATCCTGGCTTGCCGCCTCATGGACCGCCCGCTGCGTCCGGCCTTCGTTAAGGGCCTGCGCAACGAAGTCCAGATCGTCGTCACCGTTCTGGCCATCAACCCGGATGAGCTCTACGACGTCGTTGCCATCAACGCATCCTCGATGTCCACGCAGCTTTCCGGCCTTCCGTTCTCCGGTCCGATCGGCGGCGTCCGCGTTGCCCTGATCGCCGACGAGCAGGGTTCGCAGTGGGTTGCTTTCCCCAAGCACTCCCAGCTTGAGAACGCCGTATTCAACATGGTTGTTGCAGGCCGCATTGCCGGTGACGATGTCGCCATCATGATGGTTGAAGCCGAAGCCACGGACAACTCCTGGAACCTCATCAAGGAACAGGGCGCAACCGCCCCCACCGAAGAGGTTGTATCCGAGGGCCTGGAGGCTGCCAAGCCGTTCATCAAGGCTCTCTGCGAAGCACAGGCAGACCTGGCAGCCCGCGCTGCCAAGCCCACCGTTGAGTTCCCGGTCTTCCTCGATTACCAGGACGATGTCTACGCCGCTGTTGAGGCTGCTGCTGCTGACAAGCTGGCTGCTGTCTTCCAGATCGCTGACAAGCAGGAGCGCGACAACGCCTCCGACGAGCTCAAGGACGAAGTCCTTGGCGCCCTTGCCGGCACCTTTGAGGGTCGCGAGAAGGAACTGTCCGCGGCATTCCGCTCGGTCACCAAGCACGTTGTCCGCCAGCGCATCCTGAAGGACCAGGTCCGTATCGACGGCCGTGGCCTGACGGACATCCGCCAGCTGACCGCTGAGGTCGAGGTTCTTCCCCGCGTTCACGGTTCCGCCATCTTCGAGCGCGGCGAAACCCAGATCATGGGCGTCACCACGCTGAACATGCTCAAGATGGAACAGCAGATCGACTCGTTGTCGCCGGTAACGCGCAAGCGCTACATGCACAACTACAACTTCCCGCCGTACTCCACCGGCGAGACCGGCCGCGTCGGTTCCCCGAAGCGCCGCGAAATCGGCCACGGTGCCCTTGCAGAGCGCGCCTTGGTTCCGGTTCTGCCGACCCGCGAAGAGTTCCCTTACGCCATCCGCCAGGTATCCGAGGCCCTCGGTTCCAACGGTTCGACGTCCATGGGTTCAGTCTGTGCGTCGACGCTCTCCATGCTCAACGCTGGTGTGCCGCTGAAGGCAGCTGTTGCAGGTATCGCCATGGGCTTGGTGTCCGACCAGGTTGACGGCCAGACCCGCTACGCCGCACTGACCGACATCCTCGGCGCCGAAGATGCCTTCGGCGACATGGACTTCAAGGTTGCCGGTACATCCGAGTTCGTCACGGCCATCCAGCTGGACACCAAGCTCGACGGCATCCCCGCTTCCGTGCTGGCAGCAGCCCTGAAGCAGGCCCGCGAAGCACGCCTCCACATCCTCGAGGTCATCAACGCAGCGATCGACACCCCGGACGAGCTCTCCGAGTTCGCACCGCGTGTCATCGCCGTGAAGATTCCCGTGGACAAGATCGGCGAGGTCATCGGCCCCAAGGGCAAGATGATCAACCAGATCCAGGAAGACACGGGCGCGGACATCTCCATTGAAGATGACGGCACGGTCTACATCGGCGCCACCAACGGTCCGTCTGCAGACGCAGCACGTTCCGCCATCAACGCCATCGCCAACCCGCAGGTCCCGGAAATCGGTGAGCGCTACCTGGGAACGGTCGTCAAGACCACCACCTTCGGCGCCTTCGTTTCCCTTACCCCGGGCAAGGACGGCCTGCTGCACATCTCCGAGCTCCGCAAACTGGCCAATGGCAAGCGCGTGGACAACGTTGATGACGTCGTCTCCGTTGGCCAGAAGGTCCAGGTCGAGATCACCAAGATCGACGACCGTGGAAAGCTCTCCCTCTCCCCGGTTGTTGCCGAGGAAGAAGGCGCAGCTTCCGAGGACGCTCCGGCCGAGGCCGTTGTAGAGTCCGCAGAGTAGTCTGTTAGCAGTACACCCGGCGGGGCCGGTGGGCTTGAAAAAGCTCCACCGGCCCTTCCGGCCTTAACCCGAAAGGCCTTAATGACTGTCGTACCCTTGCCGCTGGAACAGACGCTTCCCGGTGGCGAATTGATCCATGGCGCCGAAGGCGGATCCGTGGTCCGCCGCTCTGTCCTGCCCGGCGGCGTGCGCGTCCTGACCGAGGCCATGCCCGGTCAGCGGTCGGCGACCATCGGGTTCTGGGTTGCAGTCGGCTCGCGCGACGAAGCGGACGGCCAGCACGGTTCCACACACTTCCTTGAGCACCTGTTGTTCAAGGGCACCAAGAGGCGCACAGCCTTGGAGATCGCCTCGGCCTTTGACGAAGTCGGCGGTGAGTCCAACGCCGCAACGGCAAAGGAAAGCACGTGCTATTTCGCCCGGGTGCTGGACACAGACCTTCCCATGGCCATCGATGTCATTGCGGACATGATCACCGGCGCGGTCCTTGATCCTGCGGAATTGGAGCAGGAGCGAGACGTCATCCTCGAGGAAATCGCTATGGACAGCGATGACCCAACCGACGTCGCGCATGAAAAATTCGTGGCGGCCGTCCTCGGCAACCACCCACTGGCCCGCCCCATTGGGGGAACCCCGGATGCCATCAAGGCCGTGGCAAGGGATTCGGTGTGGGAGCACTACCAGCGCTACTACCGCCCTGAAGAACTCGTCATCACCGCCGCCGGTGGCTTGGACCACGATGTTGTCTGCGAGCTGGTGCTTGATGCGTTGGAGGCTGCCGGCTGGCAACTGGACGCTGAAGCGGCTCCGGTGAAGCGCCGCGGGACCGACCGGGCCGTCATCACCGGCACGTCGGGCCTCCACGTGGTCAAGCGCCCCGTGGAGCAGGCCAACATCATCATGGGTTGCCCCACCATTGTTGCCACCGACGATCGCCGTTTCGTCATGAGCGTGCTCAACGCTGTTCTCGGCGGAGGAATGTCCTCCAGGCTGTTCCAGGAGATCCGGGAGAAGCGCGGCCTGGTGTACTCCACGTATTCCTTCACGGCCGCTTATGCAGACGCCGGATACTTTGGAATGTACGCCGGATGCACGCCGTCGAAGGTCCGGCAGGTGCTGGAGCTCCTGGGCGTGGAACTGGACAAACTCGCCAAGGATGGGATCACCGAGGAAGAGCTCAGGAAGGCCGTGGGCCAGCTCAGCGGCGGGATTGTTCTTGCGCTAGAGGACACGGGGTCTCGGATGTCACGCTTGGGCCGGGCAGAGCTGGTATCCGGAGAATTCCAGGACATCGACGAAACCCTGGCACGCATCCAGGCCGTGACAGTGGAAGACGTTCAGGACCTTGCGCGCGAACTCGCTGCAGCTCCCCGGACCATCACAGTGGTGGGTCCGTTCGAGGAAACCGAGACCTTCGGCCTCTGAGAACTTCCAACCACCCGTTACGTCCCTAGGCTCTGGACGCACGCACTCTCAACAGGGCAGCATGATCACACGGTGATGATGCTGCCCTGTTCGACATTGGAGACGTGATGGAACTGCCCTCAAGCGGCCAGGCTGCGGAGATACTGCGGGACTTCATCGGTCACTGGCGGGGCATCACGGAGATCGCCGCATCGCCGTGGGGATCTGCTCGGACGGCTGAGGCAGAGGTGGTGTTCACCAAGGCCGCCGGCGGATACGCGGTGGTTCAGAGCTACCGGCACCGTGAAGCCGACGGCGCACATTTTGAGGGCCACGGCATGTTCACCGTGGACCGTGACCATGGAGAGACGCTCTGGTACTACGTGGACAGCATGGGCAGGCCACCGGCCAGCCCAGTCCGCGGGACGTGGACTGCCGGCACGTTGACTCTGGATCGGCGAACGACTGACGGGGTTGCCAGGCATACGTTCCGTGTGGAGGACGGCGTCCTGGTGCACACGGCCGATGTGCGGCTCGAAGGGACTGCCGGGTTCAGCCCCCTGCTGAAGAGCGTCTTCCGGAGGGTGTGACCTCGGTGCGGTCCTAGCCTCCGGCGAAAGGCGGCAGGACGTCGATCACATCGTCCGCTCCAAGTGGCGCCGCACGATCCCGAACGGCTACCTCGTTGCGCAGGAAACTGCTCCGCGCAACGATCCGGGCAAGCGGCGGCGTGCCTTCGGGAGGTGAAGGACGTTCGACGGCGAGGGCGGCCTCCAGCAGGCCCTCCAGGCTGGTGCCTGCCGGAAGTGCGTGGAACTCTTCCTCGACGCCTGCGGCCGCGCGTGCGGCAGCGAAGTAACGGACGAGCAAAATTTCAGCCTCCGATTGCGCTCATGCTGCGGTCCGGCTGGACGAAGTCCGCCGCGCCGAGACCCGTGTGGTCCATGCCGTGGGCTTTGGGTTTGACCCACATGGCGTCCTGCCAGCGCTCCGCAAGTTCGGCGTCCGTGGCTCCTTCGCGGAGGAGTCCGAGGAGGTCGAATTCCTCGCGCGAGAACAGGCAACTCATGATCTTGCCCTCGGCGGTGATGCGGGTTCGGCGGCAGTCGGAGCAAAACGGCTCAGTGACCGACGCAATGATGCCAACTGTACCGAGGACCGGACCGGAGGCGACGCCTGTTGCCGTGTCCCGGCGTCGCACTTCAAAGCGTTCGGCGGGGGCGCCGTCGCGCTCCCGGGGGTCCGGGCCCAGAACGAAGTCGCGGGACAATAATTCGCGGATCTCCGCGGCCGTGATCATGTTGCGGCGGGTCCAGCCGTGGTCGGCATCGAGCGGCATCTGCTCGATGAAGCGGAGTTCGTAGCCGCGGTCCAGAGCCCAAGCAAGGAGGTCCGGGGACTCGGCGTCGTTGATGCCGCGCATGAGCACGGCGTTGAGCTTGACTGGACCCAGGCCGGCAGCCCAGGCAGCATCCACGCCGGCGAGGACCCTGTCCAGGAAAGGGCGCCGGGTGAGCTTGGTGAATGTCTCCTCGTGCAGGGAATCCAGGGAAACGTTGATCCGGGTCAGGCCGGCCGCCTTCAAGGCGACAGCTTTTTTGTCCAGGCCTACCCCATTGGTGGTCATGGAGATCGGGAGATCCGGGTGGTCGGCGCGGATGCCGGCGATGATGTCCACCAGATCGGCGCGTACCAGGGGCTCCCCGCCGGTGAGCCGCAGTTCCCGCACGCCCAGGGCGTTGACACCGATGCGCACCAACCGGACGATCTCATCGCCGGTCATGACCGCCTGCTTGGAAAGCCACTCCAGGCCTTCGGCAGGCATGCAGTACGTGCACCGCAGATTGCACTTGTCCGTGAGGGACAACCGCATGTCCGTGGCTCGTCGGCCATAGCGGTCCCACAACCCGGCGGGCGTGCCGGCAGGCCGCGGCGGCGGTACTGCCGCGCTACTTTGGGTACCTCCCGAAGGGGGCACCGGCATGCCCAACTGAACACTCATAAATTCAGGCTACGCCACCCCGGCTGGATTGGTGACACCGGTTACAGTCACACAGTTTCCCCGCGCCCCACTTCTTACAAATTCCATACGCTTGTGCCCGGGGTGCCCGTATCGGGTGCCGAGGACCACCAGCAAACCTATGCTGAAAGCGTGACCACACATACGGCATCATCAGCGGAGCCAGGGAACCGTCGCATCCTCCTGGTCGAGGACGAGCAGACCATCGCCGATGTTGTTCGCGACTATCTTTTGAAGGCGGGTTTCCAGGTGGACATGGCCGGCGATGGCTTCACTGCCCTGAAAGTTGCCGCGGCGCGTCGCCCGGACCTTGTAATCCTTGATCGTATGCTGCCGGGCTTGGACGGCGTGGAGGTGTGCCGGCGACTCCGCCAAACCATGAGCGTGCCGGTCATTATGGTCACCGCCCTGGGAACCGAGGATGACAGGATCCTGGGTTTGGAAGTAGGCGCGGACGATTACGTCACCAAACCGTTCTCGCCCCGGGAACTGGTCCTCCGGGTCAAGTCCGTGCTGCGCCGGAGCATCAAGGAATTCACGCCGGAACCTCCGGTGGAAGCGGCCGGACTCGAACTTGATCCCGCGTCCCGGACGGTGAGCCACCGCGGCGTGCCACTTTCCCTGACTGTCCGCGAGTTCGACCTCCTGGCTTTCCTGATGCGGAGACCCAACCAGGTATTCAGCAGGGAGGATCTCATCAAGGCGGTCTGGGGTTGGGACTTCGGTGACCTCTCCACGGTCACCGTCCATGTCAGGCGCCTCCGGGAGAAGATCGAGGCCAATCCCACCAAGCCCGAACTGCTCAAGACCGTCTGGGGCGTTGGCTACCGGTTCGATGACAGCTCCGAGGGGAAGAAGGCCGACCATGGAGGGCAGTGAGCTGTGGACCATCCTGGCGTGGGTCCTTTTCTGGGCGATGCTCATTGGCGCTGCAACGCTGCTGCTCCTGCGGGTTCTTCGGCGGGCCTCCGTGCTCGCGCAAATCTGCTTGGTGGTGGTGGCCACGGTTGCCGTTCTGGTGGCGGGGATGGTCAGTGCCTTCAACGCGATGTTCATCTCCGCCCGGGACCTCGAAGTCATGTGGTACATCCTTGCCATGGCATCAGCCGTTGCGGTTGCGCTGTCCCTCATGCTGGGCGCGGGAGTGTCCCGGAACGCTGCCCGGCTGGTGGATGCTGCCCGGCGTCTTGGCCGGGGCGAAACGTTGGACCACACCATCGCGGAGGTCAAGGGGGCCGCCCCCGCCATGACCTCCGAACTTGCCGAACTCGCCCAGGAACTTGAGGCAAGCAGCCGCAGCCTGGCCGAATCCCGGGAACGCGAAGCGGCCATTGAAACTGCACGACGTGAACTCGTTTCGTGGATTTCCCACGACCTCCGCACACCCTTGGCCAGTATGCGCGCCATGACCGAAGCCCTTGAGGACGGCATGGCATCCGACGTGCGCGGCTACTACCGGAAAATCATCGGGCAGACGGAACAGATGACCGCCATGGTCAACGACCTCCTGGAACTGTCCAAGATCCAGGCCGGCAGTCTCCGCCTGCGTGCCGAACCGCTGGACCTCTACGACCTCGTCAGCGATGCGCTCTCCGATCTGGCCCCCTTGGCCGCGAAGCGTGGCATCAGGCTCGACGGCGGTGGGGACCGTGAGTGCATGGCCGTTGCCGACGGGCCAAGCCTTGCCCGGGCTGTGCGGAACGTCCTGCTCAACGCCATTCTCTACAGCCGGCCGGACTCCGATGTCAGGATCAGCGTCGGACGGGAGGGCAGCAACGCAGTGATCGCCGTACGCGACCACTGTGGCGGCATTCCGGAGGAGGACCTCCCGCACTTGTTTGAAACCGGCTGGCAGAAAGACCCTTCACGGGGCACACGGGAAGCGCTGCAGGGGAGTTACAGCGGCGCCGGCATCGGACTCAGCATGGTGGCGGGCATTGTGAAGGCCCACGGCGGTTCGGTCGCGGTCAACAACGTCGACGGCGGTTGCCGCTTTGCGCTGTCACTTCCGGCTGGATCACTCCCGCCGGACGCACTGGCCCCGCCGGACGCACTGGCCCCGCCGGATGCACTGGTGGGAGAAAGCCTCCCGACTGCTTCAGCCACTAACCGCCTTGGAGGCACATCATGAGTACGCCCACAGGCAGCACCACCACAACCAGGCCCACCACAAGAAGGCCCACCATGCACAGGCCTGTTCTTTGGGCTGCTGGCTCGGGCTTGGCGGCAGGGGCGGCAGGAATCGCTGCGGGAGAGCTGGCTGCAGGCCTTCTCAGCCCGTTGGTTTCACCCGTCACGGCGCTCGGTGGTGCCGTGATCGACGCCGTGCCGCCCGGGGTCAAGGACCTGGCAGTGCAACTGTTCGGTACGGCCGACAAGATCGTTCTGCTTGCCTCCATCGGAATCGTCGCCGGGATACTTGCGGCGCTGGCAGGGGCCCTGGAACGTCGCCGGACGGGTCTGGGGCTGGCACTGGCGGGACTGGCCGGCGCGGCGGGACTGACCGCCGTCGTGACCCGTGCGCAAGCCGGGCCGCAGGCCGCGCTGGCACCCATCGTCGGAGCGGTTGCCACCATGCTGCTGCTGCGAATGCTGATCCGAAGGCTCGCCACGTGGGCGCCGTCTGATGAAATATCGGCCGAGCGGGGGAGCGAACCCGCACCATTGGCGCGGCGCAGCTTCCTGAACGCCGTGGCGGGAACCTCCTTGGCAGCTGCGGTCGCCGGGACAGTGACTGCCGTGCTCACGCGCGCCACGGCGGTGGCCTCGGGGTTCCGGGGCTCCATGACGCTTCCGGAGCCTGCAACGCCGCCTCAGGCAATCCCCGCCGGGGCAAGCTTGTCCGTGGAGGGCATCAGTCCCTTGGTGACCCCCAATGACGACTTCTACCGGATCGATACCGCCCTGACGGTCCCGGCGATTGACCCGCCCGCCTGGAAACTGAAGGTCACCGGAATGGTGGACCGGGAGATCGAGCTGGACTTTGCCACGCTCTTGGCCAAGCCCATGACGGAGCGGCACATCACCATCGCCTGCGTGTCCAACAACGTGGGCGGCGACCTCATCGGCAATGCCCTGTGGCTCGGCTGGCCCGTCAGGGAACTCCTCGCGATGGCCGGGCCCAAAGCCGGGTCAGACATGGTGCTCTCCACCAGCAATGACGGCTGGACGGCCAGTACCCCTTTGGAGGCACTGACTGACAGCAGGGACGCGCTGTTGGCAGTGGGCATGAATGGCGAGCCGCTGCCGTTGGAACACGGCTTCCCGGTACGGATGATCGTGCCCGGCCTCTACGGATTCGTCTCCGCCACCAAATGGCTCACAGAGCTCAAGGTCACCCGCTTCGCCGACGACACCGCCTATTGGACACCCCGTGGCTGGAGCGACCACGGACCCATCAAGACGCAGTCGCGCATCGATGTTCCCCGCAGCGGACGGACAGTCCAGCCCGGAACGGTTCAGTTTGGTGGAGTGGCGTGGGCGCAGCATCGTGGCATCGAGCGGGTGGAGCTTCGCGTCAACCGCGGTCCCTGGCGGAAGGCAACGCTTGGCAGCGCGATTTCCGCCGATACCTGGTACCAATGGCAGCTCGGAATCGACCTCACCCAAGGCGACTACGAAGTCCAAGTAAGGGCCACTGATGCCACCGGCGAACCCCAGACCGAAGACAAGGCTCCCGTAGCCCCGGATGGCGCCACGGGGTACCACACCATCAGCGTGAAGGTGGGCTGAGGACCTACTCTGGGTACGTTCGGGTTTTTCCCGGAAGCCAACGTGTCCCTACAGGAGGATGTCCGTGCCCAGATCTGTTGCAGCCCATCGCCAGGCAGTGGTGGAACTGCTGACCGGCGCCACCGCAGCCAGGGCAAGCCATCGCCTGCCGCTTCTGGAAGCCTTGGGAGGCGCGCTCGCCGTGGACGTTCACGCACCCATCCCGCTGCCGCCGTTCGACAATTCCCAAATGGACGGCTTTGCCGTCCGCTCCAAGGACATTCCCGACGCCGGTGCGGAGCTCTGGGTAGCGGCGCCGGTTCCGGCGGGTGCCGCGCCTGCAGCACTGAAGCCGGGCTTTGCCGCCCCGATCATGACCGGGGCCATGATTCCGGAGGGCGCCGACGCCGTCGTACCTATCGAGAAGGCCACCCCTGACACCTTCCCGGACGCCACAGCCCGGGACGCGGTTGTTGATCTTCCTGCCGTCGCTTCTGGCACGTATGTGCGGAACCGCGGCAGCGACATCGAAGAGGGGGCGCTGGCCCTGCCGTCAGGCACCCTGCTGGGACCTGCGCAGCTTGGCTTGCTGGCGGCGCTGGGCATGACAACAGTCGAAGTGCGTCAGCCTCTCCGGGTTCTCCTGGTAACCACCGGCGACGAGGTGGTGGAGCCGGGGGAGGAACTCACTGCCGGGAAGATCTTCGATTCCAACGGGACTCTCCTGGAAGCGTCCATGCGCCAAGCCGGCCTGGCTGTGGTCCGTGCGGGTATTTCCGACGACGACCCCACCAGCCTGGTGACGGTCCTTCGCAGCCATACCGACCCCGCGGACAACCCGGTTGACGTCATCGTGACTACCGGCGGTGTGAGCAAGGGGGCCTATGAAGTGGTCCGCCAAGCAATGTCCGGCCACCCCGTGGATTTCCTGCCTGTGGCCATGCAACCGGGTGGACCGCAGGGCCTGGGCACCTTCAATGACGTGCCGTTCCTTGGCTTTCCCGGGAATCCCGTGAGCTGCCTGGTTTCCTTCGAGATGTTCCTCCGGCCCGCCCTTTCGGAGGTCCTGGGGGCTCCGGCGCCGCGGCCCGTCCGGAATTTAAGCTTGGCGGAGCCGGTAACCTCCCCCCACGGAAAGCACCAAGTCCGACGCGGAACCGTTGAGCCTGATGGCTCGGTCCGGATGGAAGGCGGCCCCGGCTCCCATCTGGTCCACGCGCTGGCCCGCGCCAACGCCTTGGTGCAGATCCCCGGGGACGTCACGGAACTCGACGAAGGAGCCGAAGTGGAAGTATGGATGCTGTGAACCAAAATCCCGATACTTCCGGTGGACTGACCCACCTCAGGCAGGACGGCACCGCGCAGATGGTGGATGTCTCTGCAAAGGCGGTCACCACCCGCGAAGCCACCGCCACAGCTACCGTCCGCAGCACGCCCAACGTACTGGCCTTGCTGGGGGCCGGTGAGCTGCCCAAGGGTGATGCGCTGGCCGTAGCGCGGGTCGCCGGGATCATGGCGGCAAAGAAGACCCCTGAGCTGATCCCGCTCTGTCATCCGTTGCCGATCTCCAAAGTCACCGTGGACTTCGAGCTTGGCGTCGACTCCGTAGGAGTACTGGCCACCGTGAAGACCCGCGGCGTGACCGGCGTCGAAATGGAAGCGCTGACCGCCGCGTCCGTAGCGGCCCTGAGCGTATACGACATGATCAAGGCCGTGGACAAACATGCAGTGCTGACCGACATTCGCGTTCTTGCCAAGAGTGGTGGAAAGAGCGGCGACTGGGCAGTGTCCAGTGACGCAGTGTCCGGCGAGGCAACCCCAACGGAGGCGGGCGCATGAGCGCATGCGAGCCGAACGCGCAGCGGAAGGCCGGCGTCGTCATTGCGTCAACGCGCGCGGCGGCAGGGATCTACACCGACGAGACGGGTCCGATCATTCTTGACTGGCTCAAGGAGCACGGCTTCGACACCTTCCCCACCATGGTGGTCCCGGACGGCGAACCCGTAGGCGCTGCGTTGCGGGCACTCCTGACGCAGGAACCCGCCGTGGTCATTACCAGCGGCGGAACGGGCCTTAGCCCGGATGACCGCACGCCGGAGATGACGTTGCCGCTCCTCGAACGCGAAATTCCGGGGATCATGGAGGGCATCCGGCGTGCGGGTACCGCCAAGACCCCCATGGCCATGCTGAGCCGCGGCCACGCCGGAGCTGCGGGAAAGACGTTTATCATCAACCTGCCCGGTTCTCCCAAGGGTGTCATGGACGGACTGGCTGTCCTGGATCCCGTGATTGGGCACCTCTGCGAACAATTGGAAGGAAGCCATGGGCACTGAAACGGACTTCGAAGTTGTGAGCGCTGTCCTGAGCGCCGAGCCCATTTCCGTTGATCAGGCCATCAGGGCTGTTGAATCGGACACAGCCGGAGCCGTGGTCAGCTTCAGTGGCGTGGTCCGCAACCACGACGGTGGCAAGGCCGTGGACCGGCTGAGCTACAGCGCGCATCCAACAGCCCACCAGATCATGTCGGACGTCGTGGCGCAGCTGGTCGCCGAGCACTCGGGCGAAGCCGCCCAGCCTGTCCGCATCTGGGCTGCCCACAGGATCGGCATGCTGGAGATCGGTGATCCAGCGCTGGTGTGTGCCGTAGCCGCTGCCCACCGTGGCCAGGCGTTCGCGGTTTGTTCGGAGCTGGTGGACAGGATCAAAGAGCAGGTCCCCATTTGGAAGGAACAGTTCTTCACGGACGGCACCGTGGAGTGGGTGGGGGCGGGGGAGTAGGCGTCAGTCACGGTTCCTGCCGGGGCCCGGCCCGGCGGTAGGGTTAAAGGCATGACCGAACAACTTGCTGTTGCAGTGCTGGGCGCCAACGGGCGTATGGGAATTGAAGCCGTTAAGGCTGTTGAAGCAGCCCACGACATGAAGCTGGTAGCGGCTCTTGGCCGCGGCGATTCCCTGGAGAAACTGCTCGACGCCGGTGCGCAGTATGTTGTTGACCTCACCGTCCCGGACATCACGGAGACCAATGTCCGGTTCGCAGTCGAACACGGCATCCACGCCGTTGTAGGCACCACCGGTTGGGATGCCAACAGGCTGGAGTCACTGCGTGCGCTGTTGGAGGAGAAGCCGGACACCGGTGTCCTGATCGCCCCGAACTTTGCCCTTGGATCCGTACTGGCGTCCGCGTTCGCTGCCAAGGCCTCGCAGTATTTCGAGTCCGTGGAAATCATCGAACTGCACCATCCCAACAAGGTGGATGCGCCCTCAGGTACGGCAGTGCGCACAGCGCAGTTGATTGCTGAGGCGCGCCAGGAAGCCGGTGTGCCTGCCAGCCCGGATGCCACCGAAACGTCGTTGGACGGTGCACGTGGCTGCGACGTGGAGGGGGTTCGTGTGCACAGTGTCCGCCTGCGCGGCCTGGTGGCCCACCAGGAAGTACTCTTCGGTGGTCCCGGCGAGCAGCTGACGCTGCGCCACGATTCCTTCGACCGCGCTTCCTTCATGCCCGGCGTCCTGCTGGGGCTGCGCAAAGTCGCGGCCAACCCGGGCCTCACAGTGGGCTTGGACGGCTACTTGGACCTGGGTCTCTAGGGCCATGGGCAACTTCTGGACCGTCTTGAAGAATAACCGCACCAAAATCTGGGTCGGTGCCATCACCCTGTTGCTGGTGCTGTACCTGGTGGTGTCAGTGCAGCGCTCGTTCCTGCTGCTCGGTGACCCCAACCTGGTAGCCAAGGGCATCGGAGCGGCCTATCTGGTCCTGCCCATGGTCGGCGCATGGGCCCTCATCCGCGAACTGCTCTTTGGTGCCCGGACCGAGCAGATGGCCAAGGTTCTGGAAGCCGAAGGCGGGCTTCCCGAAGACACCCTGCCCCGCACTCCCGGCGGGCGGATTGTCCGTGCTGCCGCCGATGCCGAGTTTGAGAAGTACCGCGCCGAAGCTGAGGCCGCGCCGGAGGATTGGCGCTCCTGGTTCCGCCTCAGCTGCGCCTACGATGCCTCAGGAGACCGCAAGCGTGCCCGTGCTTCCATGCGCGATGCCGTGAAGCTCTTCCGTTCTCAGCCCACAGCTGCGGGACGATAGCTGCCCAGCTTGGACGCCGTGTGGGCTACCCATTCAAGTGGTCCACGACGTCGCAGCAACGCAAAGCAGACGCCGATGGCCACGGCTGCCAGTGCCTGTGTCCAGTACATGCCCTCGTCGGTCCAACCGGCGGGCAGGGGCTGGTTGGTGAATCCGGATACCACCCAGACGTGGGCTGAGTAGAGAGTCAGCGTCATGGCGCCAGGCCCGCTGAGGACCATCAGGAAGTTAATCTTGATGCGTTCAGCCAGTGTGCCGAGCATCAGGAAAAGACCCACGACGCCGGCCGCGACACCTCCGGTGTGCAACAGGTCAAGCGTGGTTCCGGCATGCGGGGCTGCCGTGGCCAACCACCACCACGAATCAACCTGCTGCAGTCCGGTGAGATTCACTTGGAGCATGCTGTCCAGCGGGTATCCACGCGTGGCAGGGAGCGCCTCCAACGCTGCCCGGCCTCCCCAGGCTTCCATGGCGAGGATGCCGACGATTTTCGCCACTGTTGCCACTGCGGTTCCGCATACCAGCAACAGGACCTGTACCTTCGCCGTCGTCAGTGCCAGACGACCGATCACCAGCCCGATCAGCAAATACGAGATCCACTGGAACACGGGGTAGTAGCCCGTGAAGAACAGATCGGCCAGCAGCCGTCCGGGCGTCCCCAGGTCTTCGCTGTTGGGATTGTGGCCAAGTTGCAGGGGAGGGTTCGCGTCGAGCAGCAACGGCCGGACCAAAGAGGCCAGCACCGGGGACATCAGGACCCACCCGAGCGACCAGAGGCAGAGTGCCCTAAGCCTCAAGCCGAGGAACGGCAGGATGCACAGGAACAGGACTGCGTAGTGCACCAGGATCACGGCGACGTTGACGTCCAGGCCTCCAAGCGTGAGTCCGACGACGGCAATCACCAAAGCGCGCATGGCCACGCCGCCCCTGGCCGCCCAGAGTTCCATGCCGCTCTTGGGTTCCTGCTTTCCCGTGCTCAGCGCCAACCCGATGCCGGCAAGGACAGCGAACAACGCCGCGGACCGTCCGGAGAAGACCAAGCCCACCAATGTTGGCTCCCATTGTGGTGACGGCCCGAACGTCGGCAACAGGTGGGTAGACATCATGCCCAGCAAAGCTGCCCCACGCGCGGCGTCGATGCCGCTGAGCCTGGACGAGACCGCGCCATTCCCGGGGACTTTGCGGGGTGGTGCCGTCTCTTGCGAAGTCATGCTGAGATGGTCTCATAGGCAGCTGTGAGGGTGCGGGTCCCCGCCTTGGTTGGCAGCCGTCGACCACGGGCCATCCTGAGGCCGCTGCGGGGGACACGAACCTTGTGTTCGAATATATGTTCGAATACCATGGCGTCATGAACGATGTTCCGAAACCGCTGGAGGGCCTTCAAGGACCAATGAAGGCGATGAGTCCCGGTGTGGTTGACTTCCTTTTCCGGCAGTTGGTGGCCGGTGAGCCTCCCGAGGATACACAATGGCAGCGCGAAGGCACTGTCCTGGCCGAGCAAGCGCCAGGGGCAGAACTCGCCCGACGACTCTCCGAGACGGACCTGGAGTCCCTGACGCCGCTCGAACTTTTTGAGTTTGTCCGCGCTTCCCAGCGGCTGGTTGCCTGGGCGGAGCACCTCAAAGAGCGTGCGGTAGCACACTACTGCTCCGAGGAGCCCGAGAGGACTCAGGGGTCTGCTCGCACTCGCGGGCCTGCGTGACAGCTGCAGCATAGGATGGCCGGGTGACCCATGCACCGCAAGCAGTCGAAGAAGCTCCGGGCTCAGCAACGCTGCTGGCCGCCGTCGTTCAGTACCAGGCCCTGACGGCCGGTGCCGGGGAAGAGACTGTCGCGGCAAATGTCGAAGCCCACGTGGACCTCGTGGAGCGTGCACAGTCAGAGGGCTCGCGCTTGGTTTTGTTTCCGGAACTCTCCCTGACTGGGTATGAACTCAACACTCTGACCACCTCGGGGACGGCTGGCTCGACCGGTCCCTGGCTGAACGCCCACGACCCCAGGCTCCAGCCGCTGCAGGAAGCTTGTGCCCGCACCAAGACAACAGCCATCGTCGGAGCGGCCTGGAGGGAGGCGGATTCCACGCCCCGGCTGGCATCTCTCGTCGTTGGCCCCGGGGGATCCGTTCGTCCGATCTTCAAGACGCATCTGCATGGAGCAGAGCGCAAGATCTTCGTCCCGGGTAACGGCCCAGGAATGGTCACCGTTGACGGGTGGCGCATCGCGCTCGCAGTCTGCGCTGACGCAGCACATCCCGCCCATGCGGCCGCTGCCTCCGAGGCGAAAGCGGACGTTTATGCGGTATCGGCGTTGTATACGCTCGGCGAGGAGCTACGGCTTGGACTTCACATGGGTGCCCGCTCCATGGATCACCGAATGTTCGGGCTCTTGGCGAACCTGGGCGGGAAAACGCCGTTGGGTGCATCGTGCGGGCTCAGCGGTGCCTGGGGCCCGGATGGTGCGTCGCTGGCGCAAGTGAAGGGCGTTGGCACGGAAACAGTCGTGGCAAAGTTGGAGTGGTCGGGCCTCCATCGCTTCCGGAGGGGCGCCGGAGAATGAGGACCATCACGCGGAACCCATTCTTGTAACGAGCCTTTGACAGGGTAACGTTTTTCTTATGTCTGACTTGCGCGCCTCCATCCCCGCCCTTGGTACCCTGCTGACCGCCATGGTCACCCCGTTCACCGAGGACGGCAAGGTGGACTACGACCAAGCCGCAGCACTTGCAGAGAAGCTCGTTCAGGATGGCTGCGACGGACTCGTGGTGACAGGCACCACTGGAGAGACGTCCACGCTCACGGATGACGAAAACCTGGGCATGTTCCGTGCCGTCAAAGAAGCCGTCGGTGGCAAGGCTGCCATCATCGCCGGAACCGGTACCAATGACACCGCCCACTCCGTGCACCTCTCACAGCGCGCAGCGGAGGTGGGCGTCGATGGTCTCCTGATCGTCACCCCTTACTACAACAAGCCCAGCCAGGCCGGCGTCCGCGCTCATTTTGAGACGATCGCCTCGGCCACGGACCTTCCCGTCATGCTCTATGACATTCCGGGCCGTTCCTCCATTGCGATCGCTCCCGAAACCATGATCAGCCTGGCCCAACACCAGAACATCGTGGCCGTCAAGGACGCCAAAGCGGATTTCGCTGCTGCCACTCGGGTCATGGCCGAAACGGACCTCGTCTTCTACTCCGGTGACGACGGACTCACCCTCCAGTGGATGGCACTCGGAGCCGTCGGCCTGGTGGGTGTGACCACGCATGTGGCTACGCGCCGCTTCCGCGAGCTGATCGACGCCGTCAACGCCAACGACCTCGCTACGGCGAGGGCCATCAATTTTGAACTGGAACCCGTGGTTCGTGGAACCATGACGCGTGTCCAAGGCGCAGTAGCCGCCAAGCAGATTCTCAAGTGGCAGGGAGTCCTGCCCAACTCGGTTGTCCGTTTGCCCCTCGTGGAGCCGGACGCGGCCGAGATCGAAATCATCCGCGGGGATTTGGCGGAAGCCGGAATGGACTTCAACGTCTAGGACGCTTCCGCCGGAAAGTAGCAAAACATGACCCAAACCGCCCTTCCCGGACTGGTTACTCCGCCTAAACTGCCGAAAGGCACGCTGCGGATTGTTCCGCTCGGTGGACTGGGAGAAATTGGCCGCAACATGGCGGTTTTCGAAATCGACGGCAAGCTTCTGGTCGTTGACTGTGGTGTGCTCTTCCCTGAGGAGACCCAGCCCGGCGTCGATTTGATCCTGCCCGATTTCTCCTACATAGAGGACCGGCTCCAAGACGTCGTTGGCGTCGTGCTGACCCACGGGCACGAGGACCACATTGGCGCGGTTCCCTACCTGCTGCGCCTCAAAGCCGATATCCCGCTGATCGGATCCCAGCTCACCCTTGCCCTGGTGGAAGCAAAGCTCCAGGAACACCGGATCAAGCCCTACACGCTGACCGTCACCGAGGGCCAGGTGGAGCAGTTCGGTCCGTTCGAGTGCGAGTTCGTGGCTGTCAACCACTCCATTCCGGACGCCCTGGCAGTCTTTATCCGTACCGAGGGCGGCAACGTTCTGCACACGGGCGACTTCAAGATGGATCAGCTGCCGCTAGACGGCCGTATCACGGACCTTCGGCACTTCGCCCGCTTGGGAGAAGAAGGCGTAGACCTCTTCATGGCCGACTCCACCAACGCCGATGTGCCTGGCTTCACCACGGCAGAGAAGGAAATCGGGCCCACCCTGGACCGGTTGTTCGGGCAGGCGAAGAAGCGCATCATCGTCGCTTCCTTCTCGTCCCACGTCCACCGCGTCCAGCAGGTCCTCGATGCTGCTGCCAAGCACAGCCGCAAGGTGGCTTTCGTTGGCCGATCCATGGTGCGTAACATGGCCATCGCCGCCAAGCTTGGGTACCTGGACGTGCCTGAAGGCATTTTGGTGGACATCAAGAACATCGACAACTTGCCGGACGACCGCGTGGTCCTCATGTCCACCGGATCGCAGGGTGAGCCCATGGCAGCCCTCTCGCGCATGGCCAATGGTGATCACCGTGTGATTGTTGGCCAGGGCGATACCGTGATCCTGGCCTCCAGCCTCATTCCGGGCAACGAGAATGCCGTGTTCCGCATCATCAACGGTCTCCTGAAGCTGGGCGCCGACGTGATCCACAAGGGGACCGCGAAGGTTCACGTGTCAGGACATGCCGCGGCGGGCGAGTTGCTCTACTGCTACAACATCCTTGAGCCGCTGAACGCCATGCCCGTGCACGGTGAAACCCGGCACTTGATCGCCAACGGCAACATTGCCCTGGAATCAGGAGTGCCGTCGGAAGGCATCATCCTGAGCGACAACGGCACGGTCATCGACCTCAAGGACCACAAGGCGAACGTCGTTGGTCAGGTAGAGGTCGGATTCGTGTACGTGGACGGCTCCAGCGTGGGCGAGATCACCGACGCCGACCTCAAGGACCGTCGCGTCCTGGGGGATGAGGGATTCATTTCCGTTATCACGGTCATCAGCCGTACCACGGGCAAGATCGTGTCCGGCCCGGAGATCCATGCCCGCGGCGTGGCCGAGGATGATTCGGTTTTTGATGAGATCATTCCCAAGATCAACGCCGCACTCGAGGACGCTGTGCTTAATCACACAGACCACACCAACCACCAGTTGCAGCAAGTGGTCCGCAGGATCATCGGCACGTGGGTCAACCGGAAGCTGCGCCGGCGCCCCATGATCATCCCAGTGGTCTTGGAAGCGTAGCCAGCCAGCAACATGAATGCCCAAGGGGGCCTGAAATCCGCGGATTTCAGGCCCCCTTGGGGTACCGTGGCACTTATGGCGACCCGTACTACCTCCACGCCACGAGGCAGCTCAAACAATAAAACCGGCGGCACAGGCCGGGGCGGAGCTGCATCCAAAAGCAGCGCTGCGGCGGCCAAGGGCGGCAGGGCAAGCACTGCCCGCACCAAGCAAGCAGCCGCCGTCGAGCCCCAAGCTCCGCTGCCGCTCCGAATGCTGTCCGGAGCGTGGCAGGGGATCGGCCACGTCGTGGGCGCCGGAGTCAGGCGAATCGGCCACGACGTCAGCGACCTCGATCCCGCTGACCGACGGGATGGCGCGGCCCTCTTCAACTTGGTCCTGGGCATTGGCATTGCAACCTTCGCATGGTGGGGCCTCACCGGTTGGCTTCCCGACGCCGTGTACAGCGTGGTCAACGGGACGTTCGGCTGGATGTCACTGATCCTGCCGTTCATGCTCTTCATTTGTGCTTTCCGTTTGTTCCGGAAACCACAGGATGGCCGGGGGAACAACCGCGTAGGCATCGGTTTCATGATCATGACCCTTGCCGGTTCGGCGTTGGCCCATGTCATTGGCGGCATGCCCACGGTGGCGGATGGCTTCGACGGATTGCGCAAGGCCGGTGGAATGCTCGGCTTCCTTGCTTCCGCCCCGCTGGCCGCAATTCACGCAGCTGTTCCAGTGATTGTGTACGGATTGCTCGCGTTCGTCTCGCTGCTGATCGTCACGGCCACCCCCTTTGGTGCCATTCCCGCCCGGATCCGCGGCGCCTATGAGCACCTCATGGGCGTCGATCTCATGGACGGCTCCGGCAAAGACACCCACGACCGCAGCTATCTCTACGAGAACGATGCTGCCGCCAAGCCCAAGAAGAAGAAGCGCATGCGCCTCTTCGGCAAGGACGAGGAAACCGACGCCGGCCTGGAAGGTTACGTCGGAGACGAGGCTTTCGAGCACGCCATTGTCGACGACGACGAAACTCCCGGCCCGTCCGCACCGCGCGTTCCGCCGGGCGTGCGTCGCCCCACCCAGGCGGAGATCGCCGTCGGGAAGATCAAGGCGGCCCAAGGCCTGGCCGGTGCCACTCCCGGGATCGACAACCCCACCGAGGCCATTCCGGTCCTGACGCCCGAGATGACTGCGCCTACGGCCGCCCAGGTGCCCGCCCGTCCCGCGACACCACCGCCGCCACCTACGCCCATTCCACAGCGCACGGAGCAGTTGTCCCTCGCAGGCGATGTCACCTACACCTTGCCGGCCTCCGACTACCTCACGCCGGGCTCCATTCCGAAGGAGCGCACGGAGGCGAATGACGCCGTCGTCGCCGCTCTGACGGACACCCTCACACAGTTCAATGTCGACGCCGCAGTAACAGGCTTCAGCCGTGGTCCTACGGTGACCCGCTACGAAATTGAGTTGTCTCCGGGCACCAAGGTGGAGCGCGTCACGGCGCTCTCAAAGAACATCTCGTACGCCGTTGCCTCCAGCGATGTCCGCATCCTGAGTCCCATTCCCGGCAAGTCCGCCATCGGTATCGAGATTCCCAACACGGACCGTGAAACGGTCTCGTTGGGCGACGTCCTGCGGAGCCAGAATGCCCGCCGCACAGACCACCCTATGGTCATGGGTGTCGGCAAGGATGTTGAAGGCGGCTACGTGGTGGCCAACCTGGCCAAGATGCCCCACCTGCTCGTGGCCGGTGCCACCGGCGCTGGTAAGTCGAGCTTCGTGAACTCCATGATCACGTCCATCCTCATGCGTGCCACGCCGGATGAGGTCCGTATGGTCATGGTGGACCCCAAGCGCGTGGAACTCACGGCCTACGAGGGCGTACCGCACCTCATTACGCCCATTATCACCAACCCCAAGAAGGCCGCCGAGGCCTTGCAATGGGTGGTTCGCGAAATGGACGCCCGCTATGACGACCTCGCCAACTATGGCTACAAGCACATCGACGATTTCAACAAAGCAGTCAGGGCAGGCAAAGTGGTGCCTCCGGTCGACTCCAAGCGCATCATCAAGCCTTACCCGTATCTCCTGGTGATTGTGGACGAACTCGCCGACCTCATGATGGTGGCCCCGCGCGACGTCGAAGACTCCATCGTCCGCATCACCCAGCTCGCCCGCGCCGCGGGCATCCACCTGGTCCTGGCCACGCAGCGCCCCTCAGTGGATGTCGTGACCGGCCTGATCAAGGCGAACGTTCCGTCCCGTATGGCCTTCGCCACATCGTCCGTCACCGACTCCCGCGTGGTGTTGGATCAACCGGGTGCGGAAAAGCTCATCGGCCAGGGTGACGCCTTGTTCCTGCCGATGGGTGCTTCGAAGGCCATGCGCGTCCAAGGAGCCTGGGTCACGGAGTCCGAGATCCACAAGGTGGTTGAGCACGTCAAGGGACAGCTGCAGGCCGTGTACCGCGATGACGTTGCTGCCGAGGCGCCGAAGAAGCAGATCGACGACGACATTGGAGACGACCTCGAAGTCCTTCTGCAGGCCACCGAATTGGTGGTCACAACGCAGTTCGGATCGACGTCGATGCTGCAGCGCAAGCTGCGCGTTGGCTTCGCGAAGGCCGGGCGCCTCATGGATCTTCTCGAATCCCGAGGCGTGGTGGGTCCTTCCGAAGGCTCCAAGGCCCGCGACGTCCTGGTCAAACCGGACGACCTCGCTGCCGTACTCGCTGCCATGAAGGGCCAGGAGTCACCCGTTTCGCCCGACGCGCAGACCGCGGCCCTGAGCGACAACGCCAACGCGAACATCGCCGTCGGCGGCTACGCGGAGGATCTCGTCGCAGCGGACCTGGACAACCGTACCCAGGCAATCGAGTACTACGACGGTGCCGATACCCCGAATGACGACGACGAAGGCGGCGAGGACGCCTGGTCGCTCACAGGGCGCTAGCTTCAAAGACGGGCGCCCCAAAGACGGTAGCCTAGAGGGGTGACTACAGCCGAGGGTGATAACGCCACGTCCAGAAGTTCCGACGTCTGGAACCTGCCCAACATCCTCACGATGCTCCGCATCGTCCTGGTTCCGTTCTTTGTGTGGTTCCTTCTCGCCGACAACGGCGAGTACGGCATCTGGCGCTGGGCCGCTGTGGTTGCCTTCGCTGTGGCGATTTACACGGATAAGCTCGACGGCGACATCGCCCGCGCGCGGGGGCTCATCACCAACTTCGGCAAGATCGCCGACCCCATTGCCGACAAACTGCTCATCGGTTCCGCGCTGGTGCTTCTGTCCATCCTGGGGGAGCTGCCTTGGTGGGTCACAATCCTCATCCTGGTACGCGAGTGGGGCATTACCGCCCTGCGTTTCGTTGTTATCCGCTATGGCGTCATGCCGGCCTCCCGCGGTGGAAAACTGAAGACAGTGGTCCAAACCGTGGCAATCTTCCTGTACCTCCTGCCGCTGAAGGCGGTTGCCCCCTGGATGGGCGACATCGCCTTCTGGGTCATGATGGTGGCCCTTGCCATTACGCTGTGGACCGGCGTCGAATATGTCGTTCAGGCGCTCAAGCTCCGAGCAGCGGGCCGTCGCGCATGACGGCCGGTGCCGCGGTAACGGCGACGGCGGCTGTCGCGGCCGCGATCGGGAAGAACCTCACGGTGGCCACGGCTGAGTCACTGACAGCAGGGATGGTGGCCGCAACACTGGCCAACACCCCGGGTGCATCGGGAATGCTGCAGGGTGGCGTCATCGCGTATCAGAACTCGGTCAAAGCGGGCGTCCTAGGCGTTTCGGCGGAACTTCTTGCCGCTGTCGGCTCTGTGGACGGCGCCGTTGCCGAAGCCATGGCTGATGGCGCGCGGCGAGCGTGCGGTGCCGACGTCGGGATCTCCACCACCGGTGTGGCCGGACCAGAGCCGCACGATGGCAAAACGGTGGGAACCGTGTTTATTGGCGTCGCCAGCGACGCGGGCGTGGCCTCGTTCCAATACCTCTTTTCGGGTGATCGGCAATCCATACGTGAACAAGCCTGCGAGGCGGCCTTGGAGCGGCTGATTGTGGCGGTCAGTGACGTTGGTTACCGTTCGTAAAGTAGTCGGGAACAAAAACTGATTGCCAATAGTTGTGTCATTGTGTCGCTTCGGAAGAGCCGGGGCGCCTAGGATGTAGAAACCAACCCGGTCCGCCAGCCAGCGAACCGGATGAACGAGGGAGCAAGGCGATACAGATGGTAAAGCAGCCCGTATCCGTGAACGGCGTTGTCCGCTGGAAGGATGTGGGCTTGGCTGATCAGACACAGAGCGAACAGAAGGAGCGCAAAATGGTCGTACTACGCCACGAGATCGGTGATGTACTGCGCGATGTCCGCCAGCGTCAGGGCCGTACCCTCCGCGAGGTTTCGCACAGCGCCCGCGTCTCACTTGGTTACTTGAGTGAAGTTGAACGCGGCCAGAAGGAGGCTTCTTCCGAGCTCCTGTCCTCTATCTGCACAGCCCTGGATGTTCCGTTGTCCCACATGCTTCGCGAAGTCAGCGACCGCGTGGCCGTCGCAGAAGGTGTCGCAGTCCCGGACACCGTTCCGCAGGAATTCTCCCAGCGCTACGGTCGGGATCTTGACCTTACGGACGACTTCCCGCAGGGAATGCTCTCCGGAGCGCGGTAACCGTTCGCCGGATTGATGTGAAGGGAGGTCCCCAGCCTGAGGCTGGGGACCTCCCTTTGTTTAACGCTTCGACTGGTGGTTGCCTGGTGGTGGCCGCAGGCGCCGCTCAAAGGCCCGCGGGTTTGTCCTGAACATCAGCTCCGGGGTCCTTCACATTGAGCACGCCGTCGCCATAGATGGCGTTGAGCCGGCCCATGTAATCGGCCAGCGTCTGGACGTCCTCCAACGGCCATTCACCGAGGCGTTCGCGGAACACCTGCCTGCGGGCGTCCTGAACCAGATGCATCTTTTCCTCGCCCTTGTCCGTCAGCCGGATGGACTGGGCCCTGCCGTCCTGGGGATCGGCTTCCTTGTAGACAAGGCCGATACTCTCGAGGAACGCGATCTGGCGGCTCACGGACGGCTTGCCGACGCCAATGCAGGTGGCCAGATCCGTGAGGCGGATGGGCCCTTCCCTGCGGATCACGGTGAGAAGCCCGTAGGCGGCCGGTTCCATGTCAGGATGCACCTGGCGGGACAACTGGTGCGAGATCGAGCGCGCGCGGCGCCAGAGCAGGCTCAGCTGGTGTTCCACCTGCTGGAGGGCGTCATCAACGGCGTCGCCTGACACGGCCGGATCCGGCGTGCTCTGGAGAGGATTGCTCATGGCAACCATTCTAGAGTCCGGTGCCATGAGAGACTTCATCCGTGAGGGCAAGTGACTTTTGGCGATTGATGGACGACGAGTTTGGAGCGGGCTACTCCCGAGTCCTGGCCACTTCCCTGGTACTTGCCGGTGTTGGTGGGCGGACGGCCGTGGAAGCTTTGGCCGCTGGATATCATCCGCGTGAGGTTTGGCTGGCGGTGTGCGAGGTCCAGGATGTTCCTCCAGAACGCAGGCTCGGCCGTGACATCAAGCCTGCGTCAAGCTGAAGCCTGTCGCGGCTACTGCTGCCGCGGGCGGTGACACGCCGCGCCGTTGTTCGAATATCTGTTCGGATGGGGATATGCTCCTGTGAGAGGAAAATTGATCCCGGAGACGCATTCCAGAGCAACCGGTTATCCACATAGTCGGAACCGGCTTCTAAAAATGTCAGGGCAAGGTAATAGCGTCTGACATGACAGGAAAGCGGCCTTTCGGGCCACTCCACAGCGAGAAAGCATCAGAGGTGTGAACCATGGCGGCAACCCCGGATCGTGAGAAGGCGCTTGAAGCAGCGCTTGCCCAGATCGACAAGCAGTTCGGCAAAGGCTCCATCATGCGCTTGGGTGACGACACCCGCGCACCCATCGAGGTCATTCCAACCGGCTCCATTGCATTGGATGTCGCCCTTGGCATTGGCGGCCTGCCCCGTGGCCGCGTCGTGGAAATCTATGGTCCGGAATCATCAGGTAAGACCACCGTTGCGCTGCACGCCGTAGCCAACGCACAGCGCGCTGGCGGCATTGCGGCCTTCATTGATGCTGAGCACGCCCTGGACCCGGACTACGCCGCCAAGCTCGGCGTGGACACCGATGCCCTCCTCGTCTCCCAGCCGGATACCGGCGAGCAGGCCCTGGAAATCATGGACATGCTGGTGGGCTCCGGCTCCTTGGACATCGTCGTCATTGACTCCGTGGCCGCCTTGGTACCCCGCGCTGAAATCGAAGGCGAAATGGGCGACTCCCACGTTGGTCTGCAGGCGCGACTCATGAGCCAGGCCCTGCGTAAAATTACTGGCCGCCTGAGTCAGACCAAGACCACCGCAATTTTCATCAACCAGTTGCGTGAAAAGATCGGTGTGTTCTTCGGATCCCCGGAAACCACCACCGGTGGTAAGGCCTTGAAGTTCTACGCCTCAGTACGCATTGACGTTCGCCGTATCCAGACCTTGAAGGAGGGTGCCGACTCCGTCGGTAACCGGACCAAGGCAAAGATCGTCAAGAACAAGATGGCCCCGCCCTTCAAGATCGCCGAATTCGACATCATCTACGGTCAGGGCATCTCCCGTGAGGGCGGCATCATCGACATGGGCGTTGAGCACGGCATCATCAAGAAGTCGGGCTCGTGGTTCACGTACGACGGCGATCAGCTCGGCCAGGGCATGGAGAACTCGCGGAGGTTCCTGCGGGATAATCCTGAGCTCGCCCAGGAACTGGAGCGTCTGATCAAGGAGAAGCTTGGCGTGGGCGTCATCAAGCCGGAGGAAGACTCTCCGAAGCTGAAGGCCGTTGACGGCTAGGAGAGGGCCGGACCCCGACTCCTCCGTCGCCTCTGATCCCGAGCCGGACCCCGAGTCCGTGGCGCGCGCCATCGTCCTCAGACAGCTGACGATGGCGCCGCGGAGTCGGTTGCAGTTGGCCCGCAAGCTTGCCGAACGCAATGTTCCCGAGGACGTGACGGAAGCTGTCCTCGACCGGTTCGAAGAAGTTCAGCTGATCGACGACGCCGAGTTTGCCAGGATGTGGGTCCGCAGCCGCTCGCAAAGCAAAAAACTGGCCAAGGGTGCGCTTCGTCGCGAACTGACAGATAAAGGCATTGGCCTGGACGCAGCGGAGGAAGCCCTGTCCCAGCTCAGCGACCAAGACGAAGAAGTGGCTGCGCGGGAACTCGTCCAGCGCAAGCTACGGCCAGGCGTGGACTTGTCAGATCGTGCCGAACGGGACAAGTACACGCGGAGGTTGGCCTCGATGCTCGCACGGAAGGGCTACGCCCCCTCCATGGCCTTCAGGATCGTCGGTGAGGTGCTGGCAGAAGCCGGTACCCTTGAGTAGTGAGTTTGACCATTCCTTCTCCAGCAGCTGCCACCACCCCTTCGGCTGAGCCCAGGACCTACCAGGTCCGGACGTTTGGCTGCCAGATGAACGTCCATGACTCGGAACGCATGGCGGGACTCCTGGAGGATGCGGGCTACGTTCCCGCTGAAGGTGAGATTGCCGACGTCGTGGTTTTCAACACGTGTGCGGTGCGGGAGAACGCGGACAACAAGCTCTACGGAAACCTCGGCCAGTTGCGGCAGGTCAAAGAGGCCAACCCCGGAATGCAGATTGCCGTAGGTGGTTGCCTTGCGCAGAAGGACCGCGAAACCATAGTGAAGAAGGCGCCGTGGGTTGATGCCGTATTCGGTACGCACAACGTCGGTGCCCTTCCTGCCCTCCTCAAACGCGCCCGACACAACAACGAGGCACAACTCGAAATCCTCGAGTCCTTGGACGTCTTTCCCTCAACGTTGCCTACCAAGCGGGACTCGGTCTACTCGGGGTGGGTCTCCATCTCCGTGGGCTGCAACAACACCTGCACCTTCTGCATCGTGCCCTCACTCCGCGGCAAGGAGAAGGACCGCCGGCCCGGTGAAATCCTTGCCGAAATCCAGTCATTGGTGGATGACGGGGCTGTGGAAGTCACCTTGCTCGGCCAAAACGTGAATTCTTATGGCGTTGAATTCGGGGATCGTTTGGCATTCTCCAAGTTGCTGCGGGCCTGCGGCGAGATCGAAGGACTCGAGCGCGTTCGGTTCACCAGCCCCCACCCGGCGGCCTTCACTGACGACGTTATCGACGCCATGGCCGAGACTCCCAACGTCATGCCTCAGTTGCACATGCCGCTCCAGTCAGGCTCGGACAAGGTCCTTAAGGACATGCGCCGCTCCTATCGCTCCAGCAAGTTCCTTGGGATCCTGGATAAGGTTCGGGAACGGATTCCCAACGCTGCCATCACCACGGACATCATCGTCGGGTTCCCGGGGGAGACTGAGGAAGACTTCCAGGCTACCCTGGACGTAGTTGAGAAGTCCCGTTTCGCGTCGGCCTTCACCTTTCAGTATTCCAAGCGACCAGGGACGCCCGCGGCCGAGCTGCCGGAGCAACTCCCCAAAACCGTTGTCCAGGAGCGCTATGAGCGGCTCACTGCACTGCAGGACCGCATTGCGGCCGAAGAGAACGCCCGGCAGCTGGGGCGCCAGGTCGAAATTCTGGTGACTGCCCAGTCAGGGCGAAAAGCGGGCGAAACCCACCGGTTGTCCGGACGTTCGACCGACCAGAGACTGGTGCACTTCTCTGTGCCGGCCGGTGCTGAGACTCCTCGCCCCGGTGATTTCGTCACCGTGACCATCACTGAGGCCGCGGCCTTCCACCTTGTCGCGGATCCTGCCACCGCGGGGGATTACACCCTGCGCCGTTCCAGGGCAGGCGATGCTTGGGACCGTGCGCAGGCTGAATCCTGCGGTGTGCCCGCGACGGGATCGCCGTCAGGCAAGACCGGGGTGTCGTTGGGCATGCCGTCCTTGCCGGTCCGGCGAGCCTAGCTGCGGACCCGAGGATCACATGTCGCACTCCCCACAGGAAAGGCCCTTGCCTGTCATTGCGGTGGTAGGCCCCACCGGTTCCGGCAAGTCGGATTTGGGCGTCAGCCTGGCTTTGGCGCTGGACGGCGAAGTCATCAACGCCGACGCCTTGCAGTTCTACCGAGGCATGGACATTGGCACAGCCAAGATCAACGTGGAGGAGCGCAAAGGTGTTCCGCACCACCTCTTGGACACCATGGACGTCACGCAGGAAGCCAGCGTCGCCGACTTCCAAGAGGAATGCCGCGCTGCCATCATGGACATTCACTCGCGGGGAAAACGCGCCATCCTGGTGGGAGGGTCCGGCCTGTATGTGCGGGCGGCCCTGGATGTCCTGGAGTTCCCGGGCACCGATCCTGCGCTTCGGAAGGGCCTCGAAGGCGAGTGTGAAGCCCATGGCCTGGCACCGCTGCGGGCGCGTCTTGAGGAAGTGGACCCTGTCTCGGCCGCTCGCCTCGGGGATGCCAGGCGGGTGATCCGTGCCTTGGAAGTGCACGGACTGACCGGACGGCCCTTCAGTTCGTTCATGCCGCAGCGTGAGTATTTCCAACCTGCGGTTCAGATCGGCCTGTCGGTGGATCGCGAGGAGCTGAGGGAACGACTGGCCGTCCGCGTGCACCGGATGGTCGACGCCGGCCTTCAGCAGGAGGTGGAGCGGCTTGACGCCTTGGGGCTTCGGCATGGGAAGACAGCCTCACGTGCCTTGGGGTACTCCCAGTTCTTGAAGGTTCTGGACGGCCACATGGAAGTGGAGGCGGCAGTCGAAGAGACCATTGTGGCCACCAGGCAGTTCGCCCGGCGCCAACTCACGTGGTTCCGCGGAGATCCCCGCATCACGTGGCTGGACTGGCAGGATTCCGAGCTGTTGGCCAAGGCCGTCGCCAGTGCCAACGGTACTCAAAGCTCAGGGTAATTTCGGGCCGAACCCGCGTGGAAGGTAGCCTTGATTCCATGGATGAAACCGTCGAAGTTCCCGTGCCGCAGCCCACAGCTGCGGGTGCCCCCGCCCCCACTGCCAGCCTTGCCGGATTGGCTTTTTCCAAGGGCCACGGAACGGGTAACGACTTCGTCCTCATTGCTGATCCAGGCGACGCGCACGAGATCACACCGGACCAGGTGGCGCATTTGTGCGACCGCCATATTGGCATTGGGGGCGATGGACTCATCCGTGCCGTTCCCTCACGGTTTCTTCCTGAAGGCCGCACCCTGCTGGAACAGGATCCTGCAGCGGAGTGGTTCATGGATTACCGCAACGGAGACGGTTCCCTCTCCGAAATGTGTGGCAACGGCGTCCGCGTCTTCGTCCATTTCCTCATCGAGGAAGGTTTGGTTGATCTTGGACCCGGCCAAACCCTGACCATCGGAACACGTGGCGGCGTCAAGAAGGTTGTCCGTACGGTCAACGGCTATGCCGTAGACATGGGCCCCTGGGAGTTCATCTTCCCCAACGAAGCAACCAGCAAGGCGATGGATGCCTTGGTCAGCGCCGACGGACTGGAAGTAGCACGGCCGGGCCTGTCCGTGAGCATGGGCAACCCGCACACGGTCGTGGCCCTTGCCGAACTCGGCGAGCTTGCGGCCACGGAACTGTTCAAAGCTCCCTTGGTTGACCCGAAGCCCGTCAACGGTACGAATGTCGAATTCGTGGTTCCCGCCGAACCGTTGGTGGAAGAAGGCGTAGGAACCATCACCATGAGGGTTCACGAGCGAGGTGTGGGGGAGACCCAGTCTTGCGGCACGGGCGCCTGCGCGGCAGCCGTCGCCATCCGCCACTGGGCGGGCGCAACGGCACCGAACGATTGGCACGTCAAGGTTCCGGGCGGCGTCGTGGGCGTTAAGTTCTTTCCGGGTGCAGGTGGCCGCGAGCACGTTGAGCTCAGCGGCCCGGCCGTGATTGTGGCTACTGGGATGCTTTCCTGACCCGAAGGATCCTGAAGGACTTGGACGTGCTCTCGCGTGAGACTGTGAAGGATGCGTCCAGTTCGGTGGCCAGCCATCGTTGCAGCGAGTCGGCGCCCAGGTTCTTCTGAACCACCAGCCAGGCGTTCCCGCCGGGTGCGAGGCGGGGCAGCCACGTGAGCAGCAGAGAGTGGAGTTCGGCCTTGCCGATGCGGATGGGCGGGTTGGACCAGATGGTGTCGAATTCGACGCCGGGATCTACTTCGTGCGGAAGGCTGGCGGTGACGTTGCCCAAACCCACAGCTGCCGCATTCTCGTTGGTGAGGGTGACGCACCGCTCGTTGACGTCAACGGCGTACACCTGGGCGTTAGGGGCCGAAAGGCCCAGCGTGAGGGCGATCGGCCCCCAACCGCATCCGATGTCCAGCAAATTTCCTTGAGGAGAAGGCGGGGGGACCTCGGCAAAAAGTACTGCCGTCCCCTTGTCCACACCGTCGGGGCTGAAGATGCCTGAAGAGGTCTGCAAGTGGCGTGTGGCTCCAGCAAGCTCCACTGTGAGGGGCTTTCGGGTGAACGGTCCGGCGGGTTGAGCGGTGAAATAGTGTGCAGACTCCATAATTTGCCAGATTAGTTGGCTAACGGCGCCTTGGGAAACTGCCCCTGCCAAGCGGGTGTTTGACACCTGATGCTATTGTGGAACGCATGTTCTTGATCTTCGAGTAATCAGCCGACATACGGCACCGCCCGCGACGCAGGCCCTCACCTGGCACAGCCCAGCCACAGGCCTTTCCGCCCGGCAGGTCCACCCGGCTCAGTTCGGCTCCCTATAGTGCGGAGACGGATGCTCTGAAGATCCCGCCCACCCCTGTGTTCGCAGTGGACCGCCAGCTATTGCGCGGCCGAATCATGGACAGTGCGCCCTCCAGTTTGCCGGGAACCTCCTCGCGGATCCAACCACGCTCGATCACCAACAGCCACAGCCCCATTGAGGGCTGGCTGTACAGCACACAGGAGGCCCCTTTGGCCCAAGCCCGTCAGCCCAGCGCGAATAGCGCCCCATTGGGCAGCAAACAGCACTATTCTGGAATTGCCGAACAGTCTAAGGAGACCATGACCACCCAGAAGCACTCCGGATCCGATTCCGACGCCCAGGACATGAGTCCTGAACAAATCCAGGCCGTCATCGACCGGATTCTTTCCAAGGATGTACCAGCGCAGGCATCCGACGACAACGACGCCAGCGGCGTGTTCGGTAAGGCGCAGGCGATTTCCACGCTGGACCAGGAACACAGCATCTACGACGGTGACCAGGAAGACCTGGCCGAACGTCGTGCACTGCGTCGTACCGCGGGACTGTCCACGGAACTTGAAGATGTCACCGAAGTTGAGTACCGGCAACTGCGCCTCGAGCGCGTCGTCCTGGCAGGCCTCTGGACCGAAGGCACCCTGGCCGATGCCGAAAACTCGCTCCGTGAGCTGGCCGCTTTGGCAGAGACCGCCGGTTCCGAAGTTCTGGACGGCTTGGTTCAACGCCGCATGAAGCCGGACCCGGGGACGTTCCTGGGGTCAGGCAAGGCCCAGGAACTTAAGGACATCGTTGCCGCCACCGGTGCCGACACCGTGGTGGTGGACACTGAACTCGCGCCATCGCAGCGACGCGGCCTTGAAGACATCGTGAAGGTCAAGGTCGTTGACCGCACCACGCTGATCCTGGACATCTTCGCCCAGCACGCGAAGAGCCGTGAAGGCAAGGCCCAGGTTGAGCTCGCACAGCTCGAATACCTGCTCCCGCGCCTCCGCGGTTGGGGTGACTCCATGTCCCGTCAGGCCGGTGGCCAGGTGGGCGGAGCCGGTGCAGGCATGGGCTCGCGCGGTCCGGGTGAAACCAAGATCGAACTTGATCGCCGGCGTATCCGTACCCGCATGGCCAAGCTGCGTCGTGAAATCGCCGCGATGAAGCCGGCGCGCGAAACCAAGCGGGCCAACCGTCGTCGTAATGCCGTTCCGTCAGTTGCCATTGCCGGGTACACGAACGCCGGCAAGTCGTCACTGTTGAACCGCCTTACGGACGCGGGTGTCCTGGTGGAGAATGCCCTGTTCGCAACCTTGGACCCCACGGTTCGGAAAGCGCAGACCCCTGACGGCATTGGCTACACCCTGGCAGATACCGTTGGGTTCGTTCGCTCCCTGCCAACCCAACTGATTGAGGCCTTCCGGTCAACGTTGGAGGAAGTGGCAGATGCTGATTTGATCCTCCACGTCGTGGATGCTTCGCACCCCGACCCGGAGGGACAGATCGCTGCCGTGCGGGCTGTCTTCACCGAAGTGGATGCGCGGAAGGTTCCCGAGATCATCGTCCTCAACAAGGTTGATGTGGCGGACCCGTTTGTAGTGGAACGCCTCAAGCAGAAGGAACCGCGCCACGCTGTGGTTTCCACACGCACTGGCCAGGGCATTGCTGAACTCTTGGAAGACATCAGCCAGTCCATTCCCCGGCCCGGCGTGCGCCTGGAGCTGTTGATTCCCTACGAACGTGGCGACATGATCAACAAGCTGCACAGCTCCGACTCGGAGATCCTCAGCCTTGATCACGAAGAAAACGGAACGCGCGTGGTTGTCATGGTCCGCGAAGGACTGGCAGCCGAACTGGAGTCATTCGTCAGCAATGGTTGAGAAGGTGGCGGCGGACGCCGTCGAGTCGGTGGGGGAGAAGGCCACCCTCGAGTTGTTGGATCGGGCTGTTGCCGGCATGGGCGGTCAAAGCCGTGCCGGCCAGCACGAAATGGCCAAGCATGTCACCCGGGCGATTGAGACCGGAGAGCATTTGCTGGTCCAGGCAGGGACGGGAACAGGTAAGTCCTTGGCGTACCTGATTCCGTTAATTGCGCACTCCATGGACAGCGATAAACCCACACTGGTGTCCACCGCCACTTTGGCACTCCAGACCCAAATTGTTGGCCGGGACCTTCCCCGGTTGCTGGAGACCATCAACCCTGCCCTTGAACGGCCCGTCAACGTGGCACTCGTCAAGGGCAGGGCGAACTACGTGTGCCTGCAGAAACTCGAGGGAGGGTTCCCCAGCGAGGAACCCTCCGAAGGGCAGCTGTTCTCCCTGGGCGAAGACACCAGCGTGCCGCATTTCGCTGCGTCCATGGGCGGTCCGCAATCGCAGCTGGGCAAGGAAGTGGTCCGGCTCCGCGAATGGGCCGAGAAAACCGCGACCGGAGATAGGGACGAACTCATGCCCGGCGTCACTGACAGGGCCTGGCGACAGGTTTCAGTGACGTCCATGGAGTGCTTGGGTGCCCAGAAGTGCCCCGTAGCTGAAGAGTGCTTCAGTGAGCTGGCTCGTTCCCGCGCCGCGGAGGCCGATGTGGTGGTCACCAACCACGCCATGTTGGCCGTCAGCGCCTTCGAGGGCCTGGCTGTGCTGCCTGAGTACGACGTGGTGGTGGTGGACGAGGCGCATGAGCTCCAAGACCGTGTGACGGGCGCCGTTTCGGGCCAGTTGTCGGTGGCCATGGTCCACGCCGCGGCATCGAGTGCGCGCAAGCACACCGCCATCACGGTGGATGCGCTCAATGCTGCGGCCGACCGGTTGGATATGGCCATAGCCGGCGTGTCCAATGGGCTGTTGCCCAGCGGGCTCAGTGACGAGCAGCTCGATTGCCTGGACCAGCTGCGGGACGCCACGCGCGCGGCGCTGTCCGATTCGAAGACGGACTCTTCAAACGCGGTGGACGGCGGCAGGCAGCTTGCGCGTTCACGGCTCATGCTCATTCTTGAACTGTGCGAGCGTATGCTCGCGGCCAAGGAGAACCGGGAAGTAGTGTGGTTCTCGCGGAACAGCACCTTCGACCCCCAACAGGGTTATTCGCAACCTGACGAGACCGCACCTGCCCTCATCAACATCGCTCCGCTCAGCGTCGCGGGACGGCTCCGGGAGGGTCTCTTTGCCGGCCACACCGTGGTGCTTACCTCAGCTACGCTGGCCATCGGCTCGGCCTTCGAACCGGCCGCCGGCGGCCTCGGCCTGATCGGCGACGGGGCACCAAGCTGGACCGGCATCGATGTTGGATCGCCGTTCGACTATCCCAAGCAGGGCGTGTTGTACGTAGCGAAGCATCTGCCTAAACCTGGCCGGGGTACTTCACCCGAAGCGCTCGATGAGTTGGAAGACCTCATCCGCGCGTCCGGCGGCGGAGCACTGTGTCTCTTCTCCTCTCGGCGGGCTGCCGAGGAAGCTGCGGATGCCATGCGGCTGCGCCTGGACGTGGACATCCTCTGCCAAGGCGAATCCACCATGGCGGCCTTGGTGAAGCAATTCGCGGACGAGCCGGATACCTGCCTCTTCGGAACCATGTCCCTGTGGCAGGGCGTCGACGTGCCGGGTGGTTCCTGCCGGCTCGTGGTGATCGACCGCATTCCTTTTCCTCGTCCGGATGACCCCCTGATGACTGCCCGCTCACGGGCCGTCGCACAGTCAGGCGGGAACGGTTTCATGGCGGTTTCGGCAACACATGCCGCGATCCGGCTGGCGCAGGGCGCTGGACGCCTCATCCGTTCCACCGGTGACAAAGGTGTCGTGGCTGTGCTCGACTCACGGCTCTCGACAGAACGCTATGGCGGTTTCCTGCGGGCCGCGCTGCCACCGTTCTGGGCCACGACCGACCGAGCGGTGGTGCGTGGGGTCCTGGAGCGTCTGGGGTCGGCCAAAGCCCCCTAGAGGGAACGCAGGACCGAGACGACCTTGCCCATGATGGTGGCTTGATCGCCAAGGATGGGTTCGTATTGGGTGTTTTGCGGGAGCAGCCACGTGTGCCCGTCCCGCTGGCGGAAGGTCTTTACGGTGGCCTCGTCGTCCAGGAGTGCCGCCACGATGTCGCCGTTGATGGCGTCGTTTTGCCGCCGGACAACCACCCAGTCCCCGTCGCAAATGGCGGCATCAATCATGGAGTCGCCGGCAACCTTGAGCATGAACAGTTCGCCATGTCCCACGAGCTGCCGAGGCAGCGGGAGTACGTCTTCCACTGTCTGGTCCGCCAGGATTGGACCGCCCGCTGCGATGCGGCCTACCAGGGGAACCATGGCGGTATCGCTGGCGCTGGCCAGCTCCGTCACGGCGAGGCCTCCTGCGCTGCGAAGCGTCGTAGGCGCTTCAACTCCAGGGATGGGCCCGCCGTCGAGGGTCAACGGCATGAGGACTTCCATGGCCCGGGGACGCTTGGGATCGCGGCGGAGGTAGCCCAGTTTTTCCAATTGGGAGAGCTGGTGGGTGACGCTCGACAAACTGGCGAGGCCCACGGTGTCGCCGATTTCGCGCATGCTGGGGGGATAGCCGTTGTCGTTCACTGACCGCTGGATGGTCTCCAGGATTTTCTTCTGCCGGACAGTCAGGCTCTTGGGACTCTTCTGAGGCTGTTGGCTCCGCAGGGGTGCCCCGCCGCCTGTGGCTTTCGCTGCCATGTTCGCCAATGCCTTTCCATTCCGCCCCGAAGAGTCTCCGGGATGCAGGGCCTGAAAAATGTCAGACCCTCCTGTTCCACTGAAACAGTGCTGTTTCTTCACTCAAACGTAGGGCAGCCACAGGCGTTTATCAAACATTTGTTCTAGCGAGTCTCGACACCGTTCGTTGATAAGTGCTAAAAATGTCATAGCAAGGTTCGAATATGTGTTCTATAAACCTGATGCTGATGCGGGATGTTCGAAGAAAGTGTTCGAACATCGGGGTCGGTGGAGGGGGACACAAAGAATTGGCAGTCGAACGCCGGGCACTCCGGCGTGAGGCAATAGCTCAGAAGGGCTCAGCTCATGTCCGCAATCACTACGTTCGCTGATTTCCGCACCACTCAGGCTCCCTCGCGCCTGCGGCTCACCCGTCGGGGTCGGATGGTCTTCTTCGGCATTCCCGCGATGCTGCTGGTGGCTGCGCTGCTAAGCCTCGCCGGATTCATCACTTCGCCCGCCAAGGCCTCGGACTCGCAGGCTCAGCTGCATCCGCCGGTGGCGGTTACCGTCACTGTGCAACCTGGCCAATCCCTGTGGGGTATCGCCGGTGCAGCCGCTCCGGAGCGCGATCCGCGCGATGTCATCGCGGAAATCATCCAGTTGAACGACCTCCGCGGCGGACGTATCCAGCCCGGCCAGCAGCTGTTTGTCCCAGCCAACTGAGTCGCTCCACCAGCAGGGAAACGGATGCTCCGGCGTCACAGTTAGTCGGCAGTCCCGGCGGCACCTTAAACTGACGTGGTGAGTGACCAGCTTGAGCGACTTGACCGACTTCCCCTCCGGACCAACCTGCGTGGACTGAGCCCCTACGGCGCACCGCAGCTTGATGTCCCTATTTTGCTCAACGTCAACGAGAACACCCATGGTGTCCCTGCGGATGTCCAGGCCGCCATCACTGAAGCCGTCGCTGCTGCGGCCACGGGACTGAACCGCTACCCGGACCGCGAGTTCACGGAACTTCGCCAGTCGCTGGCCGAGTACCTTGGTCACGGACTCTCCCCGGACAATATCTGGGCCGCCAACGGATCAAACGAGGTCCTGCAGCAGATCCTCCAAGCATTTGGTGGTCCGGGGCGCAAAGCCCTTGGCTTCCCGCCTACGTATTCCATGTACCCGTTGCTCGCCAGCGGCACGGACACCGAGTATGTCCGTGGCGTCCGTGCCGACGACTATGGGTTGGACGCGGAGTCGGCCGCTGCCCAAGTCCGGGAAACCGGTGCCAACATCGTTTTCCTGTGCTCGCCCAACAATCCCACGGGGACAGGGCTGGGCTTGGACGTGGTGGAGGCCGTCTACGAGGCCGGCGAAGCGAGCCAGGCAATGGTGATTGTGGACGAGGCCTATCACGAGTTCGCGCACGACAATACGCCGAGTGCCCTGACCCTGCTGCCTGGCCGCGAGCGGCTGATCGTCTCACGCACCATGAGCAAGGCATTCGCCCTGGCTGGTGCGCGGCTGGGCTATATGGCTGCAGCGCCCGAGGTTACGGATGCCATCAGGCTGGTACGCCTGCCGTACCACCTGTCCGCCGTCACGCAGGCCACTGCCCTCGCAGCACTCAATCACCGCGAAGCCCTGATGGCCGACGTCGAGGACATCAAGGTGCAGCGCGACCGCATCGTGACGGAACTCCTCCGCATGGGGCTGAAGCCAGCGGCGTCGGACTCCAACTATGTCTTCTTCGGCGGACTCACCAATCCGCACGCCATCTGGCAGGGTTTGTTGGATGCCGGAGTGCTGATTCGTGACGTTGGCATCCCGGGACACCTGCGGGTCACTGCCGGAACCGAGCCGGAAACCACCGCCTTCCTGGAGGCGTTGGAAGCCCTGCTGGACGGACCGGCCTCCCAGCCCGCCTAAACTTGTCTATAGACCCAACCCACCCCTCCGTGTATAAGGACGTCCCAATGAGCGAAACCGGCGCGACGCCGTCCGCTGCCCGCACTGCGCGCATGGAGCGCACCACCAGCGAATCTTCAGTCCTGGTGGAGATCAACCTGGACGGCTCCGGTATCTCGGACATCAGCACCTCGGTTCCGTTCTACGACCACATGCTGACCGCGCTGTGCAAGCACTCCCTGATTGATATGACCGTCAAGGCCACCGGGGACACGCACATCGACGCACACCACACCGTTGAGGATGTGGCTATCACCTTCGGAGAGGTGTTGCGCACCGCATTGGGCAACAAGGCCGGCATTCGGCGCTTCGGCGAAGCGACGGTGCCCCTGGACGAAGCCCTGGCCCACGCGGTAGTGGATGTTTCCGGCCGCCCGTACCTGGTTCACGGCGGCGAGCCCGCCGGACAGGAGTACCACCTGATCGGTGGCCACTTCACCGGTTCGTTGACCCGGCACGTTTTCGAGGCCATCACCTTGCACGCCGGTATTTGCCTGCACATGAACGTTCTCGCCGGCAGGGACCCGCACCACATAGTCGAAGCCCAGTTCAAGGCATTCGCACGGGCACTTCGCGCAGCAGTGGAGTCCGACCCACGGGTCGAGGGAATCCCCTCCACCAAGGGAGCGCTATGAGCGGGCAGGTCCTGAAAGACGGGGCAGTCATTGACGCCAAGGCTTCGGTCAAGCCTGAGTCGCCGGAGGGCAAGCCCACCGTGACAGTGCTGGATTATGGATCCGGCAACGTTCGGTCCGCAGTCCGCGCGCTCGAGCGTGCCGGGGCCCACGTGGTACTCAGTTCCAAACCTGAAGACGTACTGAACGCCGACGGCCTGGTGGTTCCCGGGGTCGGTGCCTTCGAGACCGTCATGAAGGAACTGAAGTCCGTTGATGGCATTCGCATGATCGGACGCCGGGTTGCCGGTGGCCGTCCAGTGCTTGCCATCTGCGTAGGCCTGCAGGTCCTCTTCGAAGCCGGCGTGGAGCACGGAACGGAATCCGAAGGCATGGCCGAGTGGCCGGGCAAGGTGGAGCTGCTTCCTGCCCCCGTTGTTCCGCACATGGGGTGGAACACCGTGGACGTTCCCGAGGGCTCCAGGCTTTTCGCCGGTGTCGAGCAGGAACGCTTCTACTTTGTGCACTCATATGGCGTGCAGGAGTGGAACTTCGACGTCGTGCAGCCTCGCATGGCTCCGCCCCTGGTGACGTGGTCCGAGCACGGCGCACGCTTCATTGCCGCCGTCGAGAACGGCCCTCTCTGCGCCACGCAATTCCACCCGGAGAAGTCAGGCGACGCAGGAGCTCGACTCCTGTGCAACTGGGTTGACGGCCTGCGAAAGCCGGCTCCGGAAGCGTCCGCAAGCGGGGCTGCCTAAATGTGGTCCGTCGTCCTCATGGGACTTGCCGGCCTCCTGGTGGGCGGGGGTATTTCCTTCCACCAGCAGAAGAAGCCCAGATGGGTCTCGATTTCCTTCTACGTGCTGGCCGGGATGTCCCTGCTGGCCGCCTACCTCCTGACGCTGCCCGGTAACTGACCCGGTCACCGCAAAAGCCCGCGTCGCCTCTCAACTCCAAGGACACTCATGACCACCTCTGCCCAGTCCGTTCTGGAACTCCTGCCCGCCGTCGACATCGTTGATGGCCAGGCGGTCCGTCTCCTGCAGGGAGAAGCCGGCTCGGAAACCAGCTACGGAACACCACTCGAAGCAGCCTTGAACTGGCAGAATGCCGGTGCGGAGTGGGTTCACATGGTGGACCTCGACGCCGCCTTCGGTCGTGGCAACAATGCAGACCTCATCAGCGATGTGGTGTCACAGCTGAACGTCAAGGTTGAGCTGTCCGGTGGATTGCGGGATGACGAGTCCCTGGAACGTGCCTTGGAACTGGGTGTCGCTCGGGTCAACCTTGGCACCGCAGCCCTTGAGAACCCGGAATGGACCCGACGCGCCATCGACCGCTTCGGTGACAAGATCGCCGTCGGCCTTGATGTCCGCGGCACGACACTGGCTGGACGCGGTTGGACCAAGGAAGGTGGCGACCTCTGGGAGGTTCTGGCCCGGTTGGAGGATGCCGGCTGTGCGCGCTACGTGGTCACCGATGTCACCAAGGATGGAACTCTGCAGGGACCCAATGTCGAACTTCTGCGCCAGATGGTGGAGAAGACGGGCAAGCCTGTTGTGGCCTCCGGTGGTATCTCCAGCTTGGAAGACCTCCGTGTGCTGCGTGAACTCGTACCGCTGGGCGTCGAGGGCGCGATCGTGGGTAAGGCTCTGTACGCCGGCGCCTTCACGTTGCCCGAGGCCCTGGACGTCGCCGGTCGCCGCTGATGCCCCACGATGCAGGACACGGGCACGGGGATCACGGCCATGGCAGGCGTGAGCTTCCCGGCCACATAGCCGCCGCATTGGCGGGTGCCGGGGGAGCAACTGACTCCGCGGGACAGCCTTGGGCGGGCAGAAGCCTCAGCGGAGACGATGCCAAGATCCACAACTTCGAGGATGACGACGGCCTGGCAGATCCCGGCTACGTGGCAGCCATCGAGGCGCTGATCGGCGGAACCGGCAGTGAGTCCGACGTCGTTGCCTCCCTGGCGACGGTACGGGTCTTCGTTCCGGTTGTTGCCCAACTTGCTGAAGAAGCCGCAGGCGTCGACGGCCTGCACGCGGACAAGCAAGCTGATATGGCATTGGTCACACTCAAAGCGCCTGATGGCCGCACTGCCATGCCCGTGTTCACCTCGGCGGCCGCCCTTGAGGCGTGGCATTCCGAAGCCCGGCCTGTGGCTGTCTATGCAGCCCGCGCCGCTCTTTCGGCAGTCTCGGAGGGCGCACAGTTGTTGGTACTGGACCCTGGCTCGGACTTCACGTTTGTGGTGCGGCGTCCCGCCATGTGGGCCCTGGCACAGCAGAAGGACTGGACGCCGTCCTACCTTGATGATCAACTGGAGGCTGCTCTCGCTTCCACGGTTTCGGCCTTTCGGACGGTTCGCCGACTTGAGACACAACCTGGCGGCGGCGTTGCGTCGCTGACGGCCGACGGGCGTCAGGTATCCGGCGGCGGCGCTGGGCCCGAACTGCGCGTAGTGCTCTTCCTGGAGGATGGCCTCGACGCCGTAGCCGTGCAGGCGCTCGTTGCCCAACTGAACGAGGCGTGGGCACGGATGGATTCCTTTGCCGAAGGCGTTGATTCCATTGAAGTAAAACTGCAGCGTGCAGCACAGGAGCCCGCGCCGCATTAATGGCAGTGCCGGTTCCCCGGGGCTGCCCTGGGGAACAAGAGGATATAGCCAGTGAACTTCGCTCTCTACAAAGAGATGCTGTCCATCCGCCCTGTCCGGCGTCTGCTGGTGGTGGGCATGATTGCACGAATCCCGCACTCGGCGGCCGGCGTGCTCCTCACCTTGCACATCGTCCTGACCTTGGGCCAGGGGTACGCTGCCGCGGGTGCAGCAGCCGCGGTGATGACCATTGGCATCGCCCTGGGCGCCCCTTGGCGTGGCCGCCGCGTGGATATGGTGGGCCTGAGGAAGGCCTTGATCCCATCGGTGGTCTCCGAAACCGTCATCTGGTCGATCGTTCCTCACGTTTCGTACGAGTGGCTCTTGCCTTTGGTGTTCGTCGGCGGCCTCTTCACGCTGCCGATTTTCAGCGTTGTCCGCCAGTCGTTGGGTGTCATGGTGGACGGCGAGCAGCGTCGTTCAGCCTTTGCCCTCGATTCGATCGCCACCGAGCTTGTGTTCATGATCGGCCCAGCCGTGGGCGCCATCGTCGCTACCAGTGGGTTCTCGGCAATTGGCCTCACCGCAGTGGGGATATCAGTTTCCGTGGCCGGTTTGTTCCTCATGTGGTTCAACCCGCCCACTCGAAGTGAAGGGTCGTGCACGCCGGAAGAGTCGGCCAACCGGGCCGCAGCCGACCTTGCCGCTGCGGAAGCTGCCATGGTGGCCTCGGCGCCGGCGCATGTTCAGGAGGCTGCTTCGGAGATGGTGTCCGCAACCGCACGCAAGGCGCCGATCCGCAGTCGGGTTGCCAGCAACTTCACCTGGTTCACGGTCTCTGTTGCGGCACTGTTTGCGGTGGCCGCCGGATCCGGGATGGTGCTGAGTGGTTCGGACGTCAGCATCGTCGGATTGCTGGAGCGTGGCGGGCATGAGAATGAAATCGGCATCGTGTTCTTCTTCTGGTGCGCGGCTTCCGTTGTCGGTGGCCTGATCTACGGCTCCATGAAGCGCTCGATCTCGCCCATGCTCTTGCTCCTCGGCATGGCAGCCCTGACCATTCCGATGGGCTTTGCCCAAGACACTTGGACTTTGGCTTTCCTGTCTCTCTTGCCTGGCTTGTTGTGCGCGCCCGTTCTGTCGGCTTCTTCGGAGATGGTGGCTGATCTGGTGGACGAGGAGCGTCGGGGTGAGGCTATGGGTTGGTACGGATCCGCACTCACCGCGGGAGTTGCGCTGGGCGCGCCCTTCGCCGGGGTGTTCATCGACACGGTGGGCCCTTCGGGCGGGTTTGCGGCCGTTGGAATCGCCGGGGTCGCACTCTGCGTTGCGGGACTCATCCTCTCGTCCATGCGCCGCCGCTCCGCGCGCGTCTAGGACGCCAAACCAATCAGACGACGACGGCGGGCCGACCAGAGATGGTCGAGCCCGCCGTCGTTGAATCTTGTGGCTGTTGGGGCTAATTCACTGGTCCGGTGAACTTTTCGCCCGGGCCCTTGCCCGGGGCGTCAGGAATCAGTGATGCTTCACGGAAGGCAAGCTGGAGGGAACGCAGGCCATCGCGCAACGGGCCGGCGTGCTGCGAGCCGATTTCCGGGGCCGCCGCGGATACCAAGCCAGCGAGGGCGGTGATCAGTTTGCGGGCCTCATCCAGGTCCTTGAGGTCTTCGGCGTTGGGGTCATCGGCAAGGCCAACTTTGACGGCGGCCGCACTCATGAGGTGAACGGCGCCGGTGGTAATGACCTCCACGGCCGGAACCTCAGCGATGTCGCGGATCTGCTGGGACACCCCGGCGTCAGCGGCGGGGGCGGCGCTTTCGCCATAGGAGTTGCGGGAATTGCTGTCTTCAGTGCTCATACTGGTAAGCTTGTCACAGACCGACTGGAAGTCGTTATTCAGGGTTAACATCCGCAGTCCATGATCCCGCCGCCCGCAATGTGCGTTTGGCGGGTTGTTTCTGTAGAATTGACTTTCAGTTTGCAAGCGGAGTTCTCTCCCACCCGCGTCAGCCGTTTCCCTTCGGGGGACAGGATTCCCTTCTGGGACAAGAGGTTGCCGGGTACTTGGTCGGACACGTTCGGTGGCTTAGCCCCCGAGGGTGTGTACTTCCCGCAGGGGAGTACAGCCGATCTTCGAGGCCTTCGATTGCACCAGCAATTGGGGGCCTTCTCTATTTGCCGGTGACATCACCACAACCACAGGAGCTTTAACATTAGCGAGCCAAGAATCAATGAGCGTATCCGCGTCCCCGAGGTGCGGCTGGTCGGCCCTGCCGGCGAACAGGTAGGAATTGTCCGCATCGAGGACGCCCTGCGTCTTGCTGCCGAGTCCGATCTCGATCTCGTTGAAGTTGCCCCGCAGGCTAAGCCTCCTGTTTGCAAGTTGATGGACTTCGGCAAGTACAAGTACGAGGCCGCCGTCAAGGCTCGTGAAGCACGGAAGAACCAGACCAACACGGTTCTGAAGGAAATTCGCTTCCGCCTCAAGATCGACAAGCACGACTACGAAACCAAGCGCGGACACGCACTTCGCTTCCTCGGTGCCGGTGACAAGGTCAAGGCCATGATCCAGTTCCGTGGCCGTGAGCAGCAGCGTCCAGAGATGGGCATCCGCTTGCTGCAACGCTTCGCGGAAGACGTTGCCGAGGTGGGCATCATCGAGTCCAGCCCGCGCATCGACGGCCGCAACATGGTCATGGTGATCGGCCCGCTGAAGAACAAGGCAGAAGCCAAGGCTGAAGCCCGCCGTGCCAGCCAGCGTGCAGAAGCCAAGGCCCAGAATGAGGCCAAGGCTGCCGGACGCGTGGACACCACGGGGGAGCAGGCACCGCTGACGCAGAGCCTGGCCGATCTTCTTCCCGAGGGCTTCAAGGTCACCGAAGAGGAGACCAAGCAGGAAACTGTTGAAGCTCCGGTTGTTGAAGAAGCTCCGGTTGTTGAGGAAGCTCCGGTTGTTGAGGAAGCTCCGGTGGCTGAAGAAGCTCCGGTTGTTGAAGAAGCACCCGTGGTTGAGGAAGCTCCGGTTGTCGAAGAAGCACCCGTGGTTGAGGAAGCCCCGGCTGCCAAGACAGCACCGGCCGCGAAGGCCCCGGCTGCCAAGGCGGCTCCGGTGGCAGCTCCCAAGCCCGTGGTTCCGGCAGCTCCGAAGCCCGCAGTACCTGCGGCTCCGAAGCCTGTTGCCAAGCCGTCAGCTCCGAAGCCGGCAGCCCGGCCTGCTGCCCCCAAGGCCACGCCGAAGCCTGCAACACGCAAGACCAACTAGTTCAACGCCGCGGAGGCCTGGCCTCCACCGGCAAGCAACCAGCACGCCGGCCCTCGTAGGCCGGCTGCGCGATAGAATCGCGGATTCGTCCGTGGATACGTAAGGAGATCGGTTCCCATGCCGAAGATGAAGACCCACAGCGGTGCTAAGAAGCGCTTCAAGCTGACCGGTACCGGCAAGCTGAAGCGTCAGCAGGCCAACCGTCGTCACTACCTGGAGCACAAGTCCTCCAGGCTGACCCGTCGCCTCGCCGGCGACAAGCTCGTCTTCAAGGGCGATGCCAAGGTCATCAAGAAGATGCTCGGCGTCTAAGTTCCAAGTTCTTTGGTTACTGCCATCCGGCAGGGACCGACTACACCAAAAGCCTTCTCAGGCCGGCCGGGTATCCGGTAGTAGCAGCTTGGGATAAAGATTTCTGAAGGAGTACGCACGTGGCACGTGTGAAGCGGGCGGTAAACGCCCACAAGAAGCGCCGGGTTGTCCTCGAACGCGCAAAGGGTTACCGCGGTCAGCGTTCGCGCTTGTACCGCAAGGCCAAAGAGCAGCTGCTGCACTCGTTTGTGTACAGCTACGGCGACCGCCGCAAGAAGAAGGGTGACTTCCGTCGCCTCTGGATCCAGCGCATCAACGCTGCATCCCGCGCCAACGGCCTCACCTACAACCGTTTGATCCAGGGCCTCAAGGCCGCTGAGGTTGAGGTTGACCGCCGCATGCTGGCCGAACTCGCCGTATCCGACGCCAACGCTTTCGCCGCTCTGGTGAACATTGCAAAGGCTGCCCTTCCGGCTGACACCTCTGCTCCGGCAAAGGCCCAGGTTGCTGCTCCCAAGGCTGCAAAGGTTGCTCCGGCTGCCGCCACTGCTACGGCAGTCAAGGCCGTCGTTTCCGAGAAGCCGGCCATCGACGGCGCAGTTGCCGCTGACGGTGACGAGGCTCCGGAAGGCTATGCCATCAAGGGCAACGCCGAGTCCAAGAAGTACCACGTACCGGGTTCCACCTGGTACAACACCACCGCTGCTGAATACTGGTTCTCCACCGTTGAGGCTGCAAAGGCTGCCGGTTTCGAGCCGGCCGGCGGCGAAGCCCGCCAGCAGATCAAGAACTAGTAGCAACTGCCACTAAAGTTCTTTATATGAACGAAACCGGGCGCCCGCAAGACTTTCCGATGACCAACCCCCGAGCAGATCGGGTGAGGGATGTCGCCAAGCTTGCCGGGCGCCCGGCGCGTTTAAAGCGCGGACGTTTCCTTGCAGAAGGTCCGCAGGCGGTGCGCGAGGCGTTGACCCTCCACCGTGAGCGCACCGCGGCAGGCGGTGCCGCCGTCGTGCATGAAGTTTTTGCCAGTGAGGCGTGCCTTGACCGTCTCCCCGAACTCGCCGACCTCGCGCAGGAAACGCTGCTGAGGATCGCCAGTGACGAAGTCTTGTCCGCCATGGCGGACACCGTGAACCCACAAGGCATTGTGGCTGTTTGCAGTTTTGTGGATGTCAGCCTTGATTCAGTGCTCGACGCCGGTCCACGCCTTCTGGCGGTCATGTGCCAAGTGCGGGACCCCGGCAACGCCGGTACTGTGCTCCGTGCCGCAGATGCTGCCGGCGCTGATGCCGTGGTGCTGACAGGCTCAAGTGTGGATATTTACAACCCCAAGGCTGTTCGCTCCACCGCCGGTTCCCTGTTCCACCTGCCAGTAGTCCTGGGCGCCGAGGTCGACGAGCTGGTAGCACGCTGCAGGGAGCTCGGAATCGGGATCCTGGCGGCCGATGGGTACGGAACTGTCAACCTGGACAAGCTCCAGGACGAGAATGCGGCCAGGAGGCTGGGCAACGAGTCCGTAGCATCTGACTACGCCTTGGAGGCGCCGACGGCGTGGCTGTTTGGCAACGAAGCCCAGGGGTTGTCGGACGCTGAACTTGCCCTCGCTGATCATCGGGTTGCCGTCCCTGTTTACGGAGCGGCTGAGAGCCTTAACCTGGGGACGGCGGCAACGGTGTGCCTCTACGCCAGCGCGCGTTCCCAGCAGGGCGCCAGAGTGGGGAATGCGTAAACAGCGCCCCGCCGGGTACGGTATTGCTTGCAAGATCAGACGATGACGACTCTTCTTGGCCAATTCCATACTTTCCCGAACCCGAAGAGGTGAAGCTTTCGTGGCTGCTAGTGGCGGTACCAAAGCGATCGTGGCGGCTCTCGCCGCCAACTTGACCATCGCAGTACTGAAGTTCGTTGCGTTCTTCCTGACGGCGTCATCGTCCATGCTTGCCGAGGCCATCCACTCGGTGGCAGACTCCGGCAACCAGATACTGCTGCTGGTAGGTGGCAAGCGTGCCAAGCGTGCCGCCAGCCCGGAGCACCCCTTTGGCTATGGCCGTGAGCGGTACATTTACGCGTTTATTGTCTCGATTGTTCTGTTCAGTGTTGGTGGACTGTTTGCCCTGTACGAGGCGTGGGAGAAGTTTCAGCACCCGCACGGCATCGAGGGCGCGTTCTGGTGGGTCCCGCTGGCTGTACTGGTGGGCGCCATCATCGCCGAGTCTTTCTCCTTCCGTACTGCGATCATCGAGTCGAACCATGTCCGCGGCAAGCAGTCGTGGGTCAAGTTTGTCCGCAACGCCAAGCAGCCGGAGCTGCCTGTCATTCTGCTGGAAGACTTCGGCGCCCTCTTGGGCCTGGTGTTTGCACTCTTCGGCGTCAGCATGACCCTCATTACCGGTGACGGAGTCTGGGATGCGCTTGGTACCGCCATGATCGGTCTGCTCCTGGTAGCCATCGCAGTGGTTCTCGCCTTGGAAACCAAGTCCCTGTTGCTCGGGGAGTCCGCCACCAAGGAGGACGTGCAGCGCATTACCGACGCTTTGGAAGCGGATGGCACCCGCATCATCCACCTGAAGACCCTTCACCTCGGACCGGAAGAACTTCTGGTTGCAGCGAAGATTTCCATGGGTGCCTCCGAGACGGGCGAGGAGATCGCCAAGGGGATCGACGACGCCGAGCAGCGGATCCGCGCGGCTGTTCCCATGGCGCGGGTCATCTATCTTGAACCCGACATTGAGCGGGTTCAAGCACAGGCCTAGATGTAAACGTCTGTAAAAAGATGAAGGGCTCCGCGAAAGCGGAGCCCTTCAACGTTTTAGCCGCTGTTGTTTCAGCTGGCCAAAGGCCTCTTGCGTTCGAGTGCGCCGCTGAGGATGGCTACGCCGAGACCGAGGAAGGCCAGGACAGCGCCCACGAGCGCGGGAGCCACGTAGCCCCAACCCCAGGCGATGACGGTGCCGCCGAGGAATGCGCCCAGGGCGTTGGCGATGTTGAGGGCGGAGTGGTTAAGCGATGAAGCCAAGGATGCGGCTCCGGGTGCAGCGTCCAGCAAACGGGTCTGCAGTGCCGGTGTCAGCATGGAACCGACACCGCCCACCACAAACGCCATGACAAAGGCGGCCCATGCCCAGTGGGCCGCTATGGCGTAGACCACCAAGGCGGCGGCAATGCCCGGCATGACCCAGTAGATGGTGCCCATGACTGATTTGTCGGCGATGCGTCCGCCGATGATGTTGCCCACCACCATGCCCAGTCCATACAAGGCCACCACGGCAGGAATGAGGCTTTCAGGGATGCCCGCCACGGACGTCATGGTGTGGGCGATGTACGTGTAGACGGCAAAGAACCCGCCGAAGCCGATGATGCCGATCAGCAGGGCAAGCCACACCTGCAGCCGCTTCAGTGCGCCAAGTTCCCGCCGGATGCTGGCATCGGGGTGGGCAGCTTGAAAGGGGACGAACTTCCAGACCATGGCAACAGTCAGCAACCCGATGGCGCCGACAATCACGAAAAGCAGCCGCCAACCAAAGGTCTGCCCCACCCAGGTTGCCAAAGGCACTCCGATGACGTTCGACACTGTGAGGCCGGCCATCACCATGGAGATGGCCCAACCTCGCTTGGTAGGCGCCACCAGGCCCGCTGCGATGACCGCCGCCACTCCGAAGAAAGCGCCGTGGGGAAGGCCGGATGCGAAACGGGACAGCAACATGAAGCCGTAGTCCGGAGCAATGAAGGATGTCAGGTTGGCAACTGACAGGAACAGCATGAGGCCCAAGGCGAGGTGCTTCTTGGGAAGCTTGGCTCCGAAGGCCGCAAAGATCGGCGCGCCAACGACAACACCCAGGGCATAGGCCGAGATGAGGATACCGGCCTCCGGCGTGCTGATGCCCAGACCTTCCTCGATTTCCTTCAGCAGACCCATCATGGCGAACTCGGTGGTACCGATGGCAAACCCGCCCGTGGCCAGTGCCAGGATGGCGAGGCCAAGGTGGCGTTGTGCTGCTTTCGCAGTAGCGGGTGGGGACATAGTGGTAGTCATAAGCCTGCTTCTTGAGGGGCGCCTGATGGGCTGGGGAATACGGAGAAAATCCGATAACAAGTTTAGTCCCGTCTTCGCGACTTGGCGTCGCTATGTGACGATGCCCATTGATGGAACAGCCATAGACTGTTGAGGTGACTGCACTCATCAACGTCGTGGGCGCCGCCGTCGTCGACTCCTTGGACGCGCCCACCCGCCTGCTTGCCGCCCGCCGCACGGCCCCACCCCAGTTCGCGGGGATGTGGGAATTTCCCGGCGGCAAGGTCGAGGCCGGAGAGATGGCTGAGGACGCCCTGCACCGGGAGCTGGCGGAAGAGTTGGGTGTTGAAGTGCGTCTTGGACCGGAGCTTGAGTCTGGCAATACCACGGGGTGGACACTGAATGATCGTGCCTCAATGCGGGTTTGGTTCGCGGAGTTGACGGCAGGGGAGCCGCGGCCGCTGGAGGATCATGACGAACTGCGGTGGGTGTCCTTGGTTGACTGTAACGAAGCTCTCAACCTTCCGTGGATTCCGGCGGACCTCCCGATTGTCCGGGCCTTGCTTGATCGGGTAGCCGCTCCCGCGTAAGAACGGGACACCTCCATGAACTAAATGGTGGCTTCTCAGCCACCTATGAATGAGGAGGGACTGCCCGACGGCGGTCCCTCCTTTTGCACGCCGGCCACCCCGCGGGGCGGATTCACCCTAGAAAAGTGTCTGTTGTCCCGGGAGGGCGGAGGATGCGCCCACGGCTGGTTCTCCCGAAGAAGCCGCGGGGCGGGCATTCCGGTGGCTAAAACCCGATGTCCCCGTGAATCCGTATTTCGCCTTGAAGTGGCTGATCCGGCCGGACAGCCAGATGCGATATTCCTTGGAAGCGTAGGAGCCTTGGCCGTAGAGCCTGCGGTACTTGCCCACCAATTCCGGGTGTTCGGCGGCCAGCCACTTCATGTACCACTCGCGCGTTCCGGGCTTGAGATAAAGGGCGCCAGCTGTGACTCCTGTGGCGCCTGCCTTCGTCAGCTCAAAGAACAACGAGTCGAGGGCCTCATCTGAATCAGTGAGCCACGGCAGGATCGGCATCGCCATGACGCCGCATCCCAAGCCCGCGTCGCGCAGGCGGGCTATGAGCTTCAGGCGGGCTTTGGGGGAGGGCGTGCCCGGCTCGATGAGTTCTGCGAGGTCCTGGTTGGTCATGGCCAGTGAGATGCCGAGGTCCACGGGAACCTGGGTTGCCGCGTGCTTGAGCAGCGGGATGTCCCGTGCCAACAACGTGCCCTTGGTCAGGATGGAGAACGGGGTGCCTGAATCGGCCAGGGCCCGGATGATTCCGGGCATAAGGGCATAGCGACCTTCTGCGCGTTGATAGGGGTCCGTGTTGGTGCCCAGAGCCACCTGGGGCCGTTCCCAAGACGGCTTGGCGAGTTCCTTGCGCAGTACCTCGGCAGCATTGATCTTCACTACGACCTGGGAATCAAAGTCCCTTCCGGCATCGAATTCCAGGTACGTGTGGCTCTTGCGGGCAAAACAGTAGACGCAGGCGTGGCTGCAGCCGCGATAGGGATTGACCGTCCACTCGAACGGCATGTTTGAACCGGAAGGCACCTTATTGAGCACTGACTTTGCGGTGACCTCATGGAAGGTGACTCCGGAGAATTCGGGTGTCGAGATGGAACGCACAAGTCCGGAAAGCGGCAACAAAGCATCCAGGGCCGGGGCAGGGCCCGGAGCTTCGGTGTCGCTGTTATCCGACGCTGGTCCACGCGTGGGTGAAAGTGCTTGTGCGTCCCATCTCATGGACTCCATTCGAATGTATGTTCGAACGATTGTCAAGGCCCCGAAGGCGCGCTCCGGATAACCTGGGTTAGGGCCTTGCTAAGGTTGTCCCATGATTCTGCTGACCGGCTTCGAACCTTTTGGCGAGGCGGATATCAATCCTTCATGGCTCGCCGTGAGCAGGGCGCAGGAGATTCTCCGAGCCGAGGGCTTCACAGTTGAAGCCGTGGAGTTGCCGTGCGTTTTCGGTGAGTCGGCGGCCGTTCTGATGGAAGCCGTGGACCGTCTCGATCCGGACATTGTTGTCTGCGTTGGGTTGGCGGGTGGCCGTGAACGCGTGTCGTTGGAACGTGTGGCCATCAACTGTGACGACGCTCGGATCCCGGACAACAGGGGTCAACGCCCCGTCGATGAGGAGGTCGTTCCGGGCGGTCCTGCCGCGTACTTCTCCAGCCTGCCGATCAAGGCCGCGCTCAGAAACCTCCAGATCGCCGGAATCAAAGGCGAAGTATCGCAGTCTGCCGGCACCTACGTCTGCAATCACATCTTCTACGCGCTGATGCATTCGCTCAATTCCAGGGCGGGCATACGCGGCGGGTTCGTGCACGTTCCCTACCTGCCGGAACAGATCCCGGAAGGCAGCATTGCGCCCTCCATGTCCTTGGAATCAATGTCGGAAGGCATCGGCGTCGTTGTTCGGACGTCCATGCAGCACCAGGGCGACATCAAAATATCCGCCGGAGCCATTCACTAGAGAAGTTCCCACTCGACGCTGACGCTTGCCGAAACTGATGACTCCCCGGCCTCAACAGGGGCGGACTCGGCAGCGTAGGAAGCCCTGACCATCCCGCCCAGGGGGATGGGTGCGCTGTGCACTTGCTGCTGGGAGATGGAAACTACGGTTCCAAGGCGGGCGGACGCCAGTGACGCGTATTGTTCGGCGCGAGCCAAGGCATCCTGCCATGCCGCTCCCTGCGCCTGTGCGGTGACTGTAGAAGCATCTGCGAATCCCTGCTCGATGCCATTGATCCTGATGTCGTCCCCACCGGCCGCAACCGCGGCGGCGATGGCGGCGGGAGCATCCTCGTGGGAACGGATTCCTACGTGCAGATTAGTGGAGGCTACGTACGCCACAACTTTCTGACCCTGCCCCTCCACCCAGACCAGATCGGCCCGGAGGTTCAGGCCACTCGTGCGAAGGTCGGCGTCCTGCACGCCGGCCTCCCGCAAACTGGCCGCGACAGCGCCGGCCGCCTTGCCGGCGTCGTCATAGGCTTTAGAGGCGGTGTCCCTGCGGGTTTCCACTCCGAGCGTGAGGGTAACCAGGTCCGGAACAGCCTTGGCGCTCGCGGTCCCTGTGACGGTGATGGTTCGCTTCATGCTTAGGCCTCATTTCGCTGGCCGACAGGTCCGTCCGGCCGATTGTGGGTGTCGATATAGCCGCCCGCAGCGAGGCCAGCCTGGCGTTCGAAGAAATTCTTCGAGCCTGGATTGCCGCTCCTCAGCATGGACCATCCGGCGGCGACACCGTAGAGGGCAAGGAATGGAAGCCCCAGGCAGTACGCGTACTGGGTGCTGTGCCGCTCCTCATGCCCCAGGAGTACGGTGTTCGTTCCCGCGACGCCATGGGGCGTCCGGTACAGGATGACGTTCCCCAGCGTGAATGCGCCAGCGTGGGGGAGTTTCCAGCCATACCCCGCTGCTATCAGGAGACCACGTGGACCGCGGGACAGGGTGGTTCCGGACGCCGCGGCCACAGCAAGTCCCAACGGCGTGGATAGGTTCACGACGTTGGCGATCTGCCTGAGGCGCTGCGCGGGGGTCATGAAGCCATGCTAGACCCGTCGTGTATGGCACGGCATGAGCGGCGGGGATACGCTGTTCGAGCACTCACCGGTGCAGGGGAAATGAATGGGGGAAAAACAGAATGAACATTAAACGCGCCGTGGGCGTCGTGGGTGTCCTGATTGCTGTCATGGTGGCTTTGACCGGCTGCGTGAAGCTCAACATGTCCGTCAAGGTCAACAACGAGAAAAGCGTGGACTACGAAGTTGTCTACGCGATCCAAAAGTCGGTACTCGGCGACAAGTCCTTTGACGAATTCATGGAGTCAAACGGCAGCGGCAGCGGCAGCCAGGAGATGGACATCCCTGAAGGTGCCACCGTCGTGGACTACGAGGACGAAAAGTACAAGGGCAAGCGGATCACTGCCGCCAACCTTGATCCTGCCAAGCTTGCTGAATCATCCAGCTCCGAGAACCCCTTTGAACTCAAGAAGGAAGGCGACTTCTACGTCCTCTCGATGGGCGGCGTGACAGGAGCGGACAGCAGCGACCCGCAGGCATCCAGCATGGCGAAGTCAATGTTCGACGAAGCCACAGTCAAGTTCACCTTCCCGGGCAAGGTGGTCGAAGCCAAGGGCGCCACCGTGGACGGGAACACAGCAACGTTCGACATGCTTTCCATCAAAGAGTCAGCCGTCCAAGCCAAAGCCGAAGCCAACGCCGGAATCCCGATGTGGATCATCTGGATCCTGGTAGCAGTGCTGGTGGTTGCCGCCGCTCTGGTCCTCCTGTTCGTGCTGCTGCGCAAGAGGTCAGCCCAGCAGGCCACGGCGCTCGCAGGGGCCGCACCATACGGCCAGCCGGGCTACAACCCGGAACACTCCGGCTTCGCGCCACCACAGCCGGGTTACGCGCCACCACGGACGGGCTACACGCCACCACAGACGGGTTACGCGCCACCACAGACGGGTTACGTGCCGCCCCAGCCGTCTGCGCAGCAACCCGGACAAGCGCACGACGACGGCCAGGTACCTCCGCCGCCCACGGCACCGCCGGCATCGGGCGCCTGAAGTGAAAGGCGACGCGCCGCCGTCGTCATTCCACATAGCGGGACCCGCCCTGGTGGGTTAAATCGCGCCAGTGAGGTTCAACTAGACTGAAGGGTAGTGCCTGCCGTCCGCGGCGAGCACTGCCCTTTCGTTTTGCAGGCCTGCCTTGCCGGCCGCTCCCGACTCGTAGCTAAGAACAGTAGATGACTGACACTTTGCCAGGCGCTGCCATCCCGAATCCGCTGGATGAAGCCGCCATCACCGCCGCCGTCGAGGACGCCATTGCCGCGATTGCGGCTGCTTCCTCCCTTGAAGAACTCAAGGCTGTCCGCCTCGCACACACCGGCGAGAAGTCGCCCCTGAGCCTTGCCAACCGTGAGATCGGTGGCCTCGCCAAGGAGCACAAGGCTGCCGCAGGCAAGCTCATGGGGTCTTCCAGAGGCAAGGTCAACCAGGCGCTCGCAGCCCGGACCGAGGTTCTTGAGGCTGAGAACGACGCCCGCATCCTCATCGAGGAAACGGTCGACGTCACGGCAGGCCCGCGTCGTCGCCGTGCCGGGGCGCGCCACCCGCTGTCCACGTTGCAGGACCGCGTTTCGGACATCTTTGTTGGCATGGGTTGGGAAATCGCCGAAGGCCCGGAAGTGGAGTCCGAGTGGTTTAACTTCGACGCCCTGAACTTCAAGCCGGACCACCCTGCACGCGAAATGCAGGACACCTTCTTCGTGGAACCGCCCGAAGCGCACCTGCTGATGCGCACGCACACGTCACCGGTACAGGTCCGTTCCATGCTGGAACGCGAAGTGCCCATCTATGTGCTGTGCCCGGGCAAGGTGTTCCGCACCGATGAACTCGATGCCACGCACACGCCCGTATTCCACCAGTTCGAGGGTCTCGCAATCGACAAGAACCTCAGCATGGCTGACCTCCGCGGCACGTTGGAGCACTTCGCCCGCCAAATGTTCGGCGACGAAGCTTCCATCCGGTTGCGTCCCAACTACTTCCCGTTCACCGAGCCGTCCGCGGAACTGGACATTTGGCACCCGGGTGCCAAGGGTGGTCCCCGCTGGATCGAGTGGGGAGGCTGCGGCATGGTCAACCCCAACGTGCTCCGGGCAGCGGGCATCGATCCGGACATCTATTCAGGTTTTGCCTTCGGCATGGGCATTGAGCGCACGCTCATGTTCCGCAACGAGGTTGGCGACATGCGCGACATGATCGAAGGCGATGTACGTTTCAGCGAGCACTTCGGGATGGAGATCTAACAGTGCGTATCCCACTTTCATGGCTGCGCGAATTCGCGCAGGTTCCGGCCGAAGCTACGGCCGAAGACGTCATGGCGGACCTGGTTAAGGTTGGCTTCGAAGAAGAAGAAGTCCACCGTCCCACCGACGAACTGACGGGTCCTGTTGTGGTTGGACAGGTCTTGAGCCTGGTCAAGGAACCGCAGACCAACGGCAAGACCATCAACTGGTGCCAGGTCCGCGTCGTTCCCGAGGGGCAGGAGCAGACCCTCACCGGCGAGGGCATCGACCCTTCCGGTGTGCAGGGCATCATCTGCGGCGCCCACAACTTTGTTGAGGGCGACAAGGTTGTAGTGACGTTGCCGGGAGCTGTCCTACCCGGAAACTTCCAGATCTCGGCCCGGAAGACCTACGGGCACCTGTCCGCAGGAATGATCGCTTCCGTGCGTGAGCTCGGTATCGGCGACGACCACGACGGCATCCTGGTCCTGTCCCGCATCGGCTTGGACCCGGAAATCGGCACGGACGCAATGGAACTGCTGGGCCTGTACGACCAGGCCGCGGAAATCAATGTCACCCCGGACCGCGGTTATGCGTTCTCCATCCGTGGTGTTGCCCGCGAATACGCCCACGCCACCGGAACGCTTTTTGTTGATCCGGCGTCGAAGGTCACCGCACCGGCTTCCCTTCAGGGCGGATACGGGATCAAGCTGAATGACGATGCTCCCATTTATGGCAAGCCGGGCTGCGACCGCTTCGTGGCCCGCACCGTCCGTGGCGTGGATGCATCCCGCCCCACCCCACCGTGGATGTCCTCGCGCCTGCGCCTGGCTGGTGTCCGCTCTATCTCCCTGCCGGTTGATATTTCCAACTACGTGATGCTGGAGCTCGGCCAGCCGAACCACTGCTACGACCTCGACAAGCTTTCGGGCGACATTGTGGTCCGACGTGCCGTCGCGGGGGAGAAGATCACCACCCTTGACGACAAGGAGCGTACGCTCGACGTCGAGGACCTGCTGATCACCGACGACTCGGGCGCGATCGGCATCGCCGGCGTGATGGGTGGTGCGCACACTGAGGTGTCAGACTCCACCACGAACATCCTGGTGGAAGCCGCGCACTTCGACGAAGTGTCCATTGCGCGCTCCCGTCGCCGCCACAAGCTGCCGTCCGAGGCGTCCAAGCGCTTCGAACGCGGCGTTGACTGGCACGTGGCCAACATTGCTGCCCAGCGCGTGGTTGACCTCCTGGTGGAACTCGCCGGAGGCACGGCGGACGAGACCGGGACTGACGTCGGAACCGCCCCTGACGCCGTGACCATTGAACTGCCCGCAGATTTCGCGGCCGCCCGTATCGGCATCGACTTCTCTGAAGAGCAGATCACCACGTCCTTGGTGGATCTGGGCGCGATCGTGGAAAAGACTGCTTCCGGGTACTTGGTAACTGCTCCGAGCTGGCGCAACGACCTCGAAACCAAGGAAGACCTCTCCGAGGAAATTGCCCGCCTGGTGGGTTACGACAACATCCCGGCGACCCTGCCCGTGGCGCCTCCCGGCCGTGGCCTGAGCCGCAGCCAGCAGCAGAAGCGCCGCGTTGTCCAGGCGCTGGCTGACGCGGGACTCACCGAGGTGCTGTCCTACCCGTTCGTCACGAAGGCTGCCAACGATACCTTCGGAGTGGCGGAGGAGGGCGCTCCCCGTCCGGCGTTGAAGCTCGCCAACCCCATCAGTGAGGAACACGGCTACCTCCGTACGTCCATCCTGCCGGGCCTCATTGAGGTAGTCCGCCGTAACCACTCGCGAGGATTCCGAGACCTCGCGGTCTACGAGGCCGGCTCTGTCTTCCTCCCGGGCGACAAGCTGGGCACGGAGTCCATTCCTCCGTTGGGCATCAAGCCTTCCGATGAGGTTCTTGATGGACTGTACGACGGCGTCCCTCACCAGCCGCTGCACATCGCCGCGGTACTGACCGGCCATGATTCGCCGGCAGCCGCGACGCATACGCCGCGTGCCTGGGATTGGGCCGATGCGCTGGACATTGCCCGCCTCATGGCCGATGTTTTGGGCGTTGAGCTGGTCATCAGCCAAGGCAGTCACCAAGCGTTCCACCCGGGACGCGCGGCACAGCTGGCTCTCCGGAACGGCGACGTGGTGGGTTATGCCGGCGAGCTGCACCCGAAGCTCCTTGCCGCCCACGACATGCCGGCCCGTTCAGTAGCACTCGAGGTCAACGTTGAAGCGTTGTTTGACGCAGCGGCTGACGTCATCGTCGCCAAACACATCTCCGGATTCCCGGTGGCGACGCAGGACGTTGCGTTGGTTGTCCCGCAGGATGTACCAGCCGACCACGTTCTGGCTGCACTCCGCGAAGGTGCGGGTGTCCTTCTCGAAGACGTCTCGCTGTTCGATGTCTACGTGGGTCCGGGGATCGAGGAAGGTAAGAAGTCGCTGGCTTTCGGCTTGCGTTTCCGTGCAGACGACCGCACGCTGACTGCTGACGAGGCTTCTGAAGCCCGTGCGGCAGCAGTTGCTGTTGCCACGGAGCGCTTCGGAGCTGTCCAGCGCTAATACTTGACGTGAACGACGAAGGTCCCCGGAACTGCCTTGGTTCCGGGGATCTTCTTTTATTGAGATTGCACTCCCATCATCTTGACAGGGCATTCACATGTGTATGACAGTTTTGTCATGCACATGTGAAACATGTGTATCACATCACTCGTACGGTTCTCTTTGAGCCGTCCCTCGAAAGGTACTCATGAAGAAGCAGAACGTTGCTTTGCTTGTGGGGGCAGCAGTTATGGCCCTGACGTCTTCGCTTGGTGGAGCCGCAGTCGCGTCAGAGCCGACGCCACAAGCAACCGCGGCTGAGGTCCAACCTGTATCGCACACTGTGGACAAGGCGCAGACGTCCGGCTCCGCTGCATCCCCGCTGGCCGACAAATACACCATCTCCGCACCCATCAAGAACGGTGGCGCCTCCACGGATTCAGTCATCGGCGCTGATGGCCGCGTCAGGATCACCAACACCACGGCGGCGCCCAACCGCTCCATCGTGCAAATTGAATTCAACGGCGGCTACATCTGCTCCGGCGCCCTGATCTCGGATGACACCGTATTGACCGCTGGCCACTGCGTGCACGAGGGCGGCACCGGATCGGAAGCCGACTACTCCTGGGGCGTCAAAGTAGCTCCTGGGCGCAACGGATCAACTGACCCCTACGGCACGTGCGGGGCAACGAAGATCTTCACGGACCAGCGGTGGATCGACTCCGCCAACACCAACGCCGACTGGGGTGTCATCAAGCTCGACTGCACCATCGGCAACACCACGGGATGGCTTAACTACACCGGCACTACGGCCAGCCTGAATGGAACCAGCACAACGGTCCGTGGCTACCCGGGCGACAAGGCGTTCGGCACTATGTGGTCCATGACCGGGCCCATTGAGAGCACTACCACCGAAAAGGTCTACTACAAGATGGACACCTTCGGCGGCCAGAGTGGCGCCCCTGTCTATAACAGCTCCAACACCATCGTCGCCATCCACACCAACGGCGGCAGCTCCAACTCGGGCACCCGCATTACCCCCACCCTTGCGAACTACCTGACCTCGGTGAAGTAGCGCTGGTGAGTTAACTCACGAACACTGTTCCCCGCAGCATTCCTTGCTGCGGGGAACACGTGTCCATGCTTGACTTGGGTTGCAGTTTCGCTGGGGACCTCGGCCTCCCGCGGTGACCGGCGGGCTTCCGGTTCAACGCTTTGCCCGCTGGTTCTCACTTCCACATTGATTCGGAGACGTTCAATCGCACAGAGGAGCAAGATATGGCAGCACCCTCATACGTGCCCAACGAACTGCTGTCGCGGCTAATTGGGGTCAGGATGTACTCGGTCGAATTCGTACTCAACGACTACGTGCAGCTGCGTTTCGATGGGGACCCACATGCCGACGGTCCGATCGTGCTCAACAGTTATGTCTGAGCTGGACACCGGGACTGTGATGATTCACCCGACGATCGAGGAGGTCCATGTCGAGATCGCTCAGCTCATGGGCTTCGAGGATCGTACATGGATGGTCTGGCGTCCAGGTGAACACAGCTTTGAGGACCTGCAACAGCCCCGGGAATCTGTTTAGTCGCGAAAGAAAGTTGAGCCCATGTCACGCGTCGTTTCGTCGCTGGGGCTGGACCCGGCGGATGTGATTCACTATTGACTGTCCAGGTCGCAGTACGCAGCGTAAGTGATTTACAGGACTGATGAACACAACGTATGGGGGAGTTTGAGATGGGTGCTTGGTCTACGAGTAGTTTCGGCAACGACGAGGCTCTCGACTGGTTCGGTGATCTGCAGGAAGCCCCTGAGGTGTGGCCGTTCATCGAGGAGACGCTGGACAGCGGCTCGACTGAGAGCGTCGTAGCCGCGGGCGCGCTTCTGCTGCTGCTCAGCGGCAAAGCGGAAACTGACGTCCATCCGGATGTCATTGACTGGGCTGCTGGCCAACAGGCGCCTCCGGTTGCCCTGAACCTAGCTGCTGCACGGGCGATCCAGGCGATCATCGACGATCCGGAGGTCGACGGCCACGACGTCTGGGCGGATCTCGGGGAAGACGACGAAGACTACGTGGCGTGGCTCGCTAACCTGGCGCGTATTCAGGGCCTGTTGCGCTGATCGGCCGAACTGTTGTCAGATCGGCGGCCTACTGCAGCCATCCAGTATTGGTCAGTGGAGTGCCTGGACCTCCATGCTCGTTGACATGCACCCATACCTGTGAACATTTCGCGGGGGACAAAGCCAGGTAAGGAGGTCACGATGGAGAGTCCGGTGCTTGAATTGCTCCAGCTCGATGATGTGCCTGTTTCGGACACTCGTAGTCTTGGCCAGCCTGCTCACCAACGCGCCCTCCGTTTCGTGAACGCCAAGGATCGGGCTGAATTCATCGGCGGCCGGGTTGCCCTCCAACGGTTTGCCGCCTCCCTTCTGGAGGCTGAGCCCAGCCACCTGATCCCGAACTACCACTGTCCGCAGTGCGGCCCGGGCCAGGACCACGGCCGCCCCGGGTTCCTTCTCGACGGCGGTCCGGCGCCTTTGTTACTGAGCGCATCCCGCGCGTCGGGCTGGGTGCTGCTGGCCGGCGTCGTGCATCCAACGGATGCCTTCCGGCTGGGAGCGGACCTGGAAGCGATAGACGGGGTTGGCTTCGACGGATTTGATGACGTGGTCCTGACCGAAAGCGAGAAGCGTTTCCTGGCGTCCTTCCCGGAACAGGACCAAGCCACGCTGCGGGCCCGGCTCTGGGCACGCAAGGAAGCCTGGTTGAAGATGACCGGCGAAGGTCTGCGTCATAACCCCGCAGAGCTGGATGTGTTGGACCGGCCTGGCCTGCGAGATGTTACCGGAAGGGAACTGCCTGCCGGGCAGCCGAAGGGACTGGTGGCCGCCCTGGCCCTCGGCTAAGGCGCCGTAGGCAGCGCCGGTAACGCAGTCTCATAGAGCCACGGCCGCAGGATCGACGCGGCATCGAAGCCCGGAATGAACGAGTCCGCAGCTTCAACGAAGGACTCCGTCGATACAGAACCGTGGCGGTTCGCGGCGGTCCAATGCTTCAGGAACGCGAAGAACGCCGGATCCCCGGCGGCCGTGCGCAGTGCGTGCACGGCCAAGGCACCACGTTTGTACACCCGGTCATCGAACATCAGCTCAGGTCCTGGATCGCCAATGAGCAAGTCCTGCGGACCGACGTCGAGCTTCTTCCACGCGGCCAGCGCACGGGCGGCCACTGTCATGGTCCGGGATTCCTCAGACCACAGCCACTCCGCGTAGCAGGCAAATCCTTCATGCAGCCAAATGTCTTTCCAGCTGCTCGCAGTCAGGGAATTGCCGAACCATTGATGCGAGAGCTCGTGGGCTATGAGCCGCTGGGCTTCCCACGTGTCACGCAGGTGGTTGCGCCCGAAGATGGAAACCGTCTGGGCCTCCAAGGGGATTTCCAGGTCATCGTCGGTGACCACCGAGGTGTACTCCGTGAAGGGGTACGGCCCAAAGCAGTCCTCGAAGGTTCGCATCATGTCCGGCTGGCGCCGTAGCCCGTGACGTGCGGCATCGGCCATTTCAAGCGTCACCGCAGCGAACTGAGGTACCCGGTGGTGCGTGTCAGCCGGATTCAAAGGGACCAGGACGTACCGGCCGATCTGCACCGTAGCCAAGTACGTCGCCATCGGTTCGGAATGCTCGTACACCCAGGTCTCACGGCTGGATTTCCGCGAAACGGACATCAGTCGGCCGTTGCAGACGGGCCGGTAGTTGGCGTCGGTGGTTACCGAGATCAGGAAGCTCGATTTGCTCCGTGGATGATCATTGCAGGGAAACCAGGATGCAGCGCCGTTGGGTTGTCCGGCGACCAGGACGCCGTCGGTCAGTTCCTCCCAGCCCACCTCTCCCCACAGGCCCCGACGCGGCTGGGGATTACCGTCGTACCGGATATCCACGGTGAATTGTTGCCCGGGCTTCACCGGGGAGGCAGGGGTGACCACCAGGTGCTCAGCGCGTTGGCTGAATTTCGCGGTTTTCCGTCCATCCACATGGACTTTGGAAGCCCGCAAACCCACCAGGTCCAAGACGATGTGCGTCGCTGCTTCCAAGGCCGTGCACTGCAGGACTGCCTTGCCGATCAGCTTGTTGCTGCCCAGTCTGACGTCAAGGTCCAACTCATATCGGTCTACTCGGTAGCTGGTACTGCCGTGGTCCAACGTGTAGGGGTCGGGGCTGGGGGTGCTGATGGGTGCGGTCATTAGCTCCCAATCTACTTGAGACGCGGGGCTTGTGCAGACGGACCCACCCACGGGCTCACCGGGTTGCCCATCCAATACGTCCCCGCCGGGACGGTCTCGCCGCGCATGACCAACGACGCCGGGCCTACAGTTCCGCCGTCGCCGATGCTGGCCGCGGGGAGGATGACGCCGTGCGGACCCATGGTGGCCCCGCTACCGAGCGTCACCGTGTCCAGGCTCATCACACGGTCGTGGAAGAGGTGCGTTTGCACCACGCAGCCCCTGTTGACGGTGGAGTTCTCGCCCAGGGTCACGAGGTCGGCCTCAGGGAGCCAGTAGCTCTCGCACCACGTGCCGCGGCCGATCTTCGCGCCGAGGCCGCGGAGCCACCACACCAGCGCAGGCGTGCCCGCAGCCGACCGGGCGAACCAGGGTGCGCTGACCATTTCGATGAACGTGTCCACCACTTCGTTGCGCCAAATGAACGAGCTCCACAGGGGATGTTCACCGGCTCGAATGGTTCCCACCAGAACCCATTTGGCAACGATGGAGCTGAGTGCGGCCACGGCGCCTGCAGCCAGCATGACCACACCACCCAGGAGCGCGGCAACCCAATAGCCCCACCCCCTCGCGATCCAGTCCAGGACCACCATCACGGCCACCGCGATAGTCACTGTGAGGATGACAGGAACCAAGCGGCACAGTTCCCACAGGGCTCGCGCCAGCTTGAGCTTGAAGGGCGGCTGGAACGTGCGGGTCTGGTCAGCGTCGACGGCGGTGCGGCGCAACCTCACGGGCGGGCTGCCCAGCCACGACGTACCGGATTTCGCCTTGGCGGGCGTGGCAGAGAGGACTGCGACGAGGGAGTTCTTGGGAACGTTGCGTCCGGCCGCCGTCATGCCCGAGTTGCCGAGGAAGGAACGTTTTCCGATCTTGGCCGGGGCAATCTTCATCCAGCCGCCACCGAGTTCGTAGGAGGCCACCATGGTGTCGTCGGCCAGGAAGGCGCCATCGCCAATGGTCGTCATCCGGGGGACCAACAGCACCGTGGAAGCTTCCACGTTCTTGCCAACCTTGGCTCCGAGCAAGCGAAGCCAAAGAGGGGTGAAAAGGCTGGCGTAGATGGGGAACAACAGGTCCCGGGCCATATCCAGGAGGCGTTCAGTGGCCCACACCTGCCAGCCCACCCGACTCCTGACCCGGTAGTAGCCCTCTTTGAGACCCAACCCGAGGAGCCTGGCCACTATCAGGATGAGGACGAGGTTCCCGAAGAACCACACCAAGGCAGCCAGCGGCAGTGCGACGGCGACCTGGGGAAGGGCGGTTTCCAAGGATTCGTGGCCTCGGATGAAAGCAAGGATCACCAGTGCACCGGCGAAGGCTGACAGGTAGGGGATCAAGGCGAGAAGAGCTGAGGCGGCCGCAAAGGCCGAGAGCCACAGTCGGTCCACTGCGGAACGACGACTCGCGGTTTCCGGCCAGTCGTGTTTGGCCTTGCCACGTCGCTCAGCGGGGGACCCTGCCACCAAGTGTCCGGCTTTGACCTTGCCAAGAACTGCGGAACCCGGCTCAACATGCGCACCGGCACCGATGGTGGCACCAGGCATGAGTGTGCTTCTGGAGCCCACAACGGCTCCTGCGCCCACGTGTATCTGGCCGATATGGACTGAATCGCCGTCCACCCACCAACCGGAAAGGTCTACTTCCGGCTCAATGTTCGCGCCGCTGCCCAGCGACAGCAGCCCTGTCACCGGCGGCAATGAGTGCAGGTGCACATCCCGGCCGATTTTGGCGCCGAGAGCCCGGGCGTAATAGGGGACGAAAGGCGCACTGGCCAAGCCAATGGCACCCGAAAGATCCTGAATCTGCTCGGCAAGCCAGAGCCGCAGGTGCGTTTTGCCGGATCTCGGGTACGTTCCCGGTTCCACCCGGCCGAGGAGGAGGCGGGCAGCAAGAATCGAAATGCCCATCCTTCCCAACGGGCTGACAAAGACCAGCCATGATGCTGCTATCCACCACCACGACACCACTGGTGCAGCGGAGAAGCCGGCAAAGTCGGCCAGCAACCTGTTTGCGGCCATGAGGTAAGTGAGCCAGCGCATGCCCACCAGGATGTGCAGCGGCACTCCCATGAGGACCTGGAAAATCTGCGACTTCAAGGCGGTGGGACGGACGGTGCGCTCGGCGGCGGGACCCAGCGCAACGCCGTCGGGCAGTGACTGCCGGGCGGCGTCGATCAAGGCGCCGATGCGCGGAGTCGCGTAGATATCGGCCACTGTGATGGTTGGGTACCGGACCCGAAGGGCGGAGACGAGCTGGGCTGCGGCCAGGGAGCCGCCGCCATAGGCAAAGAAGTCAGCGTCGAGGGAGCCGACAGCGCTGCCGAGTACGGCCTCCCACTGGTCTACAATCCACCGGGCGTCATCGGGCAGGTTCAGCGGAGCGTTGCTTGCCTCGGTGGCACCGGCTCCCGCCAGTGGCCAGGGGAGGGCATGGCGATCCACCTTGCCGCTGGTCTTGGTGGGCAACGAATCCACTACCGTCAGCAGGGGGATCAAGGCAGCAGGAAGACTTTCGGCCAAGAGGCGCCGGGCTTCATCCATGTCCAGCTCGAAGCCGTCAGCGGGAGCCAGGTATCCCACAAGGATCTGGTTCCCTGCGGCCGTGGTTTGGACCGCCGCGGCAGCGCCGGCAACGCCCGGGAGGGACTGCAGCGCCGCATCCACTTCGCCCAGTTCGATTCGTCGTCCGCCCAACTTGACCTGTTCGTCTGCCCGGCCCATGAAGATAAGGCCCTCGGCTTCGAAGCGGACCAGGTCGCCTGAACGGTAGGCCCGGTCCCATCCCAACGTCGGCATCGGCGCGTACTTTTCGGTGTCCTTGGCGGGGTCGAGGTAGCGGGCCAGCCCAACGCCGCCGATGATGAGTTCGCCGATCTCGCCTTCGGCGACCGGGACACCGCTGGCATCGACGACGGCGAGGTCCCAGCCGTCCAGCGGCAGGCCGATGCGTACGGGGCCGGGTCCGCCCAGGGGAGCGGCGCACGCAACGACGGTGGCTTCCGTGGGGCCGTAGGTGTTCCAGACTTCGCGTCCGTCCACGGCAAGCCGCTCAGCCAGTTCAGGCGGGCAGGCTTCGCCGCCAAAGATGAGCAGGCGGACGTTTTCCAGTGCTTCGGCCGGCCACAGGGCGGCAAGGGTTGGCACAGTCGAAACGACGGTGATGCCATGGTTGATGAGCCAGGGCCCCAGGTCCATGCCCGTGCGAACCAAGGCCCGGGGAGCGGGGACCAAGCACGCACCGTGGCGCCAAGCGAGCCACATTTCCTCACAGGACGCATCGAAGGCCACAGACAAGCCGGCCAGTACTCGGTCCTGGGGTCCGATGGGCTCGGTCTGGAGGAAGATCCGAGCCTCGGCGTCCACGAACGCGGCGGAGGATCGGTGTTTGACGGCTACGCCCTTGGGAGTGCCTGTGGATCCGGACGTGAAGATGATCCACGAGTCGTCGTCCAACCCCGGAGTGCTGGGGGTGGCAACGGGTTCGCGTGCGCCTTCGGCGAGTCGCACCTCAAGTCCTGCTCCAATGACAGCGCCCACTTTGGCTTCGCCGAACACCAGGCGCGCCCGCTCATCAGGGTCATCGGCGTCAACCGGCACGTAGGCGGCGCCTGCCATGAGGATGCCAAGGATGGCGATGTAGAGCTCGTTGGTCCCCGAGGGGATGCGGACGCCTATTTTTTCCCCGCGGCCCAGTCCTGTGGCATTCAGTTTCCGAGCGAAGGCACGGACGGCGGCGAGCAGTTCTGTGTAGCTCAGCGATTTCTGGCCGTCGTCCAGCGCGGATGACTCCGGGAAGGATGCCGCCGTCTCCTCCAGGATGTCAACGAGGGTACGTTCGGCGGGTGCTGCGGTGCCGCCCGGCAACTGGGGGCGGTAGGTGGTCAGGGCAGGCGTCTGCCCGGCCCCCACGGGATGTTCTGTGCTCACAGGCCCAGCTTTTCGCAGGAAGGTGAACAAAAGGTGTCGGACGTTTCCTGCCCGTAAGACTTTGTTGCACCGTTGTTCGCCTGTAGGTCACCGAATATTGGGGAGCCGGGCATGGCGGTCAGGGCACCAACAGGACTTTGCCAGTGGTGCGGCGGCCTTCCAGGTCGCGGTGCGCCTGGGCGGCCTCTGCCAGTGGGTACGTGGCGCCCACCCGGACAGTGAGAGTGCCGTTGGCGGCGGCATCGAAAATTTCCGCTGAGCGCCACCGGCGTTCGTGGGTGTTCTGGACGAAGTGCGCCATGGTGGGCCTGGTCAGGGACAACGAACCCGCGGCGTTCAAACGCTGGGGATCAAACGGCGGCACCGGGCCCGAAGCCGCTCCGAAGAGCACCATGGCACCCCGGATGCGCAGGCTCTTCAGGGAATCGTCGAACGTGTCCTTGCCGACGCCGTCGTACACCACATTGACGCCTTCCCCGTCGGTGAGTTCGCGGACCTTGCCAGCAAAGCCGTCGTACCTCAGCACCTCGTCTGCGCCCGCCAGCGTAGAGAGATCCGCCTTCTCGTCCGAGGAAACGGTGGTGATCACACGCGCCCCGCGAGCCTTCAGCAGCTGGGTCAACAACAAACCCACGCCACCGGCTCCAGCGTGCAGCAGGACGGTGTGTCCCGGCTCCACGCGGAAGGAGGAGTTCATCAGGTAGTGGGCCGTGATGCCCTGCAGGGGCAAGGCTGCGGCGGTGTGATCATCCACGCCGGCCGGAATGGGCAGTGCCTTGGCCGCGTCCACCAGCGTGTAGTCAGCGTAGGTCCTGGAGGCTTCGGCAGTGGCGATGCGGTCACCGACTGCAAACTCCTCCACGCCCTCACCTACCGCCTCCACGGTGCCGGCTGCCTCAGCGCCCGGGGTGAACGGATAGTCCACGGTGTAAATACCGCTGCGCTGGTAGGTCTCAATGAAGTTGACCCCGGCAGCTGCGACCTTGATCAGCAGCTGGCCGGGGCCAGGTGTCGGTGGTTCCACGGATGCGTACTCGAGGACGTCAGGTCCTCCGGGCTGCCGTGCAACGATGGCGTGCGTCATGGTGGCTCCTCACTCCGGGGCGGTGGTTCCGGTACCCGGTTTCAGAATCCATCCTAGGGAGGTTGGGGCCTCCCGTGTCGAACGCCTAGCGGCGCCCGTGCGTCGAAGCGACGGGGCAATCGAAACCACGGCCGGCCGCCAGGCCAACGTCGTTGAGGTACCGGACCACGATTCCGTAGGACTGCAACAGCGTGGTTTCGGTGTAGGAAATCGAATGCTTGGCGCAGAATTCACGCACGATCTTTGTGGCCTTGTACAGGTGGGGGCGGGCCATGTCCGGGAACAAGTGGTGCTCCACCTGCCGATTGAGACCGCCCAGGAGGAAGTCCATGAAGATGCCGCCCGAGATGTTGCGCGAGGTCAGGATCTGGCGGTTGAGGAAGTCGACCCGACTGTCCTTGGGAAGGACTGGCATGCCCTTGTGGTTTGGCGCGAACGAAGCGCCCATGTAGAAGCCGTACACCATGATCTGGACGCCAAGGAAGGCAAACGCCATGCCAATGGGCAGAAAAGTGAAAGCCAGGACCGGGAGGGTAGCGAGCCTCGCCACCAGGATGGGCGTCTCTACCCAGCGATGGCGTACCTTTTGCTTGCCGAAGACGAAGCGGAGGGAGTCGAACTGCAGGCTCAGGCCCAGGAGCGTCAGGAGCGGGAAGAAGAACCAGCCCTGCCGCCGGGTGAGGAAGGCGAGGCGGCCCTTGCGTTCAGCTGCGGCGTCTTCGTGGAAGACCAAGGCGTTGTTCCGGATATCCGGGTCCTTGGAAATGACGTTGGGGTGGTTGTGGTGGGCTCCGTGCTTCTGTTCCCACCAGGAGTAGCTGATGCCGGCGACGCCGGTGGCCAGCAAGCGCGCGGACCAATCATTGGCACGGCGTGAGGCGAAGATCTGCTTGTGGCCGGCTTCATGGGCCAGGAAGCTCAACTGCGTGCAGAGGATACCCACGGCAGCAGCGATCAACAGCTGGTACCAGGATTCACCGATCAAGGCGAACCCCAACCAGGTGCCCGCCATAAGGAGCACCAAGGCCACGAAGACCCAGATGTAGAAGCCGGAACGGCGTTCGAGGAGTCCTTCGGCTTTGACGCTCTTGAGGAGCTCGGAGTAGCTCTGGACGACGGGGTTGGGTTGAATTGCGCGAGCTTTGGGGCGCTCAGCGGTGGACGTGGGTGACATAAATGTGCCCCGTATCGCTAACGGGCAACGCTGCAGCCGACGTTCGGACTGCACGGTCTGGATCACCCTTCACTAAGCATACGGGTAATCCCCAAAAAAATGAGACTGCTCACAACTGCATGCATAAATATCGGACAGCATGAATATTTTTGCTGTACAGTGGAGTCATGACTATTTCTGTTGCCGTCTCCGGTGCCAGCGGCTACGCCGGGGGAGAAGTGCTGCGCCTGCTTGCGGGCCATCCGAACGTCACTATCGGTGCCATCACCGCACACAGCAACGCCGGTTCCAGACTAGGGGAGTTGCAGCCACATCTCCACGGTTTGGCCAGCCGGATCCTGGAAGACACCACGGTGGAGAACTTGTCGGGTCACGACGTCGTTTTCCTGGCCCTTCCGCACGGCGCGTCCGCCGAAATCGCCGCCCAGTTGCCGGAAGGCACTGTAGTCATCGACGCCGGTGCCGACCACCGCTTGCAGGACGCCTCAGCGTGGGAAAAGTTCTACGGCTCGGCCCATGCGGGCACGTGGCCCTACGGGCTCCCGGAACTGCCCGGCCAGCGCGAGGCGCTCAAAGGTGCCACCCGCATCGCCGTGCCCGGCTGCTACCCGACGTCGGCCCTGCTCGCCTTGACGCCAGGGTTCGCCAATAATCTCCTCCTGCCGGACGACGTCGTTATTGTCTCTGCCTCAGGTACCTCCGGTGCCGGTAAGGCGGCCAAGATCAACCTCATCGGCGCTGAAGTCATGGGCTCCATGAGCCCCTACGGCGTGGGTGGCGGACATCGCCACACGCCGGAAATCGAACAGGGACTGTCCAACGCAGCCGGAGAGCCGGTGACCGTCTCGTTCACGCCTACGCTGGTGCCGATGAGCCGGGGAATTCTCACTACGGCTACAGCGAAAGTGCGGCCGCAGGCCGGACGCAGTGTCACCGAAGCCGAGCTTCGCCAAGCCTGGGTAGATGCCTACGACGACGAACCGTTCGTTCACCTTCTTCCCGAAGGCCAGTGGCCCACCACCAAATCGGTGCAGGGCTCCAACCACGCCGTCATGCAGTTGGCATTCGACCAGCACACCGGCCGTGTCATCGTCACCTGCGCCATCGACAACCTCACCAAGGGGACAGCCGGCGGAGCCGTGCAGTCCATGAATATTGCCCTCGGCCTGGACGAAACAGCCGGCCTGAACCTGCAGGGAGTAGCCCCGTGACCATTACCGCACCCAAGGGATTCCGGGCCGCCGGCATCACAGCAGGCATCAAAGCCTCAGGCAAACCGGATCTGGCCCTCGTCGTCAACGATGGTCCGTCCAAGGCGGCCGCCGCGGTTTTCACCTCCAACCGGGTGGCAGCTGCCCCTGTTCACTGGTCCCGCCAAGTTGTCAGCGACGGCCGCGTGGACGCCGTGGTCCTGAACTCCGGCGGCGCCAACGCCTGCACCGGACCGCAGGGTTTCCAGAACACCCACGCAACCGCCGAGAAAGTGGCCGAGGTGCTGGGCGTCTCAGCTTCCGACGTCGTGGTCTGTTCCACCGGCCTCATCGGTGAGCAGCTGCCCATGGACAAGATCCTCCCGGGCGTCGAAGCCGCGTTCCGTGAGCTGTCCCAGGACGGCGGCTCCGCGGCTGCCACCGCAATCATGACCACGGACAGCGTGTCCAAGGAAGCTGTCTTCACGGGCAAGGATGCAGAAGGCAAGCCGTTCACAGTGGGCGGTATCGCCAAGGGTGCGGGGATGCTGGCTCCAGGCCTGGCCACCATGCTGGTGGTGCTGACCACCGACGCTGAAGTACCTGCGAACGAGCTCGACGTAGTGCTCCGCGATGCCACACGGGTCACGTTCGACCGTGCAGATTCGGACGGCTGCATGTCCACGAACGACACCGTAGTGCTGCTCGCTTCAGGTGCTTCCGAGGCCCTGCCGTCGGCAGAGCAACTCAGCGAAGCGGTAACCGCCGTCTGCGCCGAGCTTGCCCGCAAGCTGATCGGTGACGCCGAAGGTGCCAGCCACGACATCGCCATCCGTACCTTCAACGCCGCCAGTGAACGTGACGCTGAAACCGTCAGCCGCTCCGTGGCCCGCTCCAACCTTTTCAAGGCGGCCATCTTTGGCAAAGATCCCAACTGGGGCCGTGTCCTTTCTGCTGTGGGAACCACGGACGCCGTTTTCGAAGCGGATCAGCTCAACGTCGCCATGAACGGTGTGCAGATCTGCCGCAACGGTGCGATCGGCGACGACCGCAACCTGGTGGACCTCGAACCGCGCGAAGTGCTCGTGGAGATTGATCTCCAGGCCGGCGACGCCGAGGCAACTATTTGGACCAATGACCTCACGCACGACTACGTGCATGAGAACAGCGCCTACTCGAGCTGAGCGGAATGACGATGACTGCGCACACCCGCGAGACGACGTCGATGATTGACGCCCAGGGCAAAGCCGGAACACTGATCGAGGCCCTTCCATGGATCCAGCGTTTCGCCGGCACCACCATGGTGATCAAGTACGGCGGAAACGCCATGGTCAACGATGACCTTCGGCGTGCCTTTGCCGAAGACATCGTGTTCCTCCACCACGTGGGCATCCACCCGGTAGTGGTGCATGGCGGCGGCCCCCAGATCAATTCCATGCTGGGCCGCCTCGGCATCGAGTCCGAGTTCAAGGGCGGCCTCCGTGTCACCACCCCCGAAGCCATGGACGTTGTCCGCATGGTCCTCACGGGCCAGGTAGGACGCGAACTCGTTGGCCTCATCAACTCCCACGGACCGTACGCGGTGGGAATGTCCGGCGAAGACGGTGGCCTGCTGCGCGCCGTCCGGACCGGCACTGTGGTGGACGGCGAGGAAGTCGACCTCGGCCTGGTGGGCGAAGTCGTAGGCGTGGATCCCGCCGGTATCAAGGACATCCTCGACGCCGGCCGCATCCCCGTGATTTCTACGGTCGCGCCGGAGATCACTGAGGAGGGCAACGGTTTCCAGACCACAGGCCAGGTCCTCAACGTCAACGCGGACACCGCCGCAGCCGCGGTAGCCTCAGCCTTGGGTGCCACCAAGCTGGTCATCTTGACCGACGTCGAAGGCCTCTACGCCAACTGGCCGGACAAATCCTCGCTGATCTCCTCCCTGACGGCCTCCGAACTCCGTGACATGCTGCCCCGCCTCGAGTCCGGCATGATCCCCAAGATGGCCGCGTGCCTGAAGGCCATCGATGAAGGCGTGGAACGCGCACACATCGTGGACGGCCGCCTGCCGCACTCCATGCTGCTGGAAACCTTCACGACGGCGGGCATCGGCACCCAGGTAGTACCCGACGAGGAAGTGAACGCATGAGCACGGAACTGAGCCATACCGCCGAAAGCCGCAGCAGCGATGGGGGGCCGGGTGTGGTCGGGCACCGCGAAGCGGGCGGGGCCCCCATCGCTGCGGAGGCTGCAGCGACCACGCTCGTTTCCCAGAGCTCAGGCGCGGACTGGCTTGCCCGGTACTCGTCGTCGCTCATGGGTGTCTTCGGTACCCCGCAGCGTGTTCTTGTCCGTGGCGCCGGTTGCCTCGTGTGGGACGCCGACGGCAAGGAATACCTGGACCTCCTGGGCGGTATCGCCGTGAATGCGTTGGGCCATGCCCACCCATTCGTCACGTCCGTGATCGCCAGCCAGTTGGCCACGCTGGGGCATGTCTCCAACTTCTTCACCAGCCCGACGCAGATTGCCCTGGCCGAAAAGCTGCTGGCCCTGAGCAAGGCGCCGGCCGGGTCCAAAGTGTTCTTCGCGAACTCCGGCACGGAAGCGAACGAGGCCGCCTTCAAGCTCGCGCGGCGGAACAACGCCGACGGCAGGCGCACCAAGATCATCGCCCTCGAAGGCGCCTTCCACGGCCGCACCATGGGTGCCTTGGCGCTCACGGCCAAAGAGGCGTACCGCGCTCCTTTCGAGCCACTGCCCGGTGGTGTTGTTCACATACCGTTTGGCGACATCGAAGCCTTGCGTGCCGCCGTCGACGATTCCACAGCGGCCGTTTTCATGGAACCGATCCAGGGCGAAGCAGGCGTCCGGCCCCTCAGCCCCGAATACCTGCAAGCGGCCCGTGAGGCCACCAGCGCCGCTGGCGCGCTGCTGATCCTGGACGAGGTCCAGACCGGCATCGGCCGAACCGGCAAATGGCTCGCCAGCGAGGACGCGGGCATCGTTCCCGACGCCGTCACGCTCGCCAAGGGTCTCGGTGGCGGCTTCCCGGTAGGTGCCTTGGTCACTTTCGGAAGTACGACGTCGGCCCTGCTCACCGCCGGGCAGCACGGCACCACTTTCGGTGGGAACCCGGTGGCCACGGCTGCCGCGCTGGCCACACTGCACGCGATCGAAAGCCAGGGTGTCCTGCAGAATGTGCTCGCTGTCGGAGCGCACCTGCGCGAGGGTCTGGCCGTAGTCGAGGATGTCACCGAAGTCCGCGGCGAAGGCCTGCTGATCGGCTTCGACCTGAACGCCGACATTGCGCCGGCCATGGTGACTGCGGCACTGGATGCCGGCTTCATCATCAATAGCCCCGGACCCCGGACCATCCGTTTGGCGCCCCCGCTGATCCTGACCATCGAGCAAGCGGATCGATTCCTTGCCGCCTTGCCTTCCCTGATCGCCACGGCTACCGCCCAGACCCCTAAGGACGCATAGTGAGCACTTCCACCACCCGTCACTTCCTGAAGGACACGGATCTCAGCCCGGCCGAGCAGGCCGAGGTCTTGGAACTCGCCGTCCGGATGAAGGCAGCACCGTACAGCGTGCAGCCCTACGCTGCGGATGGCAACGGCCGCAAGACGGTCGCCGTGATCTTCGACAAGACCTCCACCAGAACGCGTGTTTCCTTCGCTACCGGGGTTGCCGACATGGGCGGTAACGCCCTCATCATCAACCCTGGTGAAGCGCAGATCGGCCACAAGGAATCCGTCGAGGACACCGCGAAGGTCCTGGAACGCATGGTGTCCACCATTGTGTGGCGGACTGGTGCCCACTCGGGGCTGGTGGCCATGGCGGAGAATTCGAAGGTCCCCGTCATCAATGCCCTGTGCGACGATTACCACCCCTGCCAACTCCTTGCCGATCTTCTGGCAGTCAAGGAGCACAAGGGGGAACTCGCAGGATTGAGCATGGCGTACTTGGGCGATGCTGCGAACAACATGGCCAACTCCTACCTGCTGGCAGGCGTTACCGCCGGAATGCACGTCCGCATCTCCGGTCCCGAAGGCTACCTCCCGGCACCGGAAATCGTGGCGGCCGCAGAAGAACGCGCTGCGGAGACCGGCGGTTCCGTCCTGATCACCAGCGACGCCGCGGAGGCACTCAAGGGTGCAGATGTCGTGGCAACGGACACCTGGGTGTCCATGGGCCAGGAAGCGGAGAAGGAAGCACGCCTGCAACTGTTCCGCGACTACTCCGTGGACGAGGCTGCCATGGCGCAGGCCGCGCCGGACGCCGTCGTCCTCCACTGCCTCCCGGCATACCGCGGTTACGAGATTTCGGCCGGCGTCATTGACGGACCGCAGTCCATCGTCTGGGATGAGGCAGAGAACCGGCTCCACGCCCAGAAGGCCCTCATGGCCTGGCTGATGCACCGCTCCGGGCTTGCGTTCGTTGAGGGCCTTTCTCCCGTCGAAGGCACCTCTGCCCTCGAGAGCACTGGGGAGAGCACGTTCTAGTGTCCGCCAACCCGTCCGTGCCGGGCGCAAGCCCGGCCACCAAGACCGCCCGACAGGCCCGCATCACTGCGATCCTGACGGGTGAGTCCGTGCGTTCGCAGGCAGAGCTTGCAGCCCTGCTTGCGGACGACGGCGTGCAGGTCACCCAGGCCACCCTGTCCCGCGACCTCGTGGAACTGGGCGCGGTGCGCGTCCGCGGCAAGGATGGAGCATTGGTCTATGCCGTGCCGGGGGAGGGCGGCGACCGCAACGCCAAGAGCGGGGTCACCCAGGAAATTCTCGACGCGCGGCTGACCCGGCTCTGCGGCGAACTCCTGGTAACAGCGGAGGCATCGGGCAACATCGTGGTGCTCCGCACCCCGCCGGGGGCAGCGAACTTCCTGGCACTGGCCGTTGACCACTCCGTGATGCCGTCGGTATTGGGTACGATCGCAGGCGACGATACTTTGCTGCTGGTCGCACGGGATCCCGATGGAGGGGCAGAGCTAGCGGCCAGATTCCTGCGGATGGCCGAGGAAGCCGGCCCCGGCAACTAACTGCTTTACACAGCACTGATTCACACAGCATTTGATTCGAATGAACCAAGCAACAACAAAGGAGCACTCTCGTGACTGAGCGCATTGTTCTGGCCTACTCCGGTGGCCTTGATACGTCCGTAGCCATCGGCTGGATCGGTGAAGCCACCGGCGCCGAGGTCATCGCTGTGGCCGTCGACGTTGGACAGGGCGGCGAGTCCCTGGAGACCATCCGCCAGCGCGCTCTCGGTTGCGGCGCCGTCGAGGCCTACGTAGCCGACGCCCGCGACGAGTTCGCCAACGAGTACGCCATGCCCACCCTGAAGGCGAACGCCCTCTACCAGGGCCACTACCCGCTGGTTTCGGCCATCTCGCGTCCGGTCATCGTCAAGCACCTGGTGAAGGCTGCCCGGGAATTCGGCGCCACCACCGTTGCCCACGGCTGCACCGGCAAGGGCAACGACCAGGTCCGTTTTGAAGTTGGCATCCAGACCCTCGGCCCGGACCTGAAGTGCATTGCGCCGGTTCGCGACCTCGCCCTGACCCGCGACAAGGCCATCGCCTTCGCTGAGGAAAAGGGACTGCCGATCGAGACCACCAAGAAGAACCCGTACTCGATCGACCAGAACGTCTGGGGACGCGCCGTCGAAACCGGTTACCTCGAGGACATTTGGAACGCTCCCACAAAGGACATTTACGACTACACCGCCACCCCGGAATTCCCGCCGGCACCGGATGAGGTCACCATTTCCTTCCAGGCCGGCGTGCCTGTAGCCATCGACGGCGTCAAGGTCACCCCGCTGCAGGCCATCCAGGAACTCAACCGCCGTGCAGGTGCGCAGGGCGTTGGCCGCATCGACGTCGTCGAGGACCGCCTTGTGGGCATCAAGTCCCGCGAAATCTACGAAGCCCCGGGTGCCATGGCGCTGATCACCGCACACAAGCACCTCGAGGACATCACCATTGAGCGCGAGCAGGCCCGCTTCAAGGCCACCGTCGGCCAGCGCTGGGCAGAACTCGTGTACGACGGACAGTGGTTCTCCCCGCTCAAGCGCTCCTTGGACGCCTTCATCGAGGACACCCAGAAGTATGTCTCCGGCGACATCCGCATGGTCCTCCACGGCGGCCAGGCAGTCGTCAACGGTCGTCGTTCCGAGACCTCGCTCTACGACTTCGACCTCGCAACCTATGACACCGGCGACACCTTCGACCAGTCCATGGCGCGCGGCTTCATCGAGCTGTGGGGCATGTCCTCGAAGGTAGCCTCCGGCCGCGACCTCCGCGTCGCAGGCGAGTGACGCCGCAGCAGGGCCCCGGGACGCAGGGGTCCCCGGCCGAGCGTAGCGAGGTTGGGGAGCGTTCAGGGACAAATGAGGGTGCACTGTGGGGCGGCCGGTTCGCCGGCGGCCCCGCGGATGCACTGGCCGCACTGAGCAAGTCCACCCACTTTGACTGGCGGCTTGCACGTTACGACATCGCCGGTTCCAAGGCCCACGCCCGCGTGCTGGCCAAGGCCGGACTGTTGGACGACGCCGAGCTCGAAGGCATGCTCGCCGCCCTCACGCAGTTGGACGAAGACGTCGCGAGCGGCGCCTACCTTCCGGCCGAGAGCGACGAGGACGTGCACGGGTCACTGGAACGCGGACTGATTGAGCGTGCCGGGACCCAGTTGGGCGGCAAGCTCCGCGCCGGCCGTTCACGCAACGACCAAGTGGCCACCCTTGGCCGCATGTTCCTGCGGGACCACGCCCGGATCATCGCCCAGGGCGTCCTTGCCACCATCGATGCCCTCGTTGAGCAGGCAAAGGCACACCATGGTGTCGCCATGCCTGGCCGTACCCACTTGCAGCATGCCCAGCCGGTTCTCCTGAGCCACCACCTGCTGGCCCATGCCTGGGCTTTGCTGCGCGATGTGCAGCGGCTCCAGGACTGGGACAAGCGCGCCGGTGTTTCGCCATATGGTTCCGGTGCCTTGGCTGGTTCGTCCCTTGGGCTGGATCCTGAGGCTGTTGCCGCGGACCTCGGTTTCTTCTCGGCCGTGCACAACTCGATCGACGGCACTGCTTCACGTGATGTCTTTGCCGAGTTCGCCTGGGTTTGCTCCATGATTGGCGTTGACCTGTCCCGGATTTCCGAGGAAGTCATTTTCTGGGCCACCAAGGAGTTCTCCTTCGTCACGCTGCATGATTCGTACTCCACGGGGTCCTCGATCATGCCGCAGAAGAAGAACCCGGATGTTGCTGAGCTTGCTCGCGGCAAGGCCGGACGCCTCATTGGCAACCTGACGGGCCTCCTCGCCACGCTCAAGGGCCTGCCGCTCGCGTACAACCGCGATCTGCAGGAAGACAAGGAGCCGGTCTTCGACGCCGCCGACACCTTGGAGTTGCTGCTCCCGGCCGTGTCCGGCATGATCGCCACGCTCACGTTCAACACAGAGCGAATGGAATCACTGGCACCCCAGGGCTTTGCGCTGGCGACGGACATCGCCGAATGGCTGGTCCGCCAGGGCGTCCCGTTCCGCGAGGCGCATGAGCTCTCCGGTGCCGCGGTCAAGCAGGCCGAAGGCCGGGGCGTGGAACTGTGGGACCTGACGGACGAGGAGTACGCAGCCATCTCGGAGCACCTGACTCCGGAGGTCCGCAGTGTTCTGAGTACGGAAGGTTCGCTCAACAGCCGCAACTCGCAGGGCGGAACGGCGCCGGCCGCCGTCGAACGCCAGCTGACGGCTCTGGAAGCGGAACTGGACGCAGCGCGCACTTACGCGTCTTAACGCTTGTCCGCCGGGAGCGGGACGGTACCTGAAGGTGCCGTCCCGCTCTTCGTTTAACTCTGCGTTAGCATGGCGATATGACCCGGATCACTCCAGAGACGTTGCCCGCAGAGCTTCACAAAGCCGCCGACACCGTCACCCGACTCCTTGCCAAAATGGACGACGCGTCCGTAGCCGAACCCTCGGAACTTCCCGGTTGGACCCGCGGACACGTTCTTGCCCATACCAGGGGCATTGCCGACGCGATGGCACGGCAGCTCGAATATGCCCGCCGCGGCGAAACCATCGAACTGTACGACGGCGGCATGGAGGGACGCACGAAGGCAATCGAGCTTGCTGCGGGCCACAGCCGCGCGCAGCACACGGAGTCCGTCACCGCTGCGCTGGCTTCCGCCATGTCCGCATTTGACGCCCTGGGTGAGGACGACTGGCAGGCCCGGATCGCCTATCGGGACGGAACAGTCTTCGACGGCGGGCTGGCTCTGTGGCGCGAACTCACCATCCATGCATCGGACCTGCGCCTGGGTTACGGGCCGGAGACGTGGAGCCGGCCGTTCTGCGAGCACCTCATTGGCTTCCTGGCTGCGCGTGTGCCCGAGACGTACAAACTGGTCCTGCAGCCAACAGGCCTTCCGCAGCTGAGTATCGGCAATGGTGGGACGTCGATAGCCATTACGGGAATGCTGACGGACATCGCAGCTTGGCTGGCGGGCCGCGAACCGAGCCTTGGCAGCCTGCGGGCAACTGCGGCCGCCGACGGCGTCGAACTGCCCGAGCTCTTGCCTTGGCCGGCCGCCCAGCCCGCCGCCCGCTAATCCTCTGACGCTCTCTCACTTCCCGTCGGCTTTTTGGAGACGCTCTCTCACATCACCACCACTTGACGCGATCCCTCTCTCACATTGCACGTCCATGCCCCAGTCAAGTGCTTGCGTTGGGATGTGGAAGAGGGTCGGCAGAATGGCGTTGGGATGTGGAAGAGGGTCGGCAGAATGGCGTTGGGATGTGGAAGAGGGTCGGCAGAATGGTGTTGGGATGTGGAAGAGGGTCGGCTAATTACGGGGTTTTGGGCTTTGCCGCTGCACGCCACAGGTGCATGGTGGCGTAGGAGCGCCAAGGGCTGAGCTCACGGAAATCGCCACTGAGTCCTGCTACTGCGGGCAGCACCTTCAAGCCGTTCCGCACCGCGGCATCGTTGGCCAGGAAAACGTCAGGGGCACCCAGCACACGCATGCCGACATACCCAACCGTCCACGGTCCCACGCCCGGCAACGGCAAAAGCTTCTTTTCCAGGCTCCCCAGATCGTCACCGTAACCGAAGTCGAGCGCCCCGGTGGCCACGGCCTCGGCTGCGGCCACGACGGAGTCAATGCGGCGCTGGGGTCCCCGGAGCAGGGCACGGCCGTGCTCGGCGAGTTCTGCCGCCGTCGGAAACAGTCGTTCCAAACCGGGAGTGGCCACAGCGGCGGGAGAGCCGGCAGCCGACAACCGGGTGAGGGCAGTACGAGCAGCGCCGACGGTGATCTGCTGCCCGATTATTGCCCTGATCAGCAATTCCTGGGGGTCCACGGCACCTGGAACCCGAATTCCGGGGGTCGCTGTGACGCTGCCTTTTAGCCGGGGGTCCGTGGCCAATGCGTCATCTATGGACTGAGGGTCCGCGTCCAAATCGAATAGTCTCCGGACTCGGCTCAACAGTGCCGGGAGGTCATGGAGGTCAACGGCGGTGGCCGTCAACTGCAACGGTTTGCCCGGAGCTGAAGGGTTGAACGCGACAGAGAAGGACGCGCTGCCCCGCGGCAGGTGCAGCGTGCGGGCATACGTCCTGGTTCCATCCGCCGAGGTACTTGCCGCCTCGATGCCCGGAACCGCCCGAACTGCCAGGAAGTCGAAGATTCCCGGATCAAACGGTTCCCTGTAGGGCAAGTTAAGTGTCAGAGCGGCAGGCGCCGCCCCCGAAACCCCGGTGCCCCTGTGCGGGCCGGACTTCGCCCCGGTGGCGCGCAACGCCGTCGGGGTCATCGCAAAGACCTCACCAATGGTGTCGTTGAATTGGCGCACGCTGTTGAACCCGGAAGCGAATGCTACATCTGCCAGCAGCATGTTCGTTGAAACCAACAGGGTCCTGGCCGTCTGCGCCCTGCTTGCCCGGGCCAGCGAGAGGGGACCGGCACCGAGCTCGTTGCTGAGGATGCGGTTTAGTTGCCGCGCGGAGTAGCCCAGCCGTTGCGCCAGGCCGTCGACGCCCTCACGGGTGATGACGCCGTCGTTGATCAATCGCATGGCGCGGCCGGCGATGTCCGAGCGGATGTTCCACGCCGGAGTTCCGGGGACAGCCTCGGGAAGGCACCGCTTGCAGGCCCGGTAACCTGCTTCGTGCGCAGCCGCAGAGGTTTCATAGAATGTGACGTTTTCAGCTTTTGGAGTCCGGGCGGGACACGACGGCCTGCAATAGATCCCGGTGGAGCTGACGGCTGTGAAGAACTGGCCGTCGAACCGTGTGTCGCGGGCGTCGATCGCCCTGTAGCGCTGCCAGAAGTCCATGGCTTCATCCTGCCAGCCGCCCCGCACGGTTGCTAGCGGAAATCGGACATGGCCGTCCCCTCGTCCTTTGCTAGGGTCTGGGCATGAGTTCGTCCACGGAAAACGCTGTCAGTGACCCGAAGGAAGTGCGGAAGTTCCTTGAGGGCGACGCCCGTGTCATAGCTCCGCTGATCCTGGGCGCTGTACTGACTCATTACTCGGAAGCCGGTCCGGTCTCGGTGAGGCTCACGGAAGTGGAGGCCTACATGGGCCCGCGCGATTCCGAGTACCCCGATCCCGGTTCGCATACCTTCGGGGGTCTCACAGCACGGAATGCTCCGATGTTCGGACCGCCGGGATTTCTGTACGTGTACTTCACCTACGGGATGCACTATTGCGCCAACATCGTTTGCGGCCGTGACGGCGCCCCCTCGGCTTTACTCCTCCGAGCCGGCGAGATTGTGGAGGGTGAAGGTCTCGCTGCCGTCCGCAGGCCGGCCTCCAAGGCACATAGGGACCTGGCCAGCGGGCCTGCCAGGCTTGCGTCCGCACTTGGACTGACGACGGCGGACACCGGCCGTGACGCGCTCGCAGAACCTTTCAATTTGTTGTTGCCTGCGACTCCGGCAGCGGCGGTGGCCAGCGGGCCACGGGTTGGGGTGGCTGGCCCGGGAGGAACCACCGAGTATCCGTGGCGCTTTTGGATCGAGGACGATCCCACCGTGTCCAGGTACAAAGCGGCCAGGCCCCGAAATCGGCCCGCAGCGGGGTGACTTTGCACTGCGGCACGAAGAACTTTATGTGACGCAGTCCGCCGTATGACCTGTACCCCCCACGTTTACCAAAATCGCTGTAGAATGGACGGTCTGTCTTTTGCGATAGGGGTTACGGTTCGATGCACGACGCTGATTTGGTCCACGAGCAGGAATACGTTGCCGGGCTGTACGCCCGGCTCGATGAGCTGCGCGCAGAAAAGCGCGCCCAGCTGGCGCAAGTGCGCAAGGCCGGCGCGGTGGGAACCATGCAGAACGTTTCCGAACGTGACGCGTTCGCGGCACTGTACGAAGACCGCTTGGCCCAGCTCGACGCCGTCGACGACCGCTTGGTCTTCGGTCGGCTCGACCTGGATTCGGGTGAGGCCCAGTACATAGGTCGCATCGGCCTCTCGACCGCCGATCTCCAACGACTCATGGTCGACTGGCGTGCGCCCGAAGCCGGCCACTTCTATCAGGCCACCGCCTTCGATCGCCAAGGTGTGCGCCGCCGTCGCCACCTCATCCTGCAGGGGCGCGAGGTCAAAGCGATTGAAGATGACGTCCTGGACGCCGGGATGCTCGCGGACAACGACTCCCTCCAGGGGGAAGGCGCCCTGCTGGCGGCCTTGAACTCCAAGCGCACGGGCCGCATGTCGGACATCGTGGGTACCATCCAGTCGGAGCAGGACCGGATCATCCGCTCCTCCATCTCGGGCGCGCTCGTGGTCCAGGGTGGTCCCGGCACGGGCAAGACTGCCGTCGCCCTGCACCGCGCGGCCTACCTGCTGTACACGCACCGGGATCGGCTCAAGAGCGCCGGCGTCCTATTGGTTGGGCCGTCGTCGTCCTTCATGCACTACATCGAACGGGTTCTGCCGTCGCTGGGTGAAACGGGCGTGGTCATGGCCAGCCTGGGTCGCCTCATGCCTGGTATCAACGCCATCCCCGAGGACAACGCGGATGTCGCTGCCCTCAAGGGCAAGCTGGACATGGCCGCCGTGGTGGCCAATGCCGTGGCCAACCGACAGCGCACGCCTGCCGAGGACCGCATCCTCGAAGTCGACTCGCGGAAGCTGACGCTGACTGTCCGGCAGGTTCGTCGTGCCCGGGAAAAAGCCCGCGCCACCGGCAAGCCGCATAACGAAGCGCGGCTCACCTTCGTCAAGATTCTGCTGCGTGAGCTCACCGAGCAGTTGACGGACCTTGTGGAGGAATCGAATATCGGCAACAACGCCGATCGTGCTTACCTTGCCGAGGACGTCCGGTCTGCCCGGGATGTCCGTATCGCCCTGAACCTCTGCTGGATGCCGATGACGCCGGAGAAATTGATCTCCGAGCTGTTCAGCAAGCCCGCCATCCTTGAAGCCTGCACGCCCCACCTCACGGCCGCACAGCGCGCGCTGCTGCAGCGGCCCGTCGACGCGCCATGGACGGAGGCTGACGTTCCGTTGCTGGATGAGGCCGCCGAGCTGTTGGGCGAGCTCGATCCCGCGGCCGGCAGGGGACTGGCGCAGCAGGAAGCAGATCGCGCCCGCGACCTCGCCAATGCCAAGCAAACCCTTGCCAACATGGAAGCCATGGGCGTCGATGTCCTGGTGACGGCTGAGGAGCTCGCTGAACAAAACCAGGAACGCGAGGGACGGCTCACCGCTGCCGAGCGCGCCACGAGCGACCGCTCGTGGGCCTTCGGCCACATCGTGGTTGACGAAGCCCAGGAATTGTCGCCCATGCAGTGGCGCCTTTTGGTGCGGCGCTGCCCGTTGAAGTCCTTCACCATCGTCGGTGACATCGCCCAGACGAGCGCAGCAGCGGGTGCCAATTCGTGGCAAAGCGCGCTGGCGCCGTCGTTCGGTGACCGCTGGACGCTCGAAGAACTCACGGTCAACTACCGCACGCCGTCGCAGATCGCCGAAGCGGCAGTCCGTATGGCCAACCGCGCCGGCCTGGTTGTTTCCGCCCCCAAGGCTGTACGCGAGGGCAAGTGGTCACCCGTAGTGGACCACGTTGAGGCAGGCGGTATTGTGCAGCGTCTGGTGGAGGTCCTGCCGGAGGAAGTGGAAGCGATCGACGGCGGCCTGCTGGCCGTGATTGCCGACGGCCCCTTGCTGCCGCAGGCCACAGCCGCGCTCCGGGAAGTCTACGGACGCCGTATCGGTTCCGGCGCCGGCAGCTACGAGCAGGACATCGTGGTGATCAGCCCCAAGGAAGCCAAGGGCCTGGAATTCGACGGCGTTGTGGTCCTGGAACCTGCTGCCATGCTGAACCACGAGCACGGCAAGGTGGGCGACCTTTACGTTGCCATGACACGAGCCACGCAGCGTTTGCGCCTCATCGCTGCCGCGCCGGTACCCGCCGGCATCGAGCGCTAGGAAAAACGGGCACTGCAATCCTGCTAACTTAGATCTCGTGTCACACGTAAACAACCTCGAGTCCCAGCACAACGATCCCGCCTTTGCCAACATCTGGCAGGAGCTCAAATGGCGCGGCCTTGTCCACGTTTCCACCGATGAAACGGAACTGGAAAAGCTGCTCGCAGGGGACCCGATCACGTATTACTGTGGCTTCGACCCCACGGCGCCGTCGCTGCACTTGGGCAACCTCGTACAGCTTCTGGTGATGCGCCGCCTTCAGCTGGCCGGCCACAAGCCGCTGGGTTTGGTGGGCGGTTCCACCGGGCTGATCGGTGACCCGCGTCCGACGGCGGAACGCACCTTGAACACTAAGGACACCGTCGCGGAGTGGGTTGGCTACCTTCAGGGCCAGGTGCGCCGCTTCCTCAGTTTCGAGGGCGAGAACTCCGCCCGAATGGTCAACAACCTGGACTGGACCGCCCCGCTGAGCGCCATCGACTTCCTGCGCGAGATCGGCAAGCACTTCCGTGTGGGCACCATGCTCCGCAAGGATGCCGTGGCGTCTCGCCTCAGCTCGGACGAAGGCATTAGCTACACCGAGTTCAGCTACCAGATCCTGCAGGGCATGGACTACCTCCAGCTCTTCCGGGATTACGGTTGCGCGCTCCAGACCGGTGGCTCGGACCAGTGGGGCAACCTCACCAGTGGCACCGAACTTATTCGCAAGGTGGAGGGCAAGAGCGTGCACGCCATGGGTACGCCGCTCATTACCAACTCCGATGGCACCAAGTTCGGCAAGAGCGAGGGCAACGCCATCTGGCTGGACCCGGAAATGTGCAGCCCGTACACGTTCTACCAGTTCTGGCTCAACACGGCCGATGCCGATGTCGTGGATCGCCTCAAGGTATTCACGTTCCTTTCGCGTGCGGAGATTGAGGCTCTCGGGCAGGCTGTGGCGGAGCGTCCGTTTGCCCGTGAAGGCCAGAAGAAGCTCGCCTTCGAAGTCACTTCCCTGGTCCACGGTGTCGACGCCACAGAGAAGGTCATCGCCGCTTCGGCTGCGCTTTTCGGCAACGGCGACCTCACCGTCCTGGATGAGCGAACCCTCGAAGCCGCCACCGCGGAACTCCCTTCGGCGACGATTAGTGCGGAAGGGCTGGGAATCATTGATCTGTTGGTTGCCTCCGGCCTGTCCGATAGCAAGTCGGCTGCACGGAGGACCGTGGGAGAGGGTGGCGCCTACGTGAACAACACCAAGGTGTCCGACCCCGACGCCGTCATTGCGCAGGACGAACTGCTTCACGGCCGCTACCTGCTCCTTCGGCGGGGCAAGAAGAACCTGGCCACCATCGAGGTTTCGGCCTAGGTTCACTGGCAATCCAGCTCTGAAAGGGCCGGCAACCGTTATGGTTGCCGGCCCTTTCTGCGTTTAAGCGCTTGTGGCGTGTGTCGGCGGCTTCGACGCTCTCTCACGTAGTTGCCGTTTTCGGGCGACGCTCTCTCACCTAATTGCCGTTTTCGGGCGACGCTCTCTCACTTTGGGGTGGGTGGTGGGTGTTCGACGGCGGTGGTTTGGGTGGTGTGATGGGCTTCACTGCTGGTTGTTGGGGTGTTTTTGGGTTGGTTTTGGGGTGTGGTGGGGTTGTTTGGCTTGTGTTTGCGGGGTTTTTGGGTGGTGTTGGGTTGGATTTGGTGCGGGGGTGGGGCGCGTGTAAAGTTATCTGAGTCGCCGCCGCTGATGCGGAAGGAATGGCGACCGACTCCCTTCGAATTGCCGGTTTCGGTGGTGCTTTTGTGTGCTGCTGGGTG